>JANRJH010000049.1:0-59345 GCA_033764075.1 Saprospiraceae bacterium | reverse complement strand
GCGCCCGGCAGCAGCGCCTACGCCGGTCGGCTGTGGCCCAACCCCGCGCAGGATGTGCTGTACGTGGAATGGGGAGCGGCCGACGCCTGGCGCCTGTACGACGCCTCTGGGCGGCAGGCCGGTGCGGGCGTCGCCCAGGGGCCGGTGCAGGCCCTGCCGTTGGCGGGATTGCCCGCCGGGAGCTATGTGTTTTGTTTTTACCGGGAAGGACGGGTGATGCAGGGGGTGCGGGTGGTGAAGGAGTGAGGCTATAGGCCTCTTATCCCGCTATTTCCCCTCCACCTCCTTCATAATCCCTTTAATAATCTGCTTCACCTGGCTCGAGAACTCCCGCTCCATCATCCAGTGGAAATAGTTGCGCTCTTTGGCGAACACGTCGTGCACCGACTGCCCCTGGTATTTGCCGAAGGTAAAAATGATCTTGCCGTCGGGCTGGCGGCGCAATTTCTGGGTGGCGTCGAGAAAGCCGAGGTCGTTGGTGAAGTCGTGCAGCACCTGCATGTTGTTCTGGACGGGTGCGGGCACGGTGTTGCCGTCCTCGTCGACCAGGTCTTTGCCCTCGTACGTGCGCAGTTGGCCTTTGAGGACTTCATAGGTGGCGCGCACGTCGGCCATGGCGTCGTGCGCGTCGGCCAGCTCTGCGTGGCAATAGAGGCGGTAGGCGGCTTTCAGGGTGCGGGGCTCCATTTTGTAAAAAATGCGCTGCACGTCGATGAGCCGGCGTTGGGCAATCTCAAACGTCATGCCCACCCGGGCAAACTCCTCCATGAGCATCGGGATGTCGAACCGGTTGGAGTTGTATCCCGCGAGGTCGGCGTCGCCAATGAAATCCCATAGCTGCTGCGCCACCTGCTGGAAGGTGGGCTTGCGCGCCAGGTCCTTCGGTGTGATGCCATGAATCATCATGGACTCCTCCGAAATGGGGATGCCCGGGTTGATCAGCATGCTCAGCTCCCTCGGCTCATCCCCCTTTTTGAACAACTTGAGCAGGCCGATCTGCAGGATTCGGTCGCGGATGACGTTCAGACCCGTGGTCTCTACGTCCAGAAAAACAAGGTCTCGGTCAAGGTTGAGCATAAAGACGGTGGGTGTCGGGGTTTCGGAGCGCCCGGGTTATTGGTTGTCGAGCAGGTTCTCGTCCATCAAACCAGACTCGGAGGCGGTTTTGGCGGGGCCGTACAATTGAATGGGCTTACGCGCCTTGCTCATCCGGATGTTGAGAAATTCTACAAAAACTGAGAAAAAGATGGCAAAATACATGTACCCTTTTGGAATTTCCGCCTGGATGAAGTGCCCGAGGTGGGCCGCTTCGGCAATGAGCGAAAAGCCGATGAGAATGAGAAACGCCAAACCCAGCATTTGCACCGTAGGGTGATTATTGACGAATTTGCTCACCGGCCCGGAAAATAACATCATCACCAGAACAGACAGCACCACGGCAATGATCATCACCCACAGGTTGTCGGCAATGCCCACGGCGGTAAGGATGGAATCAAAGGAAAACACGATGTTGATGAGGGCGATCTGCATGACGACGGCGTTGACGGTTGCCCTTGCGCCATTTTTGGTCATGGGATCATCGCCGGGCGCCGGCGCTTCCAGCTTGTGGTGTATTTCTTTGGTGGCTTTCCACAGCAGAAACATACCCCCGAGGAGGAGGATAAGCCCCTGGCCGGTCAGGGCGCCGTGCAGGCCGAGGAAGTCAACGTGGAACAGCGGGTCCTTCAGCCCGATCACCCAGGTAATGCCGAACAGCAGCACAATGCGCAGCACCATGGCCAGAATCAGCCCCAGGGTTCGCGCCCTGGGTTGCTCGTTTGCCGGCAATTTGTTCGACAGGATGGAAATGAAGATGATGTTGTCGATGCCCAGAACGATTTCCAGAAAGGTCAGGGTCAACAAGCCGATCCAGGTTTCGCCGGAGGCAAAATCGGGCATGGAAAAGAGTAACATAAGGGTCGTTTTCAGTCGTTTGAAAGCGCAATATTACGGCGTTTTTGTTCACCGGCAAATTTGAATGGAATGGCTCCCGGCGGACATTTCCGCCGCTTTTCGTCAACCATATCTACGCCGAAAGGGTTATTACCGTACTTTTGAGTTCTCAACCCACCCTTGTTCCCATGAAAAAGAATACCCTGCTGCTTGTTGTTTCCGCACTGACGCTTTCGGTAACCGCCCAGGCGCCCGTCAAACGCTACGTTACCATCGAGCATTTCACCAATTCCCGCTGCGGCATCTGCGCCAGCCGGAATCCTGCGTTTTATACCACCATTGACCCCTACGCCACCGACGTGCACCACGTGTCCATCCACCCGCCGGTGCCCTATACCAATTGCGTGTTTTACCAGGCCAATACCACCGAAAACAGCGCCCTGGCCGGCGTGTACGGCATCCAGGGGACACCCCGCGTGGCCCTGAACGGCACCCTCATCCCTGCCGGCAACCCCCTGCTGCCGGCGGCCACCTTCCAGCAATACCTCAACCAGACCAGCCCGCTGTACGTGCAGGTCGTTGAAACCACCGGCAGCACGCGCGACGTTACCATCAGGCTGCGTACCCAGGACGCCATCCCCGCCGGCAATTACAAACTGTACGCCCTCATCGCCGAAAAAGAGATCAACCTGACCACGCCAAACGGAGAAAAGGTACACCACGACGTGTTCCGCCAAATGCTTACCCCCGTCGCCGGTGTCGACTACACGCCGGCTGCACTGGGCCAGGAGGTGGTGTTTAACTACAATTACACCCTGAACAGCGGCTGGCAGCCCAACGAAACATTCGTCACGGCCTACGTCCGCAACACCGCCACCGGCGAAATCCTCAACAGCGGCACCCGTTTCGACCCCATCATCCTCAACGCCGGCGAGCAAACCATCGGCGCCGTCACCCTGACACCCAACCCCGCCAACGCCGTCACCTTCGCCCAACTCGGCGACGACACAGCCCAAAACATTGAGGTGTTCGACTCCGCCGGCCGCCGCGTCTCCTTGCAGCAAGGGGCTGACAACCCGGTGAGCATTCGCCTGGACGGGCTTGAGCCCGGGCTGTACTTTGTGCGCATCCTCGGAGAAAAAGGCTTGTACGTGGCTAAAGTGGTGAAGGAGTAGCTTTTCTTATTGCTTGTGCTCAAGCCTTCCGCACAAACGCCGACTTAAGGCCCATGGCGCCAAACCCTTCTATTTTGCAGTCGATGTTGTGCTCTCCTTCGGTCAGGCGGATGTTTTTTACCTTGGTGCCTGCCTTGACGGGTCTGGGCATCCCTTTCACCGGCAAGTCTTTGATGACGATCACCGAATCGCCGTTTTGCAGTTCGTTGCCATTGGCGTCCAACACAATCAATGGACGATCCCCGGTGGCGGTCTCCTGCACTTCAACGGCAGGATCCCATTCCTGAAAACACTGGGAACAACTCATCATGCCTTCATTTTCGTAGGTGAGATCGGACTGGCAATAGGGGCAAAGGATGGCAGCAGACATTTCGGTGGCGGCTATTTATTTTCGAGGAGGGCTACAAAGTTATGGAAAGGATTCGGCAAACGGGTACGCCCTGACCGATATCAAAGACCTGGTCCGTATTCCACTGCTTTCACCTCCAGCTCAAACCACATAAAGTCACCCGAGTCCAGCAACCAATGCACCGAGGAGCGCGTAGGCATGTGCACCCCCGCAAACGCACGGTAGCTGTCTGCCGCATTTTCAATACGCCATTTCTCCAGGGTGGCCGTTCCCTGCCGGTCGTAGTAGCGCAGGGCGTCAAAGGCCCGCAGGTCCCCCTCGGGGGTAAACGAAAAAACGCCGGAGCCCTCTGTCCCGCCGAAACGCATGGTTGCCCTGGCGGAGAGCGAGTCTACCGACTCCCAGGCGATGTAATCTGCCGTTGCTGCCGAGGGGAACCAGCATATTTCCGCCAGAAACCGGATCAGGGTGCCCTGGTCCGTCTCCGCTCCCCTGGCGTCGGCCACCGGGATCAGCGAAGCGGCTTTGATGAGCATGTGGCCTTTTCCGTCTTCAAACAGATCCCGCCCGCTCAGGTGCACCAGGGGCGCCGCCTGCACGTCGGCAACCCACACAAACCCGGGCCTGGCCACACTGAAATACTGCTCGGCACGCACCGGCATCCAGGGGCCTTCGGGGGTGGTGCGCATCCGTCCGGTTTGGTGCAGGTGAACGCCCTGAATCCGGTTTTTCCCCACCACACCCGAACGGTGCAACCACTGCTGAACGATGGACGGAAGATGCCGGATGTCGTCGGGCGTCAGGATGACGTCTGTGTCTGCTACATTCGCCTGCAAACGACGGAGGTCCGCTTTCACCATTTGCTTGAAACGAAATGACCCGATCAGCCGGGCGAGCAGCGCGGCGGAGAGCAACACGACAAAAAACCAGAACAGTATTTTTACCATTTTCATAAAAAACGAGGTTTAGCCGGCCAACCAGTAAACAACAAATGCCGCTCCGGCGATCAATACCGGCCCGAATCCGATCAACACCGGCCTGCGCAGGGCCGCGTCGCCGTTCAGCAAACTGACGACGAGCTTGAACACAGAATTGGACAATACCGCCAACAGGATGATGGTGGCCGCCTGGTCGTTGACGTCGGGCGTTGTTGCAGCCCATTTGGACGTGGTGATCGTGATGGCGTCTATGTCGGCAATGCCCGACACGGCGCCCGACAGGTACGTCATGGCCGTACCCAGCCACTCTCGCGAGAAGTACATGAAATACGTGACGCCGATGTACAGCAACACGAACAGTATGGCGTTTTTGATGTCGAGCGGGTTGCCGGGTGTCACCTGGGGGGTGTCTCCCGCCGGACGCCGGTTTCGCAACACCAGCCAGGTCGGGAGCAGGCTCAGTACCAACATGATCAGTAAGGGCGCCGTCATCCGCACCGCGACGGCGTGGGCGAACAGGAATGTCCATACCCACACCCGGACAAACATAATCGACGATGCCAGCACAATGCCAGCGCCCAGCGCGCCGCCCAGGTCGGGCCGGTCCCGGCTTTTGGCGGAAAACACCCAAGCGATGAGCGTGGAAGAAAACAGGCCGCCGATGATGGCGGTAGACAACACGCCGATGTTCGCACTGGTGAATTTCAGCAGCAGATAACCGGTAAAACTGATGGACAATACCAAAACGGCGATCCAGCCCAGATCGCGGAAGTTCATCATCTGCTCGGGCCCAAACGAATGGTCGGGCAGCATGGGCAGTACCAACAGCGCCAGCACGATGAATTTGACAAAATCCAACCACTCCTCGCGTGTCACCTGCCGGATGAAGCCGTGCAGCTGGGTTTTGAGCGACAATACCGTGGTAATCACCACCACCACGGCCAGGGGCTCGCGCACGTACCCGTTGGCAATCAACAACCCCAGCATAAAGGTAAGCACCAAGGCGAGCGGCGTGGTCAGCCCGGATTTCCCCTTTTGCGCCTGGAGGAAGTAGGCGATGGCCGTCAGTACCATAAAGCCGCCAAGTGCCGCCACCCAAATGCCGGGATCGGTGTTCAACGCCAGAAAACCGGCCGCATAACCGGCAAGCGAAACCAGTATGAACGTGCGGATGCCACCGATGTGCCCGGGCTCCTCATGGGTGTCGAACTCGCGCTCCAGCCCGATGATCAGCCCCACACCGGTGGCAACCAGCAGGCCCGAAAAAAAAGGCGGAAACAGCGCCTGGAACAATTCCGAAAGGTTCATAAACAGTCAACTGACTGTCCCCTCAAGGCTCCATGAGCGAGTCGAAATACGGGTCGGCTTTTTGGTAATTTTTCTGGTGCAGCCGGTACACGGCGATATCCTGAGCAAGCAGAAAAACACCTTGTACGATAACCGACCAGCCAAAACCCAGCCACATTTCCGGCCTGAACACGTCGGGCACAAAACTGTGCTCGCGAAGGAACAGTCCCACAAATATATACGCCGAATCGATACCAATGTTGAGAAACATCAGTTTTTCCACATGCCATTGGGCCTCCATGCGCTCCAGCACATCGCCATGGCGAAAACGAGAGAAGAAAATGTGGTCAAAAACCGCAATGGCGACTGCCAGGTTAATGATCCCCCAGACGATGCCCATCATCCAGAAATAATAGAGGGCGCCGGAAAAAAAAAGGAGCGCCAGAATACCGCCCAGGATATTCAACACGCTCCACCAGCCTAAAATGGCGATGTGTTTGTGCAGGATGCGTTTGAACCGAACGTCAAAGTCGATCAGTTCATCGTGTTCTTCATTCAGCCCGAGCGGCCTTTGCAGTTCGGTGAACAGGAACCGAATGTGATGAAAGGGAATACGAACTTTCATCCTATCCGGTGGGATTTTACGCGTCCTCCTTTTTTTCTTCTTCAGCAGCCGGCTCAGCAGTTTCCGGAGCCTGCTCTTCTGTCGCCTCCGCAGCGGGGGCTTGCTCTTCGACGGCGGCTTCGGCCGACATCACGGTTTCTTCGGCGATGGAGGCTGCTTCTACCGCTTGCTCGTGGGCAACTTCCGCCTCGGGGGCTTGCTCAACCACCGGCGCTACGGCCTCAACCACTGGGGCGGTTACTGTCTCGGCTGCCGCTGCTTCTACGGCCGAGGCTTTCTTGCCACCGCGGCGCGTTTTCTTTGCGGTTTTGTCTTTGCGGGCGTTCGGGTTGTATACCTCGTTGTAATCCACGAATTCGATCATGGCCGTTTCGGCGCCGTCGCCTTTCCGGAAACCGAGTTTGATAACGCGCAGATAACCACCCTCGCGTTCGGCGACACGGGAAGCGATGGGTCCGTAGAGTTCCTTTACGGCTTCCTTGTTTTGCAGGTAGCCGAACACCACACGGCGGGAGTGGGTGGTATTGTTTTTGGCTTTGGTAACGATGGGCTCGATGAAGCGGCGCAACGCTTTGGCTTTGGCCAGGGTGGTGGTGATGCGTTTGTGCTCGATGAGGGCGATCGAGAGGTTGCGCAGCAGGGCCTTGCGGTGCTGAACAGTACGGCCCAGGTTGTTAATCTTATCTCCGTGACGCATAACGGTGGTACCTGTTTAAGGTGGCGGCACCGGGGCTGCTGTTCGCGCTCAACGGTTACCGCACTTGGTTAAAAAATATTTTTTCCGGTTTGGCGCCATGACCGGGGATGCCGGAAAAGTGCCCCTGAATGTCGATTCCTATTCTTCGTCGAGCTTGTATTTGCTCAGGTCCATTCCAAAGGTGAGTCCTTTTTCGGCCAGCAGTTCTTCGATTTCCACAAGCGACTTTTTGCCGAAGTTGCGGAACTTGAGCAGCTCATGGGTGTCGAAGCGCACCATTTCCGCCAGGGTGTTGATCTTGGCGGCCTTGAGGCAGTTGTATGCACGCACGCTGAGGTCGAGGTCTTCAAGCGACGTTTTCAGCAGTTTGCGCATGTGGAGGATGTGCTCGTCGACGACGTTTTCCTCGCGGTCGGCCGGCTTGTCGAAGGTGATGTTGTCGTCGGTGATCAGCATCAGGTGCTGGATCAGGATGCGACTGGCTTCGCGGATGGCGTCTTCCGGGTGGATGGTGCCGTCCGTCTTGACGTCAATGGTCAGCTTTTCGTAGTCGGTGCGTTGGCCCACGCGGGTGTTTTCCACGCGATAGGCCACATTTTTGATCGGGGTATAGATGGCGTCAATGGGGATAACACCGATGGCAGCGTCCTTGGGGATCGCTTCGTCGGCGGGCTGGTAGCCACGGCCCTTGGTGACAGTCAGTTCGAGCTCGAGGGTCACGGACGGGTCCATGCGGCAAATGAGCAGGTCGTGGTTCATCACCTTGAACACGTTGGTGACTTCTTCGATCTGGCCGGCATAGAACTCCTCGCGACCGCTGATGGTCAGGTAGATTTTTTCAGACTGGGTGGTGGTATCTTCCGTCACCAGGTGCTTGAGGCGGATCTGCTTCATGTTGAGGACGATGTCCACAACGTCTTCCACAACGCCCCTGATGGTAGAAAACTCATGCTCCACCCCCCCAATACGAACGGCGCTTACAGCCCACCCTTCGAGGGAGGAGAGCAGTACCCTGCGCAGGGAGTTGCCGATGGTCTGTCCGAATCCCGGCTCGAGGGGTTTGAACTCAAACGTCCCTTCAAAGTCGGTGGCTTTTTGGAGCAGAATTTTCTCAGGCTTCTGAAAATTGAGGATACTCATAAATCGGGTGGGCTTGGGTTTATTTAGAGTACAATTCCACGATCAACTGCTCGTTGATGGTTTCCGGGATTTGGTCCCGCTGTGGGTAGGCGAGGAAGGTACCCTTCATTTGATCGGGGTTCCACTCCAGCCAGGTGTATTTGCGCACGTCCTTGGTTTTTGCGCCCACGTGCATGGTGATCATGTCCATATTCTTGGAGCGACCGCGCACGGCGATGATGTCACCGGGCTTCACGGTGTAGGAGGGGATGTTCACCACTTCGCCGTTCACGGTTACATGGCGGTGCCCCACTAATTGGCGGGCGCCGCGGCGGGTGGACGACATACCAAGCCGGTAAACGGTGTTGTCGAGACGCGCTTCCAGCAGTTGGAGCAGGATTTCACCCGTGGCGCCGGAACGGCGCTGGGCTTCGTGGAAAATTTTGCGGAACTGGCGTTCGAGCACACCGTAGGTGTACTTGGCTTTCTGCTTCTCCTTCAACTGCACAGAGTATTCGGAGCCCGATTTTTTCTTGCGCGTCAGGCCGTGCTGCCCGGGCGGATACTTGCGGCGTTCGAAGTATTTGTCGTAGCCGAAAATGGATTCCCCGAATGAGCGGGACTTTTTAGTGGTTGGTCCAGTATAACGAGCCATGGCTTGATTTGAAAATTTAAAGTGCTGCGGAGTTGAATCGCTTCAACCCAGGCAACTAATTATACGCGTCTGCGTTTGGGCGGACGGCAGCCGTTGTGCGGCATCGGCGTCACGTCGTTGATTACAGATACTTTGATGCCGGCCTGGTCGATGGCACGGATGGCGGCTTCCCGGCCGGAACCCGGACCCTTCACAAACACCGTAGCGGTGCGGATGCCTGCGTCGAAAGCCGTTTTGGCGGCGTCGTTGGCGGCGGTGGTTGCCGCAAACGGCGTGTTCTTTTTGGAACCCCGAAATCCGGCTTTACCGGCAGAGGCCCAGGAGACCACCTCGCCCTGGTTGTTGGTGATGGAAATGATGATGTTGTTAAAAGTCGCCTGGATGTACACAATCCCTTCGGGTGTGACTTTAACCTTGCGCTTAACAACTTTTCTGGAAGCTCCTTTTGCCATAATATTAGGTTGTTGGCCGAACCGGCGGGCTGATCGCCCAACCGCAGACCGCTATTACTTCGTAGCTTTTTTCTTGTTTGCAACGGTTTTACGCTTGCCCTTCCGGGTACGCGCGTTGGTGCGGGTGCGCTGGCCGCGCAGGGGAAGCCCCTTGCGGTGACGCAGGCCGCGGTAGCAACCAATGTCCATCAAACGCTTGATGTTGAGTTGCACCTCGGAGCGCAACTGGCCCTCCGTGCGGAACTCGTCGGCAATGATGCGCGAGATGGTTTTGATGTTCTCGTCATTCCACGCTTCGACCTTGACGCTCTCGTCAATGCCGGCTTCGCTCAGGATTTTTTTGGCCGAGGATGCCCCGATACCGAAAATGTAGGTCAAACCAATAACCCCGCGTTTGTTACGGGGAAGGTCAACACCAGCAATACGTGCCATATGGTTGCAAAAATTGGTGTGTTTTTAAATGACAAACAACAAGGTAATTAACCCTGGCGTTGCTTGAACTTCGGGTTTTTCTTGTTGATGACGTAGATCTTGCCCTTGCGGCGCACGATCTTACAGTCGACAGAACGTTTTTTGATGGACGGGCGAACCTTCATCGGAAAATGTATTTTATCGTTTGTGGCTTTATTTGTACCGGTAAGTGATGCGCCCCCGACTCAAATCGTAAGGCGACATTTCCACAGAGACCCGATCACCAGGCAGAATGCGGATGTAGTGCATGCGCATTTTTCCGGAGATGGTAGCCGTCACCACGTGCCCGTTTTCCAGTTGCACTTTGAAAATGGCGTTCGACAGCGCTTCCAGCACCTCCCCGTCCTGTTTAATCAAGTCGTCTTTCGGCATAAAAAAGCCTTTTCAATTTTGGGCTGCAAATATCTAACTTTTTGGCGAGATTTCCAGCAATTCCGAATTATTTTTTACAGCCTCCAGGATGGGACGGTGATCCGACAGGATATCCGCTTTTTCCTTGCGCACGCATACGGTGTGTTCGTAGTGTGCGCTGGGCTGGTGATCTTTGGTGATGATGGTCCATTTGTCGGCAGCCTGGTACACGTCGCGTTTGCCCATATTGATCATCGGTTCGATGGCAATGGTCATTCCGCTGTGCAACACCGGGCCTTTTCCGCGTTTTCCGTAGTTCGGCACTTCCGGTTCCTCGTGCAGGGAGCGGCCGATGCCGTGCCCTACCAGTTCGCGCACCACGCCGTACCCATGATGCCGTTCGCAGTAATCCTGGATGGCAAAGGATATGTCGCCAACGCGCTTGCCGGATACCGCCTGCTCGATGCCCCGGTAAAGAGAGGCATAGGTAACGCGCATCAATTCCAGCACGGGTTCTTTTACCTGTGTAAAGGCAAAAGAGAAGGCGGCATCGCCGTAGAATCCGTTGAGCTCGACCCCGCAATCCACCGAAACGATGTCGTTTTCGGTAAAAGGTCGGTCGGAAGGGATTCCGTGGACCACAATATCGTTGTACGACACACACAGGGAACCGGGGAAGGTACCATTGTACCCTTTGAAGGCCGGTCGCGCATTGTGGTCGCGGATGAACGTCTCGGCGGCACGGTCAATCTCCAATCCGGTGACACCGGGTTTGAGCATGCCGGCTACGTGTGCGAGGGTTTTACTAACCAGCATACAGGCTTCGCGTATGAGTTCCACTTCGGCGTCGTTTTTGAAAACGACGTGCCTGGATGGCGCTGCACTGGAGAAAATACCGGTCATGCTGTGTTGTCTTTTAAACGGGCTGATGCAGAATTATTGCGGTTGACCGACCTGAACGCCCTGTGTGGACCGTCCCTGGATGCGGCCGGATTTGATCAGACCGTCGTATTTCTGTGTCAGCAGGTAGCTTTCAATGACCTGAAGGGTGTCGAGCGCCACACCGACCATGATGAGCAGGGTCGTACCCCCGAAGAACAGGGCGAACTGCTGGTTCACGCCGGCGGCGGCGGCAAAGGCGGGCATCACACCGATGAGGCCCAGGAAGATGGCGCCCGGCAGGGTAATGCGCGTCATGATGGTGTCGATGTACTCGGAGGTGGCTTCCCCGGGTTTTACGCCCGGGATGAACGCGTTGCTGCGCTTCAGGTAGTCGGCGTATTGCGTCGGGTTGACCATGAGGGCCGTGTACACGTAGGTGAACACAACGATCAGGGTAAAGAAGATGAGGTTGTACCAGAAGCCGTAGATATCGCTCAGGGCCTGGTAGCCTGCGGTGCCCGCTACGGCATCACCGGCGGTATATTGCAGGACGGTGGCCGGGATGAACATCAGGGCCTGGGCGAAAATGATGGGCATGACACCTGCAGAGTTCACTTTGAGGGGCAGGTAATCCCTGGCGCCGGCGGTGGGCAGGTTCCCGCCCGTTCGCCCGACCATTCGCTTGGCGAACTGCAGGGGTATTCGGCGCACACCCTGAATGATCAGCACGGTGAGCAGGGTGAGCAGGAAGAACGCTGCCATTTCGACGAAGAACAGGAGCAGTTTATTGTCGCCGAAGAGCTTTTGAAATTCGAACACAAAAGAGGCAGGCAAGCGGGCAATAATACCGGCCTGAATGATCAGGGAGATACCGTTGCCGATGCCTTTATCGGTGATGCGTTCGCCGAGCCACATGGAGAATACAGCGCCTGCGGTGAGGATGATGATGTTGGAGAACCAGAAAAGGCCGTCCGGTATGTTGGGAGAAACGGCGCCGGGCACGGTACGCACCAACTGAAGATAGCCGCCACCCTGTACGAGGGTGATGGCAATGGTGAGCAGGCGGGTGATCTGGTTGAGGCGTTTGCGGCCGCTTTCGCCTTCCTTGGTTTGCAGCCGTTGGAAGTACGGGATGGCGAAGCCGAGCAGCTGCACGATGATGGAGGCCGTAATGTAGGGCATCACACCCAGGGCAAGCACGGCTGCATTGTCGAATGCACCTCCGGAGAAGAGGTTGATCATGCCCAATAGGTCGTTCGACTTGCGGTTCTGGCTGTACGTATCCATGGCTGCCGGAACAACGCCGGGGAGCACGATGAAGGTACCCACCCGATAGACCATCAACAGCGCCAAGGTGAACAGGATGCGGTCCCGGAGTTCTTTAATGCTCCAGATGTTGCGCAGGCTATTAAAGAATTTCCTCATTATTCCTGGGTTGAGGCTGTTTTGTGAGTCGAGACGATGGTTACGCTGCCGCCGATGGCTTCAATCGCCGCTTTGGCGGCCGCGGAGACGGCGTGCGCGGAGACGCTGATTTTAGAAGTCAGCGAACCGGTGCCGAGGATTTTGATGACCTCTCCGGATTTGGCGATCCCTTGCTCCAGGAGGAAGGGCATATCGAGGGTAGTGACGCCGGTTTTTTGGACCAGCGATTCCAGTTTACCCAGGTTGAGCGGGATATAATCGACGCGGTTGATGTTTTTGAATCCACGCTTGGGCAGACGACGCTGCATAGGCGTTTGACCACCTTCAAAGTTGCGTTTGAGGCGGGAGCCGCTGCGCGCCTTGTCGCCTTTGTGTCCGCGCGTAGAAGTGCCGCCGTGACCCGAACCGGGGCCACGACCGATGCGCTTTTCTTTTTTAACGGCGCCGGAAGCCGGCTTTAGATTATGAAGTTCCATGATGGAATGCTTTTTTCTGGTGCGTTAGACAGATGCGGTGCCGTCAGGCTTTTTCGACCTGAACGAGGTGGTTAACGACCCGAAGCATGCCCGTGAGTTGCGGGGTGTCTTCGTGCTCAACCGTTTGGTGCATTTTGCGGAAGCCCAGGGCCACCAGCGTTTGCTTCTGGCGCTTGCTTTTATCAATCGGGCTTTTCACCAATGTAATTTTCAACTTGTTCATGACCGTAAAATGCGTTTTAACCGTTGAACAGTTTTTCAAGAGAGATGCCCCTTTGGCGGGCCACTTCGACGGGGCTGCGCAGTTGCTTCAGTGCGTCGATGGTGGCTTTCACCACGTTGTGGGGGTTGGAGGAGCCTTGGGATTTGGCGAGCACGTCCATCACTCCGGCGCTTTCCAGTACGGCGCGCATGGCGCCACCGGCGATCACGCCGGTACCGTGGGCGGCGGGCTTGATGAGCACCCGACCGGCGTCGAACTTGCCATGCGCCTCGTGGGGTATGGTGCCGTTCATGATCGGAACCTTGATGAGGTTCTTCTCGGCGTCTTTAACGGCCTTGGCGATGGCTTCGGATACTTCGCGGGCTTTGCCCAAGCCTTGACCGACTGTTCCTTTGCCGTCGCCGATCACCACAACAGCGGCGAAGCTGAAGGTACGACCACCTTTGGTAACTTTTGCTACGCGGTTGAGCGCCACCACCTTCTCCTTGAGTTCGGAGGAGTCGGCCGTTTTTACGCTTTCTGTTTCTTTTTGCTTAGCCATATCGAAGGGTAAGGTAATGCGAATGGGAAAAGGTTAGAAAAGGAGGCCGTTTTCGCGGGCGCCATCGGCGAGTGCCTTGATACGGCCGTGGTAGAGGTACCCACCGCGGTCGAACACCACGTTTTCAATTCCGGCGGCTTTGGCTTTGTCGGCAATGAGCTTGCCGACCGCTTTGGCCTGTTCGGTTTTATTCACGGTCTTGGCGACCGCCTCGTCGAGCGAGCTGGCGGCGGCCAGGGTATGCCCCTGCAGGTCGTCGATTACCTGGCAATAGATCGACTTGTTGGAACGGAATACGCACAAGCGCGGGCGCTCGGACGTGCCGTTCACTTTTTTGCGTATGCGCAAATGGATGCGCTTGCGATGGTCTTTTTTCGTGCGTTTCATGCTGCGAAAACCTTATTTTTTACCGCCAGCAGTTTTACCGGCTTTGCGGCGGATGACTTCACCTTTGAACATAATACCCTTGCCTTTGTAAGGCTCCGGCTTGCGGAAGGAACGAATTTTGGCGCACACCTGACCGATGAGTTCTTTGTCGATCCCTTCCAGACGGATGAAAGGAGGAGAACCCTTTTCCATGCCGGTAGTCACTTTGAGCTCCGACGGAACGGCGAACACAATCGGGTGGGAGTAGCCGACGCCGAAAGTGACCAGGTTGCCCTGGTTCTCCACGCGGTAACCCACGCCCACGAGTTCCATGGTGCGGATGTAGCCTTCGCTCACACCAACCACCATATTATTGATGAGGGCGCGATACAGACCGTGCAGTGCACGGTGGCGTTTTTGGTCAGTTGGGCGGACAACCACGAGCTGGCCGTCTTCGATATTGACCTTGATATCGGGGTCGATTTGTTGCGACAGCGTGCCC
Organism: Saprospiraceae bacterium; assembly: GCA_033764075.1. Taxonomy (GTDB): domain Bacteria; phylum Bacteroidota; class Bacteroidia; order Chitinophagales; family Saprospiraceae; genus M3007. Next base: position 44,879 of record JANRJH010000049.1, on the reverse strand, counting down.
TTGGGGCCTTTCACGATAACGGTGTTATCGGAGGCCACCTGGATTTCCACTTTGGCGGGAATGCTGATCGGCAGTTTACCAATGCGAGACATGGCGCGGTGGTCGTTTTTTGATGAAGAATTAATATATGTAACAGAGCAATTCGCCGCCCACGTTCCTTTCGCGCGCCTGCTTGTCGGTCATGACGCCATGGGATGTGGACACGATCATGATGCCCAGTCCGTTGATCACCCGGGGGATGTCGGAAGCGCCGGAAAACTTGCGCAATCCGGGCTTGCTGACGCGCCCCAGTTCGCGGATCACCGGCGATTTGGACACGGGGTCGTATTTGAGGGCGATCTTGATGAGACCCTGTTTGTTTTGATCGTTCTTGTCCTCGAAGGTATATTTCAGGATATACCCTTGATCGTAGAGGATTTCCGTGATGCGTTTTTTCAGGTTGGACGCTGGAATTTCCACGATCTTATGCCCCGCGCGCTGTGCGTTGCGGATGCGGGTGAGGAAGTCTGATATGGGATCGGTGACGTGCATAGTCAACTTTGATATTTAATTGCGGTGGAACGGTGCATCCGGGAGGGTTTACCAGGATGCTTTGGTGATACCCGGAATTTTTCCATCCAGCGCCATTTTACGGAAAACGACACGGCAGATGCCGAATTTGCGCATGTAGCCTTTGGGGCGGCCGGTGAGCATGCAACGGTTGTGCAGGCGCACGGGACTGGCGTTGCGAGGCAGTTTGTCGAGGGCATCGTAGTCGCCCGCTTCTTTGAGCTTTTTACGCAGATCGGCGTATTTAGCCACCATACGGGCGCGCTTCATATCGCGAGCAATGATGGATTTCTTTGCCATGGTTTATTTTTTCAGTGGTGTGAGTTATCGTTTGATGAAGGGCATGCCCATTTCCTTGAGCAGGGCGAATGCCTCGGCATCGGTTTTGGCGGTGGTGACGAACGAGATGTCCATCCCCATGATCTTGTTTACCTTGTCGATGTCGATCTCGGGGAAGATGATGTGTTCGGTGATGCCCATGGTGTAGTTGCCACGGCCGTCGAACGACTTATCGTTGATGCCCCGGAAGTCCCGCACACGCGGGAGGGCTACATTGATAAAGCGATCGAGGAATTCGTACATGCGGTCGCCGCGCAGGGTGACGCGCACGCCGATGGGCATGCCTTCGCGCAGTTTAAAGTTGGACACCGACAGGCGTGCGCGGGTGGTCACCGCCCTTTGGCCGGTGATGGTGGTGAGTTCCTGAGCGGCTGTTTCCACGAGTTTTTTGTCACCCGTAGCTTCGCCGATGCCCTGGTTAATGGTTATTTTTTCCAGACGGGGCACCTGCATGATGGATTTGTACTGGAACTGTTCCATCAGGGAGGGGGCTACCTGCTCCCGGTATTTTGTTTTAAGACGCGGTATGTAAGCCATCACTCAATGATGTTTCCTGTTTTCTTAGAATAGCGGACGTTTTTGCCATCCACGGATTTGCGACCGACACGCGTAGGCTCCCCGGATTTGGGGTCGACAATGGCGAGGTTGGAAATGTGCACCGGAGCGGGCATTTCCGTGATACCTCCCTCTTCGGTTTGGGAAGCTTTGACGTGTTTTTTGACAATGTTGACGCCTTCAACGATCGCGCGTTGTTTTTCGGAGATAACCTGGAGGACCTGGCCGGTCTTGCCTTTGTCATCGCCCGTCATCACCATCACCGTATCACCACGTTTGATGTGAAATTTCGGTGAGAACCGGTGTTGTTTTTGTTGCTTGGCCATGTTGATATGTTCAGATAAGCCGTTGGGAGTGTGGGGTCAGAGAACTTCGGGTGCCAGAGACACGATACGCATGTAATCGCGGTCGCGCAGTTCGCGGGCTACGGGGCCGAAGATGCGGGTTCCGCGGGGTTCATCGGACGCGTTGAGCAACACCACGGCGTTGTCATCGAAGCGAATGTAGGAGCCGTCGCGGCGACGAATCTCTTTTTTGGTCCGTACGATGACGGCTTTGGAGACCGTGCCTTTTTTGACGCCGCCAGGGGAGGCATCTTTGACGGTGACGACAATTTTGTCGCCGATGCCGGCATAGCGTTGGCCGGTGGAGCCGAGCACGCGAATGCAGAGCACTTCTTTGGCGCCGGAGTTATCGGCAACGTTGAGTCGGGATTCTTGCTGTATCATGGCTCGTACGGTTTACTTAGCGCGTTCAATGATTTCGACCAGTCGCCAGTTTTTATTCTTGCTGAGGGGTCGGGTTTCCATGATGCGTACGATATCGCCGATGTTGCATTGGTTCTGCTCATCGTGGGCGAAGAACTTCTTCGTACGCTTTACAAATTTGCCGTATATGGGGTGACGCAAGCGGCGTTCCACCTGCACGGCAATGGTTTTATCCATTTTGTTGGACACCACTACGCCGGTTTTAGTCTTGCGAAGAGTTCTGGCTTCCATGTATGCTGGTCTGCTTTTTGATCTTGTTAAAGTGGTCGTTTGGGGGCTTATTTTTGACGGCGGCGGCGTTCGCGCAGTTTGGTGCGCTGCAGCAGCGCTGCTTCGTCGTAAACACCGAGCTCCATCTGGCGCAGGGCCGTATTGACCCGGGCGATATTGCGGCGCAGGTGACGGATTTCCATCGGATTACCGAGGCCCCTGACGGTGTGGTCGAACTTCAACTGTTGGTATTCCTGTTCCAGGCCGGCCAGTTCGGCCAGCAGCTCATCTGCGCTTTTTCCTGTCAGGTCTGTCTTTGGATTTGCCATGGTAATGGGTCAACCGTATGGTGATAAAATGTCGGTTTTTTTCAGGGTTTACTCTTCAAAATCGTAGCGCGCCACAGCTTTGCACAGGGTCGGCAGTTTTTGAGCCGCTTTCTGAAGCGATTCGAACGCCAGTTCCTGGCTGACGCCTTCCACCTCGAAGAGGATGCGGCCGGGTTGGATCTCCACGATGTAGTGGTCGACCGCGCCCTTACCTTTACCCATCCGCACCTCGGCAGGTTTGGATGTGACGGGTTTATCGGGGAAAATGCGGATCCACACTTTGCCTTCGCGCTTCATGTTACGGGTCAGTGCAACACGGGCTGCTTCGATCTGACGGCCGTTGAGTCGGCAGTGCTCCATGGCTTTGAGGCCAAAGGTGCCGAAGGAGATTTTGCTGCCTTTATAAGCCAGACCGTTGTTGCGGCCTTTGTGCGCTTTCCGGTATTTGAGTCGACGTGGCTGTAGCATTGTATGTCGGTTTTAATCCTTTGCGTTATTGATTAGTCCTGGTTTTCGCCGGTGTTTCCGCGTCGTCCGCCGCCGCCGCCGCCGCGGCGATCACCGCCGCCACGCCGTCCGCCGCCGCCATCTCTACCGCCACCGCCATCTCTGCGATCGCCGCCGCGACGTCCGCCGCGGTCACCGTCTCTGCGTCCGCCGCGGTCGCCGTCTCTGCGTTCACCGCCGCGTTCGCCGGTCCGGGCGCCGCGATCACCGCCGCTGTTTTCAGCTGCGGCGAAGGGGGTCAGCTCGCGTTTGGTGAGCACTTCGCCTTTAAAAATCCAGACTTTGATGCCGATTTTACCGTATACGGTTTGGGCTTCCACCCAGGCGTAGTCGATGTCGGCGCGGAAGGTGTGCAGGGGTGTGCGTCCGTCCTTGTATTCTTCGGTGCGGCTCATTTCGGCGCCGCCGAGGCGGCCGCTGATGCGCACTTTAATGCCCTCGGCGCCGGCGCGGATGGTCGCCTGAACGGCGGCCTTGATGGCACGGCGGTGGTTGATACGGGCTTCGATTTGTTTGGCAATCTGTTCGCCGACGATATTGGAGTCGAGCTCGGGTTTGCGGATCTCGAAGATGTTGATCTGCACGTCTTTGCCGGTCAGCATCTTGAGTTCCTCCTTGATCAGGTCGACCTCTTTACCACCTTTGCCGATGATGATGCCCGGGCGGCTGGTGTGGATGGTCACGGTCACGCGCTTTAGGGTGCGTTCGATGACGATCCGGCTGATGCCGTTTTGCTGGGGCTTATTGCGTTCGCGGGGGTTGGCGGCAGCCGTTTTCGGACGGCGGGCGCGGAGGTACTTGCGGATCTTTTCGTCTTCCACAACCTTCAGACCGTAGTCTTTGTCGGCGAACCAGTTTGAATCCCAGCCGCGGATGATGCCTAAGCGGTTACCAATCGGATTTGTTTTCTGACCCATTATCGTTTGCGAATGATGATTGTAAGGTTGTTTTGATTAGGCGTCTTGCTCGTTATCGAGCGGTTTGCGGTTGGCCACGATGATGGTCACGTGGTTGCGGCGTTTACGGACGCGGTATGCACGGCCCTGGGGAGCAGGCAGGAAGCGGTAGATGATACCGCCCGGATCTACGAATGCCGTTTTGACGTACAGGTCGAAGTCGTCGGCGCCGCCCTCCATTTCCGTTTTTTGCTCCCAGTTGTTGATGGCCGAGAGCAAGAGTTTTTCCAGCCACACTGCAGCCTCCTTATTGGTATATTTGAGGATGCCGAGCGCGTCGACCACGTTGCGACCGCGGATGTTGTCCACCACGAGGCGCATTTTGCGCGGAGACATCGGACAGTTTTTCAGTTTAGCAACAGCTTCCATGATCAGTTGTTATTTGCGGTTACCGGCGTGGCCTTTGAAGGTTCGCGTGGGCGAGAATTCGCCGAGTTTATGGCCAACCATGTTCTCGGTGACAAAAACCGGGATGAAGGTTTTTCCGTTGTGAACGGCGATCGTTTCACCCACCATATCGGGAATGATCATGGAGGCACGGCTCCAGGTTTTGATCACCTGTTTTTTGTTGCTTTGCTTGGCTTTCATCACCTTTTCCAGCAGGGCGTGATGGATGTAAGGGCCTTTTTTAAGCGAACGAGGCATATTGTGTGGTCGTTTTTACGCGGTTTGTACGGTTGATCAGGACTTGCGTTTGCTGATGATGAGTGCGTTGGAGGCTTTGGTGCGGCTGCGCGTTTTAGCGCCTTTAGCCTTGAAGCCTTTGCGGTCGCGGGGGTGGCCACCGCTTGCGCGGCCTTCGCCACCACCCATGGGGTGATCGACCGGGTTCATGGCCACGGGGCGGTTGCGCGGGCGGCGTCCTTTCCAGCGGTTACGGCCGGCTTTACCCATCACCTCGAGGTTGTGGTCGCCGTTGCCCAGGGTACCAATGGTGGCCCTGCACGTCAGCAGCACGCGGCGCAATTCGCCCGACGGCATGCGGATCACCGCGTAGCGGTCTTCCTTGCCCATCATCAGGGCTGCAGTACCGGCGCTGCGCACCATCATACCGCCCTGACCGGGGTGCAACTCTATGTTGTGCAGTTCGGCGCCCAGGGGCACTTCACTGAGCAACATGCAGTTGCCTGTTTCCGGTGCTGCGCCTTTGCCCGAAATAATAACCTGACCAACGGACAGGCCTTTGGGGGCAAGAATGTAGCGCTTTTCACCGTCAGCGTATTCCAGCAAGGCGATGTGCGCCGAGCGATTGGGGTCGTACTGAATGGACTGCACCGTTGCGTTTACGCCGTCTTTGTCGCGTTTGAAGTCGATTATTCGGTAGCGACGCTTGTGGCCGCCGCCGCGGTAACGCGTGGTGCGATGCCCCTGGTTGTTGCGACCGCCGGTGCTTTTCATCGGAGCGATCAACGACTTCTCGGGCTTGGCGCCTTTGGTGAGTTCGTCTTTCGACACCGCCACCCGGAAACGCAAACCGGGCGTGATGGGATTCATTTTTTTAACTGCCATGGTGCAGGTAGTTTATGCTGCGCTGGTTGTAGTTCGTGGTGTTGTTCAAGCAGATCATTCTTCAGCCGGACCCATGATGTCGATCACATCGCCGGGCGTGAGGGTAACATACGCTTTTTTGAAAGCAGATTTGGTACCGCGCACGATGGCCGTTTTGGTGCTGCGCGACTTCGGTTTGCCGGGGATAACGGAGGTATTCACGCTATCAACAGACACATTGTAAAGGTCTTCGATCGCTTTTTTGATCTCGATTTTGTTGGAGTCGCGCCTTACCACAAAGAGGTAAGTGTTGCGCTTATCGATCAGCCGCGAGGACTTTTCTGTGATGATCGGTTTGATCAGGATCGTTTTAGCCATGGTGCTGGTATGTTGAGTACCCGTGGGCACAGGTTATGCACAGTTTTCCTTAAGGGGTTCGATGGCGCTTTCGGCCAGCACAATGGCGCCGGCGCGCATGATTTGGTACGTGTTCAGGTCGTTTGCGGGTGCAATGTCTGCTTTGGGCAGGTTGCGGCACGACAGGTACAGCGTCTGGTCGTATGCGGGAAGCACGGTGAGCGGCTTTTTGTCGGCCACTTTCAGTGCTTCGAGGATGCGACGGAAATCACTGGTTTTGGGCGTCTCGAGGCGGAAGTCTTCCACCACCACGATCTGGCCGGCCAGGGCTTTGGCGGAAAGGGCGCTGCGGCGCGCCAGGCGGCGCACTTTAGCGTTCACCTGTATGTCGTAGTTGCGCGGACGCGGGCCGAACACGCGACCACCGCCACGGTACAGCGGGTTGTTGATGTCGCCCTTACGCGAGCCGCCGGTGCCTTTTTGCTTGTGCAGCTTGCGGGTAGAGCCGCTCATCTCGCTGCGCTCTTTGGACTTGTGCGTGCCCTGGCGCTGGGCGTTGAGGTAGCGCTTCACGTCGAGCCAAACGCTGTGCTCGTGCGGTTCAATACCAAATACCTCGTCGGGGAGTTCGACGGTGCGTCCGGTTGCCTGACCCTGGGTGTTATATACTTGCAGTTGCATGGTTCGTAGACAAGTTGTGGGTTAAAAACCGATCAGCGGCTATTTTTCGAGAACGACCAGCGCGCCTTTGTGGCCTGGAACCGCGCCTTTAACGAGGATGAGGTTCTGGTCGGGGAACACTTTCAGTACTTTAAGACGGCGCACTTTGACGCTGACGTTGCCCATTTGGCCGGCCATACGCATGCCCTTCATTACCTTGGCGGCGAACGAAGAGTTACCCAGGGAGCCGGGTGCGCGCAAGCGGTTGTGCTGGCCGTGGGTTTGTTGCATCACACCACCGAAGCCGTGGCGCTTGACAACCCCCTGGAAACCTTTGCCCTTGGACGTGCCGACCACGTTGATGTTGTCGCCTTCGGCAAACACCTCCGAAACGGTTACCAGATCACCCAGGTTTTTGTTCAGGCCCATGTTGCGGAACTCCAGCACCCGTTGTTTGGGGGCCGTGCCGGCTTTTTCAAAGTGACCGAGCAGGGGCGCCGGCGTGTTTTTTACCTTGCGCTCACCATAGGCCAGCTGCAGGGCGGAGTAGCCGTCCGTGTCTTCGTTGAGCACTTGCGTGACTACGCAGGGACCTGCCTCAATGATCGTACAGGCAACGTTTTTGCCGTTGCTGTCGAAGATGCTGGTCATCCCTATTTTTTTTCCAATCAGACCGTTCACGTGTTGCTGGGTTTTATATGATTGAACGATGATTTATTTTTTGGTAAGCCTTTTGTCGGACAGAAATGCGAAAATGCGAACTTCCGGTACCCGGAACCGCTCGTCTGGATCAGTTATCACATGGAGAATGACACTTTGACCACAGCCGCAGACTACCCGACTTGAGGCAGATGATGATTAAGTGAGCTTGACCTGAATGTCAACGCCACTCGGCAATTCCAGTTTGGACAACGCATCCACCGTTTTCTGGGTGGGCGTGTAGATTTCGATCAAGCGCTTGTGGGTGCGTAACTGGAACTGCTCCCGAGATTTCTTATTCACGTGCGGCGAACGCAACACGGTAAAAATCTCTTTCTCGGTCGGCAGCGGAATCGGGCCTGTTACCACAGCACCACTCGCACGAACCGTCTTGACGATCTTCTCCGTGGACTTATCCACCAGATTGTAGTCGTAAGACCGGAGTTTAATGCGAATTTTTTGATTCATTACCTTTGTTTATGGTTGTTTCTGCACTTCTGACTTTTCCAAACTTCCTTTCAGAAGCCTGTTTTTCAAAAGCGCCCGCAAAGGTAGGGGTATGGTGACGAACTTTCCAAATCCTAATGAATATTTTTCCTTGTTTTTTTAACAAATAAATTTTTTAACAAAAAATGTTTGCAAATTACCAACAACTTGTTTTACATTTGTGGAGAAATAAACGGTAAAAAGATGCACCTCGAAGTCATTGTCAGCAAACAAGGCACCCGGGTGGTTACGGCCTCCCAGCTGCACACCGTATTGGCATTGCCGGCGCACCACTATGGCCGCAACGTTCGCCGCTGGCTAAAGGATGTGTACGAGTTTTCCGACGGCATTCGTCGGCCCGAAGCCCTCCGGGATTTTGCCCGCCGGCCGCGGCCCGATGAACCGCTGGAGGACTATTACCTGACCCTTGAACTGGCCAAACTGGCTGCCCTGCGCACCAACAGCAAGCAAAAAGCCAAAATCGCCCGGCAACTGGGTTTGCTGGGGGCAAAGGCCGAGCAACTGAGCCTTTTCTAACGCCGTTTTCTTACATTTTTTTAGACATCTTTTTCGAGAACAGGCCGTCTTTGGCCTTTTTGTTGGTTTTTATTTCACCCTTTCGGTTGGTCTTGGGCTGCAGGCTTTCGGTGGCCGGGCAGCCACTCTTCTGGCTGCAAGCGCTTCCGGCCAGTGCGCCGAACAAAAAAAGACTGAGCAGCAGGTAGGTAAACTTTTTCATGATGCAAAGATTGAGCGCATGTTATATCGGTGGGCGGCAAAGACACCGCCACGTATCGGACTGGTTCTAACGCAAACCGGTGTTTTCCATTTCACTTTTTTGGGACATTAACACCTGCCCCGCCGGCATTCCGCGTCGATGTTGTGCATAAATACCTTTCCACGGCAACCCGCAGGCGTTGTGCAGGCGCGCACCGTTGAGCCACAAGCGGCCGCCGGGTTGCACGGTGATGCGGCTGCCCGCCGGCATGGACAGCCGGCAACTGAGCATGAGTACGCCACCGGGGGCAATGGTAAGGTCTCCGGTCAGGTCCCGCGCGCCATCCCAGGAAACAGAGTCGCGAATCACGACGTCGCGCCGAGGTTGCGGGAGGCAGTAATCGATGTCGAGGCAACGGCGTACCGGGCTGTTGGCGTTGGCAAGCAGGGCGTGTATTTTGGCGATCTGGCAGGGTGAGAGGGCCGACTGGTAGGCGTTGTAGTCCATCATATTATTGGTGGCCAGGGTGTCGCAGGGCGGCGTCGGCTTCCACTCCCAGCAGCGGTTCGGATGGGGGTCGGTGTCGGGGCACCCGTCGCCTGCCCAGGCGTGACTGAGGCTCAGGATGTGCCCGACTTCGTGGTTGAAGAGCCCGACGGTGGATTGCGGTGTTTGTTTCAGCTCGTATACGCCGGCCATTTTGAGCGCGGTGCCCAGGGCGATGCCCTGCCCGTTGGCCCGGTAGGTGGGCGAGCGAATGCTGTCTTCGGGGTGCACGAGTAGGAACACGTTGAGGATGGTATCGAGCCCCACGGCGTATTTGTCCACCACCGTTCGGTTGTAGTTATTTTGGTTGCGGCCCTGCGAGACGTAATACCAAAGGTCGTCGTCGTAATGGAAGTAGATGCCATCATCACCGGGCACGGGCTGTGGGGCGAGCCGATACCGGTAGCCTTTGGGCAGCACCGGGGTGCCGGGTGGGGAGCGCCAGTTCTGCTCGTTGGTGTCGAGTCGGGCGTTGGCGATGGCGATCAGTTCTCTGGCGAATTGCCGGCCGGCTGCCTGCCGAAAGTTGTGGGCGCTGTCGCGACTGTCCACAAAATGCACATTCATCCGCAGGGTGCGCACCGGGGTGTACTCCGGGTGGGCAGGGTCCGGTCGATAACTTTCCCATTGAATGCAAGGATTCACGGGCGTTTTTGGGGGCGGGTCGGCGATGGGCAGGTCGGTGATGGACACCGGGAAACTGCGCACAGTCCGGCAACCCGCGCCGAGCATCAGGGCGGCACAGAAAAGCGGCAGGAAGATACGCCGGGCATGCATGCGCTCAGGGTTTGGTGGGCCCAAACGCGTCGAGCCAGGCCAGCACGCCGCCGGTGAGGTTACGGACATTGGAGAAGCCCTGGGCTTCGAGGAGCCCCCTGGCCATGCCGCTGCGACCGCCCGAACGGCAGTATACCACGACCTCATCGCCCTTGTGGTCTTCTATTTCCCAGATGCGGGCGGGCAACACGCCGAGTGGCATAAGCTGGCCACCCAGGTTGAATTCGTCGAATTCATAAGGCTCGCGCACGTCGAGCAGGAGGAAATCCTCGCCGGATTCCAGTTTTTGACGGAGTTCTTGTACGGTTATGTCCATGGCAGTTGACGGGCTAATGGCTTTATTGTTCAGGGCAAAAGGATGGGCGTTTGCCGGAGAGATACAGGTCGATGGATTCACCCACGCGCAGAGAGCCCGCCGCATCATAAGGGGGCGCCTGCCGCCAGACGAAGGCGATTTCCTCGTCGGTGACGGTTTCGTCGGCGATCACGGTGCCGACCTTGAGGTTGGCGGCCAGCAGCAAAAAGCGGGCGGCGCCGAAAGTTTCGCACACGCAATCGGGGATGGCCACGTTTTCGGCGACTTTCTCGCTCACCACAAAATCCAGCACCGTGCCCATTTCCACCTTCATACCCCGCCGGATCTGTGGCGTGATGGTGTCGCGCCCAAGCAGAACGGCAACGATGGTGTTGGGCTCCAGCCGGGGGTCGGCAACGCGTGCGCTGATGCGTGTTTTAATGCCCAGGCGACTCAGTTTGCGGCTGTAGAGGTCGTAGTCGTCGCCGCCGGCCAGATCGGGCAATGCCACCACGTCCGGGTTGCTTTTGGCGACGGTCAGGTAAAGCGTACGCCCTTTTTTGACCCGGCTTTTGGGTTTCGGGTTTTGGTCGAGGATCTCGCCGGGCATTTTGCCGGGCACATACAGGGAGTCGGACACTACGATGCGCAGGTTGCGCGACTTCGCCTGCGGGATGGCGATGCGGATGTTCTGCCCGATGTACTCCGGCACCTCCATGCTCTCGCCGTGGTTGGTATAGCAGGTGAGCCACCAGAAGGTAGTCAGAAAGATGACACTCAACAGGCCAAACATAGCGAGGCAGTTGCGCACCACGAAAGGAGCCGTGATGAAGCAGTAGGCTTCAATGGCGGTGTGGCGTACCGCCTGTCGGATGCGCGACCAGATACTCGTGTGTTCCATGCAGGGTTTTGTTGAACGCGTACGGCAAAAGTAGGGGAATCTGCGGATACGCGTTCAGCAAGTGCAGTGCTTTTGTTTCCTTTGCGGTAAAAGCCTTTCAAATGTTCGACAATCCACGCCTGATCATCGACTCTTCGCGCCCGCCGGCACCCGGCAACGTTGTCTGGCGCAGTCCCAGCAACATCGCCATCCTCAAATACTGGGGCAAGCATGGACGCCAACTGCCCAGAAACCCGTCCGTAAGCCTCACCCTGGCCGCCTCCGTGACCGACACGGCGGTGGAATACACCTATAAGGACCATCCGAATACAGGGGAGATTGATCTGCAGTTTTTCTTCCATGAAGACGAAAACGAGCCGTTCCGCCGCCGTATCCTGCACTTTTTGGAGAGCATACTGCCGATTTTTCCTTTTCTGCCCCAACTGCAGCTGGTCATCCGGAGCGGCAACTCCTTCCCCCACTCTGCCGGCATAGCCTCTTCCGCATCCGCCATGTCGGCCCTCGCCCTGTGCCTGTGCACACTGGAGGATGTGCTGTTCGGCACCTTGTCCGATCAGGCTGAATTCGACCGCAAAGCCTCGTACGTTGCCCGGCTGGGCAGCGGCAGCGCCTGCCGCTCCATCTTCCCGCACGCTGCGCTCTGGGGCGCCAACACCCTGGTGCCCGGGGCGTCCGACGAATACGCCATTCCCATCGGCGACATGCTGCACCCGGTATTCAAAGGGTTGCACGACGACATCCTGATCGTCAGCGCTGACGAAAAATCGGTCTCCAGCACCGCCGGCCACGCGCTCATGGACGGCAACCCGTACGCCGAGCCCCGCTACCTGCAGGCGCGACAACGCCTTGCCGACCTGCTCGTGTCCCTTCAAAAAGGCGACCTGGAGCACTTCGGCCGTATCTGTGAGGCCGAAGCACTGACCTTGCACGCGCTCATGCTGTGTAGCAATCCGCCTTACCTGCTCATGCGCCCCAACTCCCTAGAGATCATGGAGCGGGTGAAAACCTACCGGGCCGACACGGGGCATCCGGTGTTTTTTACACTCGACGCCGGCCCGAACGTGCACCTGCTGTACCCGGAGAACATCGTGGCCGAAGTGCGCGGTTTTATTGAACAGGAGCTAAGGCCGCTGTGCGAAAATCATTTTGTGATGAACGACTGGGTGGGAGAAGGGCCGGAGGAAATTTAGCGAATGCGGAATGCGGAATGTGGAATGCGGAATACAAGGACTCTTGGTTGCAACGTGCTGTCAGACAGATAAGTTTTAAAAAAAGCTGTTTTGTGAGAAGGTCCATACATTCAACGTACAACCAAGCGTAAATTTATTCCGCATTCCGCATTCCGCATTCCGCATTCCGCACTCCGCACTCCGCATTCCGCATTCAACTGATCCAGTCGGACAGGTATGCAAAGCGAGGGGTTAATTTTCCACCTTCTGCGATGGTTGCCCGGTCGAGCACGGGGCTGTGCAGATTGGACACCAGGGCAGGGATGACGTGGTCGAGCAGCTGGCGACCGAAGTAAACGGAGGCGTCGCGCGGCAGTTCGGAGGGCAGGTTGTCGATGGCCATGACGTCGACGGCCGGCGGCTGGAACGGGGGTGTTTCGGCGCCCGTGCCGGGGTCGTAACCATAAACCGGTTCTGCTATGGTGGAGGGGCGCAAGGTGCACGGTACCGCGCTGTCAGGGTATATGTCGCAACTGATGTCGGCCACGACCTGGAGGGAGAAATTCGGGTGGAGCATGTCCTCGCGGGAGAAAAACATAGGCGACCGTTTGTCGTAGTAGATGCCGTTCATGAACAGGTCGGCACGGTGCGCGAATGGGTGGAAGACGCTTTCGTATTCATCGCCGTGGGCGTAGAAGTGCTGTTTGTCGAAATAGGCATCCGGCGTTTTGTGGCGCACATAATCCTGCGGGAACAATTGGGTGAACACCGGTCGGTCGAAGGATTTATGCAGAAAGTCGCGGGGCGAAACGCCGGAAATGCCCAGGTCGTGCAGGTTACGCAGCACGCCTGTGGCAACGCGTCCCGAGCCGGCCAGCACGATCTTCAGGGGCGGCAGTTTCAACTGCGCGTACACCGGCAGTACATCTTCATAGTGTTGCTGTTCAAAAAGGCGGGGCAGGGTAAAGGCGCCGGTGCGGCGCCCGTAGGTCCACAAGCCATTGTGTGATCCTACAAGTCCGGCGTAAAACCCGAAGGCCACGAGGCGGTCGCCCAGGTCGTCGGTCAACACCTCGTAGTCAATAAGGCGAATACGGCGCTCCAGGATGGTTTGCAGGAGCTTTCGGTTGTAAGCCTGTTTTTTGATGGTATGGGAAAAGAAAAGGTAGGTTTTTCCGGGCAGCAGTTCGGCCACCGGCACCTCCTTCACCCCGATGAGCACATCGGCGCCGCTGATATCGTCCACCACATCAAGTCCGGCCCCCCGGTACTCATCGTCTGTGAATGCACGCGTGGCGGAGGACTGTACGCAGATACGTACCGGGAACATCTCCTGGGCTGCGGTGCATTGTTGGGGAGAGAGGGGTGCGCGGGCGTCGGGCGGGACCTTGCCCTCGTGCAGAATGCCGATGGTGAGCATAAATAGGGTTGCTGCCGGTGGCAGTCGGATTTGGTCAGTGTTTTTTTGTTTGGTCGGGTAAAGGTAGGCAGGAATGGCGAATGTCGAGTGGCGAATGTCGAGTGGCGAGTGCGTATAAGTTTGGGTACTGTGACTTTTGCAGGGCTTGTCGTCTACATGTCGAACCCGACGCGCAAAAGACCAGCGGCCATCCGAGGAACTGAATACTCACCTGAATAATCCCATGATTTTATCCCTGTATTCTCCGAATTCCGCCGTTTCTTTGCCCGTCTGGCTCAACACCTGACGGGCTGGGAACTTTTATGCAGGTTCCGAGGTTTATGAAATGGCTTTCGGTAGTCGGCTTTCGGTAGTCGGCTTTCGGTAGTCGGCTTTCGGTAGTCGGCTTTCGGTAGTCGGTAGTCGGCTTTCGGCACTTTGTAAAATAACCAAGCGTACACGCCACACCCACACCCACACCCACACCCACACCCACACCCACACCCACACCGAATTGGGGCTGTTTGGTATTGACGGGAAAGATAGTAGCTTCGTAAGCATGCCGGAGCATGATCGGTTACTCCGTAAAAAACAACGATCAACCATTGAATGGCAACACGTCGTTCGCAATGGCTGCCTAATCTAGCTGATTAGAATGCCTTTATGCCGTGCGTTTGAGGCTCCATACACAGCGCGCCGCATTCAACTTTTGGGGCTGGCTCTATTGACGCCGTTAAGGTAGGGCGAGACAAAACGGATAAGGTGCGCCGGCGTCGGTTTCCGAACCAAAGGTGCGCTCGAAAATTCAATCGGAAGCTAAGCATGTAGAAAGCGTTGAGACGCTTTGTCCGGACGCGGGTTCGAATCCCGCCAGCTCCACAATCCGGTGTGGGTGTGGGTGTGGGTGTGGGTGTGGGTGTGGGTGTGGGTTTCTTCCATGATGTGGGGGAAACCCGCTTTTTTTTGATGTTGGAAAGGTGTTTTTGCGGTTTTTTGAAAAATGCGTATCTTTATGTTGGTTATTGAGTCAAAGTTAAGAAGTGACTCGAAGTAATTGATACATATTCGAGTTTTTTCCCAACACCCACATGATTTTTATGACAAGCGCCTTACAAGACATTCAATCCGCCATTATTCCCGTTTTGCAGAAATACCCCATCCGCAGGGCCAGTTTATTTGGGTCTTTTGCCGACGGTACCGCACATGAAAACAGCGATGTGGACTTGCTCATTGAGCTAACCCAGTCCATCGGCTTGCTCGAATTTATCCACATTAAACACGAACTGGAGGACGCTTTGGGTCGAAAGGTAGACCTATTGGAGTTTAAGGCGGTGAAACCTTTGCTAAAGAAATACATCATCGACAACGCACTACCTGTATATGGCCAAGAGGCAGCTTAACGTACATGAGTATTTTGGCGTTTCACTTGAGGTAATTTGGAATGTTGCTGTTAAAGAGCTTCCCTCGTTAAAAGATCAGATTGAATTAGTCAGAGCTGCCTTAAACACATGATGTATCTGCACAATTTCCGCACTGCCCCAATGTAGGCATCACTTTTCTGTGTACGCAAGACGAAAACGATCAGGAAGAAGATGAATGGATTGATGAGAAAGGAAGGCACCAGTTCGTTATCCGCCTGCCTTATGACGTGGTGCAGAAATCGCCGGACGTTCGAGCTTTAATGGTGGCGAAGGTGAAGGAACGTTTGGGTGAAGTCGCATGAAAAAAATGCAAATGGACTTCCCGGGATTGGGAGGGAACCTGCTTTGGCAATTAAGTCAAAGGGGTTTAATCGACTACCCTACAAATTACCTTCCGACCACCGCAAGCAAATAAAAATTCCGGTCAGGGCTACTCTCGGCATAGAGCCATTAGGGCTTAACCGCGTCCCTTACCCCCTACCGCTTAAAACTCTTCCCCTGCAGCAAAACCGACTCCTCATGCTGCGAGATGTCCAGCCCCATCGCCTCTTCTTCTTCCGACACGCGCAGCCGTGTGAAGACCGACACCAGTCGGTACAGCAGTAAAGAACCGAAGAAGGTAAACACGCTGACGATCAACAGCGCCAGCAGGTGGTTCAGGAAAAGCGTGGTTTCCCCGGTGATCAGTCCGCCCTGCCTGGCAAACACGGCCGTGAGGATCATGCCCACGATGCCGCCCACGCCGTGGCATGGGAACACGTCGAGGGTGTCGTCGAGATCCGATTTCGACTTCCAATGCACCGCCAGGTTGCACACGATGGCGGCAACCACACCGATAAATATGCTGGCGCCGAAGTTGACGAAGCCCGCCGCCGGCGTGATGGCCACCAGGCCCACCACGGCCGCCACGCAGGCGCCTACGGCGGAGGCTTTTTTGCCCCGCACAATGTCGAACAGCATCCAGGCCAGCATGGCCGAGGCCGAGGCCAGGTTCGTGTTGATGAACGCCAGCACAGCCAGCGCATTCGACTCCAGCGCACTGCCCGCGTTGAACCCGAACCAGCCAAACCACAACAGGCCGGTGCCGAGGATCACGTAGGGCACGTTGACCACCGTGTGGCCCTTGTCTTCGAGGTGCGACTTGCGGCGTCCCAGAAACATGGCCCCGGCCAGCGCCGCAAAACCCGCCGAGATGTGCACCACAGTGCCGCCAGCAAAATCGAGCACGCCCATTTTGAAAAACAGCCCGTCGGGGTGCCAGGTCATGTGCGCCAGCGGACAATAGATGAGCAGCGAAAACAGGCAAATGAAAATTACGTACCCCCAAAACCGCACGCGCTCGGCAAAAGAGCCGGTAATGAGCGCCGGCGTGATGATGGCAAACTTGAGCTGAAACGCGGCGAACAGCACAAACGGCAGCGTGGTGCCCAGGCGATCGTGCGCAGCCAGACCGACGTTGTCGAAAAACAAAAAGGTGCCGGGATGCCCGATCACGCCGCCGATGTCGTCGCCGAAGGCCAGGCTAAACCCTACTACGTACCACAGGAGGCTCACAATGCCCAGCGCCACAAAACTCTGGAGCATGGTGGAGATGATGCTCCGCGCGTTGACCATGCCGCCGTAAAAAAACGACAGACCAGGGGTCATCAGCAACACCAGGCCGGAAGCCGAAAGCATAAACGCCAGGGTGCCGGTGTCGAACGTGCCGCCCTCGGGGTGGCGCGAGGGATAAAATGCCGACAAGGCCGTCAGCACAATGAAAATGACGAAGATGACAACAGAGATGTTCCGGACGTTGTTGGCCGTTTTGTCCTGCAGAGTAGCCATGTTTTCAAAAAAGTGAATGGGTGATCGCTGTTTATACGGGAAGGGTGGTCAGCCGGATGCGTCCTGGCAACCGCCCGGCAAATGTAGGCATCCGGATCAATCCGTCCGCCGGTTCAAAACGACCTTTTTCTCTTTCCTGCGCCGGTCAATAAAAATCACCTCCACCGCGGGCTTTCCATCCCAGGGATGCCCGTTCAGATAGTGTGCACAATGTTCCGCGCGATTTTTGCCCGGCGTGTACCCGTCGATGCTTCGAATGACCGTTCCCTCCGAAATGCCCGCCCGATCGGCTTCACTGCCCTTCAGCACAGCCCGCACCCGATAGCCGCCCTCCAATATCTCCACGGCCATGCCATAATGGGAGCCCGTCTGCTGAAACACCGAATCCGGAAACGGTTTGAAGTAAAATTGCTTGTTGGAAAAATCAATCGTAACCAACCCGTAATGCAAAAACCGGGTGCCCACACGGCTCCGGCTTTCCTTCGACACGTCGGTGCGCACGTCCTGAAAGGCAACGCCGGAAATGGTCAGCGAGTCGAGCCGAATCCGGTACTGTTTGCTGTGTTTCGCCGGCTTCAGGGTAATGCCAAGGGAGGAGACACCGACCCAGGTTTGCTTGTCGGACTTGTTCTGCACCGACCATTTTTCCGCTTTTTTGCGTTCAAAACTGAAAAAATCGTCCGAGCCCGAATCAAAAAGTACCATTTCCGGTTTGCCGCCCCGGGCGTGCACCGGAATGTAGGGAGAGCCGCTCGCCCCAAGTACGATTTCCGTCGACCGGTGCCCACTCGTGTCCAGCTGCTCGATTTTGTCGGCGAATATGATCTGCCGGTTGGGATGATCGAACCGGAGGCAGCCTGTTTTCAAAAAATCGCGACCGAGCATGCCGTCGGCGCCGAAACAAACCACCGGATAACGGTCAAAAAAATCGGTCACCAGCCCCTGGTACCCGGAAAACGTCAGGTTCCCGATGTGCATGTCGGGAAAAGCGACTTTTTCAAGGGTGCTGCGGTCGTTGGCTGCTCCGCGCACCGACTTCTCGCCAACCCGCTCCAGCCGGTGCGCATCGCGCACCCGGGGCGAAACGATCAGCTCGCCGCCCGTATCCAGCATGAACCAGTACGTTATGCTGTCTATGGTCACGGGAACCAGCATTTTACCACCCACATACCGGTAAGGGATGGCCTCCAGGTACGCCGAGTCCACCATCCGCCCGGTGTACATATCCTGGGCCGGCAGTGCAGACAGGGTCATCAGCAGTCCCGACAAAAGAAAAACAGTGCGCATAATTTACAGTCTTAACAGTTGAGCGTTGCCACGGCTGCACAAGGTCATCCCCCGGCAAATTGTTGCAACCCGTGCACCAGTTTGTCCAGATCGGCCGGCATGGTGTACACATTCGGCGTGATACGCACGGCGCTGACCTGCTGCCATTCGATGGGCACGGTGTGGATCTTGTACTTGTCCATGAGGAAGGTGCTCAGGTCACCCGGTTTTTTTCCTTCGAAGCCAATGGTGCCGATGGCGCAGCTGAAATCCGGATGGTGGGGCGTCCAGGTGCGGAACCCGGGGAGCTTTTTGGCCTGTTCCACCCAGTAGTTTTTGAGGTAAAAAAGCCTTTCCTGCTTGCGGCGGGTGCCGATCAGGTGGTGGAAGTCCAGCGCATACCCGATGGCCATTTCGATGGGCAGGCTGCGCGTACCGATGGACTCAAACTTGCGGATGTCCTCGCTTTTGGGGTCTGCGCTGGAGAGCAGGGGCCATAATTTGCCGATTTTCTCCTTTTTGACGTACAGCATGCCGCTGCCAAAAGGCGCACACAGCCATTTGTGCAGGGCAGTGCCCCAGTAGTCGGCCCCGAGATCGGGTATGGTATAGTCCAGGAGAGCGAAGGAGTGGGCGGCGTCCACCAGCACCTCGATGCCGCGTTCGTGGGCGGCGTCGGCGATGCGGCGCACGGGCAGTATTTGTCCGCACCAGTTGATCACGTGGGTCAGGTGTACGATCCGGGTGCGGTCGGTGAACGCACGCACATAGGCCTGGGTGAGCGCCTCGGCGTCTTCGGTCGGCAAGGGCAGGTCGTCAACCCACACCAGTCGGATGCCTTCGCGGGCTTCGCGCTGTTTCCAGGCATTGACCATGTTGGGGTAGTCGAACCGGGAGAGCACGACCTCGTCGCCCGCCTGCAGGGGCAGCCCGAAGATCACGCTGTTGAGCGCCTCGGTGGCGTTTCGGTTCACGGCCAATTCCTCGGGCGACACGCCGGCCAGCGCCGCCAATGCCGCGCGCAGGGGTTCCCGATCCTGGTCGAGGATGCGCCACATGTAAAATGTCGGCGCTTCGTTGCACATCCGGTTGTAGTAGTCCAGCGCGTCCATCACGGCCCGGGGCGCCGGGCTCACGCCGCCGTTGTTGAGGTTGGTCAGGGTGGGGCTGGCGGCATAGGCGAGGCGCACCTGCCGCCAGAAGTCATCCTCCGGGCCGCCATCGGCCAGGGGCGCCAGTGCCGGCCAGGCGGCAGCGGCGGCGGGGTGCAGGGCCAGCCCGCCCAGCAAGGTGGCGGCGTGTTGCAGGAAAGAGCGACGAGAAGCCATGGGCGAGTGTCGAGTGTCGAGTGTCGAGTGTCGAGTGTCGAGTGTCGAGTGTCGATTGCGGAATAAAGTTACGCATGGATTCTAGACCTGCCCAAAAAAGTTGACACACGGACAAGATTTCCTTCTCCTGCCGCCAGACCTGGGCCAAACCCGCCTTACCCGGTTGAAACGCCCAATGACCGTATAGCGATCAATCCTGAGTAGTCTCTGATGAAATCCGGGGTGAAGGAGTTGGGAAGTTGGACTACGCCAGCAACAACCCATCAGGCGTTAACAAACTCGACATTCGACATTCGACATTCGACATTCGAATCATTCGTTGCCTTTCCGGTGGTCTGCCAGAAACTTGGCCAGCCCGATGTCTGTCAGCGGATGGCTGAACAGGCCCATGATGGCCGGGAGGGGACAAGTGACCACGTCGGCGCCATTTTTGGCGGCCTGAACGATGTGCAGCGGGTTGCGGATGCTGGCGGCCAGGATGGCGGTTTCGTAACCTGTGACGGTATAGATGTCGAAAATCTCTTTGATGAGGGACATGCCGTCCCAGCTGATGTCATCGATGCGGCCAATGAACGGCGACACGTAGGTAGCGCCGGCTTTGGCGGCCAGAATGGCTTGTCCGGCGGAAAACACCAGGGTACAATTGGTTTTGATGCCCGCTTCGGTGAAGTAGGCGATGGCTTTAACGCCTTCGGGGATCATCGGCACCTTGACCACGATGTTGTCGTGCAGGTCCGACAATTTTTTACCCTCTTCCACCATGCCTTTGAAGTCGGTGGCGATCACCTCCGCGCTCACGTCGCGGCCGTCGCCCACGATCTCGCAGATCGCCCGGTAGTGTTTCAGGATGTTGGCCTCGCCGGTGATGCCTTCCTTGGCCATGAGGGACGGGTTGGTGGTCACGCCGTCGAGAATGCCGAGTTCTGCCGCCTCGCGGATGTGGTCGAGGTTGGCGGTGTCGATGAAAAACTGCATAGGGAAAGGGGAGTGAAAAAAAGAAAAAGCGCCAGACACACCGCTACGACCACATACCCTTGCTGCGTTTCCGCCCTGGGGGGGTTTTGCAGGAGCTGGTCGCCCGGCGCCGGCCGCAAAGATACGCCCGTTTTACTTAAAATTCAAATTTCGTTTTTTTTCTTCAACAAAGCCCGGCCGCAGGCTGGGTTAGCTGGAAAATATGCTGTTCTTTTGCAGGCTAATCTTTGTGCTGCGGAATGGAAGACAACCTGTTGAAAACGACCTTCACCACGAACGGGCCGGGGCCCGCTGCGAAAGGCCCGTCTGCTGAATACAGCGGAGGCGCGCTGTTATGGCTGAACGCCTCCCCTACCCCGCCGGACGTGGCCGACTTGTTCTCGTTGAACGACGATGACGATTTTGCCGTTCGCTGCATCAAGGTGCTGCCCGACAACAAACCTTTTACCCTTGAGCTGACCACCGCCCATGCGTCGGCGGGGTGGATCAACCACTTCTTTTTCGAAGCCCGCAACCGCGAAAAGGTGTTCGGCACCCGCAACCTGGGCATCGGGTACCCCATGGTCGTGGGCGCCGTCGGCAGCACCCCCGTAACCGCCCCGTTGTGGGTGTACCAGGTGAGTCTGGAGCCCGATGCCCAGCACCCGGAAAAATGGAGTGTGGTCCGACACGAGCGCCATCGGGTGTTGCCCAACTACCCGCTGCTCCACCTCATCGACCGGCAATACGCCACCGAGTTCAGCAAGCGGGCCCAACTGCTCGCCGAAGGGCAAAACCTGACTGCCCGCCAGTTGCTCGATTTCACCGAACAGGTGCAGCATATGCTGAACTTCGAGTCGGAAGGGCTGCCGCTCGGCATCCAGCCCTTTCCGGAACAACCCTCGCTGTCCGAACGCGGGCGAATACGCTGGGCAGCCGTGGCCGGCATCTTCCCCACCCTGCCCCGCACCACACTCACCGAGCCGCCCGTCGTGGCGCCCAACCTGGCCTCCGACGTGGAGTGGAAGCACGCTTTCTCCCTGCTTCCCCTCGACCCGTCGCAGCGCAGCACCCTGATTGCCACCCAGCGCAATGCCCTCACCGCCGTAGTCGGCGCTTCAGGCTCCGGAAAGACCTACCTCATTTCGGCCCTCATCATCAACGCCCTGTCCAACGGCAAGAAGTGCCTGGTGGTGTCCAAAAGCATCAATGCCCTGCGCCGCGCCCAGAAATTCGTGATTGAAAAAGGGTTCGGCGACCTCTCTTTCATCCTGCGCGACCTACACAGCGACCACCTCATGCTGGCCGATATGCTGCGCGCCGCCGCCGACAACAAGACCCTGGCCCGCTTCGACGACGACGGCTACAAAACACTCCTCAACAAGGCCCTGCGTGAACAACGCAAGCTGGACAACGCCTGGGAAGAGCTGCACACGCCCATCTTCGGCGACCAGCACTTCTCCGCCCTCGTCGGCCGCTTCCTGCACGCCAACCGCCGAGAAGGCAAAGAACTCCTCGTCAGCCAACTCAACCCGGCCGATTTTGCCTTTAACCTCGATGAGTTTGAGCGCATCACCAAGGCCATCAGCACCAGCCGCCCCCTGTTCGAACGTTTCCCCACCCTCCAACACCCGCTGTCCAACCTAAACAGTGCCGTGTTTCTCGAGCACGAGACCGTCGCCGGCCTGAAGTGGACCGAAAACCAGGTGGAACTGCTCCTGCAGAAGGCAACCCAGGTGTTCCACCGCTACATCTCCAAAACCAACGACTACACCGAAGCCCTGCTCGAACACTTCGAACAGCACTTCACCGACCTTTCTACCCTCATCAAACGCATCCGCGACGCGTTTGAGGACGGACAACACCGCTTCGGTGTCGATTTTGAAAAACCGGCCTCCGTCACCGAAAAACTCTACGGCGTGTTCTCCGAGCGCTACAAGATGATCGTACAGGCCAAGGAAAAACTGGTATCCGACTTCGAAACCCTGCGCAAAGCGCATCAACAGTACAAATACTTCGAATTCGACATCCCCGCCGGATTCGACGCCCGCAACATCAAAAAAGTCGCCGAGCTGACCAAAGACCTGGAGGCCAGCCTCCGCCTCTGGCGCCGCCGAATCCCGGCCCTCGTGCGCGAGGAGGTGCGGCGCCTCAACGCCAAAAGCATTCACGGTGATCTGGACTTCGGTGAACAGATCAAAGAACTGGAATACGCCATGGACGTGTTTCTCGAGGAGTTCAATACCTCGGGCCTGTACGACGCCCCGCTACGCCACGAAATGCTCACCATCCCCAAACGCCAGGAGTTTCTGGAAGAGATGATCGCCCGACTCGAAGACACCCGCTTTTACCTGCGCGATTACCCGGACTTCTACATTTGGCAAAAACACTGGCTGGGCCTCAAACCCACCGAGCAAAAAGTGGTGCGCGCGTTGTGCAAAATCAAACCCAACGACTGGGTATGCGCCTTCGAAAGCTGGTACCTGCACCACCTGCTCCAGAATGAGTATCAGCCGGGCTTGGAATGGGACGACAACACACTCCATAATTTCTACGAGAGCATCCGCCAATTGGGCAACATCGCACCCGAACAGATCAGCGCACAGTGGCAAAATCGCAAGGCCAGGGCCCTGCGCGAGCTCAAATCGGCCAACAGCACCGCATACAAAACCTGGTTCGGCAAAAACAACCGCACCCTGTCGACGGCCGAAAAGATCGACGAGTTGTTCCGCAACCACATGCATACCCTCACGGAAACCCTGCCCGTGCTCCTCGTGACGCCCGACGTCGCCCTCGACGTGGTACAGTACTCCGGCATCACTTACGATCTGGTGCTGGTGGATGAGGCGCACAACATTCCAAAACAAGAAAGCTTCCACCTCTTCCAGATGGCCAAAAACCTGGTCGTGCTGGGCGACCCCAAACAAGATATGACGCCCTTCGCCGAAGACGATCTGCTGGAGTTCGCCTCCGGACTGAACGCTCCGGTCGTCCGCCTGGAATACCAGCACCACCATGCACCCGAAGAGTGGGTGCTGTTCAACCAGATTGCGTTCAATACCCCGTTCAAGCGTATACCCACCGGGCTGAGCGCAGCCGAGGTGACCACCGTTGCCAACGTCGGTGGCCGCTACGACGAGACCACCCAAACCAACGAGGCCGAGGCTGCCCAAATCATCGACTGGCTCAACCTCATTGAGCAAACGCCCGCCAAAACCTATCCGGCGGTGGGCATCGCCTGCGCCACCGTCAGTCAGCGGGATCTTATCGCCGGCCAGCTGCTGCGCATCCGACAGCGCAAAATGCCGGGCTGGGAAAAGATCCAGCAACTACACCTCAATGGCCTGGGTGTCTACCAGTTCTCCGAATTGCAGGGCCAGCACGTAGATGTGCTTATGATCTCCCTTACGCACGGAACCACCGACGCCCGAGGCGCACTCACCCAGCACCTGCACTTCTGGAACAGCACACTGGGCTTTAACCAGTTGCACGTAGCGCTCACCCGCGCAACCCAGCGCGTATTCATCGCACATTCCATCCCGCCGGGTCTGCACACCGTGCTGGCAGCCGACAAATCGCACCTCGGCACCTGCGTACTCTCCCACCTCGTGACCTACGCCGATCTGGTGCAGCACCGCGAGACGGAGGCCGCAGAAAAACAGCTTCAGCAGATGAAAGCCCTGCTCCATTACGCCGAAAACCGCTTCCCCGAATCGCAATTCATGGAAGAGGTGTGCTTCGCGCTGAAACCTTATTATGAGTCCGGCCGACTGCGCCGCAACGTGAACGTCGCCGGCATCCTGGCGCCGCTGGCCGTTGAAGCGCCCCACATGAACGTATTGCTCGAAGACGGTGTACTGACCCCGGCCGGCATCCCTTCCTACGAATGGGAGCAACGCGTAGTGCGTCATTTCCGCAAACTCGGCGTAGAGGCCGTCCCGGTGTACGCCGTGCAATGGTGGAAAAGCCCCAAACAGGAAGCACGCAGGCTGGCCGGAAAGCTGATCCGCAAGGAAACGGAAGAGCACGCCTCCCCGTCTGGCGGTAAAAATGAAACAGGACAAGGCGCTTAGTACCAGAATACGGTTATTGGTATCCTTTTTGCTCATGCATTCGATATCTTTAAATCCGAATCATGATGACAAAACTTCCACTCCTGCTCTTTGCCCTGACACTGATTTTTTTGCAGCCCGCCTTCGCACAGAACAAGAACTACCCAAACGCCATTCATACCAAACTGGTATTCAACGATTTTGGAACATTAAACGATGAAGACTTTCACATCGGCCAGGGTTTCGAAGTCGGCTATTTCCGAAATGTAGCGCCTTTTCTTAACCTCGGCGTGCCCCTTAAACTTGGCCTGGCCAACATTCCCGGTATCGACGGCAATACGGTCATCAGCAGCGCCGACCTCGTCGGGCAGCTCGGCAACATGAACCCCGATGCCAAAATATCCCCTTATGCTTTCGGCGGTGTCGGTTATTTCCTCGAAGATTTCCAGGACGGACACGTGCAGTTCCCTTTCGGCGCCGGCGCCAACTTCCGCATCTCCCGCTACGCGTTCATCAACACACAACTAGAAATGCGCATCGCCCAGGAGGAACTGCGTGACAACCTCCAACTCGGCATCGGATTCGTTTTCCTGTTGCATAAATCAGAACCCAAAGCGCTGCCCCCCGTCGATACGGACGGCGATGGCACCCCGGACAGCTTCGACC
Source organism: Saprospiraceae bacterium (assembly GCA_033764075.1). GTDB lineage: Bacteria > Bacteroidota > Bacteroidia > Chitinophagales > Saprospiraceae > M3007. The sequence continues at coordinate 19,658 of JANRJH010000049.1, read as the reverse complement.
AGTGCCCCACCGCTTCCGGGCCGGCCACCACCCTCGGTTGTCCCGACACCGACGGCGACGGTGTCATCGACGTCAATGACCTCTGCCCTGACCAAACCGGCCTGGCCGAGTTCGGCGGTTGCCCCGACACCGACACCGACGGCGTGCCCGACAAGGATGACCCCTGTCCAACCCGCGCCGGCAGGCTCAACGGATGCCCCGACGCCGACAACGATGGCATCGCCGACGACGACGACGCATGCCCCAACCAGGCCGGACCGGCCTCCAACAAAGGGTGCCCGCAAAAGGCGGATAAAGACGGCGACGGGTTTCCCGACGAAGAGGACGAATGTCCGGACCTCGCAGGCCCCTTCGGCGGTTGTCCCGATACCGACGGCGACGGCCTGGCCGACAACCTCGATAAGTGCCCCACTACGTCCGGCTCCATGGACAACTTCGGCTGCCCCGAAGTGAAAAAGGAAACCAAGGAACGACTCGCCTATGTCGCTAAAAATGTGCAATTCCAAACGGGCAGCGCCCTGCTGACCCGAAACTCGTTTACCGTGCTTGACGAGGTGTTCGCCATCCTCCAACAATACCCCGACTACAAAATGTCAATCTCCGGCCATACCGACTACACCGGAAACACGGAGAAAAACCTGAAACTGTCGCAAGAACGCGCCAAAGCCTGCAACGATTACCTCATCGTCAAGGGTATCGCCCCGGCCCGACTGCGGTACGCCGGTTTTGGCGACACCCGCCCCGTTGCCGACAACGCAACCGCCAAAGGCCGGGAGCTGAACCGCAGGGTGGAGTTTGAGTTGACCCTGGAGTAATGATCAAAAAACAAAAACCGGCGCCTGGAAACAGGCTGCCGGTTTTGCCGTACTTTAAAAGTGGTTGGAGATTAAGAAGATCCCGGAAAGGGATACCATCTTTTAGGGTTCTGGTCTGATCGGAGAAGAAGGATTTTGTCGTGTAAATAGCCGCGTGCACGCATACTTGGTCAGTAAACGCCGTCGGGTAAAAAAAGGGACATGGAATAAGGGGGAAATGTTTCGGAAACGGGATCCCTGCAAAGATAAGACAATTTGCCTGTGTTTTCCAATTTTTATTCCGAAAAAGGTGATTTTTTTTTGAAAATGCCTTGCAGATGACCACCCACCACGCCGCCCATGCCCGCCAACAGCCCACCCAGGAAACCGGTCAACGTAAGTAAATGCCACGCTTTCAACCCCTTGAGCATGACGCCGACGCGCGTCGCCAATATCCCGCCATTGGGAATATGTTCTGCCATCGCGGCGCCCCACCACAGCAAGGAGCCGGCGGCCATGCCGGCGGCAAATCCGGCGGCGGGCGACAGGCGAAAAAACCAGGCAGCCAAAATGCCGGCGACAGCCGTGTTCCACCAGGGCACACCGAAGCAGGAGGTCGCCCCCCAAATCAGGATAAAAAGTCCGGAAAGTGTAATTTTTTTCATGAAAATCACGGTTCAGGTGTGAAACGAACGCGGCCGAGCACACGTGTCGTCGGTGCTGACGGCGAAGCCAGGAACAATAAATCGAAGTAGCGTCCTTCGGCCCAGGCATCCACCATGTTGTCGTAATACGGACTACCGGGATTGCCCGATTGCCCGCCCGGATAAACACCCCGGGCATACACGCTGTCTTCCAGCGCCACCAGCATACGCCAGGAGGGCCCGTGGGTGTCCTTCTGGGCGTTCGGCGCACTGCCGTGCCCGCCGACATTGGTGAGGGTGCGCCCAAACCCTTCGATGCGCCCCATGTGTTTAATCTCTACCGGCCGGTACTGCCCCCAGGTGTACAGCAGGAGGTCAGGGTTGGCGGCAAAGTGCGCCAGGGTACTGTCGTAGGCCGCGCGCACGATGTCGCCGGCCGACTCTTTCAGCGGTGTTTCGCGGTTGTCGAAAAATACGTTCAGGGTGTCGTGCCGGAGTAGGTCAATAAAACGCCATGAATCCGGCAAACGCGGTTCAAAACCGATGGAATCGGTGCGCAATTCGTCCCAGGTAGCCCGGTAGCACGCATCGAACCAGTACTCAAAAAAGATGGGCGCCCGCTGTCCGGCCTCATATTGAAAGTTCCAGCTTTGCAGCACGTTGCGTATTTGCCGGTCATCGGCATCGGCGCGGCTGCCCAGCAGGTGGAGCATGGCCGGCAGGGCATCGGCGGCCCTGCGGCTGAAATTATCCTGCTGCATGGCGGCCAGGGTATCCAGGGTAGCGCCCTGCAGGGTGCTGAGTCGCTCGTGTATGCGTCGCCCGCGGAAGTCCTCAAAATCACCATGGTAATAATACGGATAGGAAGGCGGCGTGGAATGCTGGTTGGCGGAGAAAACAAACGCCTGCTCCGGATCTTTCAGGGCAGGGTTCATGGCTTGCGGTATCCGTCCCTGCCAGGCGTTGTCGCTTCGGCTGCCGTCCTGCACAAATTTCCCCTGCCCGGGCTGCCGGAGAGGGAAGTGCCCCTGCACAGTGATGCCGATCGCACCGGTGCGGGTGGCCATCACCATGTTTTGCGCAGGCACGTCGAACGGAGCGATGGCCTGCCGGTAGTCGTCCCATCCCTTGCTCTGGGCAAGGTTCAGGAACACGAGTGGGTACAAGGGCTCCGAAGGGTCGTGCACCAGCCACCGGAAAGCGCAATCGCGGAGCGGGTGTTCGGTGTCGCGTTCGTGCACGACCGGGCCCCAAACGGTATAGGTCACGGTGTCCTGCACCGGCGGGCGGCCTTTCACGCCGATGGTTTCCACGCGGTAGGTCACCTGCCGGTCGGTATCGTCGTAGCGGTAGGCGGTGCGTCGGTCGTTGCTCCATTGAATGCGGTACCAGTCGGCCACGTCGTGGCTGGCGTTGGTGATGCCCCAGGCCAGGTGTTCGTTGAACCCGATGATGACGCCCGGCACGCCCGGCAACGACACGCCGTAGCAATTGAATGCCGGCGTGTGGATTTGCATCTGATACCAGATGCTCGGCAGGTTGAGCGTGAGGTGCGGGTCGTTGGCGAGCATAGGTTTGCCGCTGCGGGTGCGGGCGCCGGAGAGCGCCCAGTTGTTGCTGCCGTCCTGGTATTCATCCGGCGCACCATACCGGCGCGTCTTATGGCGGTGGCCGACGGGTGCTTGCATTGAGGCCGCCGTGTCATTTGCCGGCGAAGGGGTTGTGGCCACGGTGGTCCATTGGCCCTGATCTGGCACGATGGGTTGTTGTTCGGGGTTCCATTCGGGGAACAGCGCATCATACACCTCCGGCCCCAGCAGGTCGCGCGTTTGGGTGGAGGGCAGGTCAAACTCGCGTCGGACAAGCGTTTCGGCCATGCTTTCCGCCATGAGTGCCGACTTCAAGTGCGTCCAGGGTTCGGGGGCGTAGCCCAGGATCTTGAATTCAATAGGGTAATCGGCCGGACGCAGGGATGCGATGTAGGCGTTGACGCCGGCGGTAAAAGCGTCCAGCACCGCCCGGGCGCGGGCATCCTGCTGCCAGGAAGCCAGGTCGCGCTCCGCCGCCCAGCCCAGTCCATGCCGGCGCGTCATGCGGTCAATCTCCAGGGTGCGCTCGCCCAGCACTTCCGACAGACGACCGGCGGCCTTGCGCGTAGAAATATCCATTTGCCACAGGCGGTCGCGGGCCAAAAGGTACCCTTGCACGCGTACGGCATCGAGTTCATTATCGGCAAAAATGTGGGGTACCATCAGGTCGTCAAACAGCACCTCCACCGTGCTGCTCAACCCCGGAAGGTTCCAGTCTGCCGAAGCGGAAAAAACAGCAACGGCCGGCTCGGCGTTCCGCCAGAATCCCGAGAAAGGGTTGAAAAAATGCCCGGGCGCCGGCAATTGTTGTTTGCCGACGGGTATGCGTTGGTGCATGCCCCAGACAAGGCCGCACAACAAGAGGGCAGAAATCAGTAAACGCAGGTAACTCATCATTGCGGAAAGATAGCAGGCTGCAAAATAATGCGAATGCGCGTCTCCGCCTGTTTTTTTTAAACACGCCAGCTGAGGCGATCTTTTTTTTGACAAAAAAGCCTCAAAATTTGGCTAATTCACCTTCGCGCGGGCAAAACAGCGTCGGAATAAAATTTTTTCAGGAAAAAATTTCATATTTCGGGAACAATAGCCCTAATATTGCGCCAAGTAGTTTTTGTGTTTATTTGTTTGGGTTAGAATCCCTCGCCGCACAGGCGAGGGATTTCTATTTGCTCGTTGCATCTTTAACCCAAAATTTAGACCATGGCCAAACGCGACATCCACCTCCACCACGACCCACAGCCGCACGACCACCACCATCACGTTGAGGAACATTTTATGGCGTCCGAAACCGTGGAGGATATTGTCATCGGCATGGCCGACGGCCTCACCGTTCCGTTCGCGCTCACCGCCGGACTAAGCGGGGCGGTCGCAGCCACGTCCATCGTCATCACCGCCGGCTTGGCCGAGATCGCCGCCGGCAGCATCGCCATGGGGCTCGGCGGTTTTCTGGCCGGGCAAACCGCCGTGGAGCACTACCAAAACGAACTGAAAAGGGAGTATTACGAAGTGGAGGCCGTGCCCCACATTGAACGCAAGGAAGTGACCGATTTTTTTGCCGAAATCGGCCTCAGCAAGGAAAGTCAGGAGCGCATAGCAGATGAATTGTGCGCGGACAAAAAGCGGTGGGTCGATTTTATGATGCGCTTCGAACTGGGACTCGAAAAGCCCGACCCCAATCGCGCCACGCGCAGCGCCCTGACCATCGGCCTGGCCTACATCGCCGGCGGCATGGTTCCCCTGAGCCCGTATTTTTTCACCGAAAACGCAGAAACAGGCCTGGCCTACTCCGCCGTGCTGACTGTAATCTTCCTCTTTGTGTTCGGATGGTTCAAAAGCAAGGCCACAGGTCAGCACCCGTTCTGGGGCGCCCTCAAGGTCACGCTCATCGGGGTGACCGCCGCCGGCGCAGCCTACCTGATCGCCAAAGCCATTGAATCCGGGATGTAAACGCCGCTTACAGCCGTTTCATCGCGCCTGCCAGCGACGTGAACAGAAACGGGAAAGCCACCCATATCCATTCCGTAGCGAAGAAATACAAACCCGCCGTGAACACCGCACTGGCCCCGAAAACCATCCAGTCGCGGGTAACGTTCAACTGATATTCTTCATTTTTTTTCATGAAACCGATCGTTTTTAAGTAGCCGCAAAGGTAAACGAAAACGCGCGAACCCGAAACGCAATTTAAAAACCTTTCTTTTGCCTATGCAATCGCCCGACGCCATACAGGTATTCGTCACCGGAGGCACCTTCGACAAGGAATACAACTACCTCACCGGCGAACTGTACTTCAAGGACACCCACCTGCACGAAATGCTCGAAAGAGGGCGCTGCACCGTGGAGGTCGACCTGAAAACCCTGATGATGATGGACTCGCTGGAGATGCAGGAGGAAGACATGGCCATTATTGTCTATTCCTGCCGCAAAACGCCCTACCGGCGCATCGTCATCACCCATGGCACCGACCGCATGGCCGAAACTGCCGCGCTGCTCGCCAATGCGGCCATTGAGGGCAAAACCATCGTGCTCACCGGCGCCATGGTGCCCTACGCGTTCGGCACTTCATCCGACGGCTTTTTTAACCTGGGTAGTGCGATGGCCTTCGCACAAACACTGCCGCCAGGGGTGTACGTCGCCATGAACGGTCGTTATTTTGCCTGGGATAACGTGCGCAAAAACCGGCAAACCGGCTACTTCCAGGACGCCTCAGGGTCATAACCGGTCCAGAAAATCAAGCCGGGCGCCCATGATCGCCACGTACAACACGCCCACCCCCAGGGCCGTGAGCACCAGCACCAGCGCCATCACAAAATAACGGCGCGGCACCCGGCTGGGCTCCAGCCACTCGGAAATGAGCGCGAGCAACAGGGCTGCCAATACGATGCAGACCAAAACCAACGTTAAAAGTGCCGCCGTGTAGTCGCTCCACAACCACAACACCAGCAATACCACTGCCTCCAGGAGTGCTACCTCCCCGTAAGACCACGGTCGAACGCTTTTTTCGATACCCATGACGATAATTTTTTAAAACCATGCCATACACAACCCTGACAACCCTGTTCCTGCTCGCCGCCGCCGTCTTGTGCGCCCAGGAAGGCCCGGCGAATACCGAAGCTGAATTTCAGCAACAATACCAGGAACGCATCACCAAAGAAACGCTGAACGGCGTATACATTCCCAAAAATCTGGACGACGCCATGCTGGAACTCGACAAACGGATCAGTCCGGAGTCGCGAGCGATCTTCAAGGCCATTCCGGAAGACTCCGTCTGCCTGCGCATGCACCAGCGACTGGGCACCTGGATGATCCTCAACTGGGGCTTCTACGGCGGCTCCCGCCTCTCCCACTACCTGCGCAGCGCAGGGATTACCTTTCCCGACGATATGGCCGACTTCCTGCTCATCGCCTACCACAAGCGGCTCAACGGAAAACCAATCCCGGTGAAGGACCTGGCCGTCGAATTCCAGGAAAAAAGACGCAAGGAACACCAGGAACGCCTTAAAAAAGGCGAAGTGTTGTACGAAGAGACGCGGAAGAAAAATTAGAAGAATAACACCCTTGACGCATTCATTTTTATTTACCTTACCTTTGCACCCCGACATCCGACGATTTCACCCGCGGATTATCGGGTTTAACATCATCAAGGCGCCGTGCGTTTATGGGAAAAAAATTACTGATTGTCGAATCTCCGGCGAAAGCCAAAACCATTGAAAAGTACCTCGGAGAGGACTTCACCGTCAAGTCCTCCTACGGTCACGTGCGCGATCTGGAGAAAGGCAACGATCTCGGTGTAGATGTGGAAAACAACTACGAACCCAAATACGTAGTCTCTGCCGAAAAAAACAAGGTTGTCCGTGAACTGAAAGACGCCTCCAAAAAAGTGGATGAAGTGTGGCTCGCGACCGACGAAGACCGCGAGGGAGAAGCCATCTCCTGGCACCTGTGCAAGGTGCTGGGCCTTGATGAGCACACCACCAAACGCATCGTATTCCGGGAAATCACCAAACCGGCCATCCAAAAAGCCGTTCAGCAACCCCGAACGCTCGACCTCAACCTGGTAGACGCCCAACAGGCCCGCCGCGTGCTCGACCGCCTGGTGGGCTGGGAACTGTCGGGAATCCTCTGGAAAAAAGTACGAACCCAACTCTCCGCCGGCCGCGTGCAATCAGTCGCCGTCAAGCTCATCGTTGAACGCGAACGCGATATCATGGACTTTCGCCCCCAACCCTACTTTCGTGTGGTGGGCGATTTTCTCGTGGCACAGGGCAACGACAAGTCTGCCACGCTCAAGGCAGAAAGCCCAGAGCGCTTCGACGACGCCGGTGGCGCAGAAGCATTCCTGCAAAAATGCATCGGTGCGCGCTTCAACGTGTCCGGCATTGACGTGCGCCCCACCAAACGCCGCCCCGCTCCGCCTTTCACCACATCCACCCTCCAGCAGGAAGCCAGCCGCAAACTCGGCTTTTCGGTGAGCCGAACCATGTCGGTCGCCCAAAACCTGTACGAACAAGGGTTTATTTCCTACATGCGGACCGACTCCACCAGTCTGAGCGAGCTGGCACTACAAAGCATTGGCGACGAGATCAACAAACAATACGGCGCACGGTACCACCAGCTGCGCCGCTACGCCACCAAAAATGAAAGCGCGCAGGAAGCCCACGAAGCCATCCGCCCCACCTACGTTGAGCGCTTCAACGTGAGCGGCAACCGCGACGAACAGCGCCTGTACGAGCTCATCTGGAAACGCACCATGGCCAGCCAGATGGCCGATGCCGAACTGGAAAAAACCGTCGTTGACATCAGCATATCAACCCTGCCCGACGCCCGGCTGGTCGCCGAAGGCGAAGTACTCAAGTTCGACGGATTCCTCAAAGTGTACCTCGAGAGTACCGATGAAGAGGAGGAAGAGTCCGCCGGCATCCTGCCACCGCTGACGGTGGGCCAGTCGCTCGACCTGCGTCAGCTCACCGCCACCGAACGGTTCACCCGCCCGCCCGCCCGATACACAGAAGCCGGATTGGTCAAAAAACTCGAGGAACTCGGCATAGGCCGCCCCTCCACGTACGCGCCCACCATTTCCCGGATCATGGAAGCCAACCGCGGATACGTGACCAAGGAAAGCCGAGAAGGCGAAACAAGGCAGTATCAGATCCTGACGCTGAAAAACAGCGCCATCACCAAAAGCACCGGTAAAGAAGTGACCGGCGCCACCAAAAACGTGCTTTATCCCTCCGACATGGGTATGCTCGTGGTGGATTTTCTCGACGAGCACTTCGGCGACATTATGGAGTACGACTTCACCGCCGAGATCGAGGAGGAGTTTGACCGCATCGCCGAAGGAAAAATACGATGGGTCAACATGATCGACCGCTTTTACAAGCCTTTCCACCAAACGGTCGAAAAAACGCTTAAAGAGGCCGATCGCGCCAGCGGAGAGCGCATCCTGGGCATCGATCCGGGCACCGGCCGAACGGTGCTGGTGCGCATGAGCAAACTCGGAAAACCGGTCGCCCAGATCGGCACCGGCGACGAACTGCTCAAAGATGAAAAACCCCGCTACGCCAACCTGCCGCAGGGCGCCCGGCTGGAGACCGTAACCCTGGAAGAAGCCCTCGCCGGCTTCCAGTTCCCGAAAACCATCGGCGAATACCAGGGTGAGCCCGTGGTGATCGGCGAAGGACGATACGGCCCCTACGTGCGCCATGGCGAACTGTTCGTTTCCATTCCCAAAAACGAAGACGCCCTCGAACTTGGTCTCGATCGCGCCATACAGCTCATCGCTGAAAAACAAGCCGCCGAACAACCCATCGCCCACTTCGAAAACGTACCCATCACCAAGGGCAAGGGTCGGTTTGGCCCGTTCATCAAGTGGGCCGACCTTTATGTGAATGTGCCCAAAAGCATCGACTTCGAGCGCATCACCGAAGCACAGGCCATCGACCTGCTCAAGAATAAAATTGAAAAGGAGGCCAACCGGTACATCCACCACTGGCCCGAACAGCAACTCAGCGTGGAAAACGGCCGCTGGGGGCCATTCATCCGGTTCAAAAAGAACCAGATCAACTTCCCCCGCCGCGAAGATGGCAGTAAAGTAACCGCCGATCAGGCACGCACCTACTCCCTGGAGGACATCAAAGCCCTGGTGGAGAAGGAAATCCCCAATGCCTTTGCCAAAAAAACAAAAAAGTAAAACACTTCTGCCATGCACACCTCCGACATCACCCTGCGCGTACAACTCGATGATGAACGCGTGCCCGTAAAAATCGAATGGGCCGCCAGCGACATGCACCCCCAGGGCGCCATGGATGAGTGCAAGGCCATGATGGTGGCGCTGTTTGACAAAGCACATCGTGACACCTTGCGCATCGACCTGTGGACCAAAGAAATGCAGGTCATGGAGATGGATCGTTTCGTGTATCAGACCCTCAACTCCCTGAGCGAATCATACCTGCGCGCTACCAATAACAAGGAGCTCGCCGAGGCGTTGGCAAAATTTGCCCACTTTTTTGGAGAAAAGACGGAGATCATTCCCAAGGAGCAGTAAGTTTCCCCTGTGGGCGCCACAATCAAAAAGGCGCCCAGCACTCTCCGGCCCAGTCGTACCGCTCCAACTGCTGAAACCGCCGTTTGTAGTCGAACTGTGAAGGTTGATTGTGGCAATAACCGTGGTAGTAATAGCGCATGCCCATACGCTGTGCCCAGGCAATTTCCAGGAGCATGGTGAAGTGCCCCAGGCTGCGTTTCGTCTCTTCAGGGTCAAAAAAACAATACGTGGCCGATACACTTTGCCCCCCCACATGCAAATAGCTGCACGCAAGCAATCGATCTTCCTCAAATACCTGAAACTCAAGCCCGGGCACCGGCAACCTAGCCGAGTCGGGCGTGAGAAAGGCCTCCATTGATGTGCGACCACCACTGCGGAACCGGATGGCGTGCAACGCAAACAGGCGTTCCTTCTCGGGGGTGAGGGCTATGGGGCCCGTAGTCACCCGGAGGTCGGCGTGCCGACGAAGGGCGCGTCGCTGGCTTTTGGTCATTGAAAATCCGTCGAGGCGGATGCGCAGCGGGATTGTGCTCACCAGCTCGCCGTCCCAGGAAGCAAAGTTGTGCCTCAGCAGGCAATAACCCAACACCCGCCAGCCCCTCCCCATCAAGCGGTCAAAGGCCGCCCCGCTCATCGGAGCCAGCGGCAGACGGTCGTCAAGCACGTCCTCCAACATGTGCACAACCTGTGAAGGCATAGCGTTTGTTTTACGTGCTCAAATATACAGAAAAAAATCCGGGGAAATTATTTGTAGCGCGGACGAGACTTGAACTCGTGACCTTGCGATTATGAGTCGCACGCTCTAACCAGCTGAGCTACCGCGCCTGACAGACAGTATTTTTCAAAAGCGGGGCAAAGATACAGCGAATTTTATAATCGTCCTACGACTATAGTCGTAGGACGAATAAAAATTTTGCAACGGGCTTTATTCGATGGTCCACAAAGCGCTGCCGGCACCCAGGTCTGTAGCCCACTGAAGGTGGTACACAGACGAAGGAAGTCCCTGGGGCAACATCAGGGGTACGACCTGTTCCCCGGGAAGGAGGCTTTGCGACGGCCAGGCGTATACCAGGCGACCGTCGGCAGCGAAAAGCCTGAACAGGATTTCTGCCGGTCGGGTGAGCGTACAACGGAAAAAGGCCATTTCCCCTGCCGGTGCCGGGTTGGGGAACACCACCGGCTCCTGTACCGATGGGTCCGGGTTTTGGGTGCTCACCATCAGGCCGGAGTGATAGCGCGCGGCAACAAACTGCCTGAGGTTGTTGATGTCGGCGTATCCGCCAACCACAATTTTGCCGTCTGCCTGCAGCAGGGACGCCTCGCCCCAGGCACGCGTACCGACGAGCGTGGTTGTTTTGCCCGAGGTGCCAAAAGTGTTGTCGGGGGCGCCGGTAGCAGTCAGCCGTGCCAGTGCTATGCGGTTGGCCGTGCCGGAGAGGCTGAAGCCTACGACCACAATACGGCCGTCGGGTTGGATGATGACCGCCTTGGCTTCGTCGTTGTCGCCGAACTTGATCGTGGTCGAGCCGTTGGTGCCGAAGGTATTGTCTATCGTACCGCCTGAATTGTACCGGGCAACCAGAAATACGGTGGGTCCGGCGTTGGCCAGCCTTCCGGCGACCACAATTTTACCATCGGGCTGAACGGCAATCGCAGCGCCGAGTTCATATGCGGAGTTGGGTCCAAAAACGGAAGAAACCTTGCCATTGGTACCGAATGTGTTGTCGGGGGCGCCGTTGGCGGTATAGCGAAAAAGGACGAGGTCGTAGACCGTCGTGTTGTTGTATATCGTGCCGGTGAGCAAAATTTTGCCGTCGGTTTGTACGGCCATTTTAGTCAGGGTGGGTTGCGACCCCACGTTGGTGTAGGTAAATCCAGCAGTGCCGAAGGAATTGTCGGGTGTGCCGTTGGCATTGCGGCGAAAGACGCAAAAAACCCTTCCGCTGCCCTGGTCGGCGATACCGCAGCCCACTATCTTGCCACCGACGATCATCATGTCGTTGATGCCGAGCAGGTTGTTGTCAAAGGTCACAACTCCGGCGGTGCCGAACGAATTATCGGGTGCTCCGGCAGTCGTTAAACGCAGCAGCGCCGGCTTGCCATTTGAGATGCCCGCGGCGATGATTTTGCCGTCGGCCAGTACGTGCACGGCGGTAACCGTGATGTTTGCATTGTCAAACTGGATGGCGGCCTTGCCACCGTTGCCGAAGGTGTTGTCCAGCACACCGTTCGTGTTAAAACGGGCAAAGGCCATGAAGCCCACACCGCCGGAGGTGTACTGCCCCCCCAGGATCAACTTGCCGTCCGGTTGTCGGGCCATGCAACGGCTCACGGAGGAGGAATTGAGGAAAGAGGCGTTGGATACGCCGGCGGTGCCAAACGACGCATCAATAGTGCCGGGCGCCTGCGCAAACACGAATAAGGGCAGTGCCGACAGCAGCCAGCATGCCAAGCGGAATTTCAAAACCATAGCAAGTATATTTTGTAAGGCGAACAATAATGCAATTATGCACAAAAGTAATCCTAAAATCAAGGATTTACTTTATTTTTCAATTGTTCGTCCGCATTTTGCTGATAAATTTCTTCCTGGGTCCGATAGGGCACTTCGTTCAGCAATTGCATCAGGCTGTCGCGCCTGGACTCAAACGTTATCAGCGCTTCTCCTTTGAGCGGATCGGGGTTGGGCAGGTTCAAGCGCAGGTGATCGACCTGGCGCCCGTTTTTCCAAAACCGGAAGCAAACGTGCGGACCGGTAGCCAGCCCGGTGGAGCCCACGTACCCGATGGTTTGTCCCTGAACGACACGCGTGCCGCGACGAACGCCACGGGCAAAGCCTTTCATGTGCAGGTATTGGGTTTCGTAGGTTTGGTCGTGCCGGATCTTCACATAGTTGCCGTTGCCGCCTTTTCTGCCGGCTTCCGTCACCACGCCGTCGGCTACGGCTATGATCGGCGTTCCGTAAGGCGCTGCGTAATCTGTGCCGTAGTGCGCCTTGTGGTAGCCCAACACCGGATGAAGGCGGTTGTGGCTGTACCGGCTGGAAATGCGGGAGAATTTGACCGGAGCTTTGAGGAAAGCTTTCCGCGAGGGCCGGCCTGCGTAGTCGAAGTAATCCACCCGGCTGTCCTGGCCCGGATGGTAGAAGGCGTAATATTCTTCGCCTTCGCGCTCGTACACCGCCGCAAGGATGCGTCCGGTGCCAACTTCCTTGCCTTCGACGATGTGCTTCTCGTAAACAACTTTAAACCGGTCTCCTTTGCGCTGGTGATAAAAGTCGACCTGCGTAGCCAGTACATCGATTAAGCCGTCCGCGATGGCGTCGTTGAGCCCGTTATCCGTCATGGCTTGCCAAAAACTGGTTTCCAACACGCCGGATGCAGAAACGCGCTCCACCTGCACGTCGCGCTGAACACGCGCTACGGTGTATGGCGGCTTCAGTTCAAACCGGACATATTCGTATGCGGTTGGTTCGTAGATCATGAATTCGGGCACCTCTCCCGGGATGCGGGTGAGGAAGTACAGCATTTTACCCAAACGCATCGTGCTGACGTTAAAAACGTCCTGTGCGTTCCGAACGATTTGCTGCACCCCTTCTGGTGAAACGCCTTGTTCCAGCAACATGGTGCCCAGCACATCGCCCCGCTGGAGTTGATCCTCAAAAAGGTGAAATGCATCCATGGAAAAACCCCAGCGGGTATTCACAGGCTGCACCGGCAAGGCGCTGAGGGCCGGATCGGCCAGCGCCAGCGCTGCCGCTTCCCGTGTTTGTTCGTTTCGAAGGGGGGCGATTAAAATGCCCGCGGTGAGCGCTGCGGTTCCGGCCATCATCCACCCTCTGCGCAAAACCGGCCGAAATCGCTTCCGCTGCTGCGGCGTTGTATCTTCCATGTTCAAATGTTCGTAATTGTTGCCTGATTATAACTATACCCCAAATGAGGTGAGGGCAAAAATAGAACGGCATTTTGTGAATATTTCCCGCACGCCGGTTTTATGTGGAAAAATTGTTCCATCCATTGACTACAATTTTTGGGTAGGTTGTTTTACTTTTGTATTAATTATTTGATTAATAATTTTTTTTAAATTAAATTTATATTTAAATTGTATTTAAGTCCATGTGTTAAAATCCAAACACATATTTTCCCTTACCTTCGCTACTGTAATGAATGATGCATCCATCGTACAAACATTCCGGGAAATGGAGCTGTTCCGGCAAGTTCCGCCGGAGGTGCTGTCGGCCCTCACCGCCCGCTGTCGGGTTCGCGCCTATCCGGCGGGCACGGTTGTTTTCCGAAAAGGCGAGCCCGGGGACGCGCTTTTCCTCATACTTTCCGGCGCCGTAAAGATTCACGACGGCGACTACGCAGTGGCGGCGATGGGCCATGGCCAATGTATCGGAGAAATAGCCCTGGTGGACGAAGGTCCGCGCTCCATGTCCGTCACGGTCACCGAGGAGGCCACGCTGGCGCGGGTCGCCCGGGAAGATTTTTTCGCCGTTTTCGAAGGCCATCCGCAGATCATGCGCCAGTTGGTGGGGTTACTCACCGGCAGGCTCCGGCTCCAGACCGATCAATTGGTCCAGCAACTCAAACGCCGCGAGGACGAACTCAACCGGCTGGTGGAGGCCCGCACGGCCGAATTGCAACAACAAACCGAAACGGCCCGCAAGCTGCGCATCCAGGCCGAAATACAGATGCAGGAGGCAGAACGGCAAAGGCGACGCGCTGAACAAAGCGAACAGGCGGAGCAGCAATTTTTGGCCAATATGAGCCATGAAATACGCACGCCCATGAACGCCGTCATCGGCATGACCCGCCTGCTGCTGCTCAAATCGCCCCGCCCCGATCAACTGCCCTACCTCACCAACATACGGCAAGCTTCCGAGTCGCTGCTGGTTATCCTCAACGACATCCTGGACATCTCCAAAATTCAGGCCGGCCGCATGGAACTCGAACGCACCAGCCTGTCGGTGACCGAGGTACTCGAGCGCGTCGCCGCCACCCTGCGCTTCAAAGCCGAGGAAAAGGGTCTGGAATTCCGCATCAAGACCGACCCCGACATTCCGGCCTTCCTCACCGGGGATCCGGTGCGGCTCCAGCAGGTGATTACCAACCTGGCCGGCAACGCCATCAAATTTACCGAGCGCGGCAGCGTCGCCATTCGGGCAGAGCGGTTGCCCAACGACGGCCCGGATTGCCGCCTGCACTTCTCCGTGCAGGATACCGGCATCGGCATGACCAGTGAACAACTGAACGTGGTGTTCGAAAGTTTCCGCCAGGCTTCCGGGGAGACCACCCGCAAATACGGGGGTACCGGCCTGGGTCTGAGCATTTCCAAACAACTCGTGGAACTCATGGGTGGACACATTGAGGCCTCCAGCACGCCAGGGGCAGGTTCTACCTTCCGTTTCGAGATCGCCCTTCCTGCCGCCACCGCCCCCCGGCACCGGAGCGATACAGCCACTGACCACACCGCAAAACTGCGCGGCCTGCGCATCCTGGTGGCCGAAGACAACGCCATGAACCGCATTGTGGCCGAAGAAACACTGGCCTGGCTGATCCCCGATGTGCACGTGCAAACGGCCGAAAACGGGCGGGAAGCCGTCGACATGGTGCAAAACGGGCATTTCGACGTCGTACTCATGGACGTGCACATGCCCGAAATGGACGGCATGGAGGCCACAAGGGCCATCCGACAATTGCCCGTACCGGCGAAGGCCATACCGGTGGTGGCCTTCACCGCATCGGTGACGCGAAAGGATGTCCAATTGTGCTATGACGCCGGCATGAACGGATGCATTCCCAAACCCTTCAAAGACGAGGAACTGCTGAACGCCCTGCTGGACCTGTTCGACCCGGGAAGGTCGGCCTCGCCAGCCTCCCCCGCACCGGAAAGCGATCCGCTCACCCTCTTCCGGAAACAAGCGGGCGACAAACCGGAGCGGCTGAAAAAATACATTGACCTGTTTATCCAGTCGGCTTCCGCCAACCTGACCGCCATTCGGCAGGCGCGCCTGGACAACGATATCCTGACCTTGCATCGGGCCGTGCACACCGTAAAACCACAACTGAAAATGCTGAACCAAACGGCGCTGGCCGACCTGTCGCAGCGCCTGGAAGACCGTTTGAAGGCCGGAAACGAACCCGCCGGTATGGAAGCCGAGCTCAACGAACTCATCGACGGCCTGGAAAACGCCATGAAATTGCTCACAACGCTTTCCTGAGCAACCAAATGGAATAAATGCCTACTTTTGCCGACCACAACCCTTGCGCTATGGCAACCAACATAACGATTTTCCTCGTCGACGACGACCCCCTCTATGTATCCATGCTGGCCGACCACCTGGAAGACCAGGGATACACTGTAAGATCGTTCGGCACCGGAGAAGCGTGCCTCGAAGAACTGCACGAAAACCCGGCCGTCGTCATCCTCGATTACTACCTCGACAGCAGCGTGCGCACCGCCCAGAACGGACTGGAAATCCTGAAAACCATCCACAAACAACACCCGAACCAAAAGGTGATCATGCTTTCCGGACAGGAGCACTACGGCGTGGCCTTGCAAACGCTGGCCAAAGGGGCCGTGCAGTACGTCATCAAGGATCAGGAAGCTTTTGGGGAGATTGACAGGGCACTGGAGACGTTTGCCTAGACAACCACTCTTTTAAGCTGCCCCTTATGCGTTTTCTCCGAAATGCTATCCTGCCGATATGCGGTTGCTTGCTCTCCGTGACGGTTTTCAGCCAGGACAACCACTATGAAGGCCTGCAGTTGGGTTCTAAAAACGCGCTGCTGAGCGGCGCGGCCGTCTCCAAATGGGTTGACCAGACAGCCGTTGTGATCAATGCCGCCACCATGATGAACGCGCAGGAAGCCGGCATTACCTTTAACACCACCACCGGCAGCCTGGACAACATTGTGTTCAGAAATGGCCTGGGCGATGATCTGGACATCAAAACCTCCAACGCTCAATTGCACCCGGGGCTCATCGCCGCCGACCTGCCTATCCTGAAAGATGAGGCCAACAACCGGATGGGCATCAGCATCTTCCGCCGAATCGACGATCGCACGCGCTTCACCTCCCGTGAAGAATATATGCAGAACATCATCGACGATGCCGAAGCGCCCGGAATGGAAACGTTTATTGGCCAGTATGTGCTCGACATTGAACTCACCGAAACCACCGCGGCACTGGGCTGGGCCACCCGCCTGAGCCCAACCTGGTCGGCCGGTCTGGCCACCATGGCCCACTTCCGATCGCACCGATACCGCGAAAATTTTTCTGCCGCCGCCGTCGCGGATCCGGCGTTTAACCCCGCTGTCGACCTGGTTTCCGCCGAGTCGGACATCAGCCTGAAGGCAAGTTTTGCCCTGCTGCAAATACGCGGAAGCCTGGCCTGGCAAAGCGGCCCCTGGAACGCCGGCTTCGTGCTTACCCTGCCCAGCATCCGGGTTTGGAGCGACGGCGACATGATCGCCGAGGCCAGCCTGGTCAACATCAAGCCCGACAGCCTGAGCGAACGAAAAAGTTACCTGGCCAGCGCTTTTCTGGACAAGCAGAAGCCTGTTTTTCGGTATCCCGTCTCGGTCAGCGCCGGTGTGTCGCGCAGTTTTGGCGCCGTGACGGTGTCGACGTCGGCTTCCTGGTACGGCGCCGTAGACCGTTATGTGGTCATCGATCCCGGCGACACCCCATACCTGCAACCCCCCAGCTCGGAAAACATCCTGTACACCCAGCGCTTCCTCGAGGTTTGGAGCAGCAACCGATCGTTGGTGAACGGCGCGGTTTCGGGAGAATGGACCACCAGTCCGCGCTTGTCTTTGATGGCCGGGTTCCGCACCGATTTGCACTATGCGCAGTTTTTTGACCCGCTCCCGCCGGGGTTCCAGTTGCCCAAAAAAATCTGGAACAGATACCACGTCAACTTCGGGGCGGCCTTTAGCAACCGCTTCAGCCGCTGGATTGTCGGGCTGCAATACTCCTACGGACACGCCGATAATTACCGCCAGCCCTACAGCTTAGACAATGCGGGAGAGGGCAACCTGTTGCAGGGCGAGCGGGAGACCGGGACCATTTACCAAAATGGCCTGACGGGCGTGCTGAGCTTTCTCTTTTTTGTTGACCGGGAGCGCACCATTCGAAAACCCGACGAATAACGGGCAGCTGGACGATCACTGACCGGCATCCGCCGGAACGGCCGCCCGCCTGAAAAATACAAACCCGTTTTTTCGCCCGATCTCGACCATGCCGGGAATTTCGGCCATCTGGTGCGCCTTGTGCACTTTGGTGCACACGTACACGTCCTTGTCCACCGCACCCCGCAACAGCCACTCTTTGTCGTAGCTCTTTTCATTGGCCGGCGGCTGCTTGTTTCCGTAAAACAAGTGTACGTACGACTTATACCCGTGGGGGATGAGGTAGGCGTCTTCGGTAGATTTTTCCTGGAAAAATTCGACGGCCGCCCGCTGGGAATACGCCTCTACCCGGCCGATGATGAAGTACAGGGTAAGCATGACGAAAACACCCATACCCCCAAACAACTGCACGAAAGCCTGATCCTTCTTGCCCTGATGGTAGGTCCAGAAAAACCAGACGAGCAACAGGAGTAAAAAGGCGCCGGGCAGCAGCGTCCAGCCCGACCAGTCGACATCGGCCTCCAGCGTTGCTTGCGCAAACGGATCCTTAAACACCTGGCCGAGCGCCTCTGCGTGCGGCATCAGCAGCGGCAGACCGAGCGTTGCCACCAGGTAGATGCCGCCGATGAGCACCATCAACACCTGGAGGGCGGGATGGAAGGGCACCTCCCGGCGTGAAATCCGGTATACGGCCAGGGCCGCCAGGAAGGTGAGCGGAAAATAACACATCGACGAATAATGTACGATCTTCGACTTCACGATGGTGAACAGGATGAGCACCACCCAGAAGAGCATCTTCATCCAGCGCCTGAAATCGGCGCGCTGCTCGTTCTCTTCCGCCGGCATGCGGAAAAACGCCCGCACCGCAAAGACGGAGGCCGGAAAGCACCCCAGCAGCAGCACGACAAAGTGATAACCAGGAAAGCCCTTATGCCCGGCGTCGGGGGTACTGAAAAGCCGGTATTGGTAGCGGTTGAACTCGTTGATGAACCAGGGCCCGTGGCGCAAGGTCTCCAGACCGTACCAGGCAAGGGTGACGAGCGAGGCCGCCACGGCAAACACCAAAAAATGGTGGACACCCACGTAAAACCGAAAACGACGGTATACCCAGTACACCCCCATGGTGAGCGCAGCCAGCAGGAACGCCACCGGCCCTTTGGTCAGTACGCCCATGCCCACAATGAGGCCGCCGGCAAACAGGTAGGACCAGCGGTTCCAGGTGAGCGGCATACCCGCAACTCCGTCCTTTTTCCAGTAAAAAAGGATGAAATAGTACAAACCCAAAAAGATAAACAGGTTGAACCAGGGGTCGATGATGCCCGACTTAAAATACAGAAACGGCAGCACGGAGCCAAAGTACGCGCCGGCCCAGATGATGCCGAAACGCGTGTCGTACATCTTCCGGCCCATCTGGTACAACAGGGGCAACGTGAGCACCCCGCACAATGCGTTCGGCAGCCGCGCCGCAAACTCCCCCACCCCGAACAAGTGCATCGCTAAAGACTGCAACCAGAAGAAAAACGGGGGTTTTTCCCAAAAAGGCTTGAAATTGACGTGCACACGCAGGTAGTCGTCCAGCACCAGCATCTCGCGGCTGATCTCGGCGAAGTTGACCTCGTCCCAGTCAAACAGGTGTACGCCACCCAACCCCGGAACGAAAAAGAGCAGGGCGAGCAGGGCGAAGAGGAGGGGGTAGCGTTTGTCCATGAGTCGATTGGCGATTGGCGAATGTCGAATGTCGAATGTCGAATGTCGAATGTCGAATGTCGAATGTCGAATGTCGAATTTAGTGGGCGCTTGGTATTGGGGGTAAGCAAGCGCAAATTTATTCCAGATTTCGCATTCGCCACTCGCCATTCGACACTCGACACTCGACATTCGCCATTCGACACGGTCGGGGCACCATGCGTCCAGCCGCGTTCGTGTATTACTCGACACTCGACACTCGACACTCGACA
>JANRJH010000030.1:0-5990 GCA_033764075.1 Saprospiraceae bacterium | reverse complement strand
GAGTCCTTTGAGTCCTCTGCGGTTTATTTTTTAAAATGAACCACAGAGGACTCAGAGGTTTCGCAGAGGTGCACAAAGGATACCAAAGAGATCACCTCCGCGGGCCTCTGTGAGTCCTTTGAGTCCTCTGCGGTTTATTTTTTAAAATGAACCACAGAGGACTCAGAGGTTTCGCAGAGGTGCACAAAGGATACCAAAGAGATCACCTCCGCGGGCCTCTGTGAGTCCTTTGAGTCCTCTGCGGTTTATTTAAAAAATAAATCTACTGCCACGCACAAATAATCCCCCCCATCAACGCCAACGTAACCACCCAGTAACCGGCGTTGATCCAGATATACCGCCACGTTTTACGCTCAAACATAGCATTGATGGCCAGCACCGGCAGCACCAGAAACAGGCCGGTGAGGACGCCGTGCACCACCCCGTGCCGGAACGTGCGAAAGTTGTTCCCGTATTTGTCCATAAACGCGTTCACCATGGCGCCCGCTTCGGAGGAGGGATCCGCGGCATTGGGCTCGTTGGCGACCAGGGAGTACAGGCTCATCTGGTGAATAACGATGAAGTTGAGCTGTACAGCCAGGAAAAAACCCAGCAGCAGGGTCAGGCCGAACACCAGGGGCATGTTCATTTTTTGGGCGTCGGCTTCAGAGAGGCCCACCAGTTTCATCCAGGCCGTTCCGAAAACCTTGGGGTGGTACCAGACAAAGCCTATGAGCAGGGGGATAATAGCGGACACGAGCAGGGCAATCCAGTTGATCGGCATGACAATTTTTTTGAAATGATAGAGGGTATGGTTGTTTTCGTGGGGCAAAATTCGCATTTCGCCGAAATAAACATACCTTTCCAAAGTGAAATTTTATGTTTGCGCAACATTTTTTTCCAAAGAAAACCCTGTTCCATCATGGAGTTGATCATCGAAAATTTGTCCAAAACCTACGCCAACGGTGTGCGTGCCCTCAATGGGGTGAGCCTCAGCATCCCCCAGGGCATGTTCGGGCTGCTGGGCCCCAACGGCGCGGGCAAGTCCACGCTCATGCGCACCATCGCCACCCTGCAGGACGCCGACAGCGGCAGCATTCGCATGGGCGAGATTGACGTGTTGCGCGAAAAAGACGCTGTGCGGCGCGTTTTGGGCTACCTGCCCCAGGAGTTCGGCGTGTACCCGCGCATCAGCGCCGAGATGATGCTCGACCACCTGGCCCAGCTCAAAGGGCTTGTCAACAAAAACGAACGCAAGGAAACCGTTTCGGCCCTCCTGCAAAAGGTGAACCTCTGGGACGCCCGCAAGCGCAACCTGGGCACCTACTCCGGCGGCATGAAGCAGCGCTTCGGCATCGCCCAGGCGCTGATCGGCAACCCACGCCTGCTGATCGTGGATGAGCCCACCGCCGGCCTCGACCCCGCCGAACGCAACCGCTTCTACAACCTGCTCAGCGAAGTGGGCGAAAGCACGATCGTGATCCTGAGTACGCACATTGTGGAGGATGTAAAAACCCTGTGCAAGCGCATGGCCATCATCTGCGGCGGGGAGGTCATGTACGTGGGTACGCCCCAGGAGGCGGTGGCCCAACTCGACGGCACGGTGTGGTACAAGGCGATCGACAAGCAGGACATACACGCCTACCGCACCCTGTACCAGGTGATTGCCACCCAGCTCAGCGGCGGCAAGCTGTTCATTCGCGTGATCGCCGGCAGCCGGCCCGAGCAGGGCTTCGAGCCGGCCGAGCCTACGCTGGAGGACGTCTACTTCAACGCCATCTCGTCTAAAGTGGATCTCGTAACCCTCTAAAGCCGCCGCACCATGTTTTGGGATGTATTTTCCTTCGAGCTCCGCTACCGCTTCAAACGCCCGGCCACCTGGATCTACTTCGGGGTTTTTCTGCTGCTCACCGCACTGATCATTGCCGACGGCGGCACCGACGCCAGCGAAAAGGTGCACCACAACGCACCGGCCACCATCGGCAGCTTCATGACCATCCTCGGCATCTTCTCCGTGCTCATCAGCTCTGCCGTGATGGGCGTGCCCCTGTTTCGCGACCTGGAGCACGACACCAAGGAGTACCTGCTGTCTACCCCCATCACCCGGGGCGCTTACTTCTGGGGGCGCTTCTGGGGGTCGTTTGTTACGCTCGTGTTCATCTGCACTGGCGCCATTTTCGGGTATGTGCTGGGCACCTGGCTGGGTCCTTTGTTCGACTGGACCAAGCCCGAACGCTACGGCCCCAACGACCCGGTGGCCTACCTGTGGTCGTTCGGCACCATCCTCCTGCCCAGCCTGTTTTTCACCGCCTGCATCTTTTACGGCATGGTGGCCTGGCTCAAAAACAACCGGGTGCTCTACTCGGCGTCCATCCTGCTGTTCATTTTTTATTTGCTCGCCAACTTTCTGGTGCGCGACCTGGAAAAGCGGGACCTGGTGGACATCCTAGACCCTTTTGCCATCAACACGTACGAGAACGCCGTAAAATACTACACCCCGGCGGAGCAAAACACCCGCCTGACCCCGCTCTCCGGCAACCTGTTGCTCAACCGCCTGTTGTGGGTGGGCATCGGCCTGTTGCTCATTCTGGGGGTGTACAGCCGGTTCACCATCAACCGCTTCATTGCGCAGAAGAGCAGCAAAAAGGCCAGATCCGACGGCGAAGCGCCGGCAGCGCGCGGACGCCCACTGCCGACGGTCACCCCCGCGTTTGGTAAAAGCTTCAACTGGGCCAACCTCTGGGGGCTGAGCCGGCTGGAGTTCCGGAACATCATCCGCGACCCCTACTTCCTGTCCATCATCCTCGGCGGTGTGGTGTTCCTGTTTCTCGACGACTGGATCGGCAACCTGCAATACGGCGTGCCCGACCGGCCGGTGACCATGAACATGCTGCTGTTCAAATCGTACAACTACAGCCTGTTTGTGTTCATCCTGCTCATGTTTTACGCCGGCGAAACCGTGCACCGCGACCGGGCCACAGGCTTTGCCAACATCGCCGACGCCCTGCCCGTGCCCAACTGGGTGCAGCTGGGCTCCAAGTTCCTGGCCGTCGCCGGCATCTGCCTGCTGCTGGCCACCATACCGATGCTGGTGGGCATGGTGGTACAGGTGCTGAACGGGTATTTCAATTTTAAGCTGGAGTACTATTTAGTTGACTTGTACGTCATTACGTTCTGGGATTATTTTCAGATGGCGCTGCTGGCCTTTTTTGTGCATGCACTGGTAAACAACAAGTTCATCGGCCACTTTGTCGGCCTGGCCGTGTGGGTGCTCATGTTCGTACTGCGCTCCTTCCTGGAGTTCGACTACAACCTGTTCTTTTACAGCTACAAGCCCGACTACCTGATTTCCGACATGAACGGTTTCGGGCACTTCGGGGCGCCCCTGTTCTGGTTCAACCTGTACTGGACGGCCTTCGGGTTCATGCTGCTCCTGCTGGCCGCCCTGCTGTGGACGCGCGGCGCCGACAACAGCCTGAAGATGCGCTGGAAGGCGTTTCGCGACCAGTGGCGGGCGCCCGTGGCCGGCGCCTTTTTCGGGCTGGCCGCCATCTGGCTGGCCGGCGGCAGCGTCATTTACCACAACGTGAGCCAGACCAACCGGTACCGCACCAGCAAGGAAGGCAAGCAACTCCAGGCCGACTACGAAAAACGCTACAAGCAGTACGAGCGCCTGGCACAGCCCAAAGTGACCGACATGATGCTGTACGCCGACATCGTGCCGGAAGAACGCGCCATCCGGATGCGGGCGGTGATCAAGGTGCAAAACAAAACCGGGCAGCGGCTGGACTCCCTGCACCTCCTGTCCGACAACCGCCAGCAATACGCCCTGCTGTTCGAGGGGCAGGCCCTCTCGCCCGTGCACTACGACCTCATGCCGCGCCCCATGTTCACCCTGTTCTACAGCGCGCCCGACACCGGCGGCTACCGCATTTTCGCGCTGCCCCGGCCCCTGATGCCGGGCGACACGGCCGTGCTCGAGATCGCCACCACCCTGCAAAATCCGGGGTTCGTGAACAGCGGCCTGCGCCGCGAGATCGTGTACAACGGCACCTTCGCCAGCGCCGGCATACCCTCCATCGGGTACGACCCGCAGCTGGAGCTGGACAGCGATGAAGACCGAAAAAAATACGATCTGCCCGAGAAACCCGAAGACCTGCCGCCCCACCGCGACCCCTACGGCGAACGCACCCTGCTGTTCAACGACGACGCCGACTTCATCACCTTCGAGTGCATCGTGAGCACGACGCCCGACCAGATCGCGGTGGCGCCCGGCTACCTGCAACGCGAATGGACGGAGAACGGCCGCCGCTATTTTCACTACAAGCAGGACAGCAAAATAGACTACTTCTTCAACGTGGTGTCGGCCCGGTACACCGTGCTGCGCGACGAGTGGACGAGCCCGGACGGGAAAAAGGTCAACATCGAGATCTACCACCACCACGAGCACGACTTTAACCTCGACCGCATGGTGGCTGCGCTCAAAGACGGCTTGCAGTACTTCCACGAGCAGTTCGGGCCCTACCAGTTCCGGCAGGTGCGCATCCTGGAGTTCCCCCGCTATGCGGCGTTCGCCCAGTCGTTCCCCAACACCATCCCCTACTCCGAGGATTTCGGGTGGTACGCAGACTTCAGCGACCCGAACGACTACGATTACTTCTACTACGTGACCGTGCACGAGCTCGCCCACCAGTGGTGGGGCCACCAGGTGTCGCCCAACTACACCCGCGGCAGCAACCTCATCAGCGAGTCGCTGGCCGAGTACACCGCCCTCATGGTGGCCCAGCACCGCTATGGCGCCGACAACCTGCAGCGATTCCTCAAGTACGACCTCGACCGCTACCTGCGCGGGCGCGCCAACGAGAGCAAAAAGGAAAACGTGTTCATCAACTGCAACCGCCCCTACCAGTGGTACCAGAAGGGCAGCATGATCCTGTACGCCCTGCAGGACTACGTGGGCGAGCAGCAGCTCAATGCGCAGATTCGCGCGTTCCGCGACAGCTTCGGCATGAAAGAGACGCCGCCCTTCCCCGGCAGCTACGACTTGTACGCCTTTGTGGAAAAAGCCGTGCCCGACAGCCTCCGCTACTTCCTCGAAGACTCCTGGATGAAAATCGCCCTGTACGAAAACCGCATCCTGAGCGCCAAGGCCAAAGACCTGGGCAACAACCGCTACGAGGTAACGCTGAAGGTGAAGGCCCGCAAGATGTACGCCGACGAAAAGGGCAACGAAGAAGAAACACCCAACACGAACGACTACATCGATATCGGCGTGTTCGCCGAGGAAAAAGTGGAGGCCGACGGCAAAAAGCTCACCCAGCCCCTGTACCTGAAAAAACACCGGCTGACCAACGGCGAGCACACCATCGTGCTGCAGGTGGAAGGCAAGCCGGTGAAAGCAGGCATTGATCCGTACAACAAGTTGATTGATCGGGTGCCGGAGGATAACCGGGTGGCGGTGGAGTAGGAATACGGGGGTGTCTCACAAGTCATTGAAAATTGAAAATTGGGCATTGAACATTGAACATTTAAATATTTACAAATTTCAAAATTATTAACTTATAAATTAAAATTTTCAATGTCCAATTTTCAATGTCCAATTTTCAATGACTTATGAGACACCCCCTGGGTATCCCCGTAAATGGGGATTGACATGCGCCTTGGGGGGGTGTATCTTTGTGCGGTGTAGTAGGCAATGGCGGTTTTCCCGCACCTGAAGGATAAGTAAAACACGAATTGCGGGATATGTGCCAAAATTGGGGGTAAAGACGAAGTTCGTGTTTTGGTTATCCGTTAGGTGCGGGAAAGCGATAGTAGTTGGGCGAAAGATTATCAAATTACACAACTATAAATATAAAAAGGCAAATGATATTTGAAACAAAATGTACAAAAAAGGTCTTATCTTTGTGGGAAATATCACAATATGGCGAAAAAGCTAGTTCGATTCGACTGGGCAATGAAGCGCTTGCTTCGGAACAAGGCCAACTTCGATATCCTGGAAGGCTTTCTAT
>JANRJH010000024.1:0-135998 GCA_033764075.1 Saprospiraceae bacterium | reverse complement strand
CCTACTCGGTGACGGTAACGGACGCGGGTGGCTGCACGGCCACCGATACGTACACGTACGTGGCCCCGGTGCCGATCGACAGCGTGGTGGTCACCACTACGCCGACGGGCATACCGGACGATTCCACGGGCACAGCGACGGCGAACGTATTCGGCGGCACAGCGCCCTACACCTATTTGTGGAGCAACGGCGGCACAACCCAAACGATTGACAGCCTGCCGGCAGGCACGTACTGCGTGACGGTGACGGATGCCAACGGCTGTTCGGCGGTGTCTTGCGGTGCTGTTGTTCAGGATACGATGATGGCGCCACTCATGCTGGAGGCCAATGCCAATACGCCGGCTTGTGGCGCCGGATTTGGGACAGCCACCGCCTCCGCAACCGGAGGGACTCCACCGTATAGTTACCTTTGGGATAATGGGGAAACCGGACCGGTGGCAGACAGCTTGACGGCCGGCACACACACCGTAACGGTAACGGATGCTGTCGGAAATACCGCTACCGATACGGTTCTGGTACAGGGTATAGCCACCACTTTGGTGATCGATGCGGTTGTCATTTCACCTGCTTGTGCGGGTGGAAACAACGGCGCCATCGTGGTACAGGGTTCAGGGGGCACTCCGCCGTATGTTTTTGACTGGACGCCCACGGCATCGGGAGACAGCCTCCTAAATCTGGCGCCCGGAACTTATGTGGTTACCATGACGGATGCCGCCAACTGCAAACTGATCGATACGTTCATTATAGACATGATCGATAGCATCGGTGTCACGTTGTTGCTTACACAAGCATCTTGTGAGAATATTGAAAATGGCGTGGCTACGGCAAATCCCATTCCGGCTACCGGCAATTATTCTTATTCCTGGAATTTCCCCGGTCAAAATGGAAATACCATTTTTGGTATTCCCGGTGGGACCCTGATTCAGGTTACCGTGACCGATCTTTTCAATGGCTGTTCCGGCACGGCATCGGGTACAGTGCCCACCGGCACGGGCCCCTCGGTTGACGCCATCCCCACCAATGCCACCTGTGTCGGGACGAATAACGGTAGTGCGCTTGCACAGGGTGCGGGTGGAACCCCGGATTACACCTATGTCTGGACGGTAGGCGCGGATACCCTAATCGCACAACAAATATCAGGCCTTGCCCCTGGCAGTTATACCGTTACCGCCACCGATGCCAACGGCTGTACGGCAATAGACACGGTGCTAATCAACGTAGCATCCTTCCCGGTAGCCGGCTTTGATGTAGATGCTGTTTGTTTGCCCAACTTTGTGAATTTCACCCTTACAGACCAGAGCACCGATTCCACCAATTCGATCGTGCAATGGGACTGGACGGTTACTGTGGGCAACGACCCTCCCCAGAATTTTGCCGGTCAAGGCCCCATCAACTTCCCCGTATTTACACCCGGTATTTCGGTTGAAGTGGTGCTTGTGGTCACGTCGGCTGCCGGATGTACGGACGAAGAAGTCATTACCGTCATTGCCCCCAGCGTACCGCCACTTACCCTTGAACTCGACAACTCGCCCAACTGCGGTGGTGTTGCGGATACCATAACCGTGTTGACCGATGCGGGCAATACCATCCTTTTTGATCCCCAGACGGGGCTTTCCCCCGGGCCGGATCCCAATACGTGGATTGCACAGCCCGACTCCCAAACGACGTACACGATACTGGCATCCAACGGTTTATGTGAAGCGTCGCAGGAGTTGACCATTACTCCGGCAGTATCGGTGGAAATTGATGTCGACGCGGGAATTGCTGTGCGCTGCGACAGCGTAATGCTCACCGCAATGGTGAAAAATGGTTTGTCCGCGGTGGTCTGGCTTGATTCAACAGGTAGCATCGTCGGGAAACAAAACCCGGTTATGCTGCCCCTGTACGGTGCCACTACCTACGTGGTGGTAGCGGGAGATAGCCAGGGCTGTACCGATACGGCTACGGTGGTTGTCAAACCGGAGGGTGTGGACGTTGAACTTTCGGACGACGCGCTCAGTGGTTGTGAAAGAGATACCTTGTCCGTAACATTGAACAATCTGGACCCGGAAGACACACTTGTTTACAATTGGAGCACAAACAGCCCTAACCTGGTCATCATAGGGGTACCCTCGAACACCGTTTCCATAACCGGAACGGCGGGCGACTATTTGCTGACCGTGGAGGTGACAAACCAGCACGATTGTTCACAGACATTTACCATACCGGTATTGCTGAATGACGGTGCGCCGGCCCCTGTTCAAGCCGAAGTGGTCGGCGGCGGTTGTTCGCTTTCGGTCAACTACACCACGGCCGGTGCCTTGACCGGAACCTGGAATTTTGGTGACGACAACAGCGCAGTAGCTGGAGACACCTTGTACACCTATGAAAAAGCAGGCGTTTACAATGTCTCCTTCATGCCCAACGCAGCTTGTATGGGGGTTTTTGATACCGTCATCAATCTGTACACCATTGCGATGGAGCTGACAGACACCAGTGTCTGTGCCGGAGTCCCCGTTGCACTCAACCCGTCAGGCGATACCAATTATCAGTACACCTGGTCGGCAGAACCCAATGACCCGTCGCTCACCAGCCCGGGAGATGTCAGTCCGGTGGTAGTTCCGCAACAGACGACCACCTACTCTGCTCTGGTTACCTACGGAACCTGCACAGACACGGTAAGCACCACAGTGACGGTACTCCAAGGTCCTGCACTGACCGTTTCCGACACTTCGGCTGTGTGTTTTGCCGGTCAGCCCCTCACGCTTACCGCGCAAAGTCCGGCAACCCCGGAATGGTCGAACAATCCAACCTTCGACCCGGTTATTGGAAGCGGATTGGAAATAACGGTCGACAACCCCAGCCTTGGCAGCTATTACTACGTAAGAAGCGTAGGCGCCAACGACTGCGCCTCAATGGATTCTATCCTGGCCATCAATGCGGCAGTGGGGCTGTCTGCCCAGAACGGAGTCGTGTGTGCAGGTGGTAGCACCCAATTGCAGCTTGACAACATAAACCCGTGGCAAACGCTGACCTATGTATGGAACCCGGCCGTGGGTGACTCCAACTGGATGGTCAGTCCGGATACCAATACAGTATACACCGTAACGGCGACCAACAGCTGGGGTTGTACGGCTGAAGCCAGTGTCTTTATCGGTGTTCAGGAAGTGCAGGCCGGCATTGCAGTTGACGGCGGGGTAGAGGCTGTGTACGAAGGCGGGTCGGTAACAATGTTTGCCCTTCCAAATGAATCCGGATATACCTATGCCTGGTCGCCCGCCGATGCGGTTGACAACCCCACCGGTCAGTCAACAACAGCCACCCTGCAGGAAGAAACTACTTTCGTGGTAACGGTAACCGACCCCGCAGGGTGTTCGGATACGGCTATGGTGACCATTCGGGTTGGACCCTGCGAAGGCCCTTACATCTTTGTTCCCAAAGCGTTTACCCCTAACGACGATGGTAACAATGACTATTTCCGGGTACGCGCCATCGACGGTCAGATTGGTGAAATTTATTTTACCGTGTTCTCCCGATGGGGTGAAAAAATGTATGAAACCAATGATGTCAATCATCAGGGATGGGACGGTCGCTGGAACGGCGACATACAAACCCCGGACACCTACGGCTGGTACCTCGAAGTCCGTTGCCCTGGTGGCGAAAAATCTGTTCTGAAAGGCAACGTGACATTGATACGATAAGTACCAGGTTGCGACATATCTTTGTCGTGACGGTCGCACGTATGCGTCGCGCATAAACCCACGGCTTCAGCCGTGGGTTTATGCGATTCACCGGAAACCCATTTCGTTCTATGCGCAAGACCATTCCAGGGCTTGTGGCCTGTTTGTTTTTGTTTACGCATCAGGTCCACGGACAAACGTTGTTTGGAAAGATAACCGGCGATCAAAATGAACCCTTACCCGGCGTAACCGTTCGCGTGGGCACCGCCGGTACTTACTCCGATCTGGAGGGGCGATACAGCCTGCACGTGCCACCCGGTAGTTATGAGGCGGTTTTTTCTTTTACCGGCCGGCGATTATCGGAATGGGTAACCCTGAGCGAAGGGATGTCCAAAGAACTGAACATCGACTTTTCCAAGGTGCAAAGCATCCTCCAGGAGGCCACCGTTACCACCGGCAAGTTCGACAAACCGCTGGGGGAGGTCACGGTTTCCCTCGACGTCCTCAAGGCCCGTCTGGTCGAAAGCGTCAATACCACCTCGGTGGACGAGGTGCTCACCAAAGTGCCCGGCGTAACCTTGCTGGATGGACAGGCCTCCATTCGCGGAGGCGCCGGCTTCTCCTACGGCGCCGGCACCCGGGTGTTGCTTCTGCTGGACGATATTCCGGCCCTGCAAGCAGATGCCGGGTTTCCGAATTGGGACGATTTTCCGGTGGAGAACATTGGCCAGATCGAGGTGCTCAAAGGCGCTTCGTCTTCGCTCTACGGCTCGGCCGCAATGAATGGGATCATACATTTACGGACAGCATGGCCCACGGAAAAACCCCAAACACAGGTGGCTGCTTTTGGCCGGATTTTTGACCGCCCCAGGGACGATGCCAAACGCTGGTGGGGACGCGACACATCCGAGATCCTTGCTCCGGTAGAAACCGGAATCAGTTTCGCCCATCGGCAGCGATCCGGCAAGTTCGACTGGGTGTTGGGTGCTTATGGCCTGTACCGCGATAGCTACAACCGGGATACCTGGAGCCGGTACGGACGACTGTCGCCCAACGTGCGTTACCGAATCAACGAACGCCTCCACATCGGACTGAACAGCAACTTCAATTTTGGGGAAAGCAGTAACTTCTTTGTCTGGGCCAATGAGCAGGCGGGGGCCTACCAGGCCGGGCTCAACTCTGTCGCCCGATCCCTGGGCCGGTTCCGTTACAACCTGGACCCCACGCTGAGTTATTTTGACCCGTCGGGCAACCGCCACCGTTTTCTGGGGCGTTTCTACTCGGTTTCGAACCGCAACAGCGGGAATCAGTCCAACGAGAGCCGCCAGCTGTACGGCGAATACCAGTTCCAGCGGGCATGGACGCCCACCGGACTGGTCACCACAGCCGGTGTGGTTTCTACCTATAACACCGTGGATGCCCAATTGTACAGCAATGCAAAGTACAAAACCCTGAACCTGGCCGGCTATTTTCAGATGGACTATGCTTTATCGGACCATCTGAACCTGTCCGCCGGCATGCGCTACGAATACAACCGCCTGGAAAGCCCTGAATTGATCGATGTTCCACCAAATGATGTGGACACCATTCCAAACGGGCAAACCGAGGAAAGCAAACCGGTCTTCAGGGTGGGTGCCAACTACCGCCTGGGTCGTGCTACCTATCTGCGCGCTTCCTGGGGACAAGGGTATCGCTACCCGACCATTGCGGAAAAATTCATACAAACCGATTTCAGCCAGGGGAATTTCATTCGGCCCAATCCGGATCTGGTATCCGAAACGGGGTGGACAGCCGAAATTGGGGTCAAACAAGGCGTTCAGCTGGGCGCCTGGAGCGGTTATCTGGATCTTACCGGCTTTATTTCTGAATATGAAGATATGATGGAGTTCGTGCTGGCCGATTTTGTACCCAGGTTTGATCCCGGGCCGCCGCCAACCCTGACGGCTGATATTTATTTCGAATCGCAGAACATCGGCGACACCCGGATCACCGGTTTTGAGACATCGCTTGTCGGACAGGGGCCGTTGGGCCCGGGTTCTCTGTACTTGCTCGCAGGTTTTACGTATGTCGATCCGCGTTACCAGGAATTCGGTGAGCGCGAAAACGAGACATCCTCTGCTGACTACAATGTACTCAAGTACCGCTTCCGGCAAATGGTCAAGTTTGATGGTGAATACGTCTGGAAACGGTGGAGCGGGGGACTTTCTGTGCAATACAACAGTTACATGGAAGCCATCGACGCCATATTTGAATTAGAGATCATCGAACCCTTTGCCGGTGTCAAGCGGTTTCGGGAAGAAAACAACCACGGATTTACCCTGCTTGACTTTCGCGCCGCCTACCGATTCAACGAACGCTGGAAATTAAGCTTGCTGTGCAACAACCTGTTGAATACAGAATATATGCTGCGCCCCGCATTGCTGGAGGCGCCCCGGAGTTATGCGTTAAGAATTGACTGGACCTGGTGACCAAATTTTTACTCGTCCTACGACTATACTCGTAGGACAAGTATTAAATACATTTGCTGCATGTTTCGCAATACAATATTCTGCCTGCTTCTTTTGTCCTGTTCCTCACCAGCAAAAGAGGCGGCCAAGCCGTCTCCCTTTTATTTTCCGGACAAACCACCGCAGATGAACTGGTGCAAGGTGCAGTCGCCCGAGGCTGTCGCGCTATTCCCGGACACCGCCGATGCACGTAAGCGCTATTTCCTGTTGCAACCGGGCATCTTTCGTTTTCTGGCCAAACAAGGCAACGGAACGGCATCTTCCATGCTGGCGGTGGACAACAGCGGCAGGGTAGGGGTGTACACCGCCGACTTGTTGCCGGAATGCTTGGCGCGCCGTACCGGATATACATTGGATGAGGCTGGTCAGTTGCATTATCAAGGTGAAAAATACATCGCTTACACGCTGAGTATCGCACCTACTCCATACGGACCAGCAATTTTTGTGCAGGACCGTGGCACGTTGCAAACCGGATTTAATGTTTATCGCTGTGCCGATTGCCGTTGATTGGCTACATTTGCCGCACACGATTATTCAACTACCGATATGTTTACCATAAATATTTACCTGCGCTTTGCGCTCATTGCCGTCGGGTTGATCGGCGGCATCGCCCTGTGGGTCACCTGGGGTTTCTGGTATGGTTTCCCGTTGCTGTTGATCGGCCTTTTCTTACTGGCAGGGTACCTGATGCTGGGCACGATATTGTCTGCCAACCAATTGATCATGAAACAGGCCTATCAGGAAGCTGAAGACCGGCTCAAACTGACCTTTTTCCCCAACATCCTGCTGGTAGGTTACAAGGGTGTTTACCTGATGACCCAGGGCGCCCTGGCCATGCACCGCAAGGATATGAGCGCCGCCGAAACCTGGTTGAAAAAGGCTATCGCCGCCGGCTTGCCCACCGATAATGAACGAGGTGCTGCGCACTTGCAACTTGCCATGATCTACGGCTCAAAAAACAACCGCCAGGCGGCACAATCGCAGTTGGGTGAGTTAAAAAAGCTCAACATCACCGAGGGCATGCTGAAAGAACAGGCCAAAGAACTCGAAAAGCAACTCAAATTGATGCAACAAGCCGGCAACCCCTCCACAATGGCCATGATGGCCGGTCGCGGCGGATTCCGTCCCGGTGGGAAACGTCCTCGCCCCAAAATGCGCTAACCCCATGCTGATAGGTATACCAAAAGAAACGCATCCCGGAGAGCTGCGCGTGGCCGTGGTGCCCGCCGATGTGGCCCGCCTGGTGAAATTAGGCGCCGAAGTAGCGGTTCAAACCGGTATCGGCGCCGGCATCCGGGCTTCCGATGCCGACTACGAGGCCGCCGGCGCCCGGCTGGTCGAGGATAGTGCCGCGCTGCTGGGACAGTCCGACGTGGTCTTGCGCCTGCGCAAGCCCCAGCCTGCGGAGCTCAAACACCTGAAACCGGGCAGTTTGCACATCAGCTACCTTGACCCTTTTCATGAAAAAGAACTGATCGGGCAATTCGCCACGCAAGGGGTGAATGCCGTGGCCATGGAGCTCATTCCGCGGACTACCCGCGCCCAAAAAATGGACGCGCTCAGCTCCCAGGCGAGCCTGGCCGGTTATGCGGCCGTGATCCTCGCCGCCGAACGCATCGATAAAGTGTTGCCCATGATGACCACGCCTGCCGGCACCATCAACCCGTGCCGCGTCTTCGTGATCGGCGCCGGTGTAGCCGGTCTTCAGGCCATCGCCACCGCCAAACGCTTGGGTGCGCGCGTCGACGCATTCGACACCCGGCCCGTGGTGGCCGAACAGGTGCGCTCCCTGGGCGCCCGATTTATGGAGGTGGACCTGGGTGAAACCGGACAAACCAAAGACGGTTACGCAAAGGCCCTGACCGAAGAACAACTGGCCATCCAACGCGCCGCCATGGCCAAACAGTGTGCCTTGAGCGACATCGTCATCACCACCGCTCAGGTTTTTGGCCGCAAAGCGCCAATCATCATCACCAAAGAAATGGTTGCCGGTATGCGCCCCGGAAGCCTGCTGGTGGACCTTGCCGTGGAAACCGGCGGCAACGTGGAAGGCGCCGTGCTGGATCAGGAGGTGGACGTAAACGGTGTGCGCATCCTCGGCCTGGCCAACATGCCCGGACGCGTGGCAGTCCATGCCAGCCAAATGTACTCGGCCAACCTGTACAACTTTATCGATGAATTCTGGGACAAGGAGCAAAAAGCCGTTGCACTCTCGCTGGACGACGACATCCTCCAAAGCTGCCTGGTGACCTTCAACCGGGAAGTCAGGTTTTCCTCCTGATTCCCGACCAATATATTGAAAACATGGAAATTCTTATCCTGCTATTATTCATTTTGATTCTCGCCATTTTCCTTGGTTTTGAGATCATCTCCAAGGTGCCTTCCCTGTTGCATACCCCCCTGATGTCGGGCTCAAATGCCATTTCAGGGATCACGGTGCTGGGGGCCATGGTCACGGCCGGTCTGGCGCTGGATTCGCCGGAAAACCATACCGCTGCCGTCATTGGTGCGCTTGCCGTGTTCCTGGCTACCATCAACGTATTTGGCGGTTACCTGGTTACCCAACGCATGCTCAACATGTTCAAGAAAAAAGACAAGTAAAAAGCCATGGCGCTTCCCGATTTGCTCAACCTCGTATACATTCTTTCCGCCATCGCTTTTATCCTGGGATTCAAACTGATGAGCAATCCTGCGTCGGCGCGCAGGGGAAACCTTATTTCGGCTACCGGCATGGGTGCAGCCATTGTGGCCACGCTCTTTTTTCCGGATGTGGTGCAATACGGATACCTGACCGCAGGCCTGGTTGCCGGAGCGGTGGTCGGCGCCCTTTTTGCCTACCGGACACCCATGACCGGCATGCCGCAAATGGTGGGTCTGCTCAACGGGTTTGGCGGCCTGGCTTCCCTTTTGGTGGCCTGGGCCGAATTTCACGCGCACGGCGCGCACATGAGCCTTTCGGCGGGCCTGATTACCTGGATCACTGCGCTCATCGGCGCCATTACGTTCTCCGGGTCTCTGGTGGCCTGGGCAAAACTCGAAGAAAAATTCATTCCCTCCAGGCCTGTGACCTACTCGGGCCAACAATGGGTAACCGGATTCGTGCTGATTGCTGTGGTGCTGCTCGGACTTATGTTCGCCTGGAACGCAACAAACAGCGCCGCTTACCTGTATTTCGGGTTGATGGTGCTGGCCGCCTTGGTACTGGGCATTTTGCTGACCATCCCCATCGGCGGGGCCGACATGCCGGTGGTCATTTGCCTCCTGAACAGTTATTCGGGTATGGCCGCTTGCGCTTCCGGGTTTCTCATCGGCAATACGTTGCTGGTGGTTGCCGGCGCCCTGGTGGGCGCCTCGGGCATCATCCTTACGCTGATCATGTGCCGGGCCATGAACCGCTCGGTTGCCAATGTGTTCCTGGGCGGCTTTGGTGCACCGGTAATCGCCTCTGGCAAGGAGGTGGCCGGAGAGATCAAGCCCGTGAAAGCCGATGAAGCGTACCTGATGCTCGAAGCCGCCAACACCGTGGTCATCGTCCCCGGGTACGGACTGGCGGTCTCCCAGGCCCAGCACGCGGTGCGCGAACTCTCCGAAGCCCTCGAGAAGAACGGCACCGAGGTGCGGTTTGCCATACATCCGGTGGCCGGGCGCATGCCGGGCCACATGAACGTGTTGCTCTCCGAAGCCAACATCTCCTACGAAGCCATGGCCGAAATGGACCAGATCAATCCGGTGATGGAAACGGTCGACGTTTGTATGATCATTGGCGCCAACGACGTGGTGAACCCGGCGGCCAAAGAGGACAAGTCCAGTCCACTCTGGGGAATGCCCATCATCGAAGCCGATCGTGCCCGTACGGTCATCGTCATGAAACGATCCATGGGCAAAGGGTTCGCCGGCGTCGAAAACCCGCTTTTTTTCAAAAACAACACCCGAATGCTCTTCGGCGACGCCAAGGCAAGCCTGCAGGCGTTGGTGAATGAATTCAAGGCCGGTTAGTCCAGTTCGAAACGCGCCTGCAACTTGATCGCCCTTTGCCTGCCCGTCTCCCCCGAATCGGTAACCACCCGGTTCTGGATCGTCTCTTCCCAGCGCGCCTCCAGACGCAGCGCCCGGTTCACGCGCCAGTGAATATTGAAATAATACCGCGATCCCTGTCCGGAAAAGCCGGGAATGGAGATGGACGCGAACAGGTCGTTTTCGTAAGCAAAAACCCGGGTATCGAAATCGTCTGTGTCAAACAGGGCATAACGCACCGTGCCATATACGCGCGAACCCAGCGGCTTGATTACCGCTTCCTGGTAAAGCAAAAAACCGTTCGTCGGGTCGAATTCTTCCACCTGATAGGTCATCCACTCCACACGGCTGCGCAACTCCACGCCCGCCAACACCTTGTAGTTGGCGTGCAAACGCAAACGCCCGCGGCGGTTTTCCACCAGGCCGGGTATTTCCGGCACAGTACTGTCCGACTCCTTGATTTCCAGTTGCCAAAGCGCGTACGTGCTGAAAATCTTGTTGGGCTTCCAGAGCACCCGCGCCAGGTACTCCGAACCTTGTGAAGGGGCGCTTACGCCGAAGCGGAGCCAGGGATAACGCCATACATCGGCGTAAACGTTTACCTGCCAACGCTTTACCGGCCGGATGTCGGCGCCGAGGAACAACCCCTGTTCGTTGGCAGCGCCGGTGGTTTCGGCAAACGGCAAGGCGTAGATGGACTGGTAGTCTATTCCGTAGGCGCGCTGTAACAAAGACATGGTTACACGGCGTTCGGGTGAAAAAAGCAGGCCGTTCACCGTCGAAACACCGCCATTGTCGCTTCGGGCCGTTTCGCCGAAAACAAATACGTTCCTGAATCGCCACTGGTAATCAACACTGAAACCGGTGAGCTGGTCGCCCCGGAACACATATTTGCGGTAAAGCTCATCGGACGGCATCAGCGGCCTGTCGTACCGCAAGTGCTGCCCGTTCAGCGCAATGTGCCCCTGGCGGTTGAGCCATTTGAGCGTGCCGGCGTATATGTTTTCTTTCACCTCCTTCTCGTCGGCCACCTCGGAGGGGGTTCGGTGCAGGCCCGAATTCTGGAAAGCGGTGAAAAAAACCTCTGCCTCCTCCAGCCCGACGGTGTCGACCACCGATCCCAGGTTGCCGTCGCGGCGGCGAAAAGAAGCCAGGGCCGTGAGCTCCAGGGACTCGGTCAGCCGGGCCGTCACGGCCCCGCCCCTGAAATAAAACGCCTCCCCAAAAGAAGCAAACGGATTGATGGAGCGCCCGGAGCGCACGATATTGACGGTTTCGGCCGACTTGCCCGGCGCAAAACCGGACTGCATGAGCAAGCCCTGGCCCATCCGCACGGTGAAATCGCCCAACGCCACGTACTGAAAGACCGGATGGGCATTTTGCAGGAACAGGTGCGCGCTGTAAAAGTCGAATCCCTGGCGGTTGCTCCCGGTAAAAAACGCCTCACCGGGGTCGTTTTCGGCGGTAAATCCCATGCTCAGGCGGTTGTCGAACAGGTGTCGCCAGCGAAAAGCAACCGCATTGTTAAATCCTTCGGCGTTGGGCGGGTAGTTTTCCGGCATGGGGCGCCCCCAACGGAAGATGAACTGGTCTTTGCCCGTGTAAAAGCCCTGGTGAATGGGCGTCACGCGGGTATCGAGATCGCCGCTCACCTGAGCGTACAGCAACAGGGTTCGGATGTCGTCGACATTCCAGCCGGGCACGGCCTGTAGTTCCAGCTCGTTGATCAGGGGGCCGAGTTGCTCGCGGTACTGGACCAGGTTGTCCACCTTGATGACGTCGAATATCTGCAGCGACAGCAGTTGTTCGCGAGTGGCTGCATTGAGGTTCAGGGGGTTGGCGCGCCGGTAGTCCAGCAATTCCTGCAACTGCTGGGCGTCGGATTCCGAGGCATTTTCCAGGTCGCGGAAAAAGTTTTCGAGCACCTCGGCGGCGGCCGGGTCGTCGCCCCCTTGCGCGTGCAGGAAAAACGGGGTGGCGGTGGCCAGCAGATACCAGAGTAATCGGAAAAGCGTTTTCATTGAAAAAAAATCCTGCCGAAAGATAGGGGTTCCCCTACAACTCCTACTTTTGCAGACAACAAATGTTCACCAACAAAACAACTTTACACATGAAAAAAGCGATCCTGGGTGCTTTCGCCCTGATGGTTTTGGGATTGGCCATGACCTCCTGCGGTCCCAAACTCATGACGGAAGCCGAAGTACAGGCGGCCATCGAAAAAGGTTTTACCGAAGGCCGCGCGGCCGTCGAACAAGAAATGACCGCCAAGTGCGACGCCGAATTCGAGCAGCGCGTTACCGCCGAGCTAGAGCGCATGAAGGCTGAAGCCGCCGTGCCCGTGCAATAATCGAAAAACCTCCTTTTAACAAAAAAAACATCACTAAACGATGAATAAGAACACACTCCTCGCCGGCGCCTTGTTGCTTGTCGGCTTTATTGGCCTCACGGCGTTTGGCGGCAAAACCCGCGAACAGCAGGAAGCCGAAATCACGACCGCCGTTACTGCCAAGCTCGATGAGCTGCGCGCACAACTGGAGCAACAGTGCACCGACCGCGTCATGGCCGAAGCCCAAACGCGTTACGACGCCTTCCTGCTCGAACAAGCCGGCAAACCCAGCAAACCCGGCGTGTCCAAACCCAGCACCAAGCCGAAGCCGGGAACCAGTGGTAGCAACGCCAAACCGTTGCCGGAGCCGCAGAAGCCTGCCCAGCCGGCGGATCCTGCAAAAGACAAATGGAATACTGGCGACCAAAATACCGGCTCCAAGGATAAATGGAACACGGGTGATAAAAGCCAGCCTGCCAACACGGGTTCCAAAGACAAGTGGAACAAGTCGGGCGGCAACTAGCAAAGGCTTACCTGCAATAAAAAAAAACCATCCCGAAAGTACTCGGGATGGTTTTTTTTTATTGCAGGTTGGTGAAAACCTTATTGCTTCGTCATGGTCATTGTGCAATTGAATTGCGTCGTGGAATAGTTGAAGGTAATCACAGAGCTGGCATTGTTGATGCTGCCGCTGCCATTAACTGCCAATCCTCCAATTGTTTGACCCGGAACAACGGTAATATCGTTGCCGTCAACGGTGCAAGTCAAAGCAGCATTCGAGTCGCCAAAGTTAGACACAACCACACGGTCGGCGCCCTGCGAAGAAGTAGTGATAGTGCTGTTCCATTGCGAGCCCGGAGAGCAGGTTTCGGTGCAGCTGTAGGTGCCAAGAAAATCCTGGCGCGACTCAATCGTGCACTTACCGTCAGCATCCTGCTCGTAGCCGTCGTCGCATACGCAACTGCCGCTGAAGCAGGCGCCGTTTGCGCCGCAGTCAACATCGGCGCACTCGTCGGAGTCGCTGCCGCAGGAGGGTGTAAACATGACCACTGCGCTCAGCAGTGCAGAAAGGAGAAGAAGTTTCTTGCTCATTGTAGAAAGGTTTGTGTAAGGATAAAGATGGTTTTTCCGTTGCAAAGATAGACATTGGGTTTATACGCCAATCTGTTTTACAAAAAATTACTTTTGCGGGTATTTCCATCCCACCGATATGCAACACACGCAAATTCCCGTTACCCAAACCGCACACCTCTACGCCTTGGGCAATCCCGGTCCGCACGTCGAGCAGTTGTGGATCGTTTGCCATGGGTACGCCCAGTTGGCTTCCGATTTTCTCGCGTCTTTTGACGTGCTTGATCTGAGCAAATGCTGGGTGGTGGCGCCCGAGGGCCTCAACTACTTTTACCGGAAGGGCTTTTCAGGCGAGGTGGTCGCCAACTGGATGACCCGCCATGAGCGGCTCACCGCCATTGCCGACAACAACCACTATCTGCAAACCGTGTACGAGCATTGCACGGCACAGGTGCCTGCCGGCGTGCGGGTCATTCTCCTGGGCTTCTCCCAGGGCACCGCCACCCTGTGCCGCTGGATCATGGCCGGGCGCCCCCATTTTCACGACCTGCTGCTCTGGGCCGGCATGCCGCCCGAGGACCTCGACTACTCGGCCGCCCGCGACTACCTGGGCGACAAAAACCTGTACCTGCTCTACGGCTCCCACGACCCCTTCCTGACGCCCGACCGCATCCACGAGGTGCAGGACATGGAAGCCCGCCATGGCATCGACTTTCAGGAGACGCCGTTTGAGGGTGGACACGAGATCGACCCGGAAACCTTGCGCAACTTGTTGTCCAAATTCACCTGATGCCCTACCTTCACGCGCCGAATCGGTGACAAACGCCCCCGGCCGGGCGCCAGACCAACCATCAACTCCACCATGGACATCAAAAAAATACTGCCCCACGTGTACGCCGCGCTGACCCTTATGCTGGTGTCGGCCATTGTTTTTGCGCCAAACGCTTTCAGCGGGAAAGTGCTGCCCCAGCCCGACAACGACAAGGCGCGGGGCATGCAGACGGAAATTCACCAGTACATCGCCAAGGACGGCAAAGCCCCGCTGTGGACCAACAGCGCTTTCGGCGGCATGCCTGCGTACCAGATTTACTCGCCCATTGAGGGCAACCTCACGGTGCCGGTGTACAAAACCCTGTTCCTGTGGAGCGACATCACCAGCGTATGGGCACAGGTTTTTGTCGCCATGATTTGCCTGTATTTTCTGCTGCAGGTGCTGGGTGTACACTGGCTGGTGGCGGTGCTCGGTGCAGTCGGTTACGGCATCACCACGTATAATGTGGACATCCTGGAGGCCGGGCACTCGACCAAAATGGCGGCACTGGCCCTCGCGCCGGGCGCTTTTGCGGGCGGCGTACTGCTTTTCCGCGGCCGATACCTGTTGGGGGCCTCTTTGCTGGCGTTGTTCATCGCCATGCAGCTATACGCCAACCACGTCCAAATAACCTATTACACCTTGCTGCTGCTGGGCTTTTGGGGCGTTGCCGCGGGCGTGGAGGCCGTCCTGAACAAACAATTCAAGACGTGGTTGATCGCGGCCGGCTTGTCCGTTGTTGCCCTGGGGGTGGGATTTTCCGCCAACCTGTCGCGCATCTGGCCGACCTATGAGTACGGACAGGAGACCATTCGCGGAAAATCGGACCTGGCCCAGAAATCGGACAAAGGCGACGGCCTGGACAAAGACTACCTGTTCGGCTGGAGCTACGGCATAGCCGAAAGTTTTACCCTGCTGGTGCCGCACTTTGCCGGTGGCGGAGCGGGGGAGTCCATGGGCGACACCAGATTATACAAGGCCATCGCCCGCCAGCTGCCGCCCAACATGACCAAACGCCAGGCGGAGCAGCAGGTGGCGGCGCTGATGTATACCGGCGACCAGCCTTTTGTCGGCACGGCCATTTACTTTGGCGCCGTGATCGTTTTCCTGAGTCTGCTCGGGGCTTTTCTGGCGCCCGGCGCCCCCAAGTGGTGGCTGCTCAGCGGCGGCATTTTCACCATCATGCTGGCCTGGGGGAAAAACTTTTTTCTGAACGATATCCTGTACGATGTGCTGCCCATGTTCAACAAGTTCAGGGCGGTGTCCATGGCCCTGGGCATCGGGCAGTTGTGTTTTGCTGCTTTGGCTGCCCTGGGCGTCCAGGCGTTTTTATCCGGACAGGTTGCGCCCGAGCGCAAAAGACGAGCCTTGTTCTGGAGCGGGGGCATCGCGGCCGGGCTTTGCCTGCTGGCCATCGTGTTCGCCGGTTCCAGCGGACCCAACGACGGTGCGCTGGCCCAAAATCCCGAACTGCTGGATCTGCTTTCGGAAGATCGCGCCGCACTGGTGCGCGGCGATGCCTTCCGGTCCATGGCCTTCATCGCCGTCGCATTCGGTCTGTTGTGGTTCTACCTGCGCGGAAGCCTGAAAGCCGTGGTCACGGCGGGCATCCTGACGGTATTGGCGCTGGCCGACCACTGGACGGTGTGCACGCGCACCCTGCGCCCCGAAAAATGGGAGAACAAAAAGCAGGCCACGGCCGCCCCCCAGCCGGAGCCCTTCGATCAGCAGATCAAACAGGATCCCGACATCCACTACCGGGTGCTTGACCTCTCCCGGGGCGGCATCACCGGAAACGCCATTACCTCTTACTTCCACAAAAGCCTGAGCGGCTACCACGCCGCCAAACTGCAGCGCTTTCAGGAGGTCGTAGATACCTTTCTGACCGCCAACCTGGAGCAGAACCTGCACATTGTGGGCATGCTCAACGGCAAATACATCGTTACGCCCCAAAAACAGGTGTTGCCCAACGACAAGGCCCTCGGGCACGCCTGGTTCGTGTCCGAAATAGAAGTAGTACCCACGGCCGATGCCGAAATGCAGGGACTGCACGCCCTCAACCCACGCGAAAAGGCATTGGTGTCCCAGGAATTCGCCGGCACGCTGGCCGGTTTTCAGCCCACGCCGGATTCGAATGCAACGATCGAACTGACCAGCTACCATCCGGATAAAATGGCCTACATGTATTCCGCTGCTTCCGATCAGTTTGCCGTTTTCCCGGAGATGTATTACCCGCCCGCCAAAGGCTGGAAATGTTACCTAAACGGCCAGCCGGCACCGGATTTCATCAAGGTGAACTACTTGCTGCGCGGCATGCGTTTGCCGGCCGGGCAAAACCAGCAACTGGAAATGCGGTTTGAACCGCGTTCGTTTTACACCGGCGAAATGGTGGCGCGCGTAGCCTCTTTGCTCACCCTGCTGGCTTTTTTCCTGTCCCTGTGGTTGTGGTATCGCACGCCCGGCGCGTCCATGGCTGCCGAACTGGTTGATGCAACACCCGGGGAAAGGCCGGCGCGGCCCCAGGCGGCAGAGACAACGCCAACCCGCAAGCCGGCGCCCAAAAAGAAACGCTAGGGGGAATTACCTGTTCAACAACGACTCGTACAACGCCTTGTATCGGGCGCCGACCACGGCGTTCGCGTAACAATCCAGCGCCTTGCGCCTGGCCGCCAGACGATAGGCGCTCAGCGGAACTGCTCCCCGGAGCAATGTGTGTATGCTGTCGGCCAGGCCGACGGTATCGCCCGGGTTGGCCAGGAAACCCTGGTCGGCATCTGTCACCATTTCCGGGATGCCACCGGTGCGAAAGCCGGCCACCGGCGTGCCGCAGGCCAGGGATTCCATCACGGTGTTGGGCAGGTTGTCTTCGAGGGAGGGAATCACAAAAGCATCGGCAGCGGCGTAGGCTTTGGCCAGATCGGCCGCTCCCTGCACCAATCCCAATGGAAAAACAGGGTAGGGCAGGGTAGCGAGTGTCTCCGGATCGCTCTTGCCCATCACGAGCAGCGACACCTGCAAGTCCGGCTGTTGTCTCCGGAGGTGTTCCAATGCTGCGCGCAGCAGGTGAAAGCCCTTCCGCACCTCGCCGATCTTCATGGCTACAAACAACAACAAAAAGGAATCCTCCGGAACGCCCATGCGGTGGCGGATGCTCAGGCGTTCCTGGTCGGTGATGGGTGCAAACAGACGGGTGTCAATGGGGTTGGGGATGTCTTCAATCGCGCAATCGCGCAACAGGCTGCTCTCCCGGGCAAGTCCGGCAAGCCAGGCGCTGCAGGAAACAAAGCGAATGTTCTTCGGAAACAGCGCTTGTTTGCGCCGCCACACGCGGTTCGATAAGTCGTGTTCCGACGGATTTTTCAAATACGGGCATTGGCCGCAAGCCTGCTGCCAGCGGGTGCAATCGCCGCTGTAGTGGCAGCCTCCGGTGAACGCCCACATGTCGTGCAGGGTCCATACCAGTGGTTTGCCCAGTTTGCTCAGTTCGGAAATGCTTTTCAGGGATAAAAAACCCTGATTGACCCAGTGCAAATGGATCACGTCGGCCGCCTGCAAAGCAGGGGTTTTGCGTAAATCAGCTCCAAAATTGGCCGGTGAGAAGCTGAAACGGACTGATTTGTCGCGTTCAAACGGCAAAAACGACAGTCGTTCGGCATAAAAAGGCCATTTTTTGCCCACTTCGTCCCGCGTGAGCATGGTTGCCTGCACCCCCACCTCGGGAAGTGCTCGGGTGAGGCGGATGCAGGCGGTGCCGGCGCCCCCGTGGGGGTAAGTGTTGAGCAGTGCTACTTTCATGCGCGCTTTTGCGGTTCGGATTGCGCCGAAGGTTGTAGGTTTGCACCGATTCTGAACCCCGGGATCGCATTCACTGCCACAAAGAAAGCAAAGGTTTTTTGCTTTGTTGACCATGTCGGATACCCCACCTGTACTTTTACTGGCGTTCAACCGGCCTGCGCAGATTCGCAGGGTGCTCGACCGTGTGCGTGAGGCGCGGCCGATGCGGTTGTATGTGCACGTCGATGGCCCAAGGCCTGGCCGGCCGGAAGAAGCCCGGCTGGTGGAGGCCGTCCGCGAGGTCATTTACAACGGTGTGGACTGGGACTGCCGGCTGGAAACCTGGTTCCGCGACGCCAATGCCGGGCTGCAGCAGGGCGTGTCGGAGGCCATTACCTGGTTCTTTGAACAGGAGCCCTGGGGGATTGTGCTGGAGGACGACTGTCTGCCCGACCCCACCTTTTTCCCGTTTGCCGGCGAGCTGCTCCGGCGTTTTGAAAACGACGAGCGCATCATGCACATCGGTGGCTCCAACCTGATCGAAGATCAGACCCGGTTGTTGCCTGCCAGTTATGTGTATTCCCGTTTCTCGTTTATTTGGGGCTGGGCCAGTTGGCGCCGGGCATGGCGGCACTATGCTTCGGATCTGGACGGGCTGGAGGCCTTTGCCCGCTCATCCGCATTCGAGTCTTTTTTGCCGGATGCCATGTCGAGGTGTTACATGCTGGATAAGTTCAGGGCCACCCGGCGCCGGTTGAATCAGACGTGGGATTACGCCTGGTTTTACACCATCCTGAAAAACGACGGATGGTGCATTGTGCCGGTTGTGAACTTGGTGGAAAACACCGGCATTGGTGATGCGCAGGCGACCCATACCCAGGGGGCGGACGCGTCTGCCCGCTTGCGCGCGCAGTCCATTTCGATTCCGGTTGTTCATCCGGAAAACCAAATGATCGATCAGCGGTTAGAACAGCAGTTTTTTTTCGCCACACAAAAAAGGCGGTTCCGCCTTTGGCTTTGGTATCTTTTGTACAGGCT
This sequence comes from Saprospiraceae bacterium, assembly GCA_033764075.1. Classification (GTDB taxonomy): domain Bacteria; phylum Bacteroidota; class Bacteroidia; order Chitinophagales; family Saprospiraceae; genus M3007. The sequence goes on along the minus strand of JANRJH010000024.1, from coordinate 116,798 downwards.
TGGAATGCGCGGGGTGCGCACTGAAAAATGAAAAACTTCATCATATACGACCTGGAGGCGACCTGCTGGCAGACGCCCCCCCCGGGTTTCGTCCAGGAAATAATCGAAATCGGTGCATACCGGTTGAATGCCTATGGCGAGATCCGTGGCCGGTACAGTCGTTTCATTCGGCCGATAGTACACCCCACATTGTCGCCTTTTTGTACCCAGCTGACCACCATCAGCCAGCTGGATGTCAACCGCGCCGGCACCTTTCCGGTGGTGATCGACGAATTTATTCGCTGGGCACGCATGGAGGAGGAGCCGTATGTTTTGTGTTCCTGGGGCAATTTCGACCGGAAAATGTTCATCCAGAACTGTGAACTGCACCGGCTTGATTCCGACTGGGTGCATCACCACGCCAATTTGAAAGATCAGTACCGGAAGATGAAGGGCGTCCGCCAGGCGATCGGGCTTAAAAAAGCCATAGAACGGGAAGGCATGGAGTTCACCGGCGTACACCACCGGGGTATTTCCGATGCGGAAAACCTGGTCAAGATTTTTCTAAAGTATATCGACCGCTGGAACGTGTGATCGTCGGTGCGGTTATTTGGCAAAACTCAATCCGGCGGTCAGCACGCCCTGGGCCCGGTCGCGCACCCGCTTGTCGTTGGCGGGGTTGTTGGCGATTTCCTGACAGACCAGTCGCTCGTCAATGGAGGGCAGCGCACCCGGATTGTTTATGCCCTGTTGGGACGCCACTTTGCTACATGCCTCGCCCAGGATTTTCGACATGCCGCCCACGCCCCGGCTCACCGCTATGGCAATGACGGCGGTGACCAGCCCCTCGGTGGTGATGAATTCACCCAACGGGCGTTGCATACCATTGACATCGATGGCGCGTTTGAGCGACGGTTGCACGTACAGGTTGTTGGCCATACGCAACTGTTCCAGCACCAGCGAGGGATCGAAGCCGGCCTGGATGAAGGCGCCGGCCAGCCGCACGTCTTTTTGGATGTACAGCCAGGCCTGGTCGTTGGTCAGTTTGCTGCCCCGGTCGTCGAGCACGGTCACTGTGCGACCTTCAGAGCCAATGCCCACCCGGCCAAATACCTGCTGAAACGCGTTTCCGGCATTGGTGCGCATGCTGTTCAACACGTCGTTGAGACTGGCGCCGTGTTCCTGTTTACCGACAAACTGCACGAAACCGTAGGAAAAGATCGCCTTATCGTAGCTGTTGATGGCGTCGAATTTGCCTTCATGGACCGACACGTACTGCAGCGCCTTGGCGTGGTTTTGGCTCAGACCAATGGAGGCGATGCTGTTGACGTCGAGTTGAATGTTGGACTGGCCGGCGTACATCACGCCGTTGGCGTACACCATGTGCGCCGAGTTGCTGTTGTTGTCGCGCATTTGGGCGACGACCGTTTGGCCGTTCAGCAGCCGCACGGTCAGCTTGTAACGGTTGCAATTGGAGCCGGCGTCGAACGTTTTGTCCAGCCGGTACTCATTGCGGGCTTGCATATAGGCTGCTCCGCCACCAGAGGGTGCGGGGGCAGGTGGCGGCGGTGTTGTGGGTGCAGGTGGCGTTGTAGGGGTGGGGGCAGGTGTGGGTACGGTGCCTCCGCCTGTGGTGGGTATGCGCAGTTGCTGGCCGACGGACAACGCCGGCGTGCTTAGTCCACTCGCCTGCATGATGGCTTCGGGCGCGACACCGAATTTTTGACCGATCCTGAACAGGGAATCGCCCGGCTGCACGGTGTACATGGTTGTGCCGCCGCCACCTGTTGCCGGCGGGGGGCTGGGGGGTTGGGGTCTGGGTGGTTGGGGTGTCGGCGGCGGCGGTTGGGTGGGCGTACCTCCACCGGCAGTGGGGATGCGCAATTGCTGGCCGACGGACAAGGCGGGCGTGCTCAGTCCGCTGGCCTGCATGATGGCTTCCGGCGAAACACCGAATTTCTGACCGATTTTGAACAAAGAATCGCCCGGCTGCACGGTGTACAGGGTCGTTCCGCCGCCACTCGTTGCCGGCGGGGGGCTGGGAGGCTGGGGTTTGGGTGGCTGGGGTGTCGGTGGCGGGGTGGCCGGTGCAGGTGCAGTGCCGCCGGCAGTGGGAATGCGCAATTGCTGGCCGACGGAGAGCGCCGGGCTGCTCAGCCCGCTGGCCTGCATGATGGCTTCAGGGGTAACGCCGAATTTTTGACCGATTCTATACAGCGAGTCGCCCGGCTGTACAGCGTACGTTGTGAACCCGCCGGCGGCCGGTGGCGGCGCAGCGGGTGGTGGCGTCGGTCTGGGTGGCGGGGGCGGTGCGGGCGGGGGCGGGGTGGGCAGGGAGCCGGAGACAACGTTTACCTGAAGGACCTGGCCGATGGAGAGCGCGTCGCCCATGCCGGGGTTCAGCGATTTTAATTCGTCGACCGACATGCTAAATCGTCTGGAGATGCCGTAAAGCGTATCGCCGGGCATAACCGTATAGGATGCAGTTGCCATGTTAGCTGTTTACTATTTTGTAAAACAATTCGATCATCAGTGCGTCCTCGCCTGTATTGCTCAGGTCGTTCTCCACACCTTTTGACCGCAGGTCGTATTCGTGCAGCAGGTTGATCACCCGCTCTGTTTGGGCAGCGCTGTAATGCGATGCCGCCAATTTATACTCTTTCAAAAACCATTCCGACCGCAGCTCAAGTACTTTTAATACCTCGGTATCAGGCTTATTTTTCAGAAAGTGAAGCATATACACTTTAGAAAAATATGCGTACAGACTACTGATGGTGAGCACCAACGGGTTTTTTCCCGGATTGGCGGAAAAGTATTGGGCAATGCGAAAAACCTTTCCGGCGTCGCGTTGGGCAAGGGCTTTTTGCAGTTCATAGACGTTGTAGTCCTTGCTGATGCCGATGTAATCCTGCACATGTTGCGCGTTGACAACGGTACCCGGAGGCAAGTTTAGTACAAGTTTGTCAATTTCATTCGAAATTTTGGACAAATCTGCGCCCAGGTTCTCGGCGATCAGTTGTGCTGCGGGTGGTTCGATGGACAATTTCCGGGATTTGCAATAACCGCTCACCCAATCCGGCACCTGATTGTCGTACAATTTCTTGCTTTCAAATACCAGCGCATTTTTAGCTAAGGCCTTGCCGAATTTGGTTTTCAGATCGTACTTTTTGTGCTTGTACGCCACCACAAATACGGTGGTTTGCATGGGATTTTCCATGTACGATTCCAGATCGTTCAACCCCTTCATATCCTGTGCCTCGCGCAGCACCACCAACTGGCGAACGCTCATCATGGGGTATCGACGCAAGGCATCAAGCAGGCTCCTCGGCTCGGCATCTTTACCGTACACGATGGTTTGATTGAAACTGCGTTCCGCTTCGGGCAAGGCCAACTCCGTCACTGCCCGCTCGATGCGGTCAATGAAGTAGGGCTCTTCTCCGTGCAGAAAGTACACCGGGGCAAAGTGTTGCCGGCCGGCGTCGCGCAGGATCTCATCAAAGGTCATGGGCCGGATTTATTTGGCAAAAACAGGCGACACCACCAGTTCTTTGGAACCGGGCGCATAGGTGTAGAATCCTTCGCCGGATTTAACGCCCAGTTTTCCGGCAGTGACCATGTTGACCAGCAGGGGACAAGGCGCGTATTTCGGATTGCCAAACCCGTCGTGCAACACGCGCAAGATGGCGAGGCATACGTCCAGGCCAATAAAATCCGCCAATTGCAGCGGGCCCATGGGGTGTGCCATGCCGAGTTTCATGACCGTGTCGATCCCTTGCACGCTGCTCACGCCTTCATACAGGCTGTGGATGGCTTCATTGATCATGGGCATCAGGATGCGGTTGGCGACAAACCCCGGGTAATCATTCACCTCCACCGGGATTTTACCCAGGCTGCGCGACAGTTCCATGACGGTGTTCGTAACGGTGTCTGTGGTGGCGTAGCCGCGGATGACCTCCACGAGTTTCATCACCGGAACGGGGTTCATGAAGTGCATACCGATGACTTTATCCGGGCGTTTGGTCACGGATGCAATCCGCGTGATGCTGATGCTGGAGGTGTTGGTGGCCAGAATAGCCTGTTCAGGCGCCGTCATATCGAGGTCGCGGAAAAGGTTCAGCTTGATATCAATGTTTTCGGAGGCTGCCTCAACGACCAAATCGGCGCTTGCCGCACCGATGGAGAGGCTGGTGTGGGTGTGCAGACGGGCCAGTGTGGCGGCCTTGTCGGCTTCAGTGATCGTCTCTTTTTTGATCTGCCGGTCCAGGTTGCCGGAAATGGTGTCCATGGCTTTGAGCAAGGCCGCTTCGGAGATGTCAACCAGGTGAACCGTAAAGCCGTTTTGGGCAAAAACGTGCGCGATGCCATTGCCCATGGTGCCGCTGCCGACGACGCAAATTTTTTGCATGATGATGTGTTAAAAGTTGGTTTTAAATGAATATCAGGCTGTTGTTGGCTGGCTGTGCCCGTTTCGGTATCCGGGGCTAAAAGGTATAGCCAAGGTTCAGGAAAGCGCGCAACTGGCCGGTTTCAAAGGTACGGGATAATGTGCATTGCACGGGCCCCAAAACAGTGGAATAGGCCAGGGTGATGCCGGCGCCGGTACGATGCCAGGTGTCGCCGTCTTCGGGGCCCTGGGTGAAGTTGAAATTGAATACATTGCTCCACCAGTCGGTAGCGGACTGGTTGGAGGCGGCGAGTGCGTTCAGGGCGGGCATTACATACACGTTGGCAAAAGGCCGCCATTGCACACCGGCTTGCAGGAGCAGGTAATGGGGTACAATGATTTCCTGTTCGCGAAGCCCCCAAAAGGGCGTCACCCATTGCCTTGGCCTTTGCCACGATCCGCCCACTTGAAAAAAATCGCCTATACCGTTTTGATTGTACGCCACATCGGCCGTCGTTTCGGCTGCTTCGAAGGACGTGCCCAGTTCACCTCGCGCGAAGCAAGACCAGGCAGTGTGCAGTTGCCAGCTTTGGTTTGCCCGCAACTGCAAACGCAGGTAGGGATTGATCGGGTCGTCAATCGACAGGTTCGTGGTATTGCCGTCCGTATCCGTGAGCAGATATTCGGCGTTGAGGGTGTTGGCAAAAACGCCTTTGGTCTCTACAAACATATTCAGGCCTTTGGTAGGGTAATAGACCTGATCAGTGGTGTTGAGCTCATACCGGAGCACGGCAGCGAACCGGCCCAGGTCGTATTTTTCGATCTCCTCCGGGCCTCGTACACTCAGGTCGGCCGGATTCACTTTGGGTTTGAAACCACTGTGTTCATATTGAAATCCCAGGCCGGCATAGGCGTATCTTTTGATGGTTCGCCTTACCTGTGCTTCCGCCAGGTAGTATGTCTCCTTCAGGTTGGCCAGGGAACTGGTACCGTAAAACGAGTTTTGCAGTTGCCGCTCAAAGTACCCCTGCACATATACCCAATACCGGCTGCCGGGGTCGAGGTAGCGGTAGAAGTTGACCCTTGCGCGGGGCGTTTCGGCAATGTCCCCGCTGGCGACCAGGCGCGAGCCGTTCCCGAGGATGTTGCGGGCTGTATAATTGAGGATCAGGCCGGCGCCCCGTTCCGTATCGTAATGCAGCGCAAATTTTCCGTAGGTGGGCAGGGTTTCATCGACCACCAGTAAGACGTCGGCGAGGGTGTCGTTCACCGGCACGACCTGATAACCCACCTTGTTGAACAACCGGGTTCCGTACATTCGGGCGAGGCCCTCTTCGATCCGGTCGAAATTCAGGGTCTCGCCGGGCGCGAGTCCAAATTTGCCGAAGGTGAGCGTTTTGTTGGCGCGGCTCAGCCCTTTGGCCGACAAGTAGCGCAGCGTGAAGGCCTGGGGTTTGGCCGGCGGGGTGCGCTCTTCGCCCGGGTTGGCTTTCAGGCGTTCGGCCAGCGCCACCAGTTGGGGCATGATTGCCTGCACAGCCGAGTCGCCTGCCGCCAGAATCTCCGGGTACCGGTCGAAATCCAGCGGCCCGGGCCGGATGAACGGGAAGGCGTTGACAAAGATGTCGCAATCGGCTTTTTGTTTTTCAAAATCAGCGTTGCTGCCCAGAATGGCGGCCTGGTAGAGAATCATGGGCATGGAGGTGAGGTCATCCCTGGTGAACAGGCCGCCGCCGACATCGCAGCCGATGATGAAGTCAGCCCCCATGTCGCGGCAATAGCTGACGGGCAGGTTGGAGAACATCATGCCGTCCACCAGGAGCAGGCTGTCCTCTTTAACCGGTGTGAAGAACATGGGAATGGCCATGCTGGCCCGCATGGCGTGGGGGAGGCTGCCGCTTTTGAAAACGTACGGTTTGCCGTTCACCACGTCGGAGGCTACGCAGTTAAACGGTATGGGGAGTTCATTGAAATTCTGAATATGGCTCACCGGGTAGGTCAGCCTCCACAGGGTTTGTTCGATGCGTTGTCCGCCGACCAGGCCCAGGGGTATACGGGGTTTTATGCCTTCCATGCCGAGCTCGAGTATGTACCGGTTGAACTCGTCCTTTTCTTCGATGGAGATGTCGCGAAAAGGGATTTTATCGCTCAGCAGGTCGTTCCAGGGCAGTTGGGTGGTGAGCGTTTCCAGGGAGTCGCCCGAATAACCCGCCGCATATAACCCGCCGATGATCGAGCCCATGCTGGTGCCCGTGATGTAGTCGGGCACAATGCCCAGCGAGTCCAGCGCTTTCAACAGGGGGATGTGCGCCAATCCCTTGGCTGCGCCCCCGCTGAGTACAAGACCCACCTTGGGCCGGGTGCTTTGGGCTGCGCAGAGGAGCGGACAAAGGAGCGACAAGAGGAGCAAGTTGTTTGGCCAACGGTATGCGCGCATAGCTCGGTTGATTTTTGGCAGCAAAATACAACCTAAAAACAAAGGCTGCTCCGTGTACCGGAACAGCCTCTGACAGACAACTTAGGAATGGGTATTCCGAAAGGATCTGCTATGGGAACGGAATGGTCAGTACCTGTCCGGGCTTGATTTTATCCGGGTCGTCCAGAATGTCGCGGTTGGCTTCAAAAATCTTGGTGTAAGCCATCATGTCTTTGTAATAGTGCTTGGCGATGAGGCTGAGGCTTTCGCCGGAGGAAACCTCGTGTTTGGCGTAGTAGTCGTTTTGCAACACCTGGATGTCGGCAACAATGTCGGCGGGGTTTTCACCGCCAACCTTTTTGATCTGGTCCCAGAGTTGGTTTTTCTTGTACTCGCAGTCTACTTTTCCCCATACTTTGAGTTGAGCGCCTTCTTCGGATACGCCACCCTCGACGACGCCGATTTCTTCGCCCAGGTTGAGTACGGATTGGTACTTGGATTGCAATGACATGGTAATTGCGTTTTAATTAGTGATGTTGTAAAAGGAGTGTTTGGTGTTGGTTCCAACCGTGGAACCAAAGGCGAAAGTAAGCAACTCTGTGCGTTTCTTGCACTGGATCGATTAAATTTAATGCAAACGACACATTATCGAAAAAGGCTTTGGTAGTATTCCACCACCCGCGGGTCGGTAATGATGTCCTGAGGGCGTATGGGTTGTTTGAGTACTATGCCTTCGAGGGTCCGGCACCGGCTGAGCGCCACGTAAAGTTGTCCGTGCTCAAATGCGCCGCCGCCCAGGTCTATGATGCAACGGTCGAAGGTTTTGCCCTGGCTTTTGTGGATGGTGATGGCCCAGGCGAGTTTGAGCGGGTATTGCCGGAATGCCCCCACCGTTTCAGTGCGTATGGCCCCGGTATCGTCGGCCTGGTATCGAACAATTTCCCACTCAAGCGCTTCCACGGTAATGCGCTGGCTTTTCGCCCCCTCCTGAATGACAACCACAATATTGTCGGCGCCCAGCTTGTCGACCGTGCCAATCGTACCATTCACAAACTGTTTCTCTGCCGGGTCGTTTTTGACGAACATTACCTGTGCGCCCACGCGAAGCCTGAGCTCCGCTTCGGCGGGGAAAAGGCCCGGATCAAATTGCCCGCTTACCCGGGCGCGATACGTGTGTTCTGTTCCGGGCAAGGCGTCCAGCGCCAACTGGTTGATCCGGTCTGCTGTTGCGTTGCGGGCGCAAAGGGTGATGTAGCCCGGTTCATCGGGCACGAACCCGGGCGCACAACGCGCGTTCAGGTCCTGCAGATCGTCGGCATCCACTTCGTTTACCCGGACAGACTCCAACAGCCGGAGAAAGTGGCGCGACTCCTGCCGGTACACCTTTCGCAGCTCCAGCATGTCCATCCGGAGGCGCGTTTCCTGAAAGACTTTTGCGGAAAAAAAATAGGGCGTGTCGTAATAGTCCTGAAAAAAAACCTGCTCAACCGGGTCGCGCGAGACCACCGGTGGCAACTGAAACAGGTCGCCAAAAAGGGCCACCTGTACCCCCCCAAACGGCAAAATATTTTCCCGGTTGACGCGCAGGCAGCGGTCGATCCCGTCCAGCATGTCGGCCCGCACCATAGATACCTCATCAATGACCAGCACCTGCAGGTTGTTGTACAGACGCTGCATATTTCGGTTGGACGTTTTTTTGCAGGAGACATCCGGGGTAATGACGCGTGGCGGAAATCCGAAGAACGAATGAATGGTTTGCCCTTGCACATTCAGGGCTGCAATGCCCGTGGGCGCCAGCACGGCCGTTTTTTTTCGGGTGGTGTTGCGAAAAAGCTGGAGCAGGGTGCTTTTGCCCGTGCCGGCCCGTCCGGTGACAAAAAGGCTTTGCGGCGTGTTTTCCAACACGTCGAGCGCGTGTTTGAAGTCCTCGCTGAGCAACTGCACTTTAAATGTGGACATGTCGTACGCGGGGCTACACCCGCTTTTTCCAGTTGGATGCCAGTGGGCGAATCACCCGCAACTGTTTCATATCCAGCAGGTGCTGGTGGAGTGCCACCAGCGCGGCTACCTCCGCTTCGTTTTGTTCGCCGCTGTGCAGTTTTTCAGGTGTGTAGTATTTGGCGACAAACCCGGTGTCGAAATCGGCAGACAGGAACGCCGGATGATCCATCACGAATCGACCGAAGGGCAGGGTGGTTTGTACACCTTCGACTTCGAACTGACCGATGGCCTCCCGCATGCGCTGGATGGCTTCGTCGCGGTTTTGTCCCCAGGTAACCAGTTTGGCCAGCATGGGATCGTAGTAGATGGGCACGTCCATGCCTTCCACGAATCCGTCATCCACGCGGATGTGTTCTCCCTTTGCAGGCCGATAGCGGTTAAGTTTGCCCACCGAGGGCAGGAAATTATTGAGCGGATCCTCTGCGTACACGCGGAGTTCCATGGCGTGGCCGTTGATCTTGAGGTCATCCTGTTTAATGGGCAACGCTTCTCCCCGGGCTACGCGAATCTGCAGTTCGACCAGGTCGAGGCCTGTGATCATTTCGGTCACCGGATGTTCCACCTGAAGGCGGGTGTTCATTTCCAGGAAGTAAAAATTGCGGTCGGCGTCTACCAGGAACTCAACCGTGCCGGTACCGGTGTATTTGGCGGCTTTGGCCACATTCACTGCCGCTTCGCCCATGGCACGCCGCATCTGCGGGGTCAGGATGGCGCTGGGGGCTTCTTCCACCACTTTTTGGTGTCTACGCTGGATGGAACACTCGCGTTCGAACAGGTAGAGGGTGTTTCCAAATTTGTCGGCAATGACCTGCACCTCGATGTGCCGGGGTGAGGTGACATACTTTTCGACGAACACGGAGCCGTCGCCAAAGGCCGAGGTGGCCTCCGAAATGGCGCGTTCCATTTGTTCCTGCAGATCGGCTTCGTTTTCCACTACGCGCATGCCCTTGCCGCCGCCGCCGGCGGAGGCCTTGATGAGCACCGGATAGCCCACCTCGGCAGCGACTTTTTTGGCTACCGCAACGTCGGAAACCGCCTCGTCGATACCGGGGACCATGGGTACATTAAAGTGCTTGACCGCCTCTTTGGCGGCCAGCTTACTGCCCATGACGTTAATGCTGAAGGGACTGGGGCCGATAAACGCAATGCCGGCATTTTCGACCATCTGGGCGAACTGGGCGTTTTCGCTCAAAAAGCCGTACCCGGGATGGATGCCCTGTGCGCCGGTGGCCAGGGCTGCTTCGACGATCTTGTCGCCGCGCAGGTAACTCTGGGCCGACGGCGGCGGGCCGATGCACACGGCCTCGTCGGCAAAACGCACGTGTGGTGCATGCCGGTCGGCTTCCGAATACACGGCAACAGTCTGAATGCCCATGCGGCGGGCGGTGCGCATCACGCGCAGGGCAATTTCGCCCCGGTTGGCAACAAGTATCTTTTGCATGCCGCGAAAATAATGGGAAATCAAACCCTGTGGCGCGTCGGGGTCAAAAAAAATGACTTGCCTAGTCGCACGCCACCTGGTCGAAGGTTTCTGCCCAGGTTGCGCCGGCCGGATCTTTGAGTTTAAGCAGCCCGCCGGGGGCTTCCATGAGTTCTCCCGAGGCTTTAACGGCCTTGTTTCCTTCAATTTTGACCATAATCTCCTCCTGTTGCTGCGAGCCTTCGATCATGTAATCCCACACGGCCGTGATCACGTTGCCCTCTTTTTGGCCTTTGAACGTGCCGTGCGCACCGTCTTTTTCGGCGAAGGAGTAGTCCAGAATACCAACAATATCATCGTAGTACTCCGTGTACTGGAAGCTGAGTACGGAGCCGTCGGGCAACCGCTGTTCAAAGCAGTGCACCGGGAATTTTGCCTCCGGCAAAGGCTGTTCGGCGGGGGAAGGCGGCGGCGACGGTGGGGTGGGGCCACAAGCGGCAACAAGCAGTGCGATAAATAACACAGCAGGAAGAAGCTTTTTCATGGAAGAGCAATTTTGGGTTCGAAGGTACGCCGGGAATTTTATATTTATTTACCCCGTCCTTGCAGCAACACCAACACGGTATAAAACAGTATCTTAAAATCCAAGCCAAGTGACATATTCTCGATGTACAGCAGGTCGTATTTCAGGCGCTGGAGCATCTCGTCGAGGTTTGAAGCGTATCCGTATTTCACCTGTCCCCAGGAGGTAATGCCGGGACGCACCTTGAGCAGGTGTTTGTAGTGGGGGTTGTGTTGCACGATCTGGTCGATGAAGTGGCGCCGTTCCGGGCGGGGGCCTACGAGCGACATCTCGCCTTTCAGCACGTTCCAGAAGTTGGGCAGTTCATCGAGCCGGTATTTGCGCATGGTGACGCCCCAGGGTGTGACGCGCGGATCGTTGTCCTTGCTCAGCTGGGGTCCGGCATGCTCGGCGTCAACGTACATGGAGCGGAACTTGTGGATGAAAAACGGTTTGCCCTGAAAACCAATGCGCTCCTGGTGGTAGAACACAGGCCCGGGCGACGACATGCGCACCCGGAGGGCTATGAAAGCGTACAGCGGGCTGAGCAGCACCAGGGCCAATGCGCTGATGGTTACGTCCATCCCCCGCTTAATGACCCGCTGCCATCGCGGCATCAGGTCTTGCCTGACCTCAATGAGCACGGCGCCGAATACGTGGTTCATCTGGACGCTGCCCAGCAGAATGTCGTAGGTATCGGGGATGATCTTGACCAACAGCCGATCGCCGTAATCGAACAACGTGTTGAGGATACCCCTTACACGGCTGTGCTCGGAAGTTTCCACTGCAATGATCACCTCTTCCACATCGTATTGCTCAATCACCTGCCCCAGGTCTTTCAGGAACCCCAACCGGGGGAGAAAACGCGCCATGGCCTGTTCGCTGCCGCCATTGGTGTCGATGAAACCCAGAAACCGGTAGCCCAGCCCCTTGGGTCTGCCGGCAATATCCAGATAAAGGTCAAGTGCGTTCTGGTTTCCGCCGATGAGCAGCGTATTAAAGGTGACCCGACCCTTTTTCAACCGGTGGCTGGCGCGCGTCAGGAGTACCATCCGTGAAAACGCCGTCAGGGCAAAATGCAAGCTGAAAAGCACCAAAAAAGACCGGTAGTAGTTGTGGTAGCTCCTGACCACATCATCGAGCATCAATGAAAAGAAAAGGAACAGCACCCCCAGAAAACTCAGAAAAAAGGTGCGGGAAAGGGTGCGAAGGCGCGATTGCCGGTAAATGTCTGTGTAGTGTTCAAAAATGCTGTACAGTAAAACCCATCCGATGGGAATGGTGAGGATGCCCAGCAAAAAATTGGGGTCGGAAAAAACGCCAGGATCCCAGGGTGTTCCTTCGGCATTTTTCCGGTACAGAAAAAAAATGGCCCAGGCGAGGAAGGCCATCAGAAAGTCTGCACAGCCGTAATAGAAGGTGTGTTGTTGTCGTATTTTACGGGACATCGGCTTAAAAGTGCACCAGACGCACGTTATCGATCTGTACTTTTCCGGAAATATTTACGCCGGTAGTGGGCAGGTTCAGGTTGAACAGCAGTCGGTATCTGTCGTGGGGATCGAACGCGACAAAATCGGTGAGGTTGATGTAGATTTTGTTCCATTCCGAAGACACGTTGAACTGAAACACCGGAGAATAGTCATCTGATTGCCCGGTGGTTTGTCCGATCAGGCTAAGCACAAACGGGAGCTCATTCCGGTAGTGCATCTCCAGCCAGGTCTGCCGTTCGCGCACGGTGGGCAGGGTAACCGGTTCAAAGGCTACTGCCATGACGGGGTGCGCGGTGTCTACGGCCATTTGCAGGTATTTGCCGGTAAAGCCGTCTACATTTGTCAAGATAAAATTCAGGTCGGCGTCTGAATCCAGGTTTTCAAGGGCTACGGTGGAATTTCCGTCGAAGGTTCCGCGATCGATGTCCCAGGCAAAGATGGCAGCAGGGTCGTATCTGACCACCGGTTTGACCACGGTCACCTTACCCGGCTGGAGGGTGATGTCCTCTATGTGCCAGGTCATCATGGGGTAAATGTTGGGTGTTTCAAGGATTCCGTTTTCTTTGATGCCCGGAAATACCAGAATTTCATTCAGACCCTCGTTGAGCACTGGAATGTCTGAAGGCAGGTCGTACGCGCCGAGGAACACCAGGTCTGCGTAAAACCAGCCGTCGGTGAGATCGTGCAGGGTGTCCCCGCCAGGTTCATCAATGGTAAAAGGTTCCACGCGAACATAGGCCGGTATGTCCTCCTGCTGGTCGCAGGCCAACACCAGGGCCATGCAGGCGGCCGTGAGCAGTAGTGTGATGTGTTTAAGATTCATGTGCGAATGCAATTTAGCCGGAGGCGCTGCTGTTCAGGACTTTGACCGCATGTACACCTCTATCGGCACACCTTGAAAATTGTATAATCTCCGAATCTGGTTTTCAAGAAACTGCACGTAGGAGTCGCGCACCCAGTTCGGATTATTGACAAAAAACGCAAATGACGGATATGGGGTTGGCAATTGGGTGATGTACTTAAACTTGGGGTAGCGGCCTTTTACGGACGGCGGGGGGATTTGCTCGATGATGGGCAGGATCAGGTCGTTCAGTTCCGACGTTTTGATGCGGCGCGCCCGGTTTGCGTACACCTCCATGGCGGCCTCTATGGCCTGAAAGATGCGTTGTTTTTCCATAGCGGAAATAAACAGGATGGGAACATCATCAAAAGGGGCTATCTTGTTTTTGATGGCCAGCTCGTAGTCCCTGGCGGTATTGGTCTCTTTGGACATCAGGTCCCACTTGTTTACCAGGATAACCAGCCCTTTGTGTCGCTTTTGGGCCAGCCGGATGATGTTCATATCCTGGGCTTCGAGACCCAGCGTAGCGTCAATGACCAACAGGCACACGTCGGACTCTTCCACCGCCCGAATGGCCCGCATGACGGAATAAAACTCGAGGTCTTCTTCTACCTTTGTTTTCTTGCGTATGCCGGCCGTATCGATCAGGATAAATTCCTTGCCGAATTTATTGTAGTGCGAGTGGATGGAGTCGCGGGTTGTTCCGGCAATGGGGGTCACGATGTGGCGCTCTTCGCCCAGCAAAGCGTTGGTGAGGGATGATTTCCCGACGTTTGGGCGACCTACGATGGCAAATTTGGGGAGTTCGGTTTCCAGCGGCTCCACGTTTTCGATGTGCTCGACCACGGAGTCGAGCAGGTCGCCGGTGCCACTGCCGCTGATGGAAGCAATGAAAAAGACGTTTTCGAAACCCAGGCTCCAGAATTCGTTGGCCTCCATTAGCCGGTTGTAGTTGTCTACCTTGTTGACCACCAGAAAAACGGGCCTTTTGTGCCGGCGCAGGAGTTTGGCAATGTTGTCGTCGAGGTCGGTTATGCCTGTTTGTGCGTCGACCATAAACAGGATCACCGCAGCCTCGTTCACTGCAATGCGCACTTGTTGCCGGATGGCCGCTTCAAAGACATCGTCGGAGCCGTGAACGAAACCGCCGGTATCCACCACCGTGAACCGCTTGCCGTTCCACTCGCAAAATCCGTATTTTCGATCACGGGTAACCCCCGAAAAATCATCTGTAATGGCCTCCCGCATACCGACGAGGCGGTTGTACAGGGTAGATTTTCCAACATTCGGTCTGCCGACAATGGCGACGATATTTCCCATTTATGCAGTTGGTTGTTTGGTAGCGGGATTTCTGTGTTATACTTTTGTCGCCCAGACAACGCCTGCAAAATTAAGCCTTTTTCGGCACTTGCAGTCCAAAGATCCAAAGCAATATGGCGAACATCCTTTTCAGGGACCCTAATGTCACGGTCCTTCAGAGTGCGCTTTTCCGAATGAACACTACGGTGGTACACACGGACGATGTAGTCATGGTGTTTGATCCGGGCATTTTGCCGGAGGAAATCAGGGCAATACAGCAGTTGGTGGAAGAAAAGAGGGGGGATAAGCCGCTTTATTTGTTGTTTACGCATTCGGATTTTGACCATATTCTTGGGTTCAGGGCTTTTTCACCCAATCGCGTATTCATGACCGAGGCCATGGCCAACCACCCCAGGAAGGAAGAGTTGTTGGAGGAGGCCCTGACTTTCGACGAACAGTACTACCTGCAGCGGAATTACCAGGTGGAATATCCGGTGGGCAATTTTTTAGTGTATCAGGACGGCGTTCAGTTTCGGGTTGGGCAGACCAAAATGTCGATTTACCTGATGCCCGGGCATACCATCGACAGCATGATGGTGATCATCTGGCAACTCGGACTGTTGATCGCCGGCGATTACCTATCGGACCTGGAATTTCCCATCATTACAGACTCCAGTATGGCCTATGAGGCGACGCTCCTGAAATTAAACACAATTCACGACAAAAACTGGTTCACCCGGGTGGTACCCGGCCACGGCAGCATGGTCTTCGACATGGATGGTTGGATGAACCGTCAGCAGCAGGGCCTGGCTTACCTGTATGCCCTGCGGGAGAGCATCAGCACGGGGGTCCCGTTCGACGAGGATTCACTGTGGAGCCGATACCCGAACCAAAGAGGACTGCAACACTACCACCACGACAACATGGCCCTTATGCGCCGGGAATATGAACAGGGTCTTTGGACCTGGAACCCCGAACTCCTGAACATAGGCCGCCACGAACCGGAAGAGCAGGGGAGGGAAAGTATTTCTGACGAGTAGGATGTACGCAGCGACAACTATTCGCTCATGTCCATGGTATGGAACACGTTGAGCACATCGTCATCCTCTTCCAGTTTGTCCAGCAGCTTGATCATTTGTTCCACTTCGGAATCGCCGAGTTTTTTGGTCATGGTGGGGATCCATTCGGCCTGGGCGCTGGTGGTCTCAATGTTCCGGTCCTCGAGTGCCTTTTGCATGGCGCCGAAATCGGCAAAATCAGTGTAGAGCACCACTTCGTCGTCTTCGCGTTTGATTTCTTCCAGGCCGGCGTCGATAAGTTCGAGTTCAAGTTCGTCCCAGTCACGGCCTTCGGCTTTGCTTTTGAACACCCCTTTGTGGTTGAACATGAACGCCACTGAACCGGAATTCCCGAGCGTGCCACCACCACGGTCGAAATACATGCGCAGATTGGCCACGGTGCGGGTGGGGTTATCGGTCGCTGTTTCCACGAGGATGGCGACGCCGTGGGGGCCGTAGCCTTCGTAAATCACCTCCTGGAAGTTTTCGGCGTCCTTGCCGCTGGCTTTTTTAATGGCGTTTTCCACGTTCGCCTTGGGCATATTGGCCGCTTTGGCGTTTTGGATGGCCAATCGCAGTCGGGAGTTGTACTCCGGATTCGCCCCGCCGGCTTTTACCGCCAGGTTGATCTCCCGACCGATGCGGGTGAAGGTTTTGGCCATACCGGCCCAACGTTTAAACTTACGCTCTTTACGGAATTCAAACGCGCGTCCCATATCTTGCTGGTGTTATTTGCAATGGTAAAAAAAAAGCATTTGTCAAAGGCGCCGCAAAAATAGCCAAACAGGTGCGTACAAAACCTTTTTTTCGGAATTTTGCCGGTAAAAAAATGCCTTTTCGAATTTACACCAAAACCGGTGACGCCGGTCAGACCTCCTTGTTCGGCGGCCGGAGGGTGTCGAAAGCCGACCTGCGGGTGGATGCGTATGGTACCGTCGACGAGTTGAATGCGTTCACCGGGGCTTTGCGCGACCAACTGACCGACACGCAGTTGCGCGCTGTCCTGTTTGAGATTCAGAACCGCCTGTTCAGCATTGGTTCCGCCCTGGCTTCCGACCCCGACAGGCCCCTGCCGGCGCCCGATTTGGTGGAGGCGGACGTACAATTTCTGGAATCGAATATGGACGCCATGGACGACACCTTGCCGGAACTTAGAAATTTCATTCTCCCCGGTGGCCATCCTTCCGTTTCTGCGGCGCATATTTGTCGCACGGTTTGTCGCAGGGCAGAACGCCTGGTGGTCGCCCTTCACGCTGCTCAACCCATGGATGCGCTCCTGTTGCAATACCTCAACCGACTGTCGGATTTCTTTTTCGTGCTGTCCCGCAAAATTGGAATGGATCTGCATGCCGAGGAAGTGATCTGGAACAAACGCTCATAAACCGTACACATGTCTACAATCCTTGTCCCCATCGATTTTTCAAAGTGCGCTACCAACGCCTTACATTATGCCGTGGCATATGCCCAAGAAACGGGCGCCGAAGTCCAGGTCATTAACGTCATTTTTCCCAATGAAGGGGTAGACAGCAACTTGTACAATGCGTTTTGGACCTACGACTACCTCTCGCAGCGCAATAAGGTGCTCGCCGACTGGCTCAAGCGCCTGAAACGGCGCGCCGGCTTTCCGGATGTACCCATGCGTTCGTCTTGTGTACTTGGGTTCCCGGTACCCACCATTTGCGACGAAGCCGAGGATATGCAAGCCGACCTGATCGTGATGGGCACCACCGGCGCTACCGGGCTCAAGGAAATGCTTCTGGGGTCGATCACCGCAGGCGTGATGACCCGGACCCGTATTCCACTCCTGGCCATTCCGACAGGTGGGCAGTTCAAGCCGACGGGCAGCGTGGTGTACGCGACCGATTACAACATGACCATTGGGGAGAAATCAATGATGACCTTCCGCCAATTTTTGGGCATCGGCAATAGCACCCTGCGCGTGGTGCACATCCTGGATAAACACGGTGAGGAGCGCAATGAACAGCGCGAAAACACCCTTCGCCAGCGACTCGACGGCATTCCATGCGATTTTCATTACCTGCATGATCGGGATATTGCCCAGGCCGTCTCCAATTTTGTGGAAAGCACCGATGCCCATGCCCTGGTGGCGGTAGCCCATGAGCATTCGCTCATCAATCGCCTGTTTTTTGAAAGCATTACGCGGAAGTTGGCACACCGAACTAAAATTCCATTTTTGGTCCTTCATGACGCCCATTAGCAAAACAAAAAGTCGTCCTACGAGTATAGTCGTAGGACGAATATAATATTCCGAATCATGCACTTCTCATCATTGGTATTCCGCTTGATGTTATTGATTGGCCTGCTGAGTTGCCAACGGCAAACAGTTGTCGGTGGCATTTCGGATGAAGCCGGACACGCCCGTATGATTGCCATGCTGGACAGTATTGCCCAACATGCCGATCCGGTGGTATGTTACAACCTGAATGGTCGTATGGCAGACCTCATATACAACCAAATGAACAGCCTGCCGCCGGAAAAACGCCTGGCAGCACAATTTCGCTATGCAGAGCAATTGCTGTTTGCGGGCAAGGTGGAGACATCCATCATGCAATTGCTGGACGTCGTGGCCAAAATAAACGACACCCTCCGTCCGGACACCCGACTCGTCTACGAGACCCTCGCCCTGGCCTACCTCCGACTGGGGGAGGTGCAAAACTGCGTCGAAAATCCGGTAGACGCTTCCTGTATCCTGCCCATCCGCCAGGAAGGCGTGTACAAATTCAAAGCCGGCCCGGAAAATGCCATTGCCATTTACGAACGCATCCTCAAACAATATCCCGACGACCTGCATACACGCTGGTTGCTCAACATTGCCTATATGAACATTGGCCAATGGCCCAATAGCGTGCCGGCAGCCCATCGTATCCCCACCCAGCTGTTCCAAGCCAAAGGCGCCATCGCCTTTCGGAACATTGCCGGTCAACTGGGTGTTGACGATCGGGGCCTGTCCGGCGGCGTATGCACCGAAGATTTTGACAACGACGGCGACATTGACCTCTTCGTCACTTCTTACGGGCTTGCCGACCAATGCCGTCTCTACATCAACAACGGAGACGGAACCTTTGCCGATCGCACCCGGGAAGCCAACCTCATCGGTATCGTCAGCGGCCTGAATGCCTTGCATTGCGACTATGACAATGACGGCGACCGGGATATTACCATTTTGCGCGGCGGCTGGCTGGAGGGTGGCACGCATCCCAATTCGCTGCTGCGCAATAACGGTGACGGCACCTTCACCGACGTCACCATACAGTCCGGATTGCTCTCCTTCCACCCCACACAGGCGGCCAACTGGGCGGATTATGACGGCGACGGATGGCTGGACCTGTACATCGCCAACGAGTCTCGCTCCAGGAATCCTCAAATGCAGCATCCGAACGAACTGTTTAGAAACAACGGCGACGGAACCTTTACCAACGTAGCGCCGCAATTGGGGCTTGATCTGAAAGGCTTTTTTAAGGGCATGGCCTGGGGGGATGTCAACAATGACCAGCGCCCGGATTTGTTCCTCACGGTTATGGGAGGGCCAACACGGCTGTTTATCAACCAGGGAGGCTCGGG
Source organism: Saprospiraceae bacterium (assembly GCA_033764075.1). GTDB lineage: Bacteria > Bacteroidota > Bacteroidia > Chitinophagales > Saprospiraceae > M3007. The sequence goes on along the minus strand of JANRJH010000024.1, from coordinate 97,766 downwards.
ACAGCAGTGGAAGTTTGAAGATGCAACCGCCCGTGCCGGACTGGGCACCACACTTTTTAATTTTCCCACCTGGTTTTTTGATTTTAACAACGACGGTTTTGACGACATCCTTGTTTGCGGTTATAAAATTGACCCGCAAATACAGGCCGGAGGCGCCTTTCTGGCCTATCTGCTTGGCAAAAACCAGCCCGGTGAGTTCATTCAGCTATACCGCAACAATGGCAACAACACCTTCACCGACGTGTCCGCCGAATATGGACTGCGAACGGTAACCTACGCCATGGGGTGCAATTTTGGCGATCTGGACAACGATGGATGGCTTGATTTTTACCTCGGCACCGGGACGCCGGATCTGCAGGCCCTGGTGCCCAACCGTATGTTCCGCAATGTAGAAGGCAAACGGTTTGACGAAATCACTTTCAACGGCTTCGCACACATCCAAAAAGGACACGGCGTTGCTTTTGCCGATTTGGACAACGACGGCGACGAAGACATCTACGAGGTCATGGGCGGCGCATATGAGGGTGACGTGGCCAACAACATACTTTTCGAAAACCCTGGCAACGCCAACCATTGGCTGGCGCTGCTACTGGAAGGAAAAACCTGCAACCGCGATGCCCTGCAGGCGCGCGTTGCGGTTCATGTGTCCTACCCGAACGGCCAAAAACAAACCCTCTGGCGCACCTGCAGCACCGGCGGAAGCTTTGGTTCCGGCAGTTTGCGCATGGATATCGGTTTAGGGGCAAACGCTGTTGTCGACTCCGTCGAAGTCTACTGGCCCAAAGCCGGGGAGAAAAAGGAAGTGTTTGCCAGTGTTCAGGCAAACAAGTGCTTTAAGCTACGCCAGGGCAGTGGGATGGCGGAGGAAATAAATTTGAAAAAGATCAGTTTCGCGAAATAAATACTCGTCCTACGAGTATAGTCGTAGGACGAGTATATTATTCCGTCCACTCAAAATCCAGACTTTTCGGCATCCTTTCCGCCCAGTCAATCCCTATGTCCGGCAACCCGGTCAATTTGCGCCGGTCCATATCAATCCATGCACCATCGACATGCATGACGGCCGCCAGACTGTCATCGGCCTTTAACAGTTCGTGCCGGAAGGTGAAACGAGAAAAATCTTTTCGCATGCGGGTTATCCACAGGGTTATGCGGAGTTCATCGCCCCACCGGACTTCCTTTCGGAAAACAGCCTCCTCCCGAAAAAGTACCGGGCCGATTCGATGTTGGCCCATCATGTCCAGCGTTAGGCCGCACTGGTCAAGGAATTGTACCCGGGCCGCTGCGCCAAAATCGTAGTAGACAGAATGGCGCAAGTGCCCATTGAAGTCAAAATCGGCCCAACGAAGGGAAACGGGCATGGAAAATGGAACCAGATCTTGCATGTGTCATTCCGGATGGTTGTTTTGATAATAGTCGATGCTGCCCATGAGCATTTCCTGAAGGGCTGCTGCGGTGGCTTGCGGGTAGCCGGTGTGCCGAAAGCGGATGGTCACGGCCCAGGGATGCGTATCGCGAAAAATAATCTGAATTTGTTGAAGGCGTTCCGCTCCGGCCGAACGCGCGTCGTCCGTTTCAATAGTCCAGGCAGCAGGGCCGTTTTCCGGCAGTACAGACAACGACGCCCGATCGCCCTCTTCCACCACAATGGTGTCCAACATCGACAAAGCGAAAACCATGCCCTTGTTCTCCCCGTAATCGGCAATCACCACACCGTTTTCGCCGGCACCGATGCCTATGCGGAACCCGTCGTCGGCCAGCACCTGGTGGTACGGCGTCTCTACCCCCAGCCGAATTCCCATTTGGTAAAAATCGGCCAGTGCCACCTGCTCGGGTTGCAGGTTGCCCGGGCCGACGTCGAAAAATCGGACCATCAGCATCACATACGAAAAGCCGGCGACGCTCGCCAGAAAAAGCGCCACGGCCAGCACCTTGAGGCCTGTGCCCCCACTCAGGTACAGGGCGCGCATCGCCAAGAATATGACCGTCACCACGGCGATCCAGATGGCCCAGTACACCACGTTTTTCGGAACCGCCGGTGGGCGGGGTGCTTCAACGGGTCTTTTTTGCCCTTTTACTGCCAAAGGCTCGAATATTTGGACCTGGCCGCCCACGGGGATTGCCGCAGACTGGCCACGCGCAATGGTCATTGTCAGCAGTATAGCCAGCATTAACGTGTACTTCATTGTTGGCTTGCAGGTTGTTTTTGCAATAAAAAATACAACGGCTCATGCACCCGCTTTGCCCAGGACGATTCGGTATGGGATTCGCCGACAAATTTCCGACTGGTCCACCGCTCGGCAGGGTAGGCGAGCGCCCGCAAAAGACTGTCTATATACATTTGATGTGGCGGGTAAAGGCTGTCTAGCGCTACGGTGCCATGGTCGAAATACAATTTAGGATTTCCGGCTTCGGGCAATTTTGACTGCAAATATCGGCCCATGGCCCTCGAAAAGACCGTGTCGTTTTGGTTCAGGCTCAATGGCCAGTGGGTCGAAACGCACCCGGCTCCTGCAAATACATCCGGATATTCCAAAACAGCGTACAGGGAAACCAACCCGCCCATGCTGGAGCCCATCACATAGGTGTCGTCGCGGCGACGACTACACCCATAAACGGAATCGATGAAAGGCTTGAGTTCCCGGGTCAAAAAAAGCAGATACGCATCTGCCAGCGCGCCTTTCCCCCGCTCGGCACCCAGGCGCTCCTGGTAGGATACCGGGGTGTCTTCAAACGGCTTGGCAGGCGCGTATTCCCGGAAGCGTTTGGGCGTGTTCCATACGCCGACCACTATAAACGGGCGCAAACTGTCTGCCCCGAGCATGCGGGAGGCCACTTCATCGATTTTCCACTCCGCATGCCCGAAGGCAAGCGTGCTGTCAAACAAATTTTGCCCATCGTGCATGTACAACACCGCGAAATGGCCGGCAGCGTTTTTGGCATACCCCGCCGGCAACCACACATCAACCCGCCGGGCATCTACATGGCGAGAGGGGAAGGAATCGAAGGTTATCAGCATGGCTTCCTTCAGACCAGGGTCGGCGGGCGGCGCTGTGCAAGCTGCCATACCCAGCGCCAACATTGTGAAAAAAAAATGCGGTTTGAACATGGTGAAAGATTTGAATAGTTAAAGCGATGGACAAGCCACCTTCCCTTTACGCCTGCCCGGATGCACATAACTGAGGCTGATCTCGAACGCGCCCCGGTTGCTGTTGGCCTGTCCCAATGAGGATACCGTGATGTCGTAACTAAGCCCCAGCATCCACCGGTCCCACTCGAACATACCCGTTACCACAACCGCTTCGGGTCGGATGCCCTCCTCCAGCCGGTTGGCCATACGCAGCCAGGCGCCTGTGCGCAGCGCCAGTTCGCGGTAATCGGCATTTCCGTAACGGATGTTTGCCCCCAGGTTGATTTGTTGGGCCGGGCCCTGGCTCATCCATAAAATGCCCGGAAGCAAGGCCAATTCATCGTTGATCGGAAAATGCCCGGAAGCATGCACTGTGTGGCGACGATACAGGGTTTCGGCATAATCTTCGATCAGCGATACGGCCGGTTCATTGAGGTGATGTAGGGCCGCACCCGCCATGACGAACCCTTCATTTTTCAATAATGCATACCAGATGACCCCGGCGTTGAAGTCCAGCCAGGGTTTCCCGGAAGCATTGGCGTTCGGCTCGCCGTTGGCTGCTCCCGGATCGGGGGCTTCCGTCACCGCATCAAACTGGCGACTGAACCAGAGCCTGCTCCAGTCGATGTTGTTTTGCCCGACCCCCACCTGAATGCCGGCGCCCAGATAATGGCTTGCCCGCCTGGGCTTGCCCGACAGCCTGCGCAGGTATGCGCCGCTTGCATGGACATTGTTCAGCGTATATCGCGCCGTTCCGGCTTCATCGTGCAAGGCACCTGCCCCCACACCAATGTGGTCATAGCGACCAACCGGAATCCGCCCGTCTGCCGAAGCAGAAAAAGTGCGGAACGGCTCCTGTGCCAGGATGCTGCCCCACTGGTCCCGGTAAATGAGCGAAGCCCGCCAACTGCCGTTGTGCAACCCGGTCATGGCGGGGTTGAGGTTCCAGGGGGTGTGATAGAACTGTGAAAAATGCGGATCCTGCGCCAAAATGTTGCCCCAAAAAAGACAACAAGTCAGGCTTGCAAAAAATCGGCAGCAAAAGGAAAGCGGGATGGTCATGGTGATGAGCTGGATTCAAAATTAACGCAACAGGGTTGTATTGCCCGTAAAGATACCGATTTGTCCGTCGATATACCTAACCTCAATCACCCATGCATACACCCCCCCGTCGCAGGGACTCCCCCTGAACATCCCATCCCAGCCCCGGGCAGGCGTATTGGGCAGAAATTGTGTGTCGGTATAGACTTCTTCTCCCCACCGGTCGTAAACCGAAAAACGCATTATTTCCGAAACGCCCTGGCCTGGACCATGCACCACCAGCAGATCGTTGTTTTGATCGCCGTTCGGGCTAAAGGCGGTCGGCACGTACAGCAACCGGTTTTGATCCACATCCACCCTGACGGTCGCTTCAGCCGTGCACCCCCTCGCATCGGTCACCTGCACCCGGTAGGTGTTGGGTTGCAGGGGCGCTACGGTTAATCCGCTGCAGGCCGAATCAGCACAGGCTGTTTTTCCGGCCAAAACACTCGACCACGAATATTGTACCGGCGCCAAAGCGCCGACAACCGCGGCGGTCAACACCAAGGTGTCGCCGGCCCGGATGGTGGTGTCTGCATCCAGACCTACCTGAATCGGGGCAGGGGCTGCCAGCAACACTGTGTCGGTGTAGGTGCAGCCGTTGCCGTCCCTGATCCGTAAGCGATGCAAGCCGGCCGGCAGGTTTTTAAAGACGGAGGCGCTGCCAAATGGCTTGTCATTCAGGCTGTACCGTATGGGTGGAACCAGGTTTTGTTGATCGATGACAATGCTGCCGTTTCGCCCGCCAAAACAATCCGGCGGATTTCCGGTGACGGTATATTCCGGTTCCGGAGGCTCCGCGATCGTTATGCTGTCGACAACAACACAATCGTTTTCATCCAGCACCCGCACGGTGTATGTTCCGGCGCCGATGCCTGCCAAAAGGTCGATGGTAGCGCCGTTATTCCAAAAAAAGGTATACGCCGGCACACCACCGGATACCGTTGCCCGTATGGCTGCATCCTTACCTTGAAAACACAACAACGGATCAACATCAAAAACAACCTGCAGGGGCAAAGGCTCAGGCACACGCAGTACGGTGTCTAGGCGGCATCCCTTTGCATCGGTCACCGTTACACCGTAGTCACCTGCCGGTATGGCCGAAAGGGCCGTCTCCATACTGCCGGTTGTCCACACATAAGACACGATGGGATACGCACCCTGTGCGCTGGCGATGCCAACCTCGCCGGTACTGTCGCCGGAGCAGGCTACATCCGTCACGTAGCCAACCAATTGAATGGATTGCGCGTCCGGCAAAAAAAAGTCGGCAGACGCCGAGCACCCTTGCAAATCGGTCACCGTTACACCGTAGTTCATGTTCCCTGCCAGGCTGTCGATGAGTAATGTTCCGGAAATGCCCGGTACGCTCCACTGGTAGCTGTACAAACTGGTGTCACCCATGCCTGCCCCGCCTTGCACCAGGTTTATCGCAGCCCTGCCGTCGGAATAGCCTTTGCAGGTAGGTCTGGTGAAAATAACATTGACGCGGATGCTGTCCAGCGCTACCACTTCCACCGTATCGGTGGCGCGGCATCCCAAGGCGTCGGTGGCGGTGGCCGTGTAAATCCCTGGCGCCAGTCCGGTCGCAGCGGGGCCGGCTTGCCCGTTGTTCCAGAGAAAAGTGAAGGGCGGGCCATTGCCGCCGGCGGCAGAAGCTGCTGCCGCGCCGTCGTTTTGGCCGTAACAACTGGCCCGCGTTTGGGCCATCAACAGGGTGACCGGTTCAGAAGGCTCGGCCACAAATCCCGGTGGCGTGATGGCCGAGCAACCCTGCTGGTCGGTAACGGTGGCAAAATAGGTTCCTGGCGGCAGGCCGGTCAGTGGATTGGCGGCTGCGCCGGTATTCCACAAATACTGGTAAGGCGGGGTGCCGCCGGCAACGGTAGCGGATGCCGACCCATTGCGCTCGCCTGTGCACACAACGTTAACAGACTGTATGGCAACACCCAACGGCGGCGGCTCAATGACGGTCGCCTGCGCGACACTGGTGCAGCCAAAAGCGTCTGTGACGGTGACGGTGTACGACCCGGGCGCAAGATTCGACGCAACGGGGCCGGTTTGCGCGTTTGGGTCGCTCCAAAGGTAGGCATAGGGCGCCTGGCCTCCGGTCGGGGTTATGGAAATGCGGCCGTCGGCGTCTCCGAAACAACGGACGGGCTCTGCCGACAGGACATCCACCAGAAGCGGAGGAACGCAAGGCAGGCTGTCCATAGCGCTTGTCCGGCATTGGTTGGCATCCTGCACGACCACACGGATCGGTCCGCAAGGCAATGCGTCGGCAACAGCGCCCGTCTGGCCTGTACTCCAGGCAAATGTGTAGGGTGGCGTGCCGCCCAGCGCCGATGCCTGTGCTTGTCCGTTGGATTCCCCGGCACAGGTGGGCGCCAGGGACTGCAATTGAATGGAAAGGGCAGGGGGCTGCGCGATGTCAAAGGTGAGCGTAGCCGTACAACCCGCGGCATCTGTGGCGGTGATGGTATAGTTTCCTGCACATAAATTGCCGACAAACAAACTATCCGGCGAAAAGCCCGGCAAACCCCAGTTAATGGCGTATCCCGGACGCCCCCCGACGACGGTTATGCTCGCTACGCCGTTGCAGGTGTCGCGACAGGTCGCCGGAATGATTTGTTGCAGAAAAACCTGCAATGGGGGGGGCTGGGTGACCGCCGCCGCCCCGGAACCCGTGCAGCCGTTTTGATCCGTAACCGTCACCACAAATACACCGGCAGGCAAGGCGACGGCAACAGGTGTTGTCGCGCCGTTGTTCCATGTATACGAAAAGAACCCTGTGCCGCCAACCGGCAAGACCAGCACCGATCCGTTGGTGTCGCCAAAACAGATGACGTCCTCCACGATGAAACTGTCTGCCAACACCGGCGAAGGTTCATCGACCATGGCTGCCGAAACGGCTATACACCCGGCGGCATCAGTAACGGTGACAAAGTGAATACCAGCAGCCAGGCTATCTGAAATAGGGCCGGCATCCCCGTTCTCCCACAAGAAGGCATAGGGCAGTGTTCCGCCCCCAAGGGAGACCGTGATGGTTCCCGATGCCTCCCCAAAACAACGGGCATTGCCAGATTGAAATTGAAAATCAAAAGGTTCCGGTTCGGTAATGGTAAAAAAAACAGTATCGGAAGCACCGGCGGCATCCACCACCGCAACAAAATGGCTGCCTGCCGGGAAAAAATCCACAAACTCGCCCGACGAGTAAACGAGCGTATCGTTACTGGGGGTGTACAGATACGGCGCAACGCCGCCGGAGGCAGAAGTCCAAACAGATCCCCCGACAACGCCATTACACGGAACTTGCCGGATGCTGTCTAAAGCAAGCATTGGCGCTTGCCCGAAGACGCCGTTTGTCAACAATCCCCAGAGAAATATCCATGCAAATCGGCTCATGTGATCGGTTTCAGAATCCTTCGGTAAACGGACATACAAAATAACAGGAATTTAGACATTCGGCGAGATTGTTTTTTTGCCCTTTCTGGGCAAACACCCCTGAAGCTTAACTGTTGTACTAGAAAAACACGTTATGGACTTAAGTCGTAATCCGTTGGCCGATTTATCGCTTGTGCACCCGGAACTATTGAGACAGCTGTTCGAAATTCCCGGCCGAATGGCCAGACATATGCTGATGACCCCGCGCATGCATCCGCCCACCCGCATGCGCTACGGGCAACATCGGCGCCAGTACATGCTCGTTTGGGAGAATCCCAGACCCAGGCGGCACAGCATCCTGTTTTTTGTGCATGGCGGCGCCTGGCGCAACGGTTTCCCCGGCATGTACCCGGATGTCACCGCCTTTTTTTTGAAACAGGGCTTTCACGTCGTCATGCCCGCCTACCGGCTCTCGCCACGGTTTAGCCACCCGCATATGATGGAAGACATGGTGTCGGCCATGCACACCGTTCGGGCATGGACCCATCAGCAGGGCTGGGGAAAAACGCCCGTTTTACTCAGCGGCTCCTCGGCAGGCGCCACCTTGACGGCGCACCTGGCTTATGACCAGCGCCGGCGTCGGGAAGCGGGACTGGACGACGGCAGCCTCACCGGCTTTTTGTCCATTGCCGGTCCGCTGGATCTGGACTACCTGCCGCCTTTTCAGGCGGTGGAAGCCTACGCAGGCGGGGAAAAAGGATCGGATGCATTCCGGGATGCCAACCCACTGAACCACCTGGCGCCGGACGAGAAACTGCCCGCGCTGATTACGCATTGCCCGGAAGATGCCATTGTTCCTTTCCGGTGCAGCGCCTCCTTTGTGGAGCAATACCCGGCGAAGGAAGCAATAGAGTTGTGGACGATAAACGGCAGGACGCACCTGGACGCAATGCGGTTTGCGCACGACAACCCGCTGATGGCTGCCAAGATAGCCGAGTGGTTAGCCGACAAATAGCAGTCGATTAAAACTATTGGTTGATCAGGCCGGTGTTTGACTTTTTTCCCGATTTCATCATGGCCTCCTTTTCGGCCTGGCGTTTTTTGGCGTCATCCATGGCCGGGGCGGCGCCGGCGCCCGGTGACCCTGCCGCGTCGACTTGTGGTGTCGCTGCCGCGGCCCCGGATGCGGGCGCGGAAAGCGCACCTGCACCGGCATTCGGCGCCGGCATACCCATAGCGTCGGGCAGTGCTACGGGCTGGGGAACTCCGGTAGCGCCGGCGGCCATCTGGTCGTAGGTGCCGGACAGGCTGTCCGAAATATGTATGATCATGGGGATGCTCGAACGGATACCCTCGATCTGGTCGTTAATGCTGGTCAGTTCAGCCGTGACTTCTTCTTTTTTGACCTTACCGGAGCGATAGTTTTCTTCTATTTCCGACAATTGGGACTGTAGCTCGGTATAGGAGGCTTCCATCATCTCCTTTTTGATGGTAACTGCCTTGGCAATTTTGTAAAAATCTTCGAACTCCTTTTTGGCCTGCAGATCCACAGGTACCATTTGTAGTTTGGAGGAAAGAGCCTCGGTTTTTTCTGCCAACGGCGCCATCTCGGTTTTGCCGGTCTCCACTTTTCCGGAAAGATCCTGGATATTGCTGACGACGGCTTCGTCTACCTTGTTGCCGCAGGCGGCCAGGATTACCAAAGCAAAGAGTGCTGCCGAAACATATTTACTGCTCATCATGGGTGTTTTTTTGTCAGGTGATCAATTTTGCACGCAAAGATAATGCATTTGCCAGTGAACCCGAATAGTGTTATCTTTGCCATCCTTTTTAAATACACATGCAGATTCACACGCACAAACGGTACATCAATGTTTACCTGGGGCTTGGCGCCAATATCGGGGATCGCCTGGCGTCACTGAAAAAAGCCCAGTCATTCATTGATAAATATATCGGAAAAATTGCCAAACGGAGCAGCGTTTATGAAACGCAGCCCTGGGGGCAACCCGAGCAGCCGCCGTTTCTAAATATGGTGGTGATGGCCAACACGACGCAAGACCCCAGGGGATTGCTCTTGTCGATCGCCAAGATTGAAAAAGAAATGGGACGCGAGCGCGCAGAAAAATGGGGTCCACGGGTTATTGACGTGGACATCCTGTTCTATGGCCGCCGCATTATACGCGACAAAGGGCTGGAAATCCCGCATCCCGAGTTGCACAAGCGGGCTTTTGTGCTGGTGCCCCTGATGGAGATTGATCCCGAACTGGAGCACCCGGTGTTGAAGCAACCCGTGGACGAATTGTACATGAATTGTACAGATGATTCGGAGGTGGTGCGGCTCAACGAATAAATTTGTATATTTGCACAAATTTTTTTTACCTTTCGCATGTAATAAAACCGGCCGTCCTTCGTCTAATACAACATTATGCAAACGATGTTACTTCCAGACTGGATTGCCGATGACGTTGTGATGGTCGCAACGTCCTAAACTTCGTCAACTATTTTGTCCAAAGCCCTGGCACACGATCCGCAAGGCGAAGACCGGCAAATCGAAAAAGCCCTCCGCCCGCGTTTGCTGGAGGAGTTCAGCGGACAACAAAAACTTGTTGACAACCTCTCCGTTTTTATTCAGGCTGCCCGCCAGCGCGGTGAAGCGCTCGACCATGTATTGCTGCACGGACCGCCCGGGCTGGGAAAAACAACCCTGTCGCACATCATTGCCAATGAACTGGGGGCCAATATGAAGATGTCTTCGGGCCCGGTCATGGAAAAACCCGGCGACCTGGCCGGTATCCTGACCAACCTGGAGCCGGGCGATGTGTTGTTCATCGATGAAATTCACCGGTTGAATACCGTGGTGGAGGAATACCTGTACTCTGCTATGGAAGATTTCAGAATCGACATCATGATCGATTCAGGCCCCAACGCGCGGAGTATTCAGATTACCCTCAACCCGTTCACGCTCGTGGGCGCCACCACACGCATGGGCCTGCTGACGGCCCCGCTCCGGGCCCGTTTCGGCATATCCTGTCACCTGGATTACTACGACGCCGCCACCATTGAACGAATCCTGTACCGCTCGGCTTCGCTGCTCGAAATACCCATCTTGCCGGAAGGGGCGGTGGAAATTGCCCGCCGCAGCCGCGGAACACCCCGTATTGCCAACGCGCTGCTCAGAAGGGTGCGGGATTTTGCCCAGGTAAAAGGCAGTGGGCTGGTTGACCAGGAGATCGCCAGTTTTGCCCTGCAAGCGTTGGATGTGGATGAATACGGGCTGGATGAGATGGACAACCGCCTGCTGAGCGCCATCATCCATAAATTTAAGGGTGGCCCGGTGGGGCTCACCACGCTGGCAACCGCCGTGGGCGAAGAGGCGGGCACCATTGAGGAAGTGCACGAGCCGTTCCTGATTATGGAAGGGTTTCTCCAACGCACGCCCAGGGGGCGAATTGCAACCGAAAAAGCATACCGGCATCTGGGCGTGCCCGGTCGCCCGGCCGACGGCACCCTGTTCTGATTTCCATCGCGCTGCCATTTGACAAATGACCGTTTTGCCAAATAACGGTCAGTTTTGTTTTTTTTCCGGTTGATATTTGCAATTTTCCGGTTTTGACCCCTACATTGCATTGTCTTTTGCAATCCCTTTTGCCGCCACAGGAAGAATCTTGGATTTTTGGCTGGTGGAAAACCTGTATCTATTATGAATACTAAAGTGATGGAACCAACGTCGCAACGGATGGCTGAGGTGTTTTCTGCCCTGCTGTCATCCGGTCTGATGCAGGCGCAGGATTTTCCTTTGCTGGAGCAATACGCGCGAGAACGGTATCAACCCATGACACCATCGACGATATTGGCATTTCTGGCAAACCAAAAAACCGCCTATATGGAAGTGGTTGGTTTTCAGCCGCTGGTCTCGCGCGATAACGGAGCAATGGCGGATGTGTCTAGCGTTGTCGGGCATTTGCGTAAGGCCAGGTTGCTGACAGGGGAGGAGGAAAAGGCGTTGCTTTACTGGATTACGCGCGAAAAAGACCTGTCGGAGGCCGACTTGCTGGGTATGGCTTCGGCCGTTGCCTTGTACAGTGAGTATGTCACACCCGAAAAACTGCTGATATTTCTCGATGAACTGCAGCACGCCCGGATCGCCGACCCGGAGCAGGTGGCCCACTGGCGAAACGAAATGATGACAGAAGCCGTCATCGACCATTATTTGTTGTTGCAGACGTGCAGAAACAGTGTGCTGCTAAGCCCTTGGCCGGAAATCATGACGACAGACGAAGGCCTGCTCGAATTACACCGGAAGACGGCATCAGTCTTGCCGGAACTTGCATTTGAGGAATTTGCCTGGTCGTGGGTTGATGACGGGCAGGGGCATTCCGACGCCATATGCGTCCAACTGACCATAGGCGACGGTTTTTACCGGATGCGCAGCCAGGTTGCCCGCCACGAATCAGATCCGCATCAGATCGTGTCTATTGATGAAAAAAATTATTACAAAATTTTTAATAAATACCTGATTGATCAACATTCACCTTACCGGCTGCATCTGGTACGCATGCCGCCGCTGCCGTTTCGCATGGCCAGCCAATGCCGACGCTGGGGCATCATAGCCCTGCTGGAGAAACAAGCGGCTGTGCTTCGCCGCAACGACCCGGTTTTTTTGAAACCTTACATCGATATCAGCGACGAACCGTTTCATCCGGTGCACGGAACGGAGCATTGGCGCAAGGCCATTGCCCAGTTTTCAGGAGCCGGCTTGTTTGACTACCTGACCCCACAAGAAATTTTCAACCACGGCGAATGGGCTTTTCAAGGGGATCTGACCGACTATGTCGACCTGTTGTCCGCTTTTCCCAACATGCTGCTTTTTTTTGACGGGGAAACAGGACTGATTGATGCGCCTTATGCCCACTTGCTGGCGCAACTGGAAGCGATTTCACACGGCAAGTTTGTGCCTGAGGACATTTCCGACGAATACGATCCGGAGCTGGACGCGCCGTCTCATCTCAGTTTTACGCTCAAAGGCAAGTATTATTCTGCGATGTTGCTGCAGATGGACACCTCCTGCGACCCTGCCTTCTGGCGGCTGGTGCAGCGGGCCAATGCCGAGATGCACCCGGGCACCGGTTTTTACAATATTTCCGGATCCGACGAAGTCGACGCCATCATCTACCTCACCGACCGGCAGCGGGATATGCTCAGGAAGGTTCCGGGGATGAAGATGAAACCGGTTTGAGGGGAAACCGTTCCGGAAAAAGCGTCAACAAAGCATCAACCCAAAACTTGGCCGCCCAGTTCGGATACCGAAAACGCAAATAAGGGCCATAGATTGGCAGGGAACCGGGAATGCCACCGTAAACGGGCGACCAGCGTGTGGGGCATTGCGCTTGCGCCACTTCACCAAATATTTCCACGGCCGCTTCGTGCCAGTCCTGGCGACCGATCGATTGGCCCATTTCCGCCACCAGCAAACTGAGCTGGGCATTTCCGGTGACACAGTAGTAATCCAGCCGGGGCATCCAGTCGTCTGCATACGCGCCGGCCGTGCGGCCATGCAATTTTCGCGCATCCAGCAGCGCCTGTGTTGCCGCAATGGCCTGCGCTTCGACCACTTTATCCCGGAGGAACACGGCTGTTCGCCACATACCGTCGAGCGTGTACGCTATGGTATGGGTATGGGCGGGCACGTCCGGCCAAAAACCCCAATTTCGGATGCTTCCTTCCGGCGTGATCCGGCCGGCATACCGGAGCAACGCGTTGCGGAGCAGGTCTTGGGCCGAATCCATCTCCAATACCTGCGCCAAACGCGCCACGCCCCACAGTGCACGGGTGTAATAACTTGGATCGATATGGTCGGAAACATAAGCGCCGGTGAGCCAGCCCTTATCCGGAACATAAGTGTCCATCAACCATTGCAGTGCTTTGGCGCCGGCGTCCGACCAGCGACGTTTTTCCTCGTCGCTACCCAAACCGGGCTCCTGCAACCCTTTGGCGAAGCCGAGTAACACCTGCGAAGTGTTGAATACACTTGAAATCCGGTGCTCCACCGTCAGGGCGGTGAAAGCGCCTGATGGGAGCTGAATGTCACACAACCAGTTCAGGCAAGACTGCGCCAATGCGGCCAGGTCGGCCTGCCCCGGCAATCGGGAGGCATCGATCAGGGTTTCCACCAGATAGCCGCTGGTCTCCGGGTACGCACTTTTCCACCCCAGCAGCGGCATGTAGCTGTGGGCAGAACCCCGGAAGCCGGTGACCCGGAAACTCGCCCGAATCCAATCGAGTGCAGCCTGCAGGCTTTTCTCCGGCACAAGCGCTGTTTTGCCTGAACTAAACAAAAAGGTCATACAGACAATACCTGTTTACTGGTGGGCAAAGGGTTATCTTTGTGCAACCGAAATACCGCACAAATTATGTTTAAATTGCTCAGATTTTTCCTTCCGGTGGTGTACGCCTTTCTGGTGCAAACCGGCCTGTACGCCCAGATGTGGAACGGAACGGACACCCTGTACGGGAATGAGTGGATTGACCCCTCTCGTGCCTATTACAAAATACACGTAGCGGAAGACGGCATCTACCGAATCACCTATCAATCCCTGGTGGATGCCGGCATGCCGGTGGGCGCCATTCCCGCCGATCATTACCGCCTTTACCGGTATGGTGTGCAGGAGCCCCTGTTCGTGAGCAGCGCCGGAAGCCTGGGAGCGGGAGACTACATCGAATTTTTCGGCGAAAAAAACCGCAGCGCGCTGGACAGGCATCTTTTCGAGCAACCGGAAAATGAAATGGTCAATCCGGAATACAGCCTCTTCAACGATACCTGCGCCTATTATCTGACCTGGGAGCCGGCGGGCGCCCCCCTCCGGTACGCCGGGGTTCCGAATGACCTGTCCGGTTTGCCTGCGCCGGAACCCTGGGTATGGTTCACCCAGGACAATATTTATGCCACCAACTTCATCAAGCGACGCATCACGCCTCAGATCACCTATTCGTGGTTCAACGGAGAGGGGTTTTCCAGGGGCTACAATTGGAACTGGGTTTTGAATTTGACCGTAGGCAAGATTAAACCGGATGGCCCACCGGCTTCTTTACGGGTGCGCTACGCATGCGAACTGGGCGAGCACCGGCAACGCATTCTGGTAAACGACAGTTTGTTCACCCAGGATTCCTTTTCCGGCTGGCGGATCGTGGATACGACGTTTTCGCTCCCCATATCGCACGTAAGGCCCACCACCAAAGTGGGCGTATCCTCCGCCACCGGCAGCGGCGACAACAACGCAATATCGATCATCCAACTGCGCTATGCACGGGAACCCGATTTCGAGAACAGTCCCTTTGCCCGGTTTTCCCTGACAGCGGCGCCCGGCAGGCGGCATCTGACCCTTTCGGGCCTCAAAACCGGGGGGGCAAGCCCCGTATTATACGACCTGTCGGGCCGCATCCGCATACAGGGTGACTGGGATGGTACTACCGCTCGGTTTGCCCTGCCCGAAGCGCAAGGTGAGCGGCAATTGTGGGTGGCCACGGAGACCGCAATCATAAATGCCGTTCCGGTGGCCGTGCAGTTTCGCCGGTTCAAGGACCTCAATGCCGACTACATCATCCTTACCAACCGCAGGTTGCTCTCCGATCCAACCCAAAACGGCGCCAATCATGTGCAGGCCTACGCCGACTATCGCAGCAGCCCCGCCGGCGGAAGCCACCGTGTAACCATAATCGATGTGGATGAACTGTACGAACAGTTTGCCTATGGTGTGCGCTACCACAACATCGCCATCCGGAATTTCGCCCACTGGACGACCAAAAACTGGGATAACCCGACATACATGCTCATCATCGGCAAAGGCATGTCCTATGAAGCTTTCCGAACGACCACCCAGCAGACAACCTTCGCTGATTCCATCTTTTTTGTGCCTTCTTTCGGTTTTTTTGGCGCCGATTTGCTGCTGACCATGAAAGGCGCTTCGCTCAACAGGCCGGCGCTGGCCGTCGGGCGTCTTGCGGTGGAAAAACCTTCCGAGATCAAGGATTATCTGGATAAGATTACAGGCCATGAGCAGGAGTTGGCTGCCCAGCCGCAGGACATCAAGGGCAAGAGCTGGAGCAAACGCGTTATTCACAATTGCGGCGGGTTTAACACAGAACAGTTGGTCATCCGGGATTATGCGGCGGAGCTGGCTTCCACGCTGGAACAAAATCGCTTTGGCGCTGAAACATTCAGTTTTTTCAAAACATCCAATGATCCGATCCAGCTGTCTTCTTATGATCAAATGGTGGACCTGGTGAACGAGGGCGTCGCCTTGTGGATGATCTTTGGCCACTCGGCAGCCTTTGCCGTCGACTTTGACATCGGCTCTGTCAATGCGTACAACAATAAAAACCGTTACCCCATCATGATGGTAAACGGCTGCGCTTCCGGGCGCTGCACCGCCCCGCAAAAAGGCCTGGGCGAGCAGTTTGTGCTGGCACGCGACCGGGGCGCCATCGCCTTTTTCGCTACGGTGAACGTCAGTTTTATCGATGCGCTCTATCTGTACAGCAAAACGCTGTACGGACGCGCCGGCGGTGAAGACTACGGCCAGGGTATCGGCATCGCCCTGCAAAATGCCACCGGCGAAATGGTGAAATCCAGCTATAACGGCCTCACCGCAGTCGCCCACCAATACCAGTTGCAAGGGGATCCGGCGGTTAGCCTGTATGCACATCCCGGACCGGATTATGTGGTAGACCCGCAAAGTGTCGAGGTAAGTCCCAATCCCGTCAGCCTGGATGCCGATAGCTACCGGTTGTCGTTCGAGGTGCGCAACATCGGCGAACACGTGCCCGGCATCCTTGACCTGAAATTATCCCAGGGGCTCCCGGGTGGTGCGCTGGTGCTGGACCGGCTTTCCGACAGCATCCCTGCCCCGGCCAACCGGGTGAAACTCACCTACGAGTTGCCAAACACGGGCAGCAGGGCAGGCATCAACCGCCTGTTCGTTGACCTGGATCTGGAAAACAAGCTCGCAGAACAGCCGCCCGCAGCCGAGGGAAACAACCAACTGTCGGATGTTACCGGGGAAAAAGGCATTGACGTGGTTTTTTTCTCAAACGATGTACAATTGCTGGCGCCCGACGAATACGCCATCGTCAACGACCCCGATGTGGTACTTGGCGCAACCACATTCAGCCTCACGGCCCCTGTGCAGCGCTACCTGTTGGAGATCGATACGACGTTTACGTTCGACAGTCCCTTCAAGAAAAAAACGGCCATCCAGCAGTCCGGCGGGCTGCTGACCTGGCGCCCGCCGGTTCAATGGGAAAACAACACCGTATATTACTGGCGGGCAGCCCGCGACAGCCTGGTCAACGGCGTGGTACCCTGGCGCACCCGATCGTTTATTTATCTTCAGGACAGTCCGGACGGCTGGAACCAGTCGGTTTACGGCCAATATCGCGACAACGGCCTGTTTAACCTCAAGGCCGACGACCAGGCGCTTCGGCTTGACTTCATCGACAACGTCTCCAACCTGAGCCTCAGCGTCGCTTACATGGATCCGTCGCGGTACATGGGTTTTCAAAACAGTTACTACGAAGGGTTTTACGGGCATTACGGCTGGACCATCCGCGGGATCAACAGGGGCGTCGGCGTGGTCATGCTCGATCCGGTTACCGGCCGGTTTGTGCCCAATGAACCGCAAAGTCCCTGGAACCCGGGAAAGTCCCCCCGTTTTTACTACTGGTTCAACACCTGGCTGCCGGAGCAGCGCCTGGAGCTCATGAATTTTCTGCAGCACCACATCCCGGACGGTTACCTGGCCGGATTGTTTGCCTTCAACCGGCCGACCGATTCTGTAGGATACGACCCCAGGGCCTGGGCTGCCGATTCCGTCGTGTACGGCCAAAACCTTTTTCAGGTGCTTGAATCTGTTGGGGCGAAAAAAGTGCGCGAGTTGCCGGCTTACACCAAGGCACCGTGGGCATACGGGCTTGTTTTCAAGAAAAACGACCCGGGTTTTACCCCGGTCGATACACTGGCGCGCACCGTGGCAGACCAGTTTGAGATCCGCGGCGCCATTGCGGCCAAATGGCCTACCGGAGCTTTTGAAACGCCGCCCATCGGGCCTGCCAAAAACTGGAAAAGCCTGCTGTGGCGCTCCGGAGAACGCGATGATCCGGACGAGTTCGAAACCCTGGCCTTGTACGGTGTGCGCGGGGAAAACATCCCGGACACCTTGCTCTTGCAGCTCAACAGTGAGACAGACACAGGGCTCCAGGCTTTTTCGGCAAAAGATTTCCCATGGCTGCGCTTGCGGTACGACGGGTTGGATTCCACCAACAGGACGTTCGTACCCAGCCGATACCTGCGCATCCTGTACGATGCCGTTCCGGAAGGCGCCCTGGCGCCCACTGCCGGAATGCTCATGCCCAAAGACACCCTGCAAACAGGGGAGACCATGCACGCAGGAATGGCCTTTGTAAACATTTCCACAACGGACATGGACAGTGTGCTGGTGCTCTTTCGCATTCAGGACGGCGCCAACCAACAGGTGTCGGTGTACGAGCGATATCTACCGCTCCTGAGTCGCGACACCCTGCAAACACAGGTGGCGTTTGACACCCGAAACCTTGCCCCCGGCGCGCAGCGGCTGCTCATCGACGTGAATCCGGACAACGACCAGCCGGAGCAATACCACTATAACAACGTGTGGGTCAAAGACTTTTATGTGTCGCGCGATGACCGGAATCCAATCCTGGACGTTACGTTTGACGGCGTGCACATCCTGGACGGCGACCTGATCTCGCCCCGGCCCACCGTGGTCGTCAGCCTCAAGGACGACAACCCGTACCTGCCACTGAACGACACCAGCACCTTTTTTCTGCAACTGGAAAACCCCGACGGTTCGGTTCGGCAGATCGCCTTTGCCGACCCGGAGGTGACGTTCTTCCCGGCCGATCCGGCACAACTGCCCAAGAAAAACACGGCGCGTTTGGAATGGAGGCCGCAGTTTGCCGCCGACGGCAATTACCGGCTGCTGGTCAACGGACGGGATGCCACCGGTAACCCCTCGGCCGATCTGGATTATGCCATTCGTTTCTCGGTGGTCAGCCAGGCCTCTCTGGGGAATATCCTGAACTACCCCAACCCGTTTTCTACCTCCACCTGTTTTGTGTACACCATGACCGGCAATGAACCCCCAACACGGTTCAACCTTCAGATCATGACGGTGAGCGGCCGCGTGGTGCGCGAGGTGACGCAAATGGAGTTTGGCGAGTTCAAAACCGGAACGCACCAAAGCGAATTTTGCTGGGACGGCAAGGACCAATACGGCGATCAACTGGCTAATGGCGTGTACCTGTACCGGGTCATCGCTAAAAAGGCCGATGGCAGCGATTATCCTTTGCGGGAGGACAGCCGCATCGACGGGTATTTCAAAAACGGTTTCGGAAAAATGGTGCTGATCCGGTAGGATGGCGAGTGCCCCATGTATGCTATTTATGCCGCGAATTAGCGCGAATTCGCGCTAATTCGCGGCATAAAAATGAAGCAAGCTGATTGGCGGCGAAGCCGCAAAGAACTGTAAAGCGATGAATGGGCAGGTTACTGTTTCACCAATTGAGTAGCCCAGTATTTTCCACCGGCTTCGAACCGGAAGATGTACACGCCCGGCGCCAGGTCACCGATGGGCATTTGACCGAAACGATGGGGTTGAGCGATGCGCATAACGAGTTTGCCCTGGGTGTCGGTCACTGTCAGCTGGTCGAGTGTCATGGACGTTTGCAGGTTGACCCAGTCGGTGGCGGGGTTGGGGCTCAGGATGATCTCCCGGCTCCAGTCCTCTTGTTGCGTGCCCACCATTTCCAAAATATCGGAGTTGAAACGGGGGAAGAGCTGGTAACCGCTGTTGTAGGGTTGGGTATTGTCAAACTGTCCGCCGATGCCGATGATGTCGAACGGCTGGGAGGGGGCAGGGCGGGAGGCCACCTCGGTGTCGCTGTCTACCCGGATGAGTGTGGTGTCGAGCGGGTTGGCAGGCGAAACGGCACGGACGTTGAAGCTGCTTCCGTCGCCTTTCCATTCGGAGGGGTCAACCATGTTCAGGTTGTTAACGCGAATGAGGCTCGATTCGGTGTCTTCGGTGGGTTTGGTTGCCACTGTCGGGCTCACCAGTGGTCGGTTGCCGGCGCGCCTGATGATGCTGTCGGGCGAAAACTGGGTGAGGCCGTTGAACTGACTGACGCGACCGAGCACCCGGAGGCTGTCGCCTTGCAACACGGCGTATCCCCGGTTGCCGCTGCCCAGAAAAACCGTGATGCCCTTGTTGGTATAATCGATCAACGCAAATTGCAATCCGTTTGGGTTCAGATTAACGCCGTAGACCACGCCTTCCAGGGCGCAGGTGACGTTAATGGAGTCGGCAACGCCGTTGGCATTTTCGGTCGTCATCTGGGCGATGGTACGCAATGGGTAGCCGACGGTGCTGCAATTGGAAGGGCCGCCAGGGTTGCCAAACACCGGCAAGCCGCCGGAGGTAACACCCGTGGGTGTGGTGGAGGCCTGCCAGTTGGCGCCGTTGTTGTTGTCGGCATTCACGTCGCACAGCACGATGGAGGAGCCCGTACCGTTGGCACCGGTAGGCCAGGGGGCTGCGTTGGAGTAGCTCACGTAGTCGATTACGGTGCCGCCGTTTGATAGCTCAATTTCTTCGCCGCCGTTGGTCAGGGCGCCGTCCCACTGAAAGGGGCTAAAGCCAAATCGCGCCTGAAAATAGGCGGCATTTTCGCAAACGATGACGTAAGCGCCCGGCGCCATGGTGGTGCCGCCCGGGAAGGTGAAGGTAACGCCCTTGGTAAAGTTCCAGCCGCTGATGTCTACAGCGCTTCCCGTAGGGTTGAACAATTCAATATACTCCAGCGTGTCGGTGTTTGGTTCCGGCGGGTTGTACATGATTTCCGTAATCACGATCTGCGCCTGCGCGCCGGTGGCCAGCAGCAGCGCGAAAAACAAGGCAAGGAGGTTCTTTTTCATATTGAATCAGGATTGGGTAAAAAGTTGGTTTGGAAATAAAACTCAAAAGTAGGAAAATGGGGATTTTATAGCCTGAATGTGACGCGAATATGCCCCAAACTTAATAATCCTTTAATGTCTGTTGTTTATCCTGGCGGCTCAACGCATTTTTTACCGGCGATCAATACCGTATCTTTACCCGGCTGGCATTGTTGCCGACCCGACCGGCAGGCCGAAAAACAGCCTGGTTAAATAGCATTTACGCTAATTTTTGATCGAAAGACATGAAAAAACTGCTCAACTTCGTCCTTTTTGTTTTCCCTTTTGCATTGTTTGCACAAGGCATGTGGATTCCTTTGGAGATCGACGATGCACAGGAAAAGGAGATGCGTAACCTTGGTTTCAAGCTCAAAGCCGAAGATTTGTACCATCCGGAGCACGCCAGTTTAAAAGACGCCATTTGCCAGTTTGGCGGCGGGTGCACCGGCGAAATGATCTCTCCGAAAGGATTGCTGCTCACCAACCACCATTGTGGCTTTGGCGCTATCCAGCGGTTGTCTTCCCTGGAGAAAAACTACGTCGACAGCGGATACTGGGCTATGAACCGCAGCGAAGAGCTGCCTGCCCCGGGCATCACCGCTATGTTTGTATCCCGGATACAGGATGTTTCGGCGCTGGTGCTGCTTGGCATCACCGAAGGTATGAGCGAAACCGCGCGCCAATCGGTCATTGATCAGAACATTGAAAAATTGCGCAGGGAAACCAAACTGGCCAAGCACGAGGAAATCCTTATTCGCCCCTTCTACCAGGGCAACAAATATTACCTGTTCGTCACAGTCACCTACCGTGATGTGCGGCTGGTGGGCACGCCGCCCAGCAGCATCGGCAAGTTTGGTTCGGACACCGACAACTGGGTATGGCCCCGGCATACCGGCGACTTCAGCCTTTTCCGGGTTTATGCGGGCAAGGACAACCTGCCTGCAGACTACTCGCCCGACAACATCCCGTTCAAACCCCGCCGACACTTGCCGGTGTCGCTCAAAGGCGTTCAGGAGGGCGACTTCACGCTGGTGTACGGCTTCCCTGGCCGTACCGACGAGTATCTAAGCGCCGAAGGGTTGCGCCAAACCGCCGAGGTGCTCGACCCTGCACGGGTGGAAACACGGGACGAGGCCCTCAAGGTGATGGACGGATACATGCGGCAAGACCCAGCCATCAAAATCGCGTACATTGCCCGCTATGCATCCATCGCCAATTACTGGAAAAAATGGCTGGGCGAAATGCAGGGGCTACAATCCAAAAAGGCGCTGGACATCAAACAAGCATACGAATCGTCATTTACCAAACGCATCGAGGCTAGCCCGGACATGAACGCACTTTACGGAAACCTGCTACCCCGGCTCACGCAGACGTACAAAGATCAGGAGCCCTATGCCTTGGCCCGGGAATACTACTTCGAAACGCTGGTGCGCAACAACCAGCTGTTTGGCCTGGTTTCCGGGCAGTCGCGGTGGGTACAGTCCTACACAGACAACGGCCCGGCCGCTTTCGCGCAAAAAATAACTGCCGTAAAAACGCAGATGGAGGGATACTTCAAGGACTACCATCCCGAGGTAGATCAGGCGGTAAATGCCCGCATGCTGGAGCGGTTTGCACGGCATGTGCCCGATGATTGGGGCAGTGCGCCGGTAAAAGCGGCCGTCGCGCGCCATGGCGGATACGATCAACTGGCGACTTACCTGTTTAAATCCAGCGCTTTTACCGACCAGGAAAAAATGACCACGCTTCTGTCAAAAGACGGCGCTACAGTCTATCAGGAAATCCGGAAAGACCCGGCTTACCAACTTTGGTATGAAGTCGACAGCCTGTACCGCACCCATGTGGCGCCTCGCTACAACGAACTACAAAACAGCCTGAACCTGCTTCAACGGGAATACATGGCTGCCCAGTTGGCCGTTTTCCGCGACAAGCGTTTTTTTCCCGATGCCAACGGCACGCTTCGCATCACCTACGGCAAGGTGAAACCGTATTCGCCCAGGGATGCGGTGAAATATGAATATCAGACCGACCTAGACGGCGTCATGGAGAAATACGTCCCCGGAGATTATGAATTCGACGTTCCTGCCAAACTCATTGCGTTGCACCAAAACAAGGATTATGGTGATTATGCGCAAAACGGAACGGTGCCCGTGGCCTTCATTGCCACCAACCACACCACCGGTGGCAATTCCGGAAGCCCGGCACTGGATGCACGCGGAAACCTGATTGGTCTGAATTTTGACCGGGTGTGGGAAGGAACCATGAGCGACCTGCATTACGACGCCGATATTTGCCGTAATATCATGGTTGACATGCGGTATGTTCTTTTTATCATTGATAAATATGCCGGCGCCGGACACCTGATCCAGGAAATGACCATTGTGCGTTGAAGCCGTCTAAACAAAGATGCGTTTACACGATCCATTTTACAAAGATTACACCCATTATCTGGACGACCGGCTGGCCGAATACGTCAACCGGCTCTTTGGCAAACTTCCGCCGAAAGAATTGCTGGATATATTGGCGTCTTTTGAATGGATTGACCTCCCCGGAGGGGCCTTTCTTTGCCGGCAGGGCGATGAAGGTGAGAGCATGTACGCCCTGATCAGCGGGCGTCTCAAGGTGTTGGAGAACCGGGAGAACGGCCTGATGGCGCCCATCGCAGAAATCCCCTGCGGAGAGACGGTTGGCGAGATGTCGCTGGTCACCGGCGAACCCCGGGTTGCCAATGTGCTGGCCATGCGCGACTGTGTGCTGGCGCGCATGTCGAAACAGCGTTTTGAGTCGCTCGGACGCAAGCATCCGCACCTTTTGTTGCAGATAACCCGCAAAATCATTCAGCGCCTGCGCGACACCCAGGCCAACCACAGGGTGCGGCGGAAGGTAACCAACATCTGCCTGATGCCCATCAGCCAGGGCGTTGACGCTACCGCCTTTGCCCTGGAGTTCGTGCCGCGCCTGAAACGCTTCGGGTCCACCATTTTCCTCGACAGTACGCTCGTGGATGCGTGGATGAACCAAAAGGGACTCGCCCAGGTGTCGCGCGAGCACAGCACAGCCTATCGCAGCCTGACTTCCTGGTTGGAGGAAAAGGAAAGTGAGCACCAGTTTGTGGTGTATTGCCCGGATTCGGAAGATACGGAGTGGACGCGTCGTTGCCTCCGGCAGGCCGACGAAATTCTGCTCATTGGCGATCCGCTGGCGTCGCCGGACCTGCATCCCATCG
Source organism: Saprospiraceae bacterium (assembly GCA_033764075.1). Lineage (GTDB taxonomy): Bacteria > Bacteroidota > Bacteroidia > Chitinophagales > Saprospiraceae > M3007. The sequence continues at coordinate 73,925 of JANRJH010000024.1, read as the reverse complement.
AGCAACGTTATTTACACGGCCCGATGCGAACGGCCATCGCAGAACAGAGCCTGGTTTTGTGGCATCCCGAAAATGCCGGGCACCCAAAGGGTACATTGCCCTGGCTGACCAAACGCGAGCTCCGCCTGCACCACCACATACGCAAGCACAACACCGCCGATCTGGATCGCCTGGCCCGTATCGTCAGCGGAAATGCGGTAGGTTTGGTGTTGTCTGGCGGCGCTGCCAAGGGGTTTGCGCACATCGGTGCATTCAGGGCCATGGAAGATCTGGGTATCCCCGTGGATTTCGTGGGCGGCACCAGCATCGGCGCCGTCATGGGCGCGCTGATCGCCCGAGGATGGAGTGGCATGCACATGCGCGAGCGTAGCCGCGAGGTGTTCAAAAAAAGCCCCACACGCGACTTTAATTTCATTCCCAAAGTATCTATTTTTAAAGGAAAAATGCTGGAAAGTCTGCTGTCGGAGAGTTTCGAGGGATACACCATCGAAGACAGCTGGTTGGGATTTTATTGTGTGTCGTGCAACCTGACCAAGACCAACCCGACCATCCACTGGCGCGGCGACCTGCCGCAGGTATTGCGTGCCAGCATCAGCATTCCGGGTATCTTCCCGCCTGCCGTGATGAACGACGACCTGCACGTGGATGGGGGCGTATTCAACAACCTTCCGGTGGATGTGATGAGTAAACTCGGGGTTGGTACCCTCATTGCCGTGGATTTGCAGACGTACCGCCGCTTTGAGGAGACGGATCCTGAAAGCGATCGGCGGCGCAAACTGCCCAGCTTGTTGTTTGTGGTCATGGAATCCACCATGATGAGCGGGCGGATCATGGGCCAGGAGTACCGCAAGGCGGTGGACGTGTACGTGAACCCGCCGCTCAAACACTTCAGCTTGATCGATTGGCACAAATTCGATCAGATCGAAGAGATCGGCTACCGCTCCACCTACGCAATTTTGCGGGAGAAGGCGCCCGCCATCCGGCATACTACCCTGGGTAAATCACCCGACACCACCTGAAATTTTACCCTGGCCAATTTGCCGACTTTTAAAACCATTTATTTCCAATCCTGTTCTTTTTTCCTGTGGATACTTTCTTCCGAGGTTCCTGCCCCATGACTTCCGGCGTCGGCCGGAAAAACACCTTGTATACGGCAGAGAATACGACCGCACCCTGCTTCCGGCTATTTACCTCCATAGCAGAGGCGAAGGCGGATTGGGACAAGGCTGCGCCGCAAAACGACCTGTTCCTGCGCAGTCCTTATCTGGCCGCTTTGGAGGCGCATAAACCGAACGGTATGCGCCTTTTTTTTATGGTCTTTTACCAGGAAAATACGCCGGTTGGCGTCGCGCTGGCACAGTTGCAATATTTCTCCGGTAAAACCAATTACCGGATCGAGCCCGGAACCAACCTGTCTGCCTGGCAAAAATGGCTGGAAAAGCTCAAGAAGTGGATTGCCTCCCGGTTTTCCTTTCACGTACTGGTTTGTGGCAACCTGCTGATTACCGGCGACCATGCGGCCCATTTCGACTTTCAACGCATCCGCCGCGAGCAGGCGGTGCTTCTTCTCGATGGCGCCCTGACCCAATTGGCCGGGGCTTTGCGCCGGGAGCATCTGGACATCCCGGTCCTGCTGTATAAAGACCTGCTACCGGATCGGCTGGCGGAACGGAGAACCCTGCGCGGGAATGCCTGTCTGGAGTTTCTGATCCAGCCCAACATGGTGCTGCCCTTGTCGTTCGATACTTTTGATGATTACCTGGAGGCGATGACCACCAAATACCGCACGCGAGCGAAGCGGGCCTTTAAAAAAGCGGTCGGAATAGAAAAGAGAGAACTGACTTTGTCGGACGTGCTGAGACTGGAAGGCACCATGTACGCGCTGTATAAAAGCGTGTCGGATGGCGCCGGTTTTAACATGGTTTCCCTCAACCCGGGATACTTTGCAGGGCTGAAACGCGATTTGCCGGACGATTTCCGGGTGTTCGGCTACTACGAGGGTGAAAAACTCATTTCCTTTTTCACGACTATTGGCAACCACGACACCATGGAGGCCCATTTTTTGGGTTACGATAAGGATTTAAACCACGACAAGCAGTTGTACCTGAACATGTTGTACGACATTATTCGTGTGGCCATCTCTTCCGGATACCAAGAGGTGGTTTTTGCACGTACCGCACTGGAGATCAAAAGTTCGGTGGGTGCAGAGCCGAGGCAACTGTGCTGTTTCGTTCGCCATGAATCCCCCCTGATCAACCGGCTGGGGCGGCGGGTCTTCCGGTTCGTAAACTCGGAAGAGCAGTGGGTGCAGCGGCACCCGTTCAAGGAGCATTGATTGGTCAGGGTTACCGCAATCCTTTCAAACCTTCCACTACATCTGTGAATGCCGCGTCCTCCGTCGGAAAATCCTGCACCGTTCTGTTGCGCGAGGGCAGCGACTTGCGCGTTTCCAGTCCGGTGCCGTCGAGGTTGACGGGGCTTAACCGGACCGGAACAACCGAACGGCCATTGCCCATTGCTTCCAGTACGAGGGCGAACCAGTCGGGCGAATTGAAGAGATTTACGCTGATGAGCGCAACGATGTATTGGCTGTCGGCCATTTCCTGCCGGGCGCGCTCCAGGGGGTCGTCGCCGGCCGGCACTTCGTGGACAAAGTGGGCTTTGAGTTTTTTGGTCAGGATGGAAATGTTCAGGTGTTTTTTGAGGTTTTTGGCTGGTGTTTCATCGGCAAGGTCGTACACGATGAGGAACTTGGGTACGGATGTCGGGGGCTGTTGCACCTGGGGTTCCGGCTTGGGCGCGGGGGTGGTTGTGGTTGTGGCGGTGTTTGTTGCCGGGTTGCTCTCTTGACCGGAGGCGCCGGTTGTAGCTGACGTGACGACGGGCGTCGTCGTTGATGGCGCCAGCCCCAGATGCGCAAAAATATGGCTAAACAGCACACCCCGATTGGCGGGGCGGTGTTCACCAGCGGCATTGATCTGAAGGCCGCCCTGGGCGGCGTCTTTGCCGGCGTGGTGGATGGCGACCACTTTCCAGTCGGCGTTGAACACGGGAGACCCGCTGCTGCCCGGCTCGGTGTCGGTGGTGTAGAACAGGTGTTGGTTCCAGACCGAAATGACCTCGTTGGCCCGCAGGGCGATGTGCTTGTCGAGGCCGTTGGGGTGCTGGATGATGGTGACCGGGTCGCCGGCCGCCGGCAGGCGCTGGGTCTCAAAGGCCAGAAAGCCCCACTGTTTCAGGGGCTGCTCGGGGCGGTCGACGATGCGCACCCGGGCGAAGTCGAGTTCCCTGGGGGGGGAGCATTTGAAGTCGGCGGTGTCCAGGCGGTAGGCCACCTGGTTTTTGGCGTTGCCGTTGGCGTCGAGCTCATAGTTGAACTCCACCCGGGCGCCGGCGGCCATTTGGGCGTCGGGCAACACGTGGTGGTTGGTGAAAAGGTAGCCGTCGTCTGTGACAAATCCGGTGCCGGTGACGCCGTCGTTGCGCACCACCCGGCAAACCGCTTTGGCGGCGTGAATGGCTTTTTCCAGCCAGTTGATCTGAAGCAGGTGGCTCTTGGGGCCCAGCACTTTTTCAAGAACTTCTTCCTCGGGCACCTCAATGGCGAATCCGCTGTCGAGGGTGCGCACCCGGTTGTTGAGCGCGAGTCGATCCGGCAGGTCGTCTACGATGGAAAAAAGGGCATTGCGCACCTGGGCGGTGGTGAGCTTGTAGTCCTTCAGCTCAATGATGCCGTCGATCTTGAACATCTTGTCGGCTTCTTTGAGCTTGGCCGACTGCATGCGCACGTCGTTGCCGACGCCGGCTTCCACTTGTTTGTCGAAGTCGGTCAGCAGGCGTATCGCCTCAGCCAATTCATTCTCCTCAATGAGGGCTCGGACGGTATGGATAAAGGAGTCCTGGGCGTTGGGCATGGCAAAATTTTATTCGTCCTACGAGTATAGTCGTAGGACGAGTGGGTTAAACCAATTTTTTTTGCCAACTGCCCTGAAACGCCACCCAAAATTGGGTTTGCAGCGCCTCACGGGTATTGGCCAAAGTGTTCATCATGGGTGTTTCCGGCGTGATGTGGCCGGTATGGACTTTATCCTCAAAGACGGATTTGGTTCCGAACGCTATGTCTCCGTTTTTATCCAGCCAGGCAAACTGCATCCGGTCGAACCAATCCACCCGCAATTCATGCCCTATGGCCTCCAAAAAATGCACCGACTTATCGATGGAGCACCCGCTTGCGCCGGCCAGGGTTTCGTCGACCATCAGCAGCAACAACCTATGGGCAAAAACTTCGCCTCGTGCTTTCAGGGCCATGTTGTGGGCCGTCCATTGCCTGCAGAAGTGTGTCAGGTGGGCGTTCACCGCAGCGACTTCGGCATCCGACAGGTTGCGGTCGGCCAGGTACATCCAGACACGGGACAGCGGTGCGAAGTCGCTATCGGCAGCCAGGGTGGGGTAGGGCAGGGTAGCGGTCATTTGATTATGTTGTTGAGGATCATTTCAGAGAGGTCGTACACCTGAATGTCATCCTGTTTTTCTCGTGCTTTCAAACCGTCTTGCAGCATGGTGATGCAAAAAGGGCAGTTGGCCACGACGGCCTGCGGGCGAGTCTCCAGTGCCTCGTCGATGCGCTCGACGTTGATTCTTTTATCGCCCGGCTCGTCCTCTTTCCACATCTGGGCGCCGCCGGCGCCACAGCAGAGTCCGTTTTGACGCGACCGTTTCATCTCCACGAGCTCTGCATCGAGCATGGCCAGTACCTCGCGCGGGGCTTCATATACGCTGTTTGCCCGCCCGAGGTAGCAAGAGTCGTGGTAAGTAATGCGCTTGCCTTTAAAGTCGCCTCCGCCCTGTATTTTCAGTCGGCCCTCCCGGATAAGCTCCTGCAGCAATTGGCTGTGGTGGACGACCTCGTAATGACCTCCCAATGCCGGATATTCATTTTTCAAGGTGTTGAAGCAGTGGGGGCAGGCGGCAACGATTTTCCGGACGTTGTACATGTTCAACGTTTCGATGTTCATCATCGCCGTCATCTGGAATAAAAACTCGTTGCCCGCGCGCCTGGCCGGGTCTCCGGTACAGCGCTCTTCGTTGCCCAGAATGGCAAACCGGATTCCTACGTGATTCAGGATTTCACAAAGCGCTCGGGTGATTTTTTGCGCCCGGGCGTCGTAACTGCCGGCACAGCCCACCCAAAACAGGATTTCAGGCTCAAGGCCTTCGGCGGCGTATTCCGCGTACGTTTTAGCTAGCATAGAATGTTTTTTACCTAAGGGTACTTATATCCCACGGATAAATCCGTGGGTTAATGGCTCTTGCCCACGGATAAATCCGTGGGGTAATGTCCCACGGATAAATCCGTGGTATGTCCCACGGATAAATCCGTGGGGTAATCAGGATCTCCAGGCATCCCTTTCTACGGGCATTTGCCAGGCGGCGCCGTTGTTCTCGATGGCGTTGAAGAGCGGCAGCCAGTCGGCCGGGCCTGCGGATTGGGTCAGGATTTCGTGGCGGCGCAATTGGAGTATGATGTCCAGCGGGTTGATGAGTACCGGACAGGCCTCCACGCAGGCGTTACAGGTGGTGCAGGCGTGCAATTCTTCCGGAGTGGTGTAATCAAAGAGGCTTTTGCCGTCGTCGTACTGCGCCCGTTTTTGGGCGCCGTTGTCCAAGTTCCTGCCAATTTCCTCGGCCCGGTCGCGTACGTCCATCATGATTTTTCGCGGAGAAAGTTTCTTGCCGGTCAGGTTGGCGGGGCAGGCGGCGGTGCAGCGCCCACACTCGGTGCAACTGTAGGCATCGAGGATGTTTTTCCAGCTCAGGCCGAACACGTCGTTGGCGCCAAACTCGGGCAGGTCGGCGGAAGCGCCGGCGTCCGGTTGGTCCAGCCCCATCATAATGCGCACTTCCTTTTGTACTTCGGGCATATTGCTCATTTCGCCTTTGGGCGTCAGACGGGCATACCAGGTATTGGGGAAGGCCAGCAGAATATGCAGGTGTTTGGAATAGGGCAGGTAGCACAGGAATCCGAAAACCGTCAGGATGTGCAACCACCAGCCGAAGCGCTCCACGACAACCAGCGCTCCGTGCGACAAGCCGCCAAACAAGGCAGGGCCCAGGGTATTGCTGACGGCAAAGTCGCCCGTTTTGGGGTAGTGCGGATCGCCCAGGTCTTGCAAGACCTGATCGGCTCCGTTCATACAGCAGATGCCCGTGAGGAGCACAATTTCACCCAGCAGAATGTAGTTGGCGTCGCGCCAGGGAAACCCTTTTAGCTCCGGCTTGCGAAAACGCGGGATCGTCAGCACATTGCGCCGGATGAGAAAGGCGACCGTGCCGACAAACGCCAGCACCGACAACACTTCGATCAGGCTGATGACAAACGTGTAAAAACCGCCGAGGGGTGCGGAAAAAATACGGTGCCGACCGGTGAGCCCATCCGCAAAAATTTCGATGAGCTCAACCTGGGTAATCACAAAAGCGGTGTACAGGAACAGGTGTAGGATGGCCGGGATCCAATTCTTGAACATCTTTTGTTGCCCAAGGGCCACCAGCAGCATGTTCCGCCAGCGATCCGACGGCCTGTCGTTCAACCGCTCCGGCTTACCCAGCATCACGTTGCGGTATACCCTGCGGTATCCCCTTGTCGCAAACCACAGTGCTGCTGCTGCTATAAGGGCGAAAAGTATGATTTGGAGCATAAAAATTCGTTTTCCGGCTGCAAATTACAGCGATAAGAACGGACTTTTGTGTCAAAAATATTCAAGAACACATGATCATTCTCCAGGAACAACAAATCAGGCAAAAAATCAGGCGTTTGGCCATAGAAATACTGGAACGCAACTACGGTGAACCGGAAATCATTTTTGCCGGATTGAACAACAACGGGGTCACCTTCGCCCAGCGATTGGTTGATGCATTGATGGACATCAAGCCTGAGGAGATGAGCATTACCCTGACCCGGATCCGGCTCAATCCGGCCAATCCGGTCGAGTACACCCCAGAGATTGAAATGCCGGCGGATGAGCTGGCGGACAAAGTACTCATCCTGGTAGACGACGTATCCAATACCGGTCGCACCGTATTTTACGCCCTGCGACCGCTTCTGCGCGTGCTCCCCCGACGGGTGGAGTTGGCCGTGCTCGTAGATCGAAAGCATAAAATGTTTCCCATACAGCCCGATTACGTTGGTCTTTCGCTGTATACCACGCTGAAAGACAACATCCATGTTCAACTCAAGGAAGGGGAAATGCGGGTGTTTCTGGAATAGTAACAAGATGATTGTTTTGCACAGTTGGGCAATTGTTATACTTTTGCGCGCAAATAGACCCCTCGTGTAATGAGTCAAACCCTTTTGCTCTCAAATATTACCAACCCCACACTTTTGTTTTTTCTTTTGGGCATTTTGGCGGCCTGGATGAAAAGCGACCTGGAGATACCGGCACAATCAGTAAAATTCATATCCCTTTATTTGTTGTTTTCCATCGGGTTCAAGGGCGGTCAGGAGTTGTCGCACAGCGCGTTCACGGCAGAAATAGGCGCATCCCTGGTATTTGGGTTGTTGGTGGCTGCCGCCATTCCATTGTACGTGTTTTTTCTGCTCCGTCGAAGGCTGAGTATACCCAACGCCGGCGCCATAGCAGCGACCTACGGATCCGTCAGTGCAGTCACCTTTGTGGCGGCTTCCGGCTTTCTGGAGCAATTGCAACTGCATTTCGGCGGACACATGGTGGCCGTGATGGCACTGATGGAAGCGCCGGCCATCATCGTTGCGGTTTTGCTCATGAACCACTATGGTGTTGGAAAAGATCAGCGGATGAGCATGCGGGAGTTGGTGCGCCACGCTTTCACCAACGGCAGTGTGCTGATGATCACCGGGAGCCTGCTCATCGGCGTGGTGGCCGATGCCAAGCAGGCTGAGGGTATCAAGCCGTTCACGACCGACATTTTCAAAGGTTTTCTCGCCATTTTTCTGCTGGAAATGGGCATGGTAACCGCACGCCGGTTCACCGCTTTCTACCGTTCGGGGGCGTTTCTAACCTTTTTTGCCGTGGGCATTGCCTGCCTGAATGGCTGTTTGGTGGCGTGGCTGAGCAGTCTGGTAACTGCCGACACGGCCAATCGGTTCATGTTCGCCGTCTTGGCCGCCAGCGCGTCTTATATCGCCGTACCGGCAGCCATGCGGCTGGCTGCGCCGGAGGCAGATCCGGGATTGTATATTCCTATGGCACTGGGGGTGACGTTTCCGTTCAACATCACTGTGGGTATGCCCCTGTACTACTGGCTGGCGAGCATGTAGCCTGTTACGCTTGACCCGGGGTGGGAAGACTAGGCGTCCAAATGGGCGGCGCCTTTGCGCATTTCGATGGCTTCGAGTATTTCGTGGGCAACTTTTAGCGCCCTATACCCGTCTTCGAGGCTCACCACTGGCGTTGAGTTGTTTTCGATGGACTCATAAAACGTCTCCAGCTCGCGTTGAATAGCGTTTACCGGTTCGGAATCAGGCATTTGCAAATGAAGCCATTTTGTGCCCTGGTTGGTTTCAAACGCCATCAGTTGTTCCTGGGGCGGAAGATTGGGCGCTTCCTGGTCGTACAGCCGCACAATTTGGGCGTTTTTATCCAGAAAATCCAGACTCAGGTAATGGTCCGGCTGGAAGAGCCGCATTTTGCGCATCTGCTTCAGCGAAATACGGCTGGCGGTGAGGTTGGCCACCGCTCCGTTGGCAAACTCCAGGCGGACGTTGGCTATGTCCGGCGTGTCGCTCAATACCGCCACACCGCTGGCGCTTAAGTTGATCAATTCGGAACGAACCAGGTGCAGCACCAGATCCAGATCGTGGATCATCAGATCCAGGATGACCGACACTTCGGTACCCCTGGGCTGAAAAACAGATAGCCGGTGGCTCTCGATAAACATCGGATTCAGGTCCATCCCCTTTAACGCCGTAAATGCCGGATTGAAGCGCTCTACATGGCCAACTTGCACCTTCAAGCCGGTTCCAGAGGCCATTTCCAACAATTTCTTTCCCTCCGCCAAAGTTTCCGTCACTGGTTTTTCTATAAAAACGTGCTTACCTGCTTCCAGCGCGCGGGCGGCCAGTTCGAAGTGCGACGGGGTGGGGGTTACAATATCCACCGCATCTACGGCTTGCAAAAGTTCGTCCACGGTATCAAACCGGTGGGCTGCGTATTGCTTGACGGCGCTCTCAGCGTGGGTATCACTGGGGTCGTAAAAGCCTGCCAGTTTCCAACAGGAGGTAGCCAGAATACATTTGAGGTGGATTTTGCCGAGGTGCCCGGCGCCCAGAAGGCCAATTCTCATAAAAACAGGGTTGTGAGCGGTTTACCGAAAATACATCAGAATAGCGCCAAAGGCGGTAATCAAAGCGATCAGCACCGTAGCCATGCGGATGGAGTACCGCATGTGCCGGATGAACTGTTCGATTTCGGTGCGAAACTCCGGATATTTAGGCAAAATCTCATGTTCCAATTTTTCGCGGCTGAAAATATGGGCAGCGCCAAATTCCACTTTGTTGCGTACCAGCACCCCGTAGATCTTCAGCACCCGCGCCCGAAAATACAAATTGACAAAAAGCATGGCCACAAATAAGCCTATCACTATTGATATTAGTAAAATATACATACGAAAAAATGTTGTTTGTATTCGTCCTACGAGTATACTCGTAGGACGAATTTATTTGCGCCCCCTTTTTTTATAGTTTTCCAGCACAAACGACCCCAAGCCTTGCAGGGAGGAATAAAACGCTTTGCCATTGTTGGTCTTCGTAAATGCCTCCACGAAACGCACCAAATAGGGATCGCGGGCGATCATGAAAGTGGTGATGGGTATGTTCAGTTTCTTACAATGCATCGCGAGGTTCAGGCAACGGTTGACGATCTTCCGGTCCAGCCCAAAGGAATTTTTGTAATAGTTTTTTCCAATTTTAAGGCAAGTGGGTTTGCCGTCGGTGATCATAAAGATCTGTTTGTTCGGGTTGCGGCGGCGCTTGAGGATGTCCATGGCCAGTTCGAGACCGGCGACGGTGTTGGTATGGTAGGGGCCTACCTGAAGATAAGGTACGTCTTTGAGTTCAATGGGCCAGGCATCGTTGCCGAAAACGATGAGGTCCAGCGTGTCTTTCGGGAAACGGGTCTGGATAAACTCTGCCAGCGCAAGCGCCACTTTCTTGGCCGGCGTGATGCGGTCTTCACCGTACAGGATCATGGAGTGGGAAATGTCGATCATGAGTACGGATGACATCTGTGACTGGTAGTATGTTTCGTACATCTCCAGATCGTCCTGCGTGAGCTTAAACTCGTCGATGCCGTGGTTGATGTACGCATTGCGCAGGGAGTTTGTCACAGCGAGGTTTTCCAGTGTGTCTCCGAATTCGAAGGGCTTCACGTCAGAGGTGAATTCATCGCCATTGCCGATAAAACCGGTGGTGTGTCGCCCGCTTTTAGCTTTCTTTAGGTCGCCAAAAATGTCATCCAGACTTTTTTGGCGCAGGCTGATTTCAAGCTTGGCCGTGGGTCCTACGCCACCTTCACCGTCGCCGTCGCGCCGGATAAACCCTTTTTCCTCCAGGTCGCGGATAAAATCACCCATGCCGTACTCCTCCGTGGTGAGTTTATACTCCTTGTCGAGCTCGGTTAGCCAGGCCAGCGATTCCACCACATCACCGGAGGTGTACAGCATGAGTTCCTGAAATATTTTGAACAGCCGGTCAAAAACGCTTTGGGCGTCGTCGGGGCGGTATTCGGAAAAGCGAAAGCCTATCATGAGCAGGTGGAATGTCGGTGGTGAAATGTGGGATCGAAGATAATCCTTATTCCAAAACCAACTTCAGGCTTTCTTGTTCGCTGCGGGTAGATACCAGATCGATTGTATACGTCTTCTGGCCGTCGAATATTTCCACCGTGGCGGTGTTGGGCTCCGCCTTGCCGAAGTCGTCGGCGTAAACCGTAATATAGTGCTCGCGACCGGCGGGCAGTTCGAATTCAAACTCCCGGGGCCGAAGGGTCAGCAAATGCCTGTCGAGCACCTTTGTATCGTTGATGTACACCGATACGACGTCACCGTCTTCTACCTGACTGTCCCAGATTTTCATTTTGAGCTTTCGGTTGCCCACGCGTACGGTTTCGCCAATGGCCACCTTCCGTCCGCCAATTTCAGTGGGTTTGGTTACCGGTGGTGGTGGGGGCGGGGGTGTTTCCTTCACCTTGGGTTTGGGTTCTGCCCGGGCGACGGCGGGTTCTTCAACCTCACACGGCAATTTGGCAGAACCGGAAAAGCTGATGGAAAATCCGGCTCCTGGCTCCGACACATTGCTCACCAGCAACGCGTATCGCTCTCCTTTGACCGTTTTCAGCGGGGCCAGCCATGTATTGTCGCCTTCGTCGCTGCAGCCGGCATCTTCGCTGGTATCGGTCTCGCCATCGCGCAATCCGGTTTTGCCCAGGCACGGGGACTTGCCGTACAACTCCGGCGGATCGCCCGCGGCCATGCACCGTACAATCTGCTTGCCGATGCAGGAGCCGTCCGCCGGCAGCCGGTAAACCACAAAGTCAATATCGTTGGTCTTGTTGTCCGGTGTGATCACAAAGGTAAAAGTGCCCCCCTCTGCGACCTCCCACTTGAACCAGGTCGAATTTTCCTCCGCCATACCGAAGTTGTCACCGTTCATAAAACAGGAAACGAAATCGGCTTCCATCCGGTCTGCGCCTTCGCCCGTTGCGCGATTAATCTTCACCGGTTCTTTTTTACAAACATCAACGGCGGTGGCACAATCGGCATTTTTTTGCGTGTATGCCGACCCGGCAGCCATCAACAGGCCAATGAACATTGGCGTAAATCGGGTTACTATCATGTCGTTCCAGCGTTTATTGGAGCTATAACGCAAAAATAGCCGATTAGCTTATGGGGCGCACCGGTTGTGGCCGCAATTGAAAAAAAAAGGCCGGTTCCCGGCAGAACGGGCAGCTTGTTTGTCCTGTTGGTCAAACAACCCGCTCGTTCTGCCGAGCACCGGCCTGTATGCATACTGATTACAAACTTTTACCGGCTATCGGGCCACCACAAGCTTGCAGACTTCTGCGCGTCCGGTTCCGCTGTTTTCCAACCGGACGAAGTAGGTTCCGGCCGGAATCTGGCTGACATCCAGGTAAAACAGGTTGATGTCCGGCTGAACCCATACACGGGTATTGGACAGAAGCCGACCACCCAGGCTGTGCAGCGACAGGATACCCTCGAATGCGCGTTCGCTGACGAAGGTCACCTCCGCGTTGATGCTGGCCGGGTTCGGGTACAGGCTCATGGCGCGCACGCCGGGCGCCACGTCCCACACAGACGTGGTTCCGAAATAACATTCGGGACGCACCACGGCAGCGGTGTCGACAACCGGCAATTTGGCGTACCCCTCAAACATGGTCTGCTCCAGCACATAATTGTCGGCGCCCAGCCAGTCCTGAAGCAGCGTGGTGAACACCTGCCGGTAGTCGAACTGAAGCCCTTGCAGTTGCTTGTCGGGGGTCAGGTTTTTCAGGTTGACGTTGGTGCCCTGCACGCCGGCAGCCGCATTTTTTCCGAAAATAAAAATGGGCGCGAGGGTGCCGTGGTCGGTGCCGTTTGAGCCGTTTTCGGCGGCGGTTCGGCCGAATTCCGAAAAAGTGCAGGCGAGCACTTGTTCGGCCAGCCCGAGGCCTTCCAGGTCATCCAGGAATGCTTTGGCCGCTTCTGCGAGGGTAAACAGCAGATCGGCATGCGCGCCGTTGGTGGTGTCGTTGTCAGCCGCCTGTCCGGCGTGGGTGTCGAAGCCGCCCAGCGTACAGAGGTAGATTTTTGTTTTGCAACCGCCACTCATGAGTTTTGCAATGGTTTTCAATTGGTCGGCCAGCGCCGTAGTGGGGTAGTTCGAGTTGGCGTTGCTTCCGTTGTTGAACGTGTCGGTGATGCGCTGGGCATACAGGTTCACGCTTTGCTCCACGTTCATGATGAACGACAGTTCGTCGCCGTGGTCCGAATCGGGCACATTGGGCACCGGCAGGCCGCCGATGGTCTGAATGAGCGAATAAAATCCGGCGGCATCCTGTCCGCTCAGGTTGATGGAATTTTGGTGTTCGGTTTCGGTGTGAAAGCCCAGGGAGGGGTTGGGGTCTCCCAACTGGATGCCCAGTGGATCGGGCATCTCCGGTGTGGGCGCTCCCTGTACGTCGGGGTACAAGGCCTGGAGCGAGCGACCCATCCAGCCCGAAGGGATGCTGTATCCTTCCGGGGTGGTGTCGCCGCCCGTGAGCCAGATGTCGGTGCCCTTGAAGTGCGACTGGTTCATGGCTTCGTAGCCCACGCCCTGAATCACCGTTGCCCGGCCGTCGTCGTACAGGCTTTTGAGGGCAGCCAGTGAGGGGTGAAGTCCGATTTGGTCTGCCGCCGGCAAGGTGTTGTCGAGCGCGATCAAGGTCGTCTCGTCGAGCCGGATGCCGGGGCGCAGGTTGGCGTAATCGTCGTATTGCTCAATGGGAATGAGGGTGTTTACCCCGTCATTGCCGCCTTTGAGCTGGATGAGCACCAGCACCCGGTCTTCGATGCCGTCGCAGGCAGCGAGCACGCGGGCCATCTGGCGGTTGGCAAACGGGCGGATGCTATGTCCGTTCAGCACAAACGGCGTCACGCCGGCTGCCGGGAATATGCGGAGAAAATTGCGTCTTTTCATAAAAAGTTAGAATTGAAAACTGGGGAAATAAAGGAGAGGCCCGGCTTAGAACGTTTGGTATTCAGGTGAATACATAATGGCGTTGACCAGTCGTTCCAGGGCAATGGTCACCTCCGTGGCGTCGCCTGTACTGAGGTAGTTTTGCCATTCATAGGTCCAGTCGTTGGCCGGCAGGTTGTCGAGGAAAACAGAGACGTAGAAGTAGTTGAGGCGCTCGTTGTCCACTTCTTCAGGCAACAGATACCACAGGAGTTCATTGACCAGCACAAACGGGTCCGACGGATTGCTGATGTTCCCGCTGTCGCGTACCCAGGGCGCAATATTGAGTTTGGTGCCGATGCTTGCGTTGGGCTGGCCACCAAACTGCCGGGTTCCGCTGAGCAACATGGCCGGCAGCTTGTACCGGGCAATGATGGTGCTGGAGTTGAACCACTGGCGGCTGTAATCCGGTGTCTGGTAGTACGCGGGGTATCCGGCCACGTCACTGGGAAGGAAAATGGGCAGACCTGCGCCGGTGAGCATGCGATCCTGTACGGCCTGGGCCCAGAAACGGGTGTAGAATCCTTGCGGATTGGTGTCGGGGTCGGGAATGGGCACCTCAAAAAAGGACAAGGCTTGCAGGGAAAGCTCCAGCGGCGACTTGATCATGCCCCCGATGATCTCGTCTGTGTTGTCCGAGTCGTCTTCGTCGTAAAAATGCTCGCTCGCCAGGAGCGTGCGCAGCACGGGCGCCAGTTCGTAATTATTGCTGCGGAACACCTGGGCCAGGGGCTCAATGATGTCGTTTTCAATCTCCGCTGTGATGTTGCGGTGCACAAAAAAGCGGTACAGTCGGCGCACGGTGGTGCGCGCTGTTTCGGGCTGGTTGAACACGAGATCAACCAGAGCGTTCAACTCGTTGAGGATAGCGGTCGGGTTGTTCCCGCCGGCAATGGTAGCCCCCTGGAACTTGCTGCTGAAGGTCTTTGGGCCCGAGTCGTGAAGAAGCTGGTTGATGGTTCCCCGGGGTATGCCGGTTTCCGGGTCCAGGTTGGTGCGGTTGCCCTGGGTGCGCAGGCCGGTAAACACTTTGGCCGCCTGCACAATGTCGTCTTCGGTGTAATGGGTGTAATCACCGGGGGCAATTTGCGGGCCTTTGCCGATGGTGAACAGTTCGAAGAACTCGCGGGCGAAGTTTTCGTTGGGATTATTAACCGTGTTTTCGTTGTTGTTCAGGTAGGCCAGCATGTCGTTGTCGAGGATCATCTTGACTGCCAGCTTTTTGAAGTTGCCCAGGGCGCCCCAACGGAGCAGCGCCAGATAATCAAAGTACAGGGCCGTGGTGCGTGTATTGGCAGCCACGATGTTGTACTGGTGGAAAAAAAACTGCATTTTGTGGCCTATCCCGGGGTCGTTCAGCGCTTCATTCAGCCACCAGGAGATCAATGGTCTGCGCAGCATAAAATCCTGGGTGTTGGGCGGCAGCGGAAGCCCGGGCGGCAGAATCCAGGCAATTTTCTCGACGGTGCCCGTCGTGAGCGGGTCGTCGTAGTACGGCTGATCCATTTGCTGCGGGTACAATTGGAGTAGTTCGTCCAGCGCCTTCGACGGTGTCTGGGCGGAAAACTGGTCGACTCGCTCGCGTGTGTAGCGGCAGGTGGTGCGGCGCAGCAAATGGGCGGCGCGGCGACGGCCCAAAACGCCTGAAAAAGGTTGCAAAGAGGCCATGCGGAAGGTTGTTTAAGTGAAAGAAAGGGGAAATCCTGCACAGGTGTTGCCTGCTTGGATGCCGCCCGGCAGAAAAGGTTTAATGCCGCGCAAAAAAACTGCTTCGCAAGGCAATACCTTTGTGGCATGGAATGGCAAAACAACACGACGCTTGGACTCCGCCTGCCCACCGATCCGCGTTGGGTGAATCTGGCGGAAATGGACCTCGGTGAGATACTCACCGATCATGCCTATTGCGAGCAAAAAGCCGCCACCGCCTGCATTTCCCTCATTCAGGCCTATCCGGAGCGGGAAGAGTTGGTAGACGCCATCGCGCCGGTGGTCACCGAAGAATGGGGGCATTTCAGGATGGTGCTCCACGAACTTAAAAAGAGAAACCTGAAACTCGGACGCCAGCGGAAAGACGAATATGTGAACGCCCTCCAGCTGTTCCAGCAAAAAGGCCTGGGCCGCGAAGCGGCGTTGCTGGAAAAACTGATCACCTGCGCCCTCATCGAGGCCCGCAGTTGCGAGCGCTTCCGCCAGTTGTCTCTGCACTGTTCGGATGAACACTTGCGCGAGTGGTACCACAAGTTTATGGTGGCCGAAGCGGGGCACTACCGGATGTTTCTGGATCTGGCTGAACACTACTTTGGCAAGGAAATAACCCGCAAACGATGGCTTGAATACCTGCAGTTTGAAGCAAAAGTGTTGAGTGAGATGCCCCCCAGGGGAGACCGGATGCACTGAGCCGGCTCACCGCACTTTGTTGATCTTTCCGTCGTCTCCGTAAATTTCCCGTGACATCTTGTTGTACGCCGCCGCTGCCTCTTCCACCGTGTCGAACATACCGATGTGCATAAGCTTTCCGCGCACCGCGATGACTGCACGGTAACGGTTGTGTTCCTGATAAACGCCGGTGAACCCTGTTCTGGAACTCGCCCTGCGCTGCCGGCTGGCGGTGGCACGCGAACGGTATACGAGGTTTTCCAACCGGCAGTCCAGTTTATCACCGTTGACGGTACCCACCAGATTTCGCAGGTCATCGCGCTGATCGGACAAAAACTTTTCAGCGATCAGCTTGTGCAGGTAAATGGTTTCTGTCTTGTACTTCTTCCCCCCCCCGGCTCTTTTCCACGTTTTTTGAAAAACGGCGCACCCACTGGAGTGTTTGCGCAGGTTGGCCAACAAACCAATTTCAAGGTAGAAAGGATCTGTTGACAACCACTCGTACACCTGGTCGTCCAGCAAAACAGTATCCTCCGCATTTTTCAGTTTCACCTTATAAATCACCTGATTAGGCAGTTTATTTCAGATGCTAAAATAAGTTTGCCGTGAAACTTGTATGTTAAGTATGCTGGATTTCGTCAGATTTAACAATCACTTAACCTGGCGGTCTCTTTCTCCCAGTATTTCCGGCGTCCGCAGGGCTGCTTCCCACCCTCCAAACCGGCCGGAAGACATCAACAGCAGGTTTTTGTTCGACCAGCCCTGTTCCGACAGCCAGTGATCGAGCGCTTCAGCCGTGGTAAAAACCTGCAAACCGGGGTACGCGAAACAATTTCGGATGAAGTCTGGATCCAGCGGCGGCATTTTTTTTGCCGATAACGTTTCCGGCGAAAAAAATACAAACGCCTGATCGGCGGCCAACAAGCTTCCGGCGTATTGGGGCAAAAAGGCGCGGTTCAGGCTGCTGAACGTGTGTAACTCCACTCCGGCGATCAAACGCCTTTCGGGGTACTGCGCTTTTACGGCCGCTGTGGTCGCGGCTACCTTGGAAGGCGCATGCGCAAAATCGAGCCAGGCTGCCCGGTCTGTCTCGGCCACCAGCGCTTGCAAACGCCTGCCCGCACCTGAAAAAGAAGCAAGGGCTTCGAGGAAGGCATCTTCTGCCAGGCCGGCCTCTCCGCAGAGCAGGGCTGCCGCCCGCGCGTTGAACAGGTTGTGCGTACCGAAAATGCGCAGGGCCAAATCGGGCATTCCCGCACGCGCAATGTGGGTGATGCCGTTGTGCACCGCGCCCACATAAGGCGAAAATGCCACCGGCCGCGCCGGCATCCACTCCCCGCAATACACCGACAGCACGGTGTCGAGGTTGGCATCCTGCGCCGGATGGAAGAGGGGCGCACCGGGCTCCATGGCCTGAATAAATTGCCCAAAGGCGCGCAGGTAATCCTCAAATGCCGGAAACACATTGATGTGGTCCCACGCAATGCCCGTAATGGCGGCTGCATGGGGGTGGTAGTGAACCATTTTCGGGCGCGGATCGAGGGGAGAAGACAGGTATTCGTCGCCTTCAATCACCATCACCGGGGCATCGGTGAGCGACACCATGGTGTCGAATCCTTCCAGTTGGGCGCCTACCAGGTAATCGAAGTGCAGCCCTTGTTTTTTCATGGCATGCATGATCATGGCGGTGGTGGTCGTTTTCCCGTGGCTGCCCGCCACCACCAGTCTTTGTTTGTTTCGTGCGTGTTCGAACACAAATTCCGGATAAGACATCACCGGCAGCTTCAGCGCCAATGCCCGTGCCAGTTCGGGGTTGTCGGCACGGGCGTGCATGCCCAGGATAACCATGTCGAGTCCGGAATGGATACGGTCCGGAAACCATCCGGAGCTTTCCGGCAACAGCCCCGCCGCTGTCAACCGGTCATGCGCCGGGTTGTAAATTTCATCGTCGGAACCGGTAACCGAATGTCCTTGTTTGTGCAAGGCGATGGCCAGGTTGTGCATGGCCGCTCCGCCGATGGCGATCAAATGAATTTGCATATTGACCGTATTTTATTTTGTTGAAATGTTAATTTTTGCACAATGAAAGACAAAAGTTCGGGCAATTATGAACCGTTGCGGGTAATTTTACGTCGTAATGTCGAAGTGGCACTCCGTTTGTCACAATATGTAGAAACAGGCAGCGTTTACAAGCTGTTCACACGTCAAACAATTCAATGCTACCATTCCATGAAGAACTGGCAAAAATTGCTCGCATTTGCTTTTATGATCGCCCTCTTTGTACTGGAGTCCTGCCACCGTGGTTACGGTTGCCCGGGCACGGACCTGTGAGGTGAACCCCAAGGAGGTTTTGGTGTTTTAAGCGCATGAACAACGAGTGGATTCCCCTTACCTCTGTGCAACAAATTGAAGAGATCAGACAACGCTCGTTTACCGTGCCTTGTCTGATCTTCAAACACAGCACCCGCTGCAACATTAGTTCCGTAGCCCAATACCGGTTGAACGACGACTGGAATTTTGCTCCCGATGAGATGGAGCGCTATTTTCTCGATTTGATCGCCCACCGGGCGGTGTCGAATGCTATTGCGGAGGTTTTTTCCGTTTACCATGAGTCGCCTCAAGTATTGCTGATTCGCAACGGTGAATGTGTATACGATGAATCCCATTTGGGCATACGCGTCGACGAAATTCGGGAAAATATCCATTTGGTTCCCTAAAGTCGCCTTTGATACCCGAAAATACATTATCTTTGCGCCGCGCTAAAAGCATGGCTCCGTAGTTCAACGGATAGAATGGAGGTTTCCGGAACCTCAGATCGTGGTTCGATTCCACGCGGGGCTACGAAGCGAAATACAAGTGAGCCATCCCGCCGCCGGGATGGCTTCTGTTTTTTTATGCGTCGGGCATCGGCGTCGGCGCCTTATTTTTGACCTAATTTGAGAAAGCATCGCCATGAAGTTGAACCTCCTGCTCTCCGCCCTGATCGTGCTTTTCGGGGTGCTTACGTGCAAAAACCTGCAAAAAAGCAAGGAACTCCCGGCACCATCTGCCGAGGCTTCCCCGGCCCAGCCCGCCCCGGCGCCCGCCGCTGTAAAAACGCCGCGGACCGTCACTGTTCCGGTCGACCGACTGCCGCCGGCATCCGCCAGTCGGAAAGCATACCTGAGCACGGGTTGGTGGCACATGAACGAAGCGCTGCTGGCCACCGACCCCCATGTGTACGACAATTTCCGCGACAAGTGGTTGCGGTTCTATGAAGATCAGACATTTGACATTCTGGTCAACAAAAAGGTAGTCGACAAAGGCCGCTGGAATTGGGATGAGCCAAACAGCGAAATTTACCTTTCCTGCAACGACCCCTGGCTCAACAATACCTGGAAGATCAAGGAAAAAGGCTTCGTCATGATCTGGATCGGCAATACCGACATCAACACCACCGGGATTCAGGCGCGGGTGGTAAATTCTAAAACCGAGCCATAGGGGTTATCGACGAACAGCAAGACCCTTTTAGAAACCATGGGGATATGGCATTTATTTATCGAAATGTGGCGCTCCCCGTTTGCCCCCCCGCGAAAAGGCAGCCGCCGTATGTCTCAAATTCTGGTCAGCATTCGCCGGATCCGCCTGGCCGTGCTGCTGATGCTTTTTTCCATTGTAGTAGGCGCGCTCGGTTATGTCCTCATAGAAGATTACACCTGGGGTGAGGCGTTCTACATGTCGATCATTACGGTAGCGACCGTAGGGTTTGGCGAAGTGAACCCGCTGGGTCCGACGGGGCGCTTGTTCACTTCGCTGCTCATCATTTTCAATATTGGATTGTTCGCCTACGGCATCTCTACCCTGACCAGCATTTTTGCCGAAGGCGGCCTGACCAACCTGATCAAAAACTACCGTATGAATGCTGAAATTGCCGCCCTGCAAGGCCACATCATCATATGTGGGTTTGGCCGCCACGCCACCGAGGTGACCCGGGAACTGGCCAAACAAGGCATCCGGTTTGTCGTGGTTGAAAACCAGAACGAAAAACTGGACAACTTGCGCCGCGACACCGAGTACCTGTACGTGGAAGGCGACGCCACCCAGGATACTGTGCTGGAGGAAGCCGGCATTCACCGCGCCAGGTGCCTGGTGGTGACCCTGCCCAACGACTCCGACAACCTTTTTGTGGTGCTCTCTGCCCGGCAGATCAACCCAGGCCTGCGCATCATTTCCCGGGCCAGCAACCACGCCGACGAAATCAAAATTCGCCGGGCAGGGGCCGATCATACTGTGGTGCCGGAACAAATCGGCGGATTTTATATGGCTACGCTGGCCAACAACCCGGAGTTGGTAGAGTTTTTTACATTGCTGTCCACGTTGCGACATTCCAGTGTCGCCTTCCTGGAAGTGGCGGTCAACGACATGCAGGCGTCTTTTGTCGGCCGTACCATTGCCGAAACCGGAATGGCGGCGGCGGCCAGGGTGTCCATCATCGCTTTGCGCGATCCGGCCGGCGAGTTTCACCTCAATCCGCTGCCCGACACGGTGCTGGCCGGCGGCTGGCGCCTTGTCTTGTTGGGTAACCAGGACCAGATCCGGGACTTCTGTCAAAAAACAATGAAATGACATTTGCGCTTTTTTTCGTCCGTTTGCGATACCAATGTACATTTGCATCCATCTACTGACGAAAAGCCCACGCAAGAGGGACCGCACCGCACCATTATGTCTTCCGAAAACCCACACGGCCATCATAAGCTCACCCTCGCGGGCCTGCTGATCACACTCGGGATTATTTACGGCGATATCGGCACGTCGCCGCTGTATGTAATGCGTGCTATTCTGGCTGAAGGGACAATCAATGCCGACACTATCCTGGGCGCCGTATCGCTGGTGTTCTGGACGCTGACGATTCAAACCACCTTCAAATACGTCACGCTGGTGTTGGATGCCGATAATAACGGCGAGGGGGGGATTTTCTCTTTATACACCCTGGTGCGTCGCCGCCGTCGCTGGCTGATCTACCCGGCCATGATCGGCGGTGCTGCCGTGCTCTCGGAGGGTATGATTACGCCGCCCATTTCGGTGTCCTCGGCCATTGAGGGGTTGCACTCCATAGAAGCACTGCACGATGTGCACATCCCCACCGTGGGGATCACCGTCGCCATCATCTCCCTGCTTTTTTGGTTTCAGCAATTCGGAACTGCTATGGTGGGTCGCTTTTTTGGCCCCATCATGCTGGTTTGGTTCGGCATGCTGGGTATTCTCGGACTCTCCCAGGTAATCGCCGAACCGACCATACTGCGTGCCCTTAATCCTTACTACGCCGTTAGCCTCCTCTTGTCGCATCCGCATGCACTGGTGCTCATGGGCGCTGTCTTTTTGTGCACAACAGGCGCCGAAGCCTTGTATGCCGACCTGGGACATTGTGGCAAGAAAAATATTCGCACCAGTTGGATTTTTGTGAAAACATGCCTGGTCCTCAATTACCTGGGCCAGGCTGCCTGGAGTATGCAGTTGTCAGGTCAGATGTTGCCTGAAGGGTCGAACCCGTTTTATGGCATCATGCCACATTGGTTTGTACCCATCGGGGTGGTCATAGCCACCATGGCGGCGATCATCGCCAGCCAGGCTATGATATCCGGATCGTTCACCCTGGTGTCGGAGGCCATTCGGTTGGGTTTGATGCCCAAGTTGACGGTAGTGTTTCCAACATCCCTGAAAGGCCAGCTTTACGTACCGGCAGTGAACACCCTGCTTTGGGTAGGTTGCATTTTTGTCACCGTCTATTTTCAGGAAAGCGCCAGGATGGAGGCGGCATACGGTTTGTCGGTTACCATAACGATGCTGATGAGTACCATCCTGTTGTCCAATTACTTCGTGACCAAACGGGTAAATCCGCTGTTTATTTGGGCGTTTTTGATCTGGTACCTGCTCTTTGAAGGGGCGTTTTTTACAGCTAATCTGTTAAAGTTCAAGGATGGCGGCTTTATTACCATTGTGATCGCCTCCGTGCTCTTCTTCCTGATGATCATATGGGTGGAGGCCAAAAAGATCAAAAACCGCTTTTTGGAAAACGTTCAATTGCACGACTACCTCGATCAGCTTATTTCGCTGAGCAACGACGAGGACGTGCCCAAATACGCCACGAACCTGGTGTTTCTCAGCAGTGCGCGCGCCAACCAGGTGGAAGAAAAAATCCTGTACTCCATTCTGCAAACCCAACCCAAACGCGCCGATGTGTACTGGTTTGTGCACATTGAGGTGACCGATGAGCCCTACACCATGGAGTACCGGGTGAACGCCCTGGCCACTGACGACGTGTACAAGGTCACTTTCCGCCTGGGCTTCCGTGTGGAGCAGCGCATGAACCTTTTTCTGCGCAAGGTGGTTGAGGACATGATCGAGGCCGGTGAGGTGAATGTGGAAGCCCGCTACCACATCAGCCGGGACGAGTACCCCACCGGCGACATGAAGTTCGTAATCATTCAGGAGTTCCTCTCGCACGAGAACGATCTGCCCTTCTATGAGCAGTTTGTGATGAACATTTACCTGGCGGTCAAATCTTTCACGGCTTCGCCCCAGAACTGGTTCGGGCTGGACAGCAACTCGGTGGAAATCGAAAAAGTCCCCCTGGTGCTCCGTCCGGTGGAAGACATCCAGATTCGCCGCATTCGTTGATCCCTATGAAGGTGCTCGTCGTGCGTTTCAGCTCCATCGGCGACATTGTGCTCACCACGCCGGTGCTGCGCTGTCTTAAACAGCAGACCGGCGCAGAGGTACATGTGGTCACCAAAAACGCTTATCGCAGCCTGTTCGACGCCAACCCGTACACAGACCGTGTTTTTACCTTTTCGAAAGCGATAACCGAATGCCTGCCGGCGTTGAAGGCCGAACGGTACGACCATGTCGTCGACCTGCACAACAACCTGCGCAGCCTGCGACTTTGGGTGGCCCTTCGTCGACCCACTACCGCTTTTAACAAATTAAACTTTGAAAAATGGTTGATGGTCACGTTGCACATCAACCGCCTGCCCGACCGCCACGTGGTGCATCGATACCTGGACGCGGTGGCGCCCCTCGGGGTGTCGTACGACGGAGCCGGGCTGGACTATTTTATTCCCGACGGACAGGAAGTGCAACCGGCCGACATGGGTTTGCCCCGCGATTTTCTGGTGTTTGCCATCGGGGCCAACCACAACACCAAACGGTTGCCCTTGGCACGCATGATCGAGGTTTGCCACCGACTGAGCACGCCGGTTGTTTTGCTGGGTGGCCCGGGCGAGCAGGAAGATGGCGAACGCATTCGGCAGGCGGCGCCGGACAAGGTGACGAACGCCTGCGGCCTGCTCAGCCTGCACGGCTCGGCATCGCTCATCCGGCAGGCCGGGGCTGTAATCACCCATGACACCGGCATGATGCACATCGCGGCGGCGTTCCGCAAGCCCGTTTTTTCCATTTGGGGCAATACCATTCCCGCGTTTGGCATGTACCCGTTTTATCCGGACGGGCCGACGCTGAACACCACGCTGGAAGTGCACGGTCTGCGTTGCCGCCCCTGCTCCAAGATTGGATTCGACCGATGCCCGAAGGGCCATTTCCGCTGCATGGAGGAGCAGGATTTGCGTATCTTGGCCGGGCGTTGATGCCCAAATTGGCCATTATGGTTTAATTTTTTTTTCCTGCCCCCGCTTGTCTCCATCCGTATCGCTAAAATCCAGTACATTTCGCCGGATTTTATCTTCTGCGTTCCAACAAACGATCAATTATGTACTTTAACCGTCTCACTGGAATCCTCCTTTTTTGCCTCACCGGTTTATCCCTGTCTGCCCAGGATATTCACTTCACCCAGTACAACATGTCGCCCATGACCCTGAACCCGGGCCTTATCGGCGGGTTCGAGGGTACTGCGCGCGTTGGTGGCATTTACCGCAACCAGTGGTCCAGCGTGATCAAAAACCCGTTCGAAACACCCTCCTTTTGGGTGGATGCGCCGATTATCCGCGGGTTCCGCAAAAAAGACTGGGTTGGTGTCGGCGGTATGTTGTTCAGCGACAAGGCGGGTTCTGTGGGTTTTGAGCAAAACGCCGTCAAGTTCGGCGCGTCCTACCACCTGGGACTGGATAAAAAAGGCAATACCTACCTGACCCTGGGCGTTCAGGGCGGTCAGGCCCAGCTGGGCGTCAACCGCGACAACATGCGGTTTGAAGATTTTTTCGTGACCGGCACCACCATGGAAAGCGTAAACACGGATAATTCCAAATACGTGGATTTTGACGGTGGTTTGGTACTGCGCACCAAACTGAACAAAACCATGGATTTCAGCCTGGGCTTTTCCATGTACCACTTGCTGGAGCCGGATTACTCCGTGATTGGGAGCGGCGGCGAGGCAAAACAGCCCAGACGCACCGTTGTACACGGTATTTACAACGTGGCCCTGAGCGAACGCTGGACGTTCAGCCCCACGTTCCTCTTCCAGACCATGAGCGGAAACGACGAGATCATCGTCCAGGGCATGGGCAATTACCTGTTCGACCCCGAGAAGAAGATCAGCTTTGACATGGGCCTTGGCTACCGGCTCAGCGATGCCCTTCAACTGATGGGCGGCGTTCGCTGGAAAGACCTGCGCGTTGGCCTCGCCTACGACATAAACACATCGGACCTGAATACGGTCAGCAACTCGCGCGGCGGTTTCGAAATTGCCGCCAACTACATTTTCAAAATTTACAAAAATGCCGAACAGGACCCGCAGATCCTTTGCCCCCGATTCTGATTCCTCTTCCAACAATCCCTTGCGTACCCATCCTATGAAATATATTTCACTTGTCTTCGGCCTTTATTTGGCCTCACTGGGCGCCGCGTTCGCGCAGCCCATCAATAAACCCTCCAACGACAAAATGCTCGCCGCCGCTCAGGAGGCAGAAGTCACCGGAAACCCCTACCGCGCCCTGGAGAACTACGAGGAAATTTTCGAAGACACCAAAGACGAAACCCTTATACCCAAACTGGCGGAGTTGAACTTTCAGCTGCGGGATTATGCCAAGTCCGAGCGTTACCTTAAGCGCCTGGTGCTGCGCGACCGCAAAATGCAGTTCAACGAGTACAAATACCTGTACGCCATGTCGCTGAAACACAACGGTAAGTACGACGAAGCGGTCGACATGTTCAAGCAATACATCAGCGACGGCGTCAGCGACTCCTTGAAATCCCGCGCCCAGTTGGAGCTCGACGGCTGCCAGATGGCCCGCAAAAGCAAAGAGCCGGAGGGCATGACCGTGACCAACCTCGGCAAAAAGGCCAACAGCCCCCAAACCGAATCTTCGCCCAGCTACAACGACGGCCAGCTCTACTTCACATCCCTGCAAGGCAAAGAAGTAATCACCCTCGACGGCAAGGAGGGTGACTGGTTCAGCAAGGTGTACACCGCCTCCAAAGAAGGCGAGGGCGGCGAATACAGCGC
Source organism: Saprospiraceae bacterium (assembly GCA_033764075.1). GTDB lineage: Bacteria > Bacteroidota > Bacteroidia > Chitinophagales > Saprospiraceae > M3007. Next base: position 48,366 of record JANRJH010000024.1, on the reverse strand, counting down.
CCCCACGCCGCTGGGCATCAACATCAACCGCGACGGCTTCCACCAGGGCAACGTTTCCGTCACACCCGACGGCCGCACCATGTATTTTACCCGCATCACGCTGGAAAACCAGTACATGAGCGAAAGTAAGATCTACTATGCACTCCAGGGTTCCGAAGGCTGGGGCGCCGCCAAGGAAGTGGCCGGCGTGAATGGCGAATACCTCGCTAAACACCCCTGCGAAGGGGAGCTGTTCGGCGAAAAAGTGCTCTTCTTCGTGGCCAATATGCCCGGTGGTGAAGGTGGCGACGATATCTACTACGCCCCCAAACGCGACGACGGAGTGTTTGGGGTGCCGGTGAACCTGGGCAAGGTGATCAACACCGCCGGCGACGAGGTTACCCCGTTCTATCAAGACGGCAAGCTGTTTTTCAGCAGCAACGGAATGCCCTCTTTCGGCGGCTTCGACGTATTTGTCTCCCAATGGAACGGCTCCGTTTGGAGCAAGCCGGAAAATATGGGCGCAGGCATCAATTCCAGCGTCGATGACCAGTTTTTCTCCCAAAGCCCCGACGGCTACACCGGATTTATCGTCAGCAACCGCCCGGGCCCCAACAACCTCAAGAGCAAAACCTGCTGCGACGACATCTACGCCTGGGAAAAAGCCCGCGTCAAGATGGACCTTTCCATGGAAATATACCGCCTGCGTCGTAAAAATGAAAAAACAAACCCGCCGCTCGAAGGCAGTACCGTTCGCCTGGTGGACGTGACCGACCCCAACCCGGTCAAAATGGACAGCCGAACGAACCCCCAGGGCAATAAGTTCCAGTTTACCCTGGCGCCCGAAAAATCGTACCTGCTCATCACCGAACGCGAGGGCTATAAACCCGATACCACCAAGATCAACACCGTAGGACTCACCCGCAGCGTAGAGAAAACGGAGAAGGTCGTTCTCCGGCTGGATCGCAAACAGCCCGAAACAGTTATCGTCAAAACCAACGAACCCATACGCCTGAACAGCATATTCTACGATTTTGACGACGATAAAATCCTGCCCGAAGCCGAAAAAGACCTTTCCTATCTGGTAGAACTCATGGAGCAATATCCGGATATGGTCATCGAGCTTTCTTCGCACACCGACTCACGGGGCAAGGACGACTACAACGAACAACTCTCGCAGCGCCGGGCCGAAAGCGCACGCCGCTGGATGCTCGCCAAAGGCATTACCGCCAACCGCATCGTAGCCAAAGGCTACGGCGAGAAACAAATACTCAACGGATGCACCAACGGCGTGGAATGCACCGAAGAACAACACCGCTTCAACCGCCGTACAGAGTTTAAGATCACCGCAGGCCCCACATCCATCGAAATTGAACGCGAAGAACCTGTCGGCGGACAAAATCCGGGCGGAAAACAAAACTTTTCCACTTCCTTCGACTGGCTGTTTGACGTGTTCGCCGATACGGTGGTGCCCTCCGAAGACCCGATGACTGCCCTGGCCAACCTGGTCATGGCCTTCGACGCCTCTACTAAAGACTTTGGAAGAGTTAAGGAGGGTGAAACAGTCAACACCGAATTCACGTTTAAAAACATTGCACCCGTACCCATCGACATTACATTTGTCAGTGCCTGTGAATGCATGCGGGTAGACTGGACCCAGGGCAGCATCGCCTCGGGCGCCACCGGCCGCATTACCATTGCGCTCGACACCAACAAAAGGCGGGGCGCCCTGAGTAAAGACATTGACGTGATTCTTAGCCAGGAAGACCAAAACGGTTATCCGATTGTCAAACGGCTAAAACTCACCGGCGTTATTCAATGACACTAAAGCAGCGTGACTGATCCGGTTACGGTGAAAAAAGAGCCATCTATCCGCTCCAGTTCAAGGAAGTACAGATAGACGCCCGGCGGCATGTTTTTTCCTTCGAAGGTGCCGTCCCACCCTGCCGAATACGCATTCGGGAGTATATCCTGTTCCTGGAATACGATTTCACCCCATCGGTCTGCAATCCAAAACTGTCGGATGCGCAGCACACTTCGATCGGTAAATACGTAAACGCGGTCGTTGGGCTCCTGTGCTTGCGGACTAAATACATTCGGCACATATACACGGCTATTGTCGTTCACTCGAATGGTTACGCTGTCGCGAAGTACGCACCCGTTGGAATCCAGGGCGGTCAGCGCATAGGTCAGTTCAGCGGGGGTTATCTTCGTTTCGCAAAAAAAACCACACTCGGGCGAAAAAGGACAGGGTGGGGGAGGGCTCCAGGCGAAGGAGACCACCGCCTGCCCGAATCGGGCATCGAAGCATATTTGATCACCGATCACCGCATCACCGTCGGGCCCTGCGTACGCCCAGGTTTCCCAAAATTGCAGATCAACCAGGATTAATGAATCGCAACCCAGAAAGGAGGCCCCGGGCATGGTTTCCAGCCCGTTCGGGTTGTTTTGATCGTACGTTGTGCCGTTTACGGTCAGCATGTCACCAGGGCACAGGGTGTCGGTCAACACAAAAAACGGTGAGGGTATCGGTTCCAGGTTGACCTGGATGATGCTGTCGCATCCGTTGGCCGCTCCGGCGCGAATAACTTCCGTTCCCAGCGGCCGCCCGGCATGATAGGCATTTCCGTTTACCCACACCGTATCGCCCTCACAAATGGGTGAAGCCAATAGGGTAATGGATGGCGCCAGCGTGTCCGGGGAGGCCATGGCCGCTCCGGCAAGCGTTAAACACAGGGCAGTAAGCATTAAATGACGCATTTTCCCACTTGAGCAAAAAAAGGCAGGTCTGCCTGAAATGAAGCGCAAACCTACCTTTTTTGTTTGTCAGCATCTACCGTTTTTCCAATTTTTCCAGCCGTTTTTCCAACAAATCGATCCGTTCGCTCATCAGTTTGTTTTCTGCATGGAGTTGTTGTATCAATTCCTGCTGCTCCCGGATGGCTTGAATGGCAAGAACGCTCATGCCTGCATAATTAACTGCATAATGCTCTTCGTGGTTGTTGCGACCGTCGGTGTGCGACACCAGTTCAGGGAACAACACCTGCACGTCCTGGGCGATGAACCCAATGGAACGCTTTGTGGATTCCGGAAAGCGGTTATATCGGTAGGTGACGGGTTGCAGTTGCAGAATTTTCGGCAACACGGCACGCATGCCGGCAATGTCGGCCTTCAACCTGCGATCCGAAGGGGTGTACATACCGTCGGGCGCAAAATTACCGACCGCTGTTCCGTTGTGCAGGAGTACCATATTGCCTGCCCCGTTGTCTACCAAAAACGTCCAGGTTGCCCCGGCGCCGGTATTTTCCAGTTCGAGGCCACCTGCGCCGACCAGCACTTTGCCCGGATTCTGGTTGGCGATGTTTCCGGAGGTGTCGAGCGACCAATAACCGGCGTCGGCGATCAGCGTGTCCAGGTCAACCGAGACTGCGGAGTTGCTCAGGCTGAGCAAGGTGCCGTTCAGGGCCAGGTTTTGCAGTTCGTTCAGGCTGTCCCTGTCGGCGTCGCCGGTGTTGTTGATGATGAGGTTGGGGGCTGTGCCGGTGATGCTGATGCCCGTGCCAGCTGCGTAGTTGTTGCCGGTTTGGTCGATGCCCGGCGACCATCCAGTTCCGCTCCACTTGAGCACCTGCCCCGGAAAGGCGCCCTGCTGGGCGAGGTTGAGCGGGGAGAGCAACGTTCCGTTTCCGGATAGGGTATTGCCCGTAGCCACCACCTGGGTGCCCCAGTTATCGCCTCCGATGTTGTCGGCCGAGGGCGCCCATACTGTTCCGTTCCATTTGAGTACCTGGCCGCCCGTTGCGCCCATTTGGTTGAGTTTAGCTGCAATGACCGCACCATTTTGGATATTTCCGGTGGATACGGCGTTGGCAGCCAGTTCGATGTTGCCTACGGCGGCCGGGCGTATTTGCAGGTCGTCGTAAGTGCCGGTCACATCGCCGTCGGCGATTGTAATGATGGTGACATCATCAAACGGGAACGGGTCGCCTTCGTTGGTAATGATGTAGTTGCTGCCCGAGACCGTGATGTCGATACCGGGTCCGGGAATGAGGTTGATGCCGGAATTTTGATCGTCGGCCGGCGCCCATGTTGACCCGTTCCATTTGAGCACCTGGCCGTTGATGGCGCCCATGTCGGCCAGTTTGTTGCCGGTAATGGTTTTGTTCTGGATGTTGACGTTGCGTATGGCGTCCGGCGCCATTTCAGCGTCGGTGATCACCCCTGGTTTAATCACCAAGGCGGAGAATACACCGTCGATATCGCCGCCCGCAATGCTGGTGGTGGTCAGGTCGTTTGAAGGATCGAGGTCTCCGGTATTGGTAATGGTAAAAGCTGGCCCGGTGCCCGCGATGCTGATACCGGGGCCTGGGTTCAGGGTGGTGGGGCTGGCGCTGCTACCCAGCAGGTCGTCGGCAGCAACCCACGTGCTGCCATTCCATTTGATGACCTGGCCCGCTGCAGCGCCGAGGGTGGCGAGCTTGTCGGGTGTAACGGCCCTGTCGGCCAGTTTGGGTGTCGTCACGGAGAAGTCGGCCAGGTGCGCGGTTTCTACAGCGCCGGCACGGATCTTGTCGGCGGTGACGGACTGGTTGGCCAGCTTGGACGTCTCTACGGCGCCATCGGCTATTTTTCCGGAAACGACGGCATTGCCGGCCAGTTGGGTGGCGCCCACGGCGCCGTCTTGCATTTGGCCGCTTCCCACGCTCTTGTCGATGATTTCGGCGGAACCTACGGTTTGGGCTTTGATCTGGAGGTTGTCGTAAGGCCCGGTGAGGTCGCCCCCTGCGATGCTGAACTGGGTCAGGTCGTTGAGCGGGTCGAGGTCGCCGGTATTGACGATGGTGACAATATTGCCGTTCTGGATGACCTCTATACCGTTGCCAGCGTCGAGGAGCAGTCCCCCGCCACTCAGCGTGTCTAACTGGATGCCGGTGATCCGCCCCTGTGCATCGACGGTAATCACCGGAATGCGGTCATTTCCGCCGTATTGACCCGGCGCCACACCCGTATTGCTCAGACTGATGATGCCCGATGTGGTGATTGGGCCACCCTGCAATCCGACGCCCGTGCCGATCTCCGTCACGGTGCCTCCGCCCGTTCCGGTATCCGAAATATCGTCCTGCGGGACCCACTGGGCGCCATTCCACTTAAGTACCTGTCCGATTTGGGCGCCCTGGGAAGCGAGCGTGAGCGGATTGCCGACGGTGCCTTCGCCGCTGAGGACGGCGGTAGTTTGCACCACCTGAGCACCCCAGTCGTCGCCGCCATTGCCGCCATTCTGGGCGTACAGGGCATAGGGCACGCTCATGAGTTGGGAGGCGCCCAGCTCATCAAACACATTGGGCGATGTTTCGAGGGAGACGGAAAGGAAATGCGCGGCGCTGCCCCAGTTGATGCCCGCAAACGTCCCCTGAAAAGGTGTCCCTTGTCCGACAACCAGGTTTGTCAACCCGTAATCATTGGTGCTGGTGGTGTGTCTTTCCGAATAGGCTACCGGTCCGTTTGGAATGCCGCTGCGGATGGAAAAGAGCAATGTGACGGCCTGATTGGATACGGGATTTCCACCGGGATCCCGCACAATACATTGATAATTAAATCCCTGAGGTGCCTGCTGGGCATAAACGCCCGGCGCCGCCATCAGGAGAACTACCCAAAGGAGAGCTCGCTTCAACATGGTAAATCGATTGAATGGTTGGGAAAAACAGTGATTATCGATCCGCGCGAAAGACGGGTAACACGGCGGTAGCGCCGCTTGCCGGATCGGTCAGGTGCAAAAGATATACGCCGGATGGCCAGTAGCCACAACGGAGCCGGTGACCGGACGCCACGGAGGATTCTTCCATCAGCATTCCTTCCGAATGATATACACGCATCCAAAGCGTGTGCGCTGTGGCATCCTCCCAGGACAAGTTGATCACATCCACAGCCGGGTTGGGATACAACGATAACCCCAACCGTTCAAGGTAGGGATCCACTACAGATACCGCCGCACAAAATTCAGGTTGATGAAATCCTTGCGTCAGCGCAACGGGCACAAATGGTTTTTGAAAGGTGGTGATCGCCGTCTCACCGACGGTCCAGGAAAAACGGCTGCCCAAATGTTCCACATAGGCGCCGGTGGCCCCCACCACCTCGTTGCAATACGTGTATCCCTGGGCGCCCAATCCCCAGGGTAGCAGACATAAGAGGGGCCAACAGTACAATCGGTTCATGGTTGTGCGGATTAATAAGCGGTTAACGGAATTGCTGTATTCCAGACCGCAAATATTTGGCCAAACCCCGATGCGCTGTTGTTAATACCCTTATTGCGGTATTTCAATGGGGTTACATGCAGTCCGACTCGATGTTGCCCACACTGATGGGCCCTTTGCACACCAGAAAATTGCCATAACCCTCGAGCAGCGCCGGTTGTGTTTGGGTGCTTACCCGGTAATAAATGCGGTAGTACTGCCCGGTCTGAAACACGATGTTGGGGATGGACTGATTCACCGCGGAATTGGTCTTTACCGCCAAACCACCCTCCATCAGCGGGACGCCCGACGAATTGACGATTACCATCTTTAACAATACATTCTGCCCGGAGGTGACCCCTCGTAACGACATACCCAGAACACCGTTTACAGCCACCGGATTCGGAAAGACGACCAGTTCGCTCACGGAGTCGGCGACGTTATTGGGCGGCGTGTTGATGGACTCAAAGTCGAGCAACGCCTTTTCCTTGGGCGTGAGGGCAACGGATCCCCAATCCGACGAGGCATCGCATCCGTATAATCCCAAGGATTGGCCGTTCTCGTCGGCGAGTTTGATGCAGGAGTAGTCTGTGGGCATGTCCTGGTTGTCGTCATCGTCGTTATCACAGGCGATGGGCAGCAAAGCCAGCAGCAGAAACAAGAGCGAAGAGGTGCGGGAGGTGGGTGGGAACAGCAGCATCGAGACGGAGCAGTTTGTGGATTTTTATGAACGCAAAGGTAAAATAGATTTTTTACCGAACAACTAAACTTAAAAAGCAATACTTTTGCGTTAAAACGTAAAACCAACTTGTATGTTTGACTGGATCACCGACCCGGGCGCCTGGGTAGCTTTTCTGACGCTTTGCAGCCTGGAAATCGTACTCGGCATAGACAACATTATTTTCATAACCATTCTCAGCAACAAGCTGCCGGCCGACCAGCAGGTGAAAGCCCGGCAAACCGGCATTGCGCTGGCCCTGATTTTGCGTTTGGGCTTGCTTTTTTCCATCAGCTGGATCATGGGTCTAACCGCGACGCTGTTCACGATCGTGGATCAACCCATCAGCGGGCGCGATCTTATCCTGATTCTGGGTGGTCTGTTTCTGATTTACAAGGCGGTGAAGGAGATTCACAACAAGTTTGAAGAAGCGGGGGAGGCCACCGGGGCGGAATCGCTTCAAAAGGTAACCTTCAATCTGGTCATTCTCCAAATTCTGCTGGTTGACCTGGTCTTTTCCCTGGATTCGGTCATCACTGCGGTGGGTATGGTTAAGGAGATCGGCATTATGATTGCGGCAGTAGTGGTGTCGGTGGTTGTCATGTTGCTGTCTGCCCGAGGCATCAGCGCCTTTGTCAATCGGCACCCGGCTGTAAAGGTATTGGCCCTGGCGTTTTTGGTGATGATCGGCACCACACTCATCGCCGAAGGGGTTGGGTTTTACATTCCAAAGGGGTACGTTTATGTGTCGATGCTCTTCGCGGTTGCGGTTGAGTTCATCAACATTCGGCTGGGTACCCGTAAGGCAAAACAGGTTGAAAATCTTCGTTGATCCACAGGTTATCAGGTGAATAACCGCATTTCTTTCTGCATTGAAAAACAAGCATCTTGCTTCGTTTTGCAGAAAAAGGTAACTTTGTGAAAAATGACGGACATGGAAAAGGATAAGGTCCAATACGATGCCGGAAAATATCCGAATTTCAAAGAGTACCTCTGGTTCAAGGAAAATGAAGAGGAACTGATGAGACGGTATTATGGGCGGTATATCGTGATCAAAGATGAAAAGGTGATTGGGGATTATGGGTCTTGGCGTTTGGCAAGGCAATAGACTGTCAAAGAACATAAACCGGGCACTTTCATCATACAACATTGTGTGGAGCGGGACCCCCGCTGGGCGCCTCGCCTCATTGGGCATAAACTTATCATCGTTGATGGAAAATGATAAGTATACGAACGTTTACGCACTGACTGTTTATACAATTCATTTGGTTTTATCGAACCAGCTTTTTTTTCATAGCGTTCAGGCAATCGGCTTTACATACGGCGATGACGATTGTGACCTCATCATCGGTATGGACATCATAACACAAGGAGACCTGTCCGTCACGAACATGGAAGGGCGCACTGTTTTTTCGTTTCGCATTCCCTCATTGCATATTGTCGATTTTGAAGCTGAGCAAAAATAAGCTCGCACAAAGCACGTCAAAACGCCTCCTGCAAACCAAAATAAATGCCGCTGGAGCGGTCCAGTCCCACCGCCATATCGACCGTCAGGTTTACGCGGGCGCGCTTGTCCATTTTCAGCCGCAGGCCTGCGCCCATGGCGGGGGCCGCTTCGTCGAAAAGCCCTTGGTCGGGGCTGGATGCCAGGGTGTTATTCAGAAACACCACGCCGCCCCACAGGCCATTATCGGAAATAGGAAACCGGTATTCAGCCTCCAGGTAAACCATATTGATGCCGCGATAACGGCCTTGGATGTACCCGCGTCCCGAGCGGTTGTAGGTGTCCCAGCCTACAGACGGCAATGCCAGATAGGGCACGTTGCCGTCCAGCACAAACGTCCCCCAGCTCCAGAAGGCCAGCACCTTGCGTTTTATGGATGTCGACAGGGGAATGTAGTACCGCACGTCGTAATTGGACATGATGCTGTACTGGGAGTTGCGGAAAATTTCCGGATTGACCCGTATGGAAAAAGAACCGTAGTAGCCGGAGTAGGGGTTACAAATGACGTCTCGCGTGTCGGTCAGTATATTCAGGTTGAAACCGTTGGTGATGTAGGTCTGCGGGTTGAACTTCTTGTCAACCGAGTATGCATAGTGTTGGGTAATGTAAAAATCTTCGCTGCTGGTATCGGTGTTCAGCCTTTCGTCCTCGATATTATAGTGGTGATCAATCGACAAGCCCAACCCCACATAGAGCGGTTTATCGCCCACCTGTTTGACCACGTCCTCGTAGATGCGCAGGTAATCGAAACGCATGGGCTCGGCTTCGGGCAGGGTGTTCTGGTGCAGGTTATTGGCGCCAAAAAGGTAGTCGCCCACGTCGGAGTTAAAAATACCCAGGCCATAGGTGGGCTGGGCAAAAAGCATGATGCGCCAGTCGCCCTGCATAAACCACTCGTTGTTTTTCAGGTAAACCTTGCTGCGAGCGTTTACGATGAATTGTTTTTTCGAGGTGACCTGTGCATTAATGAGGGCCGACGACATTTTGGTGGGCGAGGGCGCCGTCAGGTGCGAGACGCTCAAGGCAGCCCCCAGCAGAAAACCGTTGGCCGGCGCATAACCGATCACTGGCAGGAAGGATATGTAGTTCTTGCCCACAATCAGTTCCGGGGAGGTCAGGAGCGCACTGGTGTCGTTGCGCCACTCCCTAACCTCGTCGGTCAGGTCTCTGTTTTCTTCTAGATCCTGTGCGCCGACCGCTGTGCACATGCAAAACAAAAAGACACCGGCATGAAAAATCTTCCGAATAATTTGTTCGGTCATGGACATGATATCGACTAAAAATGAAATTTCAGACCGGCCTGCCAGTAACGGTTGTACCAACCGTTGTCCACCTCGATTAATCCCCAATAGTACCGGGCTTCAATGGTCATGAACAGAATGTTGAAGCCGGCGCCGGCGTCGACGGCCAGATCGAAGGCTGCGGAGCGGTCATCATCGTCGCGATCCACTTTTTCGCCGTTAACGGTGAAATCTTCCGCAATCCGAAAGTTGCCGTTCAGGCCTGCCACTCCCACAAACGGGCCGAGTTTGAGCACACCCTGGGCCGGCACGGTCAGGTAGTGAAGCTGCAGCCTTATGTCGTCCGACTGCTGAGCGCCGGCGATCATGTACTCCAGTCCTGTTTCAATGTGGATAAGTGGAACGATTTTGATTTTCCGGACATAGCCGATGTATCCCCGGTCGAGGTGGTCGGCAGCATCTTCATCGTTGTTGTTCAGGTTGGAATATTGGTATCCGATGCGAAAGCCATTAGGCAAATCGAAGCGGCCATCATCTTCCTTCTGCGCAAAACCTGACGCCGCGCTCAAGGTGAAGAGCGCAAATGCGGTCATTTTTACATGGGTCAAGAATGACATATTTGTCGAATTTAGAGTTGTTTGATTGATTTTTAGCCCCTGCGTCCGCCACCGACCCTTCCACCACCTGCCCCGCCGCTGGGCCGCTGATAGCTCTGGTTGTTGTACGATCGGGTGTCCCCGCGTTGGCGGGCCTGTTGTTGTTGGTTTAGCTGGTCGAGACTACTGGATGAAGCCGGTCGGGACGAAGGTGCGGCACCACCGCCCGAATAGGAGGACGGCTGGCTTCCAGCGGGCTGGGCCGTCCGGCGTTCCTGGGGCGTGCCTGCCAGCGGAGGGGGTGTAGCGCCCGGGGATGGCTGGGCGGGCGGAGCGGGTCGGGTGGCCGTCGACGGCGTCGGTGTGGGTTTTGCCGCAGGTGCGCGGTCGGCCGTGGAAGGCGCCGGCCGGGCTGAGGCCGAACGGTCGGCCGTCGAAGGTGCCGGTGTGGGTTTTGCCGAGGGCGCGCGGTCGGCCGCAGAGGGCGCCGGCCGAGCCGAGGCTGAGCGGTCAGCCGTCGACGGTGCCGGTGTGGGTTTTGCCGAGGGCGCGCGGTCGGCAGTGGATGGCGCTGGCCGTGTCGAAGCGGAGCGCTCGGCCGTCGAAGGTTGCTGGCCGGCAGTGGGTTGTTGGGCCCTGTTTTGTTGGGCGGTGTTTTGTGCCTGGTTGCCACCTCTGGCGTTTTGCCACTCCCCATCTTCCTTTTTATACACGTTGCCATCTTTGCCTACGTACAGATCGCCTTCACTGTTTTTGTAGATTCCGGCATTGCCCTGGTCGCCGCGATAGCTGACGCCTTTGGCCCCCGACGAAGTTTCAAATGCGCGTCGCGTACCGTTCGCATCGGTGTAGTGCGCGGTGTGCGCCCATTCGCCGTTTTTGGTTTTGACGGCCGACTCACCCCACTGGGCATACGGATTGTGTCCCTGACGCGTAGCAGCTCCTGCGCCGGTGTATTGGTTGTAGCCGCCGGCACGGGTGCCTCCGCCCCAAGGCGTTTGTACGGTCTGTGCAGCAGCATGCGTACCCGTGCGGGGGTTATATGCCACAGCACTGCTTGCCGACCCATATGGACCGTAAACCGACCTTCCACGTGCATAGGTGCCTGTGTGCGGATTGTAGGCTGCCGCGTAGCCGGCGCCCCCGTAGGGGCCATAGGCATAAGCACTGCGCCCATAGTATCCCGTGTACGGATTGTAGTAAGCCCGGCACCCGTAGCTGTAAGGATAGGGATAATAGATGGGCCGGTAAGCTGGGTAATAATAAGGTGGATAATAAAAGCCGGTGCCGTACATCGGCACACCGAAGGATATGTAAATGCCCGAATACCCGGATGTATAGCCATAAACAACGGTGGTAGGGGTGTAGGAATACACATGCACGTAAGTAACGTGGTGCACCGGGGAAGCGGGCGGAATGCCATATACAGCAGGCGGCACCGACAGGCACACCGTCCAGCCGTGGGTAGGATTGGCGGACACGAACCAGATCCCCTGGCTGCACATGTAATAGTTGTTTTCTACCTTGATCACGTCGTTGGGTGTGTTCACGGCATAGGACATGTCGGTCCCTGCAATGGGCGCAAACTGTGGTTCGCCATTGTATTTTACCTCAGGCGCTTTGGTTTCCCGGCTGACTTCAGCGGTTTGCGGGATGCTGGCCTGCGCCACAGCCTCTTTTGCCTGTGCTGTACCGGGTACGGTAGACAGTACATGCCCATGATCGCTGTCTTCGGGGATCTTCGCAAAGTCCTCCGGCAGATCGGGCGTGGCGAACGTCCACGGACCGGTCAGCACTGCCGCGCGAAACCAGCGACCGGACACCAAAAAGTAAAAGTGGTTGGTGGCGGGATGGAAGTACAGGTCGCAGTCGGTGTTTTTTACGTACTGGAGCCCGGTGCCCGCTATCGGCGCCAGCTGGGGTTCTCCCTCCGTGAGGATCAGCTCGGCCGGCTTGTCGGCGTAAAAAACCTTGGGCGCAGGGCCGGACTTTTTGGGCGGCAGGTTGGCCTTCACCTCGGCCCAGTTGTCATCGTTGGGCAGTTGACCGAATGAAGCCGGCAGGTTAGTGGTGCTTGTCCACGGGCCTTCCGGGGCGCGAGCGGTCAGCCATTGGCTTCCATTGAGGAGGTAGTAGGCCGAGTCGGCCTGCTCGTAGAACAAATCCCAGTTGGTGTTTACAGCGAAGAGCAGGGAGGATCCGTCGGTCACCACCGCCCAATAGGGCGCTCCGTCGAGGATCACCAGGATGGCCGGTTCCGGGCTGTAAAAGATCGGCGGCGGCAGGTTGTTTCCTTCGTTCTGAACAGTTTGGGGCGCCAGGTCGGCCACCATCGGCAGGAGCCGGTCAAGGGAGATGACCTCCGGGCTGGTTTGCAAAGCCAGGAGTTCCTGTTCAACAGGCGCCGCCTCTGCCGGATCGACGTTGAGCAGGCGGACAGATTCCACCTTTTTGTTGAAGATCAGCACTTGCCGGTTGTCGAAATCGGTCTCTGTCTCGGCTGCCACAGAAGCGGCGCCCACATAATGGGTTTTCGCCTCGTTTTTCAGGATGACTTCGAAGGCGACGTTGGCACGGAGGCGCAGGTAATCGGTCCACTCCTCGATCTGGGGCTGGTGAATGATGACCGTTTTGTCATCCAGCTCGATCTGACGGGGCCAGCCGGGGTCTCCCGCCGGCAAGGTTTCAGCGGCCTTGTTGTCCTGTTTGCATGCCTGCAGGGCCATGAAAACGCCAAGCAGACAAGCCCAAAAGCAGAACGGTTGCTTCATGCTATTAAAATTTGGGTTTTAGACGCGTTAATTCAGGACCCATGCGGTGAAACGTCACAATGTACACCCCGTTGGGCATATCCGGAGGCCGTGGCCCGGTGATTTCAGGGATTGGCGTATTTTTCGAGCAGTGCGTGGATGATGGCAATCCTTTCCAGTGCGTCACGCTCTTTTTTTCGTTCATTGTCAACAACCTGTGCAGGGGCGCCACTGACAAACCGTTCGTTTTGCAATTTGGCCTGTACGGAGCGCAGGAAGCCCTCCTGGTAAGCCAGCTCTTCGCGCAGTTTGAGGGATTCAGCTTCGGCATCAATCTCGCGTTCGATCACCACGTGATACTGGTCGGCCCCTACGATAAAGGAGCGGCTGTCGTCCGGCTCGTCGGTGCAGGGCTCGAATGATTTGAGCACGGCGAGCTTGCGTACGATCTCCCTAAGGCCCGGTTCCCGGAGCAAATCGTCGGTGTTGTCGTTGCGGCGCACCCACAGTTCGAGTGCTTCTTTTGGCTTGATCTGGTGCTGGTTGCGCAGGTCGCGCACCTTGGCGATGATCTCTTTGGCGGTTTCTACGCGCCGGACAAGCGCATTGTCGGTCTCACCGGCGCGGGGGTAGTGCTGCGCGATGCAGTCGTCGCCTGGCGCCCGTTCGCGCAGCTGGTGCCACAGCTCTTCGGTGATGAATGGCATGAAGGGGTGCAGGGCCACCATAAAGCCGGAGAACAGGTCGAGGGTGGTTTCAAGCGTTTCCCGGTCGATGGGTGCACCAAAATCTGGCTTGATCATTTCAAGATACCAGGCGCAAAAATCATCCCAGACAAAACCGTATAAACCCAGCAGGGCCTCGCTGAGGCGGTACGACTGGAAGTTGGCTTCCACATCCCGCAGGACGGTCTGGAACTTGCCGGACAGCCATCGGGCGGCCAACGCGTTGCGGCGGGCGGCATCGGGGTCGGCGGGCGCATCGCTCACCTCCCAGCCCTTCACCAGGCGCAGGGCGTTCCATAGTTTGTTGCAGAAGTTTCGGCCGTTTTCGCAGAGCTTGTCGTCGAACAAAATATCGTTTCCGGCGGCGGCGCTGGACATGAGGCCGTAACGCACCCCGTCGGCGCCGTAATCGTCGATGAGTTGGAGGGCGTCGGGGGAGTTGCCGAGGGACTTGGACATTTTACGGCGCTGTTTGTCGCGCACCATCCCGGTGAAGTACACATCCCGGAAAGGGCGCCGGCCCTTGAACTCGTAGCCGGCCATGATCATGCGCGCCACCCAGAAGAAAATGATATCCCACCCCGTCACCAGCACGCTGGTAGGGTAGTAATAGGCGAACTCGCCGTCGGGCTTTTCGAAGCCGTCGAACACGCTGATGGGCCAAAGCCAGGAAGACGCCCAGGTGTCGAGTACGTCGTCGTCCTGGCGCAGGTCGGCGGCAGTGAGGGCTGTGTTGCCGGTTTCGCGTCGGGCGATGTCGAGCGCTTCTTCCACCGTGGTGGCCACGAACACATGCGTTTCCTGGTGCAGGGGTTCGCTGTTCAGGTACCATGCGGGGATGCGATGCCCCCACCACAACTGGCGGGAGATGCACCAGTCGCGCAGGTTCTCCATCCACGTCCGGTACAGGTTTTGGAAGGAGGGCGGGAAGAAGCGCACCTCCTCGTCGAGTACGGCGCGCAGGGCCGGTTCGCCGAGCGACGACATGTTGACGAACCACTGGAGGGAAAGGCGGGGTTCCACCACCGCGTTGGTGCGCTCCGAGCGGCCGATGTTGGTCCGGTAGTCTTCTGTTTTGACGAGGTGCCCCGATGTTTCCAGAATGCCTTTCATGCGTTTGCGGGCTTCGAAGCGGTCGAGGCCAACGATGGGGGTGTACGCACAAGCGTCGTTGATGCGGCCATCGTCGGCGATGGTGTCGATCACGGGCAGCCCGTGCTTGATGCCCAGTTCGTAGTCGTTTGGATCGTGGGCGGGGGTGACCTTCAGGGCGCCGGTGCCGAACTCGCGGTCCACGTACGTGTCGAAAATGACGGGTACCGGCCGGTCAATCAGGGGCACCAGCAGGCGTTTTCCGTGCAGGTGTGCGTAACGGGGGTCATCGGGGTGTACGGCCACGGCCACGTCGGCAAAGATGGTTTCCGGACGCTGGGTGGCGATCACCACACCGTCGGCGCCATCCTCCAGCCGGTAGTGGATGTGAAAAAGCTGGGCGTTTTCCTCGTTGTAAAGCACTTCCTCGTTGGAGAGCACGGTGCGCGCTTCGGGGTCCCAGTTCACCATGCGCCGCCCGCGGTAGAGCTTGCCACGTCGGTACAGGTCGACGAACACCCGAAGTACGTCGCGGTAGTAGCCCTCGTCCATGGTAAAGGCAGTGCGCTCCCAGTCGCAGGAAGCGCCCAGGCGGCGCAGCTGCTGCAGGATGATGCCACCGTACTTGTCTTTCCACTGGTATGCGTAGTCCATGAACGATTCCCGCGAGAGGTCGGCCTTGCGCAGCTGCTTCTCCTCGCGCAGCCAGCGCACCACCTTGGCTTCGGTGGCGATGGACGCGTGGTCGGTGCCGGGTACCCAGCAGGCATTTTTGCCGTCGAGGCGGGCCTTGCGGATGAGGATGTCCTGAATCGTGTTGTTCAGCATGTGCCCCATGTGCAACACGCCGGTCACGTTGGGCGGCGGAATGACGATGGTGAACGGCTCACGTGCATCGGGCACGCTGCGGAAGTATCCGCGCTCCTCCCAGTGCGTGTACCAGCGAGTCTCGATGTCTGCAGGGTTGTATCGGGTAGAAAGGGACATAGTCGTTCTTGTGTGTTGGGTCCGGAGTGCAAAGGTAAGGGATAGTTCGTTGCATAGTGGTTGGTCTCCCGACACCTGCGCTCAACCATTTCCAAATGCTGGTTGTGCATTGTTCAATTTAACAATAATATATATTGATTCTATATAATTGTAAAAATCGGGTCATGTTGAACAGACAGTTGGTTTGGAGCATTTTGATGCCCAAATTTTATTTTTGTGAAAAAACTGATGCTTCCCCTAATCTTCTTTGCTTTGGCTGTCAGCAGCCGGTGCACGCACTCGCTGGATCCGAAAAAAACGACGGAACAGATCCTTCATCAGCGGATGATTACGATTCTGGACAGTGTGGCCACCCACTCAGACCCGCAGCGTTGCTACAGCATGAACACCCAACGGGCCGCGTACTGGCAACGGCAAATGAACACAGGCTCGCCCGAGCAACAGGTGTCTGCCCGGTTCAGCTACGCCGAACAAATGCTGAAAGCGGGCAATAACGAAGTGGCGGCCATGGCATTTTCTGAACTCATTCGGGACGCCGGGGACCAACTCGACGAGCGCACAAAGATTCTGTACGAACTCCTGGCGATGTGTTACATGCGGCTGGGCGAAAGCGCGAATTGTATCGTAACGCACACCGATATGTCGTGTGCGCTGCCCATTCGCGGCGACGGCGTTTACCGGTTCACCGCCGGACCCGAAAATGCCATACTGATATATGAGCGCATCCTGGATCGCTTTCCCGACGACCAGCAGACCCGCTGGTTGTACAACCTGGCCCTCATGACGATTGGTCGGTGGCCTCAGGATGCCAGGTCCAAGTACCGGCTGCCGGAAAGCATTTTCGCGTCCAAAAAAGGGATGCCAGAACTCCGCGACATCGCCATTGAAAAGAAAGTGGACGTGCGCGGCATCTCCGGCGGCGTGAGCCTTGAAGACTACGATCAGGACGGGCTCATCGATATCTTCGCCAGCTCCAATATGTTCCGAGATCCGTTGCGGTTCTTCAGAAACAACGGCGACGGTACCTTCTCAGAAAAAACCGCAGAGGCCAACCTCACTGGCATCGTCGGCGGCCTGAACCTGTTGCACGCCGACTACGACAACGACGGCGACCCCGACCTGTTCGTGTTGCGCGGAGGCTGGCTCGCCGGCGGTACACACCCCAACTCCTTGCTGCGCAACAATGGCGACGGCACCTTCACCGATGTAACCATTGCCGCAGGGTTGCTCTCTTTTCACCCCACACAGGCGGGTGCCTGGGCCGACTACGACGGCGACGGTTTTCTCGACCTGTACATCGGAAACGAAACTTACGACCTCAAAGATCAACACCCCTGCGAGCTGTATCACAACAACGGCGACGGCACCTTCACCAACGTCGCGCCGGCCCTGGGGCTGGACTATGTCTCCGTATTCAAAGCCGTACATTGGGGAGACATCAACAACGACCAGCGACCGGACCTGTACATCAGCAACCTGCTGGGCGAAAACATCCTCTTGCTCAACCAGGGTGGCACAGCCCCCGACAAATGGGTGTTTCGGGACATCACCGCCCAGGCGGGTGTGGGCAAGCCGCTGAGCAGCTTCCCGGCCTTTTTCTTTGATTACAATAACGACGGGTGGGACGACATCTTCGTGGCCGGTTACGAAGCCAATGCCACCATCGGCGGTTCGATCGCCGACCTGGTCAACTTTTACCTCGGCAAACCGACAGCCGAAGACCCGATGCGCATTTACCGAAATGAAAAAAATGGGCAGTTTACCGATCAGACGCGTGCCCTAAATATGGAAACGCCCACTTACGCCATGGGCAACAATGTCGGCGACATTGACAACGACGGCTGGCCCGACATATTCCTCGGTACTGGCCTGCCCGATCTGCGTGCGTTGGTACCCAACCGCCTGTTCAAAAACATTGAGGGCAAACGCTTCGAAGATGTTACCATGGGCCGTTTCGGCCACATCCAGAAAGGGCACGGGATCGCTCTTGCCGACGTGGATAATGACGGCGACCTCGACAGCTACCTGGTGGCCGGCGGCGCGTTTGAGGGTGATCTTTCCAACAACCTGCTTTATCAGAACGCGGGCAACGATAACGCCTTCCTCACCCTTGAACTCGAAGGCAAACAGAGTAACCGCTGCGCGATCGGCGCCAAAATTGCTGTTGAAGTGATAGACAAAAAGGGCGCTTCACGCTACATTTACACCACTGTTAACAGCGGCGGCACCTTCGGCGCCTCTGCCCTGCGCCGTACGATTGGACTGGGAAAAATTGAACGCATTGCTTCCGTGACGGTGCTATGGCCCAGGCCAGGGGTGCCGAATGCCGTCTTTCGCGATGTGCCGGCGGGGGGAGCGTTTCGGGTGGTGGAAGGACAGGCTGAACTCAAACCGATCGTGTTTCCGCCTGTGCCTATGTAGCCCAAACGGTGTATAAAATAATGATGTATGTTGGAAACGCTCAATCGTTTATCTGTTCTTGCATTTGGTCATGGCCGCACTGCCAACCTGGGTTTTGCTCTTTGAATCGGGCTTGTTTTTCGGATCCATGAAGGCATCGGCGTATTCGGCGGCATAACAAGGGCAGAATGTTTCCTTGGGTGAGGTGATTTGTGGCCCGTGCGGGCAGGATTTCAGGGCGTATTGGTAAATTTTTTCCCGGCTGCGGCAGGTGACGTCATCTGCCACCGCCAGCCAGAACTGGTCGGCAGGCGGGTCCGGAAGCGCCCCGGCGCCTTTGGCTTTCAGTGTTTCGAGCACCGCACAAGCGTCTTTTCTGTTGGCGTGGGCATCACCGCGCGAATTGCCGCTGGAAGGCATGTACGGATCCACCATGGTGCTTCCGCGCTGACAACCCATTTTCGCTTCGCCCAGCAGCTGCTCGTATTGTTTGGCCTTTAATTTTGCGGCAACCTCCGGATATTGTCCGGCAATGCATTCGCAATCAAACATCCAGGTTTTATTGGCGTCCTTCAGACACTGTTCATAAACCTTTTGTTGTGCTGGCGAGAAGGGTTGCTGGGCCACGACACTCCGGTTGCCCATTACCAGGCATACCGGTACAAGGATGACCATTCGAAAAATCCGTATACAGTCCATAGGTTGTTATTTGTTCGCCAAAATATGGCGGTTTCGGGCCAATAGTACCCTGATTTCGTCAATTAATCTGCAAACCCGCATCCCCCTTTTCAATTCGCACCCAAAGAACGTCTCCCTTCCGTTCTCCCTGTACCGGGCGCAACTTCCCGTTTTTTTCAATGGCATAAACCGTACGGGGCGTTGCCGGCAACCCGTGCACCGCATACGTCCATCCATTGGGTTTCGACTCTCCTTTGTAACCCTTGCCCTCCGTTTCATGCTGCAACGTCAGTTTTCCATCCTCGAGGGTGGCCTTGAAGGCTGTAAGGCGGTACTGTTTTTTCGCATAGGCATCCGGTGTTGCGCCGTCGTCGTCGTACCATTTGCCCGAGCCGGTTTGGGTAAGCGGATGGTGAAAGTAATGGATGGCCACTTCTCCCGAGGCGAATTCTCCCGTATGCGTCATGCGGTCTGCCATGGGCACAAAGGCGCCTGCCCGCACAAAAACCGGGATGTGGTCCAGGGTTACGGGCACGTCGCGTGTTTGGTTGCCCGGATACGCATCCCCGGTGTAAAAATCGATCCAGTTGCTGCCTTTGGGGAAGTCCACGGTCTGGGTGAAGGCGCCTTTTTGGGTGACGGGCGCCACCAGAAAAGCATCGCCCCACAGGTAGGTGCGGGTGTTGCCCAGCAGGGCGGGGGAATCGTTTTCATAAAACAGGGGCCGCATCATGGGTAATCCACGTGCGTGGTTCTCCCAGGCCAGGGTGTACACGTAGGGCAGGAGCTGATACCGCAGCTGAATGGCGCGGCGCGCGAGGTTTTTGGTCGGCTCGTCCCAAAAAACCGGTTCGGCCGGCACGCTTTCCTGGGCATGGGTGCGGAACACCGGCTGAAAAACGCCGTATTGAAGCCAGCGGACGTACAGTTCGCTGTCGTGGTAATCGCC
Organism: Saprospiraceae bacterium; assembly: GCA_033764075.1. GTDB lineage: Bacteria > Bacteroidota > Bacteroidia > Chitinophagales > Saprospiraceae > M3007. The sequence continues at coordinate 28,517 of JANRJH010000024.1, read as the reverse complement.
GGCAAAACCGCCCAGATCGGAATGCATGTACCCCAGCCCCTGGATGCCCATGCTCAGGGCGATCTCCACCTGTGGCTGAAGGCCACCCCAGGAGCGGTTCACGTCGCCCGACCAGGGCACCATGCCGAAGCGCTGGGAACCGGCAAAGCCGGAGCGCATGAGGATGAGGGGGCGTTTTTCAGGAAAATCCTTTTGGTAACCCTCAAATACGGTTTGGGCCCACACGTGTCCGTACAGGTTGTGCAGGTGGTCGGCGCGGCCGTTCACGTGGAGCAGGTCATCGGGGTGTACTTCGGGCTCACCGAGGTCGCCCCACCAGCCGTCCACACCGGCCAGGGTATGCTTTTTGTAAATATTCCAGAACCAGGCGCGGGTGTCCGGGTTGAAAATGTCGAGCAGCCCGGTATGGCCGAAGTAGAAATCGTACAGGTATGGTTTGCCGTAGGCGTCCTTGCCAAGCAGACCTTTTTGCACGGTTTCTTCGAATGTTTTGGTTTTTTCCAGCACAAACGGTTCGGTAATGAGCACGGTTTTAACGCCGTTTTTCTCCTGGTCGCTCATCATGCGCTCCGGCTGGGGGAAGGAGTCGCGCAGCCAGTCGAAATTGCCGAGATGCCCTTTGATGTCGGGCCCGAACCAGAACAGGTCGAGCACGACGGCGTCCAGCGGGATGCTGTCCTGGCGGTAGCGACGCACTACGTCTTCCACCTGGGCCTGGCTGTGGTAGCCCATGCGGGAGGCGAAGTTGCCCAGCGCCCAGCGGGGCGGCAGCGGTTGACGGCCGGTCACCTCCGTGTAGTTTTCCGCCAGCGCGGGCCAGGTGTCGGCAGCAACCACGATGTAGCTCATGCGTCCGCCTTTGGCTTCCATTTGCAACACCGAGGGTTCGGAAGCGCCCAGGTCGAGAAACCCGTCGGCGCCGTTGTCGAATACCAGCATGTATTTTTTGGATGAGACCACCACCGGAAGGGAGTAGTACATCAGGTCGGCCCGGGTCTCGTATCCGTAGCTGGGTTTGTTGTACAGGCGCAGCCGATTGCCGCGGCGGTTCATGCCCAGCACGCGCTCTCCGCCGCCCATCAACTGCTCGGTGGTGTCGGGCAGCCGAAAGCGAAATCCGCGCTGGTGCCCGCGATCGTAAAAACCGGTCTCCTCAGCCAGCAGTGGCTGGTTCAAATACCGGTATTCAATGCGGAAGGGCGACTTGTGGATGGTCAGGGCCAGGTTGCCGGCCGAGTATTCGATGCGGTCGGCGTGTTCAGTGGTTTGGGCAGGGACTTTTTTTTTACCGGCATTTGATGCCACGGCGTAACCGGGAGGGTTCGTGTCTCCTTCGGGTTCGAACGCCACCTCCACGGCGTTTTCAGTCAGGGGTGTGATGCGCAGATGCCCGTCGGTGGTGCGGATGCGCAGCCCCGGGCCGTCTTTTTCCATGGAACGGAATCCGCGGGTGTCGGCCGGCAAGGCGCTTTCAAACACAAAAACCTTGTACGCCCAGGGCTCCAGGGTCATTTTGGTGCGGGGGGCCAGTGTGGTCTGTTTTTCGGTAAAGAACTCGCGGTATATGCCGGCATCCTCTGCTATACGCAGCTCAGCGGTGCGGGATTGGCCCGAGAGGTTCAGTACTACGATCACCTTGTTGCCGTCTTTGTTTCGGCTGTACGCGGTGACAAAGGCGGACTGGTCGTGCTCGATTTTGCGTACCGGGCCGCCGTGCTTGCCGTTCCATAGTGCAGGGTTTTCGGCTTTGAGCGTGTTCAGTTGGGTGTAAAAGGGAACCAGCGGCTTGTCGCCCCAGGTGATCGGGTCTTTCTCAAAAAACTTGAGCCGTTTGTTGAGGGCGGCCTCCTGTCCGGAATAGATCAGCGGGATACCCGGAATGGTAAAATACAGGACGGAGAAGGCTTTCACGCCCTCTTTCAGCCTTTCGTACTCGGTGCCGTTCCACGAGTTTTCGTCGTGGTTGGTGATGAATTGCATCGAATAGGCGCCCCTGGGGAAGGTTCGATCGGCTTTTTCCAGTCGCTCAAAAAGGGCGGAGGCCGGTTTTTCCCCTTTGGCGACGGCGTTCATCAGGTGGTGAAACTCCCAGTCGTAGTTGGCGTTGAACGCCTGGTTGAGCAGCCAGAGCTGAGATGCGTCCTCGGCCAGCATCCAGATGTCGGGCTTGGTTTCGCGCAGGGCACGGGTGGCGTCTTCCCAGAAATCGACGGCCACTTCGCCGGCCACGTCGCAGCGAAATCCGTCGATGTCGGCTTCGGTGAGCCAAAAGCGCATGTCTTCGATCATGGCCTTGCGCATGTAGTACATGTCGTAGTTGAGGTCGGCCACGTCGGTCCAGTCGAACGGCGCGATAATCTTCCCCGTGGAGTCGCGGTTGTACCAGTTGGGGTGGTCGGCTATCCAGGCGTGGTCGCGGGCGGTGTGGTTGGCCACCCAATCGATGATTACCTTCATGCCCATCCCGTGGGCGCGGTCGACAATACGCTTAAAGTCTTGCAGTGTGCCAAATTCCGGGTTGATGCCGCGGTAGTCCTTTACGGCGTAATAGGAGCCGAGCGGGCCCTTGCGTTCGACGACGCCGATCGGGTGAATGGGCATAAACCAGAGGATGTCCACGCCCATGTCGCGCAGGCGGGGCAGGTGTTCGGCAAAAGCGTTAAAAGAGCCTGCCTCGGTGTACTGCCGGACGTTAACCTCGTAAATGGAAGCATAGCGCGACCATTCGGGTTCCGGTGTGCGGCTCTCGGTATATACCTGACGAGTGGGAAAATTCAGCGTCTGGAGGGGGTAAAGGATGTCCTGGTCCCCGGCGGCCTTGCCCACTTTGCTGCCGTCGGCGGAACGGAAAACGCAGACGAGGGCTTTCACGTCGGTCTCAGCCGGCACGCCGTACAAGTCGGCAATTTTAAAGGTGAGTTGGTACGCATTCTGGCCGGTGCGTTTCATTTTGCAGCGGTCGGTATTTTTACCCCAGTCGGTTACCACATGCTGCCAGTCGCCGGAATGGGCGCTTTTGCCGGTGATGAGCCCGGTGTGGATGTACACGTCACCGTCGTGACCCGACAAACCCTTGTTGCCTTCACCGGCGTTGTAGGTGAGCGTGACTTCCTCGGTGATTCCTGGTTTGGCCGGCGAAAGCGTAACCTGGGCCGGTAGCAGGTTTGAAACAAAAAAGAGGCTGAAAAACAGTCCGTACAAGTGCTTCATGGTTGTTGACTTCGTGTATAATTGCCGCAAAGTACGGGGATTTCCATATTTACTGTAATTTTGGCTCAATCAAACCATAACAGATAATGCTCATCCTCATTGCCGGATTGCCCGCCACCGGAAAAACTACCCTGGCCCGCGCGGTGTCCGAATCCATCGGAGCACGCCACCTGAACAGCGACAATGTACGCGATGCCCTCGGTCTTCGGGGTCGCTACAGCCCAGAAGACAAAGAGACCGTTTACCATGCCCTGCTCGAACGCACCCGGGAGGCCCTGCGCGAAGGCCAGGATGTGGTGGTGGACAGCACTTTTTACAAGGACTCCATTCGCGAGCCCTTCCGGCGCCTGGCGAACGCCACCGGCGCCCGCCTGATCTGGGTGCTGGTGAAAGCCCGCGAACAATCGATACTCGAACGCCTGCAATCGCCCCGCGCCGACAGTGAGGCCGACGTGGACGTGTACACCGCCATACGCGACGCCGAAGAACCCCTGGAAGACCCCCACCTGACCGTGTGGAGCGACGAGGAGACCCTGGAAGAAATGGTGGCCACCGTGCGCCATGAGGCCGGCATGTCCTGATGGCTACCGAATTGTATAACATACGTGGGTGGGATGGCCCGATCGAATGGATCGAAACCCATATCTCCCGGGTGTTGCTTACACCTGAATACGCGTATAAAATCAAAAAGCCGGTCAAATGGCCCTTTCTCGACTTTAGCACCCTTGCGTTGCGCCGTTTCTACTGCGCAGAGGAGGTGCGCCTGAACCGGCGTCTGGCGCCAGACCTGTACCTCGGGGTCGTGCCTGTGGCCCGGGACGCCACCGGCCGGTGCGTGATCGGGCTCAGCGACGTCCCGCCCATCGACTTCGCCGTCTGGATGAAACGCATGGACGGACACCGGCAAATGGATCGCCTCCTGGCAGACGATGCTGTGTCGGACACCGATGTGGTCGCGCTGGCGCACATCCTGGCGACCTTTCACCAGGCCAATGCGCTGGCCGCCGATCAGGCGCTGTTCGATGCCGAGGCCATGCGCACAGACTTTAACGACCTCTTCCGGCTCACCGACGCCATCCGCTCCGCCCTGGGCGAAGCCGCGCTGCAGGAGCTGGTGGCGGCACAAGCGCGCACCGACCGGTTTTTGGACCGCCACACAGTGCGCCTTCGGCAAAGGGCGGAAAGCGGGTTTTGGGTTGACGGGCACGGCGACCTGCACACACGCAACATTTTCCTGCCCGCGGGCGACCCGCCACTGGTGTTCGACTGTATTGAGTTCAGCGAACATTTCCGGCGCATCGACGTGCTCAACGAACTGGCCTTCCTGTGTATGGACCTGGAGGCGCGCGGCCATGCGCACCTGGCCGCCGTTTTTATGCAGGCATATTGCAGGCAGTGGAACTGCATGGAAAAGGACGAAGACCGCAGCATCTTCCGCTATTTCAAAGCATATCGGGCCAATGTGCGCCTGAAAGTGGGCCTGCTGGCCTGGCTGGAGCACCCTGAGGAGCGTTTGCCGGACGAGGCGGAAACTTACCGACGCCTGCTGGCGGATTTTTCGGAGTGATGCCCATATCTTTGTCAGGATCCCGCAACCACCTGGCGCTTATTGTTGTCCTACACCCAAAAGAAGCATGCCCTTCATACCGGAAAACATGGTTCGCAACTGTCTGGCCGTTCTTGCGGGGCTCTGCATGCCGCTCTTCGCCGGCGCCGTGACGCCGCCCGAAACAGCGGCCGGCACGACCGATTTATCCTTCCCGAACGCCGTGCGCAGCAGCAACAATACCTACCGCATCCCGTTCACGTGGGTGGGGCGCCTGCCGGCGGTCACGGCCAAGGTGGACACCACCGTGGGCACGTTTTTCTTCGACACCGGCGCAGAGTGCCTGTTGCTCAACAGCCGTTATTTCAAAGGACAGGTGCGGGTTGCCGGATCCTCGCAGTACGGCGTCACCGGCGGCAACGACGAAGTGTTTAGCCGGAAAGTTGATTCGCTGAACTGGGAAAATTTTTACCTCGAAAATGTTTCCGCCAAAGTGCTCAGCCTCACCCACATCGAGCGGGCGCGCAACATTCCGGTGGTGGGCATCATCGGTTACGAGGTATTCCGGGATTTTGAGGTGTTGATCGACTATGGATCCCGGCTCATTGTGCTCACCCGCCTCGACAAAAACGGTTACCGGCTCGACCCCCGGGTGTTTCCCGACCCGCCCATCGATAGCCTGGACATCGAGCTGGCCCGGCACGGGGTGCTCATCAAAACACAGGTGGAGGGCAAAACCCTGAAAATGCACCTTGACTCCGGCGCGGAGATCAACCTCCTGGATCGGTTGGTGCCCAAAAAAGTGCTCAACCGGTTTACCATTATCAAACGCGTAAACCTGCTCGGAGCAGGCGAAAACAAGGTCGAAGTGCTCGCCGGCACGCTGTCGGGCGTCACCATCAACCAATCCGAATGCGACACCATGCGCACGCTGCTGACCAGTCTCGACGACCTGAGCCTCATTCTCGGCACCCGTGTAGACGGGGTGCTGGGTTACGAGTACCTCCGCCCGCGAAAAGTGCTCATCAACTACAGACGGCGGAAATTGTTTTTCTTTGAACCGCAAAAGCCATAACAATGGAATATATATCCATGCAGGCACATCAGCCCATCCTCTTGCGTGTGTACGCCTTCCTGGTACTGATCGCCCTTGTTGGCGTGTCGGGGCTCTCGCCTCTTCAGGCCCAGCAGAAGTACAAAACGTATTTTTTCCAGGAGAACGACGTGGTGTTCGAGTTCGACGTGCGCGCCTACCTCCAGGCGCAAAACGAAGGCACGTTGTCGAAAATGGACTTTGAAGACCTCGACATACACACGGTGGCTGTCACCGGAACCTTCAACAACTGGTCGAAAAAAGGCTGGCGCATGAAGCAAACCGGCCCGTACACCTTTCAGCTGCGCAAAAAAATCTCGGAATTCAACGACGCGCTCACCTGGGAATTCAAGTTCCTCATCAACGGGCGTTATATGCTCGACCCGAACGTGCTGCCGATCGAACAAAAAATCATTCCGGTGGACATCTGGGAGGATGTGTACAACCTGGATGTGTACCACGTGCAACCGGTGTCGAAGGGAAACGCCGTTTTTTTTCTCAAAGGGTACCCCAACGCCGGGCAGGTTATCCTCACTGGCTCGTTCAACGGCTGGAATGAACACGCCCTGAAAATGGAACGGATGGGGGAGGGCTGGGCCATGGAGTTGGAGCTCCCGCCGGGCCGCTATGAGTACAAATTCATCGTCGACGGCGAATGGATGCACGACCCGGCAAACCTCAAATGGGTGCACAACGAACACGGCACCCTGAACTCCGTTTTATTGCTCACCAAGACCATTGTTTTTAGCCTGGAAGGGTATCCAACAGCCAAAAGGGTCGTGCTGTCCGGCTCATTCAACGACTGGGCCACCCACCAGGAAATAATGGCCCGAACCGACACCGGGTGGCGCATAGCGCTGGAGCTGACCCCCGGGAAACATTACTACAAGTTCATCGTCGACGGACAGTGGATCACCGATCCGCACAACCCGCTGAGCGAGTACGACTGGTCGGGGAATTTGAATTCTATTTTGTTGGTGCAGTGATGGTTGGCGTCAAAGGTGCCAATGCTTTTGATGTCGGATGCTACTATTCAAAAATCAATGATTGTGGAAGCATCAGTAAAAATGGCATTCCGCTTTCATACTTCAGTTCTTCATAAAACAGTCCTACACGCGCCAGGTTGTGATAATAGGCTTTCAGGTTGTTGAAGTAATATAATTCACTTGGTATATACCAGGCCTTTTCGCCTAATTTTGAAGCTAGAAACCATTTTTCAAGCAACCTTGCCGTTCTCCCGTTTCCATCGTTTCTCCTTCAATCTTTGAAGAAGCCATGACCGATACGGCTGTAGCAAATTTGAAATTCTCGGTAGTCCATTCTCTGGCTTTTATCTTTTCGAGTTCTTTATCCAGCTTCACATTGAGTAATGTAAGCCATCTGTTGAAATGTGCATCTGTAAGTAGTTTTTCCATATATATAAAGTATTGTTATATCCCGTGGGGCTTTCTTAAAAACTTCGTTATACCTTCATTTTCATAACTTTATATAATAAAACAAATGTACAAAGAGGCATCCGTATATCCAAATACGTTGAAAAAACCATGCATATACAAACTTGCCATCATTTCAAGGTCACGTTTTATGGAGCCCGTGACAATTGGAACCACTGCCCATTTTTTCCTAATTGTTATTCAAAACAGTTACTTTATTTTTCTAAAAAAGATGGATACAACACAAAGCTGATAGAAATGTCAATGAGAACACTTCTATCAGCTATTTCACAAAGATACGGGAGAACTTTTTATTAACCCATTGAATGGAACCCTACCTTGTTTCCTTCTGTGTCGATAAAAAGAGCGATAAAGCCCCTGTTGTCACCAATATCAGTTTTCGGCAGAATAACTCTACCACCAGCACTTTCTACTCTGCCTAATGGAGCTGAAAGGTCATTTCCGCCATCTAGGTAAACAGTTATGCCGGTCATTGCAGGAACAAAGTTTTCACCGCTAGCAATTGCTCCGCCAAATCCACCTTTTTGTGGATCAGTCGGTAAATATGCGTATTGCCTATGCGGGTTCGGGTCGTCATGAATTTGAGCATCTAAAACTTTTGCATAAAAAGTCTTTGCTCTTTCAAAATCCACAGCGGGTATTTCGAACCAATTTAGCGTGTTAACCATTTGTTTTATTTTTTAGTTTGTTAAGAAATGAGTGAAATTTTTCCTGTTGTTTTCCTGTTTCCCTGGCACCTCTCCTGCCGGAGTCGCTACCAGTTTTACAATGGCTTCAGCCACCTGGCTGGGATTATAAGGACTATTTCGCCAATACCACTTCTACGAGTATGTTTCCGCGGGTGGCATTAGAATAGGGGCATATCTGATGCGCCTTTTCTGCGAGCTCTTGAGCCAGGGCAGGCTCAACATCTGGTATCTCTACTTCCAGGCGCACTGCAAGGCCAAAACCGCCCTCTGGCGTTTTACCAATGCTTACATGTGAATGCACTTTGGTAGTACCGGTTTTAATTTTAGCATTTCCGATTACCACGTTCAAGGCTCCACCGAAACAGGCCGCATAACCGGCTGCAAATAGCTGTTCCGGGTTGGTATAGGCCCCCCCCGGGCCTCCAAATTCTTTAGGCATCCGTACCTGCAGGTCAAGTACATTGTCAGAGGAGGTTACATATCCTTCTCTGCCGCCGCTGGCAGTGGCCGATGCTGTGTACATTTTTTCAATAGAGGTCATGGTGTTGTTTGGTTTTAAGTTGTGTGTTTGTTGTGTTTCCCCTGGTAGCATACACTGTATACCCATTTTTGGCAAGTAGTTTGGCAGTGGTATTGCCGAAACTTGTACTTGCTCCTGTGATTGATATGATTTTTCTTGACTTGTTCATTACTTTGCTTTACTTTTGTAGTGCAAATTTTCAGAGTTAAATCAAACAAAACAAGTAGGACGTTTAAACCGCGTAAGTATGAAAAACAATACTAATATTGATAATCAAGAAGATAAAAACAAAAAAAAACTTGTTTTTGATGAAAAATCTTGCCCGGTAACTGCAATCATGCAAGTTTTAGGTGGAAAATGGAAAGCAATTTTAATTAATGCTATCTACCATACCTCTCCTGCAAGGTTTGGAGAATTGAAGCGAAGTGTAAAGGGAATTACTCAATCCATGCTAACTCAGCAGTTGAGAGAATTAGAAGATGATGGGTTAATATGCAGGAAAATTTATGCTGAAATTCCACCAAGGGTTGAATACACCTTAACCGAGTTTGGGCTTACGTTGTCACCAATAATGCAATCTATGGCGAAATGGGGAGAAGAGTATAGAATAAATAAGCCAGAGGTGTGAAGCACTAAAAATTCTATTCTGTTGAGTGAGCATTTAAATATAATTAAACAAAAAATAGCACCTCGTTGAGGTGCAGCGTCCAGTTGCTGCCGAGGTAGAGGTCGGCGCCGGCCTGTCCGGCAAGTAAGTATCCGCCGGTTCGCCCACTGCGCACCACTTGGGCAGGGCAGGGGAGTAGGCGAAAAACCAGGTGATTTCGGGTAGTTTTTGGGGTGCCGGTGCTTTTTGCTCCTGCTCGGCTTCCTTTTGCAGCCGTTTCATCAGCACGCACTGGCCGTTGCAACCGATTTTTTAAGAGGTAAAGCTGGTTACGTTTTTTTCATTTTATAAGTAAAAGTTGGCTGTCCCGAACACCTTTTACCCAATGTTTGACCAAGGGTTCAATGTTAACAAAATCGCCGCTTGAAAGCGTTTGATGCAACCCTTTTTCATTTTCAAAAATCACCTCGCCCGAGACGCAGAGGAGTAATGCGGGTACTTTTGTGATATGCTCTTTTAATAGTGCATTTCCCAAAATTTGCAGGGCGGTCACACTTCCTTCGCTGGTTTCAAAAAGAGGCTTTGCACTCACCTCTTTTTGGTTTTCATGCAATTTTTGAATATTCATGGGTAATTTCAAAGGTCTTTTTTCAAAAAAATGCGGTAACTCCACCAAAAAGGAACAGCCACCCACAGCAACAAAGCCAGCCCTGCGCAGGTCACACCCAACGCCGAACCAAAAAAACGACTGAACACCGCGCCAGTGTAGCCCATGAGCGCCGAGATGTCCATTTGCAACAGCACCAGCACACGGGCCAGGTCAATGGGGTTGAGGGCCGTGAGCAGCAGAGCAACTTTCTCCATGGGGTAATCGCCGAAAGCAAAAAGCACGAGCAACAATAATGCATCATACAGCAGGGCAAAATAAAACCAGAGCATCAGCGCCATCCCGATGCCCCGGGCTTTGTCGCGGGTGGCCACCGCTGTCAGGCAGGCCAGGGCAACGAAACACCAGGTGAGCGCCAGCGCTGCCAGGATGAGCGACAGGCCCAGGGGCCCGCCTGCATACACCATCACAGGCACGCCCAGCCCGAGCAATACGGCCAACGACAAAGCGGCGGTGAGTCCGCCAAACTCGCTCCACAAGATAATGCTCCTGCGGATGGGTTGCGCCGCCATAAGCTCGATGAACTCCGACGCGTTGTACAGGTGGATGGTGGAAAAGATCAGGGCGACGAGCGGGGTGACGATCAGCACGATGTTCAGCAGGCTGACCAGCCCCTTGGCCGGGTCGTTGCTCAGCCCGAACAGGCCCCAGGAGACCAGCATCAGAAAAAGCGTATAGGCCAGTACAATTTTGTTTTGCAGGATGTCAAACAGGACGTACTTGAGAATGGTCATTCCACTTGTCGCAGGATGTGCGCTACTGCGCGGTTTAGCCGGGACTCTCCGGTCTGCTGCTTCAGCTCGTCGATCGACTTGAAAAAACGCAGTTTGCCCTCCGTGATGAACATCACGTCCGTGGCCAAGTCGTCCAGGTCGGCCAAGATATGCGATGTGATCAGGATGAGTTTCCCTTTTTGCTTTTCCGTCCATATTTTTTCTTTGAGAATTTCCACTGAAATGGGATCAAGACCTGCTGTGGGTTCGTCGAGGATGAGCACGTCGGCCCCAAACATAAACGCGAGGCAGGCGCTCACCTTTTGACGGGTGCCGCCGGAGAGGGTGCGCATGCGTTTGTCCGCCAGTTCGCGCATACCGAAGGCTTGCACGAGGTCGTCGTCGGCGCCCGCATCCACCCCCCGGATGTCGCGCACCATATCAAAGATCTGGCCGATGCGCATGTTGTCGGGGTAGCGGCCGATCTGGGGCATGTACCCGATGCGGCGGCGCGCTTCGGGTTGATGCAACAGGGACACGCCCTCCAGCTCGGCGCTGCCCTGGTCGGGAATGACCAAACCGAGCAGGCACTTGATGAAGGTGGTTTTTCCGGAGGCATTGGGGCCGATGAGGGCCACCGTTTGTCCCTGTTGCATCTGCACACCGATGCTGTTGAGTACCTGTATTTTGCCGAATGATTTCGACAGTTGGTGTGTTTTCAGCATGAAAATAGGTTATTGTTGGAGGAGCACGCCGTCGACGACGTGCACCAGCCCGTTGGACGCCGGCACGCTGGCCACAATTTTGGCCTGCCCGTCGTTGATGGTTACCTGGCCGTCTTTCACGGAGATCTTAATGTTCCCGCTGTTGGCCATGTTGATGATCTGTCCGTCGCGCAGCATGTCGGTTTTGTACACCGCAACGGCGACGTGGTACTGGAGGATGTCCTGTAGCTTGGCTTTGTTGGCCGGTTTGAGCAGGTCGGCGACGGTGCCGGCGGGCAGCTTGTCGAAGGCGGCGTTGGTCGGTGCAAACACCGTGAAGGGGCCTGCGTTGGAGAGCACATCCACGAGCTCAGCGGCCTGCACGGCCTTGACCAGCGTAGTGTGGTCAGGGCTGCCAACAGCAACTTTGACGACGTCTTTTTGGGAAACATCATCCTTGACGGACGCCTGTCCGCCGCCGGCAGGCGCGTCGGTGGACGCCACCGGTGCGGTGGTGGCGGGTTCTCCGCAGCGGCAAAACAAAAAAGCGGCGGCGAAAAGAGAAAGTAGGGTGAGAAATTGGATGTTGTTTTTCATAATTGCTGAAGTTTTAGGTGTTGAAATGGCCCTATTCGGGTATTTGCATGCGCGGGGTGTTGTCGACCAGGCCCTCCGGGGTGATGGCCGGGATGACCTTTTCGGCCTTGTCGAGCAGGTAAACCATAAAACTGCGGATGAGCAGAATGCCGGCAGGCATACGCTCCACCACCATGGCGTAGAGGCTCACGGGCCGGAAGGGCACGTCGCCCACGCCGTCTCGGTTGAGGTCGTACCCTTCGTATTTGTCCCAGTAATTTTCCTCAAAGCGGTTGAGGGTTACGTGACCGTTGGTGGATACGTCAAAAGTGTTTCCGGTGAACACATTCCGGCGAAAGGAGACATCCATACAGCTGGCCTGCACGCGCAGGGCCCATCCGTTATCGGCAAAAATATTTTCCGAAAAGGCAATGCGGCTGCTGCCTTCCATGTACACGGCGGCGGTATTGCGCCCGAAGCGGTTTCGAACCACCTCGCTGTCGGAGATGTCTTTGAGCAGCAACCCATAAGCGGCTTCACCCCAGTTGAGCCCAAAGTCGTTGTCTTCCATGAATACCTGTTTGGAGTACATGACGGCCACGCCGGCGTTGTTTCGGTTGAAGCGGTTGCCGGTGTACCGGTCGTTGTGCGAGAACATGAAATGCAGGCCGTACCGGATGTTGTCTTCGCTGGTGTTGTTCCGGATGTCGCTGTCGGTCACAAATTCGAAGTAAATGCCGTCGCGCTGTTGACGCACGGTGTTGCCCTCCACCACGGCGCGGGTGCACTTCCACAGGTGGATGCCGTTGCCGGTGTTCATTTCTTCCTTTGGATTGCCTTCTATGTGGTTGTTTCGCACGGTACAGCCATTGGTGTTGGACAGGTAAACAGCGAAATAGCAGTCGAAGAAACGATTGTCCTCCACCGTCACGCTGTCCGAAGCCAGCACCTTTACGCCCGCCAGGTCAATGGTATGGCGGATGCCGGTGTGCTCAATACGGAAGCCGGCGATGCGGACATTGGACGCCTGCACGGTGATTACCTCGTACTCGTGTTGCCCGTCAAGCGTCGGCCGTCCGATACCCACAAGGGTTATTGGCTTGTCGATGAGCAGATTGCCTTCGGTGTACACGCCCGGGTGCACCCGCACGGTATCGCCGGGGTGGACTGCCGCGAGCGCCAATCGTATGGTGGCATATGGCCGACCCTGTCCGACCTCCAGCGTTCGAGCGCCGGCGGCCGGTTCAGGAGTCAACAAAAAGCACCAAAAACACAACATCAACAACCGCATCACATCTTATTTCTGAAGGTGAGTATAAACCTGTTTCCAGTCCATGTCCGTACCGGCGCCGTACTCAGCGCGCAGTTTTTCTCGGTCTGCGGTCGTTTGCAGGGCGGCTATGTCGGCGCGCATGGGGCTACGCAGTGCTTCGGCCTGTAAAAAAAAGGCGTCCTGCGCCGCAATGAACGCGTTGGGCGGGTTGAAGTCCACCACTACCCGTTGGGCCACCTGATCGGAAGGCACGAAGCCGCTATGGTCAAACATCACGAGGCAGTTCAGGTCGTCAAACTTGTACACCTTGCCTTTTTGGGTGACCAGCTCGGCCCCGAAGCGCCGGTCGGTGATGGTCATTTTACAGAAATGGCAGTTGTCCTTGCCGTACACGATCGGCTCCGGCTCAACGGCACAACCGCTGGCCGAGGTAGCCATAAACGCCCAGCCTGCAAGGGTCAGCATACGCATGACGGGGCCGCCGGGTTTCTTTTTACGATCGCGAAGCCACATCTCCCAGCCCAGCAGGAGCACAGAGAGGGTGGCCACGGCTATGATGATCCATGCCCCGGCGTCCGGCCCTGAGTAGGACAAGAAATTCAGCAGGTTTTTATACCCGAGTACCGGTGGCTGGTAGGACATGCCCGGCACCTTGATGGCGGCTTGCGGATCGAGGTTGTGCCCGTAGTCGTAGCCCCAGCGGTAAAAGTCGTACAGCGCCGCGAGGCCATACGTCACTGCCATACCGCAGAAAGTGATCAATAGCCGGCGACGGCCAAGCAAGGCGGTGAGCACACCCACGGCAATCAGCAGGATGAGCATGCCTCCAATGAACTGAAATTCCGGAAACATTTCGACGCTGATTTTTCTCATGCCGATGTAGTGGTTCAGACCGTTGATGATGTCCACGTCGCCCGACAACTTATTGTGCCAGATGCGCATGGTCAGTCCTTCGGGGTACTGGGGCGCCCACAAGCGGATGAGCCACAGGGGCATGTACAGTGTCGCAATCATGGCAACGGACCCCAGCCCCACCGCCAGGCGGGTAATACCGTGTAACGGTTTCATAAGAAAAAATTTACCGGGGCCGAAGCCCCGGTTGTTTTTATTTTTGAATGCCGGAAAGTCCTGCCTCCGGTGTGTCGCCGGTGCTGAATTTGAGTGGCACATTAGAACCGGCGGGCGACACCCGGGCGTAACCCTGCATCTCCTGGTGCAATGCCGAGCAGAAGTCGGTGCAATAGAACGGGAAGACACCTACGCGATCCGGCACCCATTTGAGCGTGCTGGTCTCGCCGGGCATGATCAGGATTTCGGCGTTGTTGGCGCCCTTAACGGCAAAGCCGTGGGGCACATCCCAGTCTTGCTCAAGGTTGGTCACGTGGAAGTAAACCTCATCGCCCATTTTGATGCCCTCGATGTTGTCGGGCGTCAGGTGGGAACGAATGGCGGTCATGTACACGTGCACCTTTTTGCCGTCGCGCACCACTTTGGCCTCTTTTTCGCCTCTGGCGACGTACGGGTGCTGGTTTTCCTCTATCTTGAAAATGCGCACGGACTTGTCCTTGATCAGCGAGGCCGGAATGGCTTCGGCGTAGTGGGGTTCGCCGACGGTGGGGAAGTCGAGCAGCAGGCGCATCTTGTCGCCGCTGATGTCGTACAGCTGGGCAGACTGCGTAAGTTCGGGGCCGGTGGGCAGGTAACGGTCTTTGGTGATCTTGTTGTAGGCGATCACATACTTGCCATGGGGCTTGGCGGTAGGTCCGCCGGGCACGCACAAGTGCCCGATGGAGTAGTAGGTGGGTACGCGGTCGACCACCTCGAGCTTTTCGATGTCCCACTTCACGATTTCAGAGGAGACGAAGAAAGAGGTGTAGGCGAAACCCTTGCCGTCGAACTCGGTGTGCAGCGGACCCAGACCCGGTTTTTTTACCTCTCCGTGCAGCACGGCGTCGTATTTCAGCACCGGAAATCCATCGTAGCCGCCTTCTTCGAAGGTTTTGTTTTCGATGGCTTTGAGCATTTTGTCGAAAGAAAACACTGGAATGATCGCGGCCAGCTTACCGGAACCGATGATGTAGTTGCCGGTGGGGTCGGTGTCGCAGCCGTGCGGGCTCTTGGGGCAGGGCATGAAGTACACCACGTCGCCCAGCTCCTTCGGGTCCAGCACGGTCACTTCCTGCTTGATGGTGGAGGTAGCGTTGTGTGTTTTCTCGTCGTACAGATTGTGTGCATATTGCGCTTTCACCTTTTTGCCTTTGCCGGCCTTGACGTACTCGGCGCATTTTTTCCAGTTGACGGCCATGATGAAGTCCTTGTCTTTCTGCGAAGCGTTCACCTCCAGCAAGGTATTGGCCTGTTCAGTGTTGTAGCAGGAAAAGAAGAACCAGTCGTGCGACTTGCCTTTTCCGGCGCGGCTCAGGTCGAAGTTGACCCCCGGCAGCAGGAGCTGGAAGTCAATGTTCATATGACCCGTTTGCGGGTCGATGGCGATAAAGCTGACCGTGCCTTTAAAGTTTTCCTTGTAGGAGCTGATGGGCACATCCACGTTGCCGGAATATTCCAGCGGGTAGCTGAAACGGGTTCCTGCGACAATGTACTCGGAGTTTTCGGTGATGAAGGGCGAGGAGTGGTTGCCCGAGCTGTTGGGGATTTCGAGTATCTCGTCGGTGCGGAACGATTGCAGGTTGATGCGGGCCACGCGCGGTGTGTTGTTGCCGTTGACGAATGCCCAGCGCCCGTCGTGTTCGCCTTTGGTGGTGGAAAGGGCGATGTGGTGGGTGTCGTCCCAGGGCGCAAAACCGTGCGACGTGTTCAGCATGGGTTTGGTCTCTTCACTGTACCCCCATCCGTTTTCAGGAAACTGGGAGAATACCGGAATGATGCGGAACAAACGGCCGGAGGGTAATCCGTAAATGGAAACCTGGCCATTGAATCCTCCGGACACAATGTTATAAAATTCGTCCTGCTGCCCTGGCGCCACGTACACCTGTTGCGCAGCATCGCCTGCCACAGCGCTGCCGATGTTGCGGGGCTTGCAACTGAGAACAAGTGCCGCCACAGCGCCTGTTGCGATGATACCGGTGGCAAGGGAAATCCAAAAGTTTTTCATGTGTGGTAATGGTTGGTGAAATAAAAACGGTGCGGGTGAAGGGTGCATCGGGGCGATCAGATTTCCCCGTCGTTGTCCCGCATGAATTCGAGAATCTTGCGTGCTTCCGGCTCTGTTACGTTTTGGTTGGGCATGCGCACCAGACACTGTTCGAGCAGTTTTTGTGCTTCCTCGTCTTTTTCCAGCATCATTTCGACGTTGGTGATCATGTTCATGATCCATACCGGCTCGCGGCGTTTGGTGATGCCGGCCCAGCCCGGACCGACAACCCGCGTTTCGTCGAGCTTGTGGCACGACAGGCACTTGGACTCATAAATGGTCTTGCCGGCCGTTACCCACTTGGCATTTAACGGATTGGATAGCTCCACCGATTTGATCTCGGTTCCGTGCACTTCCGGTTGTTTTTCTGCGGCCTCCACCGGCGAAGGAGAATCCTTGGCAGCCTTCTCAGCCGCCTCCTTGGATGTGCACGCCGCAATGGCCAATGCTGCGATGACCAGGCTTACTACTGATTTTAATGACATGGTGTGAATGTTGCGTTAAAGAGGATAAAAAGAGTTTGATGTCCTTTTACCGGCAAATGTATTTCACTGCGCTGAAGAAAAATAAAAATTCACATCAATATCGACGATGAGTTGTGTCATTCCATCAATACGTCATTATTTAGGTACCTTTGGCGTTTGTCTTCAAAACAAACGGATACCCAACGTATACATTTATGTTTTCCAAATCATTCGGGTACGCTGTGCGGGCGGTTGTGCACATTGCCAATCAGGGAGATGGCTTCAGGCGGCTTTCGCTGCTGGAGATATCGGATACCTTGAACGTACCCCATCATTTTATGGGCAAAATTTTACAGGACCTCGTACGCCACGGGTTCGTTGATTCGTTCAAGGGGCCCAACGGCGGGTTCCGAAAAAATGAGCGTACAGCCTCAACGCGGGTAATCGAGATTTTGCGTATGACAGATGGGTCACACGTGCATAATATTTGCATCCTGGGCATGCGAGACTGCAATGCAGAACGGCCGTGTCCCCTGCACCACGCTTTCGGCAAGTGTCGGGAGGATATCCTGCGACTGCTCGCCGATAAAACGGTGGGCGAATTGGCAGCTGATGTCTCGCTGATGCGCAGTTTTCTGGCATAGGTATTGGCAAGGGCGAGGCTATCTGCTCCGGCTTATCCCTTTTATCGCGCTGCAGCGGCCAGTGACGATGCCAGGTGCGCCAGTTTTTCAATGATCACATGTTCCATCACCACCACCTTGTACCACGACGGGTGGTGGTGGTTGTCGGGCACCAGTCCGAACTGTTGGGCCAGTGCCGGATCGACCTGCCGGGCATCCAGGGTGATGATGTTGGCATTCGGGTGGCGATAATGGCGAATGCCCATTTCCTTCAGGCGCTCGCAGAACCAGTCGCTGCGTTTTTGCAGGATGAATATTTTCTCCCGCCAGCCGAAGGGGCCGTAGGTGGCCAGGATCATCCAGATGGCCACTGCGTTGGCGCCGGAGCGGCTGCCGCTGAGCGTGAAGTCCTCGCCGGCCACGTAGCTGGCGCTGCGCGTGTTGGCGTACCGGATGTGGTTTTTCCGGACCAGAAAGATGCCGGTGCCGTAGGGCGCCTGCACCATTTTGTGCGCGTCGAGGGTTACGGAGCACACATGCGGATTGCGGAAGTCGAGCCGGTGTTGCTCGCCGGTGAAGGGGAAGTAGAAGCCGCCGTAGGCGCCGTCGACGTGCAGCTTGAACGCGAACCCGTGTTGCTGCAGCGCTTCGGTGTACAGGTCGGGGTCGTCCACCGAGCCGAACATGGTGGTCATCATATTGGCCACGGCGACGATGAACCGCTTGCCGCCGGAGCGCGCTTCGGTGAGTGTCCGCTCCAGGGCGTCGGGTTGCACGGTTCGGCTCAAGGCATCCACGGGCACGCGCAGCACGTCGATCATCAGCACGTCGGCGGCCTTGTCCATGGAGTAGTGGCTGTCTGCCGAGCACAGGATGGCGATCTCTTCGGGCCGGGCCCCGTGTTCGCGCAGGAAGTAGTTGCGGTATACCCACACCGCTTGTATGTTGGCCTCGGTGCCGCCGGCCGCCACGTACCCGTCGATGCTGCCCGGTGGCGCGTTGAGGATGTCGGCGCCACAAATAGCGATCACCTCCCGCTCAATGGCCTGGGTGCCGGCAAAAAACGGCTCTGACTCGCCCAGGGTGTGGCAGCCGATGTGGTTGGGATTGTGCACGAGCGTGGACATGAAGGGCGCGTCCTGGAGGAACGACGCATTGCTGTAAAAAACTTTGGAGTCGAGGGACGACGCCGGCACACCCAGTACCTCCTCGGATGCGTAGTCTACGTTCTGTTCCAGCGCATCAAACACGCGCTTTTTGATGTCTGGTGGGTCGAGTTTTTTCCAGTGGTGCACGGGCTTGGGCTTGTCCGGTGGGTTTGAAGCCGGATACGGGGGCAAAAGTAGGACAAATAGGCCTTTTCACCGTGACTTCAGAAAGGGTTACGGACTTTCATATTCAATTCGGGAAATCAGCAATTCATCTCCCTGAACAATTTTTTTCGACGGCTTGCCGCAACGACACACAAAATGGTAGTTTTTTATGCCACTCGTCTTTTTACAGTCATCACAATATATTAACACCGGCGTGACGGTTATGTCCAGTCTGGCATGTGGATACCGGGTATCGTTTTCCTGCACGGCTTTGAAGGCATTTTGCATGGCCATGGGCTCCACGTTCGACAATTCCCCGACTTGCAGGTAAATACACAGGATGTTCTCCGGCGGTATGTCGGGATGTTGGGCTTCAATGGTTGCGAAGATGTTGCGGACGAGGGAAATTTCGTGCATACCCTGTTTTACATTAAGGAACAGCCCGCAGGAAAACCTCCCGAAAATGCGTAACGGCTTTTTTGAGGTTTTGCGCTGCCCGGGCACTGAGTCCCTGCCGCAAACCCCATTCGTATCCCTGAATCGCCATTACATATCCGTTGGTAGAAGCCTGACAGACTTCTTTGGCCAGCCACAACACCGTGGCGGGGTCTAACCTGTGTGTGGAAAAGTGCACGGAGGCCACCGGGTGGCATATTTGGAAACAAAATCCTGTTTCCATTTCCGGCAAACCGGCATCTGCAAACACTACACAATCGTATCGGCCAATCAAGGCGGCATCTTCAACTTGCAATTGATACCGATAGACCACTTCCAGCGCGCTGTTATCGGCAAATTGATCGGCGAAGAGCCATCCCAGGGCATCGTCGCCCCGTCCGTCGTTGCCAATCCCGATGAGGATCGTTTTGTGTTCAGGATTTGGTCCGTTCATCGATCAATTCGTCCTGGGCGTTAAAAACCTCCACTTTTAGCGCCATTTGCCCCAATGCCTGGGTGGCACAGCTCAGACAGGGGTCGTAAGCGCGTACGACCGCTTCTATCTGGTTCAGCATTTCACCGGTGATGGCGCCTTTTTCACTGATCACCTGGTCCGCCACCCAGCGGACTGCCCTGTTCATGGGTTCGTTGTTGTGGGTGGTCGATACGATGAGGTTGCATTTGGTGATCATTCCTTTTTCATCGACCTGGTAGTGATGCGTCAGGGTGCCCCTCGGCGCTTCAAGGATGCCGATGCCTTCCGTCCGGGGTTTCCCTTCGCGCACCAGGTCATCGCCCAGAATGGCATCATCGTGCAACAATTCTTTTATGACCTCCGCGCCGTGCAGCATTTCAATCAAACGCGCCCAGTGGGTGTACATGGTGCTGTTGTTGACTTTTTGTCCGCTGTATGCAACGTAATATTGGCGCTCTTTCTCCGCAAGCGGTGTGGGAATGGCCTGACAAACATTGACCCTTGCCAGCGGGCCCACGCGGTTCCAGCCTTTTTCCCGGCCAATTGATTTCAGGTACGGGAATTTCATGTACGACCATCGTTCGACGCCTTCGGCGAAATACTGCGGATATTGCCGGGTATCAATGTCCGGCAAGGTAATATTTCCTGTGCTGTCGATGGCCCGGAGCTTACCGTGGTACATTTCCATATTGCCTGCGCTGTCCACCATGCCTAAATGACCGGAAGGATAGGCGGCAAAGGTGTCCAGCAGCGTCCGGTGATTTTCGTGGTAGGACTTGATGAAGCCGATCACCTCCAGGCACCACTCGATCATGGTATCGATGGCGGGAACCGCTTTTCCGTCCAGGAAGTAAGCCCTTTCTTCTGGCTCGAATGTTTTGTGCATGCCCCCGGGTATGGCAGCCGTACCATGTATTTTTTTGCCGGAAATGGCTTTGATGATTTCCTGTCCGAATTTTCGCATCAAAATTCCTTTTCGCGCCATCTCGGGCCGCTCCATGGCCACAGCGAAGAAATTGCGTTTTTCGGTCGGCGCGTCAAGTCCGAACAGAATATCAGGCGAGGCGAGGTAGAAAAAATGCAGGGCATGCGATTGAAATATTTGCCCGTAGTGCATCAGCCGGCGCAACAGGGTAGCGGTTGGCGACAGGTTCTCCGGGTCGATGCCCACGAGTTGGTCGATGGCCTTGGCTGCTGCCAGGTGGTGGCTTACGGGGCAGATGCCGCACAATCGCTGCACCAACGTCGGCGCCTCCCAGTAAGGATGTCCCTGAATAAAGCGTTCGAAGCCCCGGAATTCGACAATGTGCAAATACGCATTGTCGACTTTGCCCATTTCGTCGAGGTGAATCGTGACGCGCCCATGGCCTTCCACCCGCGTAATCGGGTCGATGGTAATCTTCCTTTCCATGTATTCAGTCGTATTTAAATTCTGAATATAAAAGCGAGAAAGGCACTCCGAACAAAATGCTTTTCACCACTTTCCAGATGTGTTCGGCGGAGGGTGGGCAACCGGGGATGACATAATCTACTTTAACAACTTCATGGCAGCCATAAACACGGTCGAGCATTTTGGGCAATTCTTCATGGTAGGGCACCACGGTCTCGCCTTCCTCACTGGTCAGGCTGGTCAGGTAGGCTTCCCTGAGGCATTCGCCCAGCGGAATCATGTTGCGCATGGCCGGCACACCGCCCCAGATGGCGCATTCGCCCACGACGACCAGCACATCGCACATTTCCCGGAAGGTCTTCAGCACTTCAACATTATCGGTGTTGCAGCAACCGCCTTCAATCAGGCCAATGTCGCAACGGCCACTAAATTTTTTGATGTCGGTGAGGGGTGATTTGTCAAACGAAACCAATTCCGCCATGTCAAGGATGCCGGTATCTATGTCGAGCATGGACATATGGCACCCGAAGCATCCGGCCAGGGAAACGGTAGCGACCCTTTTTTTTTCGTTGGCGCCGCCCGCTATCGGGGCAATCGGCTCACGGTGATAATCTTTTTGAACCGATTGGTTGTCAAAAAGTCTGTTGCCAAACGGCTTAGGGAAACTTTTTCCGCGCACCATGATGGCGCCGGTAGGGCATATTTTCATGGCTGCCAGGGCTTGCGCTTCCGTCAATTTGGCTTCCGCTTCGTAGTCGATGCCTACGATTGTTTCATTGCCCCGGTGGAGGAACATGAACACGCGCTTGCCCTCATCCGTCCACACCTCCTCTACGCAACGCCGGCATTTGATGCATCGGTTGTGCTCCATGACCATCCGTTTGGGCCTGAAGTCGATGAGTTGGTCTTTAAACAGGTGCGGAAAGCGGGAGGAGGCGATGCCGAGTTCGTAGCCCATGTGCTGCAAATCGCAGTCGCCGCTTTTTTCGCAGGCGGGACAAAAGTGATTGCCTTCGGCCAACATCATTTCCAGCACGCCTTTGCGGATGTCCAGCAATTCGGGTGTATTCAGTTCAACGTTCAGCCCCGGGT
Source organism: Saprospiraceae bacterium (assembly GCA_033764075.1). Taxonomy (GTDB): domain Bacteria; phylum Bacteroidota; class Bacteroidia; order Chitinophagales; family Saprospiraceae; genus M3007. Next base: position 6,522 of record JANRJH010000024.1, on the reverse strand, counting down.
GTACCCTTTCCGTGCAGGCGGACCTATACTTCCCGTCGATTTTACAGATGCATGTTCGGCAGGTGCCCAGCGGTGGCGATGAGGTGGGGTGGTAGCAAAGGGATGGGATAAAAATGCCTTGTGCTTTGGCGGCCTCCACCAGATTCGCCCCTGTTTCCGCCAGAAAGGAAACGCCGTCTATCGATATTTCACACGGATTGTTCATGGCGCGGATGGTTTGAATTTTTCGTATTCCTTCTCTGCGGCCTCCATATCGAATGACCGGACGCCGCTTTGATTGGCGGCAGGCACACGATCGGCGAAATAATCACTAAACTTGTCGAAGGTATCCATGAGCGCATGGCCGGCAGTTCTCCCCAATCCGCATCGGCTTGCAGATTCCATGATGCGGGCCCATTTTTTCAAATCTTCCAGGTCGTTCAAATCGCCCGTGCCGTGAAACAACTGCTCCAGTTTGCGCTGGATGATGAAGTTGCCGGCCCGGCATGGGGTGCAAATGCCACAGGATTCGTGTTTGAAGAACCCGGCAAAATTGAGCAGCATACCGAGCAAATCGGTCTGTTTGCCGAATACCATGAAGGCGCCGCCACAGGTGACGCCGTTTTCCACACCTGTACCGGGCATGCTGATCCGCCGGTCCTTTTCCCGCAGGGAAAGCGCGTTCCCGGATGGGCCTGTCAACTGGATGAGGTAGGGATCATTGGCCTGGCAGGCATTCAGCAAAGCGCCCACCGTCGTGCCCCATTCTATTTCATAGACGCCGGGCAGCCGGCAGTCGCCCGAAATACTGATCAATTTGGTGCCTGGAGCGCCCGGCATACCGCGTTTCGAATATTCGGATATGCCCATGGGAAGCAGCCGGGCCACGGTGGAAAAGGTTTCTACATTGTTGATCACGGTCGGCAAATGCAGATAGCCCTGTTCAACCGGGAAAAGCCATTTTACGCGCGGTTCGCCGCGTTTGCCCTCCAACGACTCGAACAAGGCCGTCTCTTCGCCACACACATAGGATCCGGCGCCAATTTCTATCCGGATGTCAAAATGAAAACCTTCGATGCCGCCGGCATTGTTGCCCAGTATACCCTGGCGTTTGAAGTCATCAATGGTTTGCTGAATTTTCTGCGCCAGCCACCGGTATTCTCCGCGCAGATAAATGATCCCGTATGGCGCATCGACCGTGTAGCCGGCGATGATCATGCCTTCCAGGACAGACCCCGTTTGGTTGTTGAGTAACACCCGGTCTTTGAAGGTGCCGGGCTCGCCTTCATCGGCGTTGCAAATGATGAATTTGGGTGATGCGGTTTGTTTCCGGCAAGCTTCCCATTTGCGCCAGGTCGGGAAAAAGGCGCCGCCGCGGCCCGCTATTGCAGCTTCGCGGATCAGTGATATGACGCCTTCCGGGCGCAGGTTTGGCAAGACACCCACGGCTTCTCCGGGTGTGTACGGTGCGAAGAAAATACTGCCGTTGTTTGCAGGCAGGTAGCGAATGTTGTCCGGCACGGCATCGCAGAGGTCGGCGGCTTGTCTGCCCTGCCGGAGTTGCTGCACGATGTCTTTTACCTTGGCAGCCGTCAGATGGGTAAAAGGGTGAAAGTCAATCAACGCCGCCGGTTCCTGGTCACTCAGGCCGATGCAGGGCGTCGTAAAAAATCCGAACGCACCAGTGGGATCAACGCTGCCGGTACGGGCGCCCGTCTCTTTTTCAAAAGCGTTTTTGACGCTTTCGAACCCATTCATTTCAGCAATGATGCTGTTGTTGAGGTAAATGGTGTGCCGGCCGCCCGGCGTCCGATGAAAAAAATGATAAAAGGAAGACACCCCTTCAACCGCTACGGTCGAAACATTGTGCGCCTCGGCGAGTCGGGTGATGGCCGCATCGGAAATATATCCCTCCGTTTGCTGACAATGCCACAATTCACCCAATAACCGCGATCTGCCGGGCTCGGCAGGAAACAGGTATTTATGGTCGGGCATCAATTCCTGGCTGGTTTTTAGACACAATCAAGTTGTACGCAGTTTGGCGCTGCGTTCAAAGGTAACGGTTTTTGGGCTCGAAAATGGCGACTAAATTCATCGGGCAGTGTGATTTTGCGCAGGGGGTTGTCTGGCCATCCTCGTAGGGTCTGCCGGGTCACAGGCCAACAGATAAGCAATGCCTCGTTGGTCGCAGACCTGCGTATAAATTTAGCATTAAATTTGACATCCGTGCTTACTACACGGGTGAAAGGCAAATTATATTTGTTGCATGAAATACAAGATGACACCCGGTACAGCGGATAGAATCGTCCGCTTTTTCAATAGTGTCCAATCCGCTTTTGAAATCGTCAAAGGCGTAAAAGACGATCCGGGCGACAACGAGACCACGGTTTTCACCACCCGGGTAGCCAAACGAATCCTTGAAGCGAGGGGTAAGCTGACCTCTTTTCGATTTGATTCCGTCGAACAAATAGATGCCATCCACGGTGTTGGCCCGGACAAGATGGAGGACCTTATGTACACTTTCGGGCGGCCAGCCGCCGAAGCATTCGAGTCCAACTTGTTTGATAAAGGGCTTTTGTTAGAGAACTGGACGGTAATCCGATATGAATACACCTCCGAAACCGACGAGGCGCATCGTGCGCTCGTAGACGACCCGGCAGCGTTCCGCAAAGCCGTACACCAGCTTGCCACGCGCGCCGCCATGGAAACCCGGGGATATGGAAGCGACGAGGCCGAACGCATCACAGGCAGTGTTTTGACAGACTATGTGGATGCCTACACCAATAGCACACCGGAGGCGGCCCTGGCTTTCGCGCTTTGGTTTTTCCGGGTGGACGCGGACAATTGGTTTTCTTTCAACCGCATGCTGACAGAAACCACCTGGTTTTTCGACTACCACAGCGGCAATTACGCGCCCATGGAATTGCGGCTCTTCAAAGGATTCAACAACAACGCCCTCCTGAACCTGATCACGCCAAAAGACCTGGCCATAACGGTCAACGACGCGGAACGGGTTATTACGCTTTGGGTAGTTGGGCTGGCGGACTGAGTTGGGTTGTTTTACTTGGTCGCGGACGGGGGCACTGCTTGCGTGGACGCGCTTATTCGGCCATGAAAAGCAGTGCAGAGTTCGCTGTGTTTATCATTCAAGTAAGTCGCGCAACTTGGATAATTCGTCGGTTGTGATGAAATTGGAATAGCCTTTTCTCGCCAGTCCCTTCATCAGCGCTCTGTCACCTGTCCACAATTTTATGTCCAGAAATTCAGCAAGTGTCACGAAAGCAATGTCATCCATATCAATATCCCGAACAAGATTGGACGCTTTCACCCAATGCTCGAAGGGTATCAGCGGCTTCGTTGGTAAAAGTCAGACAATTAGTGATCTGATATATGGATTGGTCTAACTGCTCCTCATTCATTTTGGAGAGTTCGAGCAGTTTAGGTCGATGCTTTTTAAGTTCTGAGCGCAACGTATCACACGCATAAAATTCGAAAACGCCATACGAGTTCATGATCAGGTCGCCGATTTTGCCTTCGGTGTTGAGGACGGCGCTGAAAGCGATGTTGGTGTCAATGACGAATTTCACTCCGGTAAAAAGCGATGTTTATTTTCTTCCCACCATTGTTTGTTGGCTTCACGGGCCAATTTATCCACGTCTTCCTGTTTTGCCTTGCTGTCTTTGGTGGCCTCTTTGTAAAGCAGGTAGTTGATCAGGCGTTGTACCCCCTCCAGGTCAATTGAGGCTGGAAGTGTGATAATTATTTGGTTATCAAGCCGCTGAATCGTCATTTTAAAGCATTTTTATGCAAATATAGGCGATTTTCAACACAATTCCAAGTAGATGGCAGCGCTCACAATTTAAGCATTTCATGCTTCCCTAATCCTGATCACAGCGAACGGGGGCATGGACGCTGTGCTGCCCTGCGTTAGCTTTGTGGGTTGGGCTTGGGCAGCATAGGCGTTCCATGCCTTGTTCGACGATTCTTATTAGGTTATGCAGTTGCAACTAATTTCATTGGCAACCTTTCGAATCGGCTTGTCAGGATTTGATTTGTCAGATAAAAAAAGGTGATATTCCCAACAGACTCCACAACTATCACTCATCGTATGTGAGTAATAGATGAAGTCAGGTAATCCATCTTTATTTATATCTCCAACTAAAATCAACTGCGGTGTTTTATAGTTACAATGCCTTTCGGCAGTTTCTTCCAATTGTAATTCCTTACTTAAATTATACGTTTTGGTTTCTGGGTGGACGTTTACCCTCAATTCAAGTTGATATTTTTTTATGTAGCCGTCTGGATTGTCTTTTGTAAGTTTTACACCCTCGAATGCATGGAACTGGTAGTTTTTTCCTTCGTAGTAAAATCCATAAGTTTGCTCTGGAAAAAGAAATTTTTCGTTTTCTGAATAACCCCATTGATTGGCAATGAATTGAGAAAATGTTGCCCCTTCTTCAAAATTGGTCTTTGTGCCAATTAAGAAAAGTATCGTGTCTTTAAGGTTTGACTGCACGATTAAAGGAAATTCCGTCCAATACTCGTTTTCTTCTCCCAAAGTATCCTGCTCATTGAACTCATGAACAAGTCGTAACGTCACGTCTGATTTTTTGACAGACAATTTTCCATTATTTTTTGTCAATGCGTACCAGTTTAGTTTTGGGTCATAATTTATCGCATCGCAATATTGCCCTACTCGAAGCATTCTATAATCATTATTTATTTCTGTTGAATTGACAACCCATTCTCCGATAAGCCCAAATCCTGAAAAAATATACCCTTCAATCTTACCATGAGAAATCTTCATCCAAAAGCCTTGCTTTCCTTCAATGATTTCCGAAAAGTGCTTGTAGCGTTTATTATATTCAACATCTGTTTCATAATTTATTTCCGCTTCTACCACAGTTCCAAAAGCCAAAGACCCGACCCTTTCAGATTTTGAGTTCGGCTCTTTTCTTACGTTCAAACCTGATTTTGCCAAAATAGTGAACGGTTCAGCGTTTGATTTGGCTGAAAGCAATATCAATATTATTATTTTTATTATTTTTTTCATTTTTTATCGTTTCGTCGAACTACCGCATAAACGCAAGTAACGTCGAAGTAAACCCCGCATTGCGCTTTTACTTCGACGTTACTTGCGTTTATGCTCCCAGTGTCTGTCACAGTTTCACGCATTACCAGCGCCATTATAGAAAACGCTTCGCGCTTCATAAGTGGGCATGGTGTAGCACTTATGGTACGCACCTTCATTGTACAAATGTAAACGAACGAGCATTACATTGCAAAAAAAACCATGAAAAATTTAAGACAAATAATCTACCAAAGGGCCAAATAATCAATCGATCTTTTGGCCTTGTCACATCCCATGTGGCTTATCCCGATGGCATCGGGTGGGGGAGGAGTGCCGCAGGGTATGCACGATCGCGTACGGACAACGCACGCGCTTTCCGCCGCACACACCAGGCGTTTTTTCGATACCGGTGTCGGGGCATATCGGTCAACGACGCGGAACGGGTTGTCACCCCTTGGGTGGTTGGACTGGCGAGCAGCATTGGGTTGGTTTACTTGGTCGCGGACTACACCACTGCCGACGTGCCGACGCATAGAAGGCATGATAGGTAGTGGATTGTTGGGCGATTTATTTATTCAGGCCAAGTCTTTCAGCAATTCTTTGAACTTCTTCAGTAGGCAGTCCGGTGATTTTAGCAACAAAATCAGCGGTTGCTCCTTCTGTCAGAGCATTTTCAGCTACTTCCCGGATTGCGCTTGATATTTCCAGTTTCACCGTCTCCACAAAACTTGCGTCACTCCGCTGAGCCTCCATGTATTGGTCATACGCTTTACGGTCTGCCGGATCCAGTTTTAGGATGTCAAGTTTTTGGCTGGCAGCCTTCAACCCTTTAGCCGTGAATTCATCTTTGATTTCCGCCGTTTTCAGAAAGTATATCCATTCATCCAAAGTGTCTTTGGCGACTTCGTTGAAACGGTTTGTTTTTATCACATAATACTCCGGGTACAAGTCAGATACGGATGTTTTTTTGAAAAGCTCTTTCTGCTTTTCAGACAATTCCAGTTCGTGGTTGCTGTGGATGCCGATAAAAGTGGTCGTTCCATGATATACATAATCATCCCCTTGACCAAGGTCAAAGTACACGATGTTCACTGAGTATACTTTTTTGACTTGGGAATACGGCTGTCCTTCGGCGATATGCTCAACGATGATCTTGGCCGTACCATAAAGCATACGCTGGAAGTAGTCAGCCTCGCGGGTATTCTGGATTTCGACAATGACCAACTCGCCTTTTTTGTTCTCCACGAGTATATCTACCCGGTTGAACTTGTCGTCCTCCGTTTCTTTATTTCCTTCACTTTCAAGGATTTGTTTGATTCTAAAGTCCTCGTGAAGCAACTCGGATAGAAAGCCTTCCAGGATATCGAAGTTGGCCTTGTTCCGAAGCAAGCGCTTCATTGCCCAGTCGAATCGAACTAGCTTTTTCGCCATATTGTGATATTTCCCACAAAGATAAGACCTTTTTTGTACAT
>JANRJH010000020.1:0-143419 GCA_033764075.1 Saprospiraceae bacterium | reverse complement strand
TGCCCGGGAACGACGTCAGCGAGCCGCCTACCGTGAACATACCGATCGTGTCAAACGGCGCCACAGGGCTGATGCCGATGATCATGGCCGATACTTTGTTGATGCGCGAGCATACGTCGCTTACGATCACATCCGGAAGATCTACCGTAGCGCAGCAATTGAACGGATCGGTGGTCACCGTCAGGTTCGCCGGGCAGTCAAATACCGGGGGTTCGTCGTCTTTTACTTTGATCAACTGTACGTACTCCAGGTCTTCGCCGGTACACCAGTCAATCAACAGCCATTCGCGACGAATCTTGTAGGTTCCGTCGCACACGTCGATTACTTTGTCGTGGTAGTCAATAGACAGGCCGCAGGCGACCGGATTGCCGTTATAATAGGGGAAACCTTGTTGGCCGGTGCTTTCGATGTATTCGGGGGTTGGGTAAACGCCCGTGCAAAGGAAGGCGGAGGAATCAATGTCGTCGTAGTTCGGCGGCGTGGTGATTTGCATCAGCGAAGGGGCAGCTACCCGGATTTCCTGAATGCACACAGAGGTGTTGCCGGAAGCGTCGTTGGCCGTCCACTTTCTGTTCACAATTTTTTGCAAGCCATTGCAGTTTTGCGGCAACTCGCTGTCCGAGTAGGTCAGGGTAACGTCGGAGCAAGACTCCATGACGGGGCTGCCGGCGCCAATATTGGCGCGGTATGTATTGGGGCCGATCGGGAAAGCGTTTACGTTCAGTTCAAGTTCGTTGGGCAGGCAAGGAGCGGCGCCCTGGGTCTGATACTGAACGGTGCCTACGAATGCACGACTTGCGAAGGTATTGGCGAAGTTGGGACCGCCGGCGAAGCCGTTGCTGAGCACGGCGAGGGTACCGTCAGTGGCCGTAAAGGCGCCATTCGTGTAGCGCAGCGCTGCGCCGCCCTGGTTGGTCTCAATATAAATGCCTTTGGACTCTCCGGGCTGAAGCACCAGGCCGCCAATGGGGATGATGGATTTGGGTCCGGCAAAGTTCACTGCGGCGGTACCTTGTACCTGAGCGGTTCCCAGCAAAGTCCAGGCGTTGGCGTTCAACTGGTTGCCCACGTTGGTCGTTGCCGTGGTGGTAAAGAACACCCGGATGGTGTGGGTAACGGGTGGGTTGAGGAACGTTTCAAATCCGCTGATCTGGATGGGTTGAGCGCCGTCGTTGCGCACGTCAAAAGTCACCCCGGCAAATCCGTTGAAGAAACTGGTATTGGGGATGGGATTGGGGTGGTTGGTCAGGCCTACTGCCGGGCCAAAACCACCCGGCGAAGCGCAGGGCGTCAGGTCATCGCCACAGGTAGCAAAGGCCAACGGGCAACTCAACACCGGCGGCAGTTTGTCTTCCACCAGCACCATACCCCAGCAGGTGTTGTTGGTAGCTGGGTCCACCACGCGGTAAGCGTAGCTTTTGCCCACGTCGCCGGGGCCCAGTACGGCAGGCGTCCAGGGACCGTTGCCAAACGGAGCAATGCGATCCAGTTGTACTATGTAGTTATCGTAGCAGCGGTACGGTCCGCCTTCGAGCACCTGATCGGCGCCGAGGACGTGGGTGCAGCTGGAGTCGAGAGAGATGTTTACCAGGTCGTTGCAAACCAGGGACTGGGTTGCATTCGGGAACTCGTTTACGGTTACCGTAAAGCAGCAGGAGGCGGTGTTGCCGTTGGCGTCAGTCGCCACGAAACAGTTTTCAGTGACACCAATGGGGAATTCTGCACCCGAGGGCAGGCCTGTAATTTGAACAGGAGCAGGGTCTACCGAGGTTTGGTAGGTCACGAACCCTACAAAAGCGCGCGGGGTGAACAAGGCGCCAAATGTACCTGCTACACCCGAGTGACCGTTGGAGATGATGGTCAGGCTGCCGTCGGTGACCGTGGCGTTACCGTTGGCGGCAGTAGTGCCCTGATAACCAATCGTCTGCGTGGTGCGCAGGTAAATACCCTTCGATTCGCCGGGCTGGAGCACCAAACCACCTACATCGATGGGGCTGGCCGCCGTACCGGCTGCGATGGGTACCACCGGATCGGTACCCAACAACGTCCACGCAGCCGGGTTATTGGCTACGCCGATGGCGGTGTTTCCGTTGGTCACATAAACGTCCACCAGTGCGTTGCCCGCAGCGGTAAAGAAGTCGGCGCCAAAACCCAGAATGTTCATGGGCTGGTTGGTGTTGTTCACGATGTCGAACTGCACACCACTCTGGCCGTTATTGGTAACCGTGTTGGTGTTGAGCGTAGTGGTGGGTCCGAAGAACGGGCAGTTGTCGGTCACTTCCACATTGTAGTTGTAGAACGTACTGCACTCACCGGGACCCAGGTTCAGCGTGATGTTGGCCGGGCAGGTGATGGTTGGCGGGGCGAGGTCGTTGACCGTCAGGTTCTGGGTGATCTGGCGGCAGGAACCCTGGATGGTATAGCGCAGGATGTGGCTGCCCGCCCCGGTGGTCACCTGGAAAGTGCCGCCGCCGGGAACGCCGGTAGCGATGAGCACGCCGTCAAGCTCGACGTCCAAAACCGCTGCCGTACCGCAAGTCAGTGTGGGGGCAGTCACATTGGCGTTGGACACGCCACACGTTGTTGCGTTGGTTGCGCTGTTGAGCACCACCGGCGGCAGGGTTGCCAGGGAGAAGTTGCAGTTGGGGCCAAAAGTGATCGACCAGTTCAACATTGCACCGGTATTGGCGCCCAGATCGTCTTTGATGACCAACTGCCAGGTTCCGTTGTGCAGGGCTGCGTTAAAAGCGCCCAGCGTAGTGATATTCGGTGTGATGTTGGTGCCGCAGGTTTGGGACAACAGTGAACCTTCCGGACGGAAAAAACCGGTGAAGGGGGCCGTCTGACCCACAATGCTCAACGGCGCAAAATCGCAGAACACTGTGTTGGTAAAGTTATCGCCCGTGCCGCCGTTATCGGTTGACAGCTCCAGTATCTGCCCGCCGGGGGAGATCAGGAAAATGTCGAGATCGGCGTCGGATGTATGGTTCAGGTTCAGGAGAACCGTTTGAACGGCGCTGGTGGCCGGCACCCCGGCAACAGCCACATTAAAGAAGGTGCCGCCGGTGGTTTGCGGCGCCACGGTGCAGCCACCCGTGCCCGTGGAAGGGATCAGGGTATTGCCTGCCGTGTTGACAGTGCTGCCGTTGAACACCTGCGCCTGCCCTAAAGCAGACATGAGCAGAAAGCCCAACAAGCTAAAAAGTGTAAAATTTTTCATTTTCATGAGCAGTGTAAATGAAATAATGAATTTTTTGTGTCATTAAAAGATTAATAGGTCAGCAGATCTACCGCTTCCCCATACACATTACGCAGGCTATTGGTCGTAAAGGCCGGATTAACATCCGTAGCATACCCTTCCACGGTCATCATCTCGTCCAGCCCCGTCAGTACGCTGTTCGGAACCGTTGCGCTGCCCTCCAACTGGTGAAGAATCAGTTTGTAATAAGTGATGTGGAAAAGCAGGTTCTCGTAAGGGGTTGTACCCGGCGTCAAAAACCCCAGTTGAACGGCCGACGCTTCAATGGTGCCCTCCAGAATGGTCATTGCCTCACCGACCGACACCCAGGGCTGGCCGGGATGCTGCCCAAGCGTGATGTCGTCCAGAATGGCCGTTTGCGCTTCCGCGCGGCCGGCTGCCAGCAAACCGCCAAGCAAAAACAGCGCAACGGACAACACGCGAAAAATGCGCGTCTTAATTGTTTGTTTCATGAGTGTAAAAATTTGTTGATGATGTTTTTTTAGAACGGAAAAAACCAAAAAAAAACGCATTATCTCTGTACAAAGAGCACAGAAATAACGCGTTACGACAACTCGTTTCCCCTCTTTGGAGGGAATCCAATGTTTGAATTTTTTTTCATGAGATTAAATACGGCAATGCGTAACAGGCCCCTTTAAACAAGACCCACACTTAACCATCGCAAAAGTAAGCCATTTGTCTCATTTAAGCAAATAAACCGTCCGGATATTTCTATTAAAAAATAAAAAAAAGCCCCTCCAGCGACTTTTCGCAGAGAGGCCATCCCAAAAACCAATTGTTAAAGAATTCTTTATGAACCAGTTTGTGGATTAAATGGGGTTTTAGTTTCCGGGGATCGGCTCCATTTGCACCTTGGTTTTGCGCTCAAAGCTGAATGACATCCCCAGCTCATGCGAGCCGCTGTTGTATTGCTGGAAATCGGAGAAAGCGACGTCGTAGGAGTACGTAAACTGGAATTGTTTCAGACGGGTACCCAGCATGAACACCAGGGAACCCTCGGTGCTGGGCCGGTATGTAAGCCCGGCGATGAGTTTGTCCTCCAGAAACCAGCCCTGTACATTCAGATCAATCTGGTAGGGCACGTCGCGAATGTTGCGCAGGGCCAGCGAGGGAATCACCTTGAAATTCTGGCTCTGCACATTGAGGATATAACCCATGTGGAAAATGTAGTTCTTGAACAATCCGGTCTGGTCGTCCACTTCTTCCTCATTTTCTACCGGCACTTCGTCGAGCCGTGCCCGAACGGTGTTGGGCATGGAGAAGTTGATGAACAGCTTGTTGTCGAAAAGGATGTGGGTGCCCACCGAAGCGTCGAAATAGCTCTCTCCTTCCGCGAGGCTTTCCAGGGTCGGGTCGTTGGTATTCACGATCGGGTTGGACAGTAGCGCGTTGTCGATGTTGCTGTTCAGGAATTCGGTGGACAGGCCAATGCCGATTTTCGTATTCTGGAGCTTAAAGCGGAAGGCGTAGTTCAACTGGATTTTGAACGTGTTCATGTCACCTACGTTCTCCGAAAAGATGCCGCCGCCCAGTGCCAGCTTGTCGCCCACCGGCCCGCTGTACATGGCCGTGTAGGTGGTGGGGCGCCCCGGGAACCCGGACCAGGTAGACCGGGCGTTTCCAACGAAATCATGCTTTTCATTGAAGCCGGTGTAGCCCGGGTTCACCAGAATGGGGTAAAACTGATATTGGGAGTAAACAGCGGCTTCCTGGGCCATGCCGGCGACTGCCAGGCAGGAAAAGACGATGGTATAGAGTATCTTCTTCATTGCAATCGAAGTTTGGGTGGTTCATACCCGCCGGCGATGTTGGCCGGGCGGGTATGAACCTATGGGAAATGGGTGGTTGTTTTAAGAAAGGTGGGTGATTTAACGGAGCAGGTTTACGTAACCTTTTTTCTGCTGGCGGTTTCCTTCGTCGTCGGTGTACGTCAGAATGTAGTAATACACGCCTTCGGGCAGCGGAGCGCCGTTGTTGTTCACGCCGGAACGACCCTGCCAGTTGTTGTTTGCGTTGTGGTACGACTCAATGACGGGCAACACCAGCTGTCCGTAACGGTTGTAAATCTCCACCGTGTTGTCCGGCGCCGATTCAATGCAGGTGATGAGCATGAAGTCGTTGTTGCCGTCCTGCTCGGCAGGGGTAATCACTGGGCGCACCAGCAGGCATCCATCGTCGGGGTATGGCACCGTGTCGTTGGCCACCAGGGTGCAGCCGTTTTCATCCTCGGCAGCAAAGAAAACCACTTCTCCGGCGCAAAGGCCGCTGGCACGGGGGCCCTGCCCTTGCTGTCCGTTGTTGCTGGACCAGGTGGCGGTGAGGTCGCCCACCGCGCCGGGCGAGGAGAGCAACAACTCGCCATCACAGGAAGTGAAGCGGGTGGGCGTGATGGCGGAGAACGACGCCGTGAGGGGCGCAGGCTCCAGCACTTCCACTTCATGTACGGTAACCACATTGTTGCCGTCGGTCACGGTCACCAGCAGCTCGCCGCCGCACAGGTTCATGGCCGTGGAGAACTGGCTGGAATTCGACAGCACATCCACCTCGCCATTGGGCCACCGCACGGTGTAGGGCGCTACGCCGCCATTTACCCGTACGCTCATGATGCCGTCGCACTCTCCGTTGCAGCTGACGTTGAACCCGCCAAAATCGCTCACCGCCTGGGTGAGGGGCGCCAGGGGGCCCGGCGCCGTGAGGCTGTCTACCCAGACAGCCTGGCAGCCCAGTCCGTCGGTTACCGTTACGGAGTACGTGCCTGCGCACAGCGTGGTGTTGCTCAGGCCGCTTACGCCGTTGCTCCAGGTCACAGACACGTTACCCATCTGGCCGGTGATCACCGCCGTGGCGGCGCCGTCGCACATGGTGGCGCCACTCACCTGGAAGCCGTTGTAGTTGGACGTTTCGTTCACGTTGGAAACGGCCAGGGTTGAATTGGGCGTAAGGGTCTCCACAAACACGCGCTGCACCATGCTCTCATCGGTGATCGTCACCGTGTACGTGCCCGGTATGAGGTTGCTGATGTTGCGCGTGGTGGCCATGAAGCCGTTGGGGCCCGTCCATTGGAAGGTGTAATTGGGCCCGTCGCCACCGGAAATGCTCAGCGTGATCGAGCCGTTTTCCGTGTTCGCACAATCCGGGTTTACCTTTTGTGCAAAGTAAGTGAAGGGGGGGTATGTACGCGTCAGTTTGTAGCAGTTGGTCATCGTACAACCTGAGCTCAGGTTGGTGATGGTCACGCAGTAGGTACCCGAGTCGAGGTTGATGCGGGCGTTGCCCATAAAGCCGTCGTTCCAGACAAACTGGTAGGCCGAGGTGGTAGGCACACCCGTCAGGAGGATCGAGCCGTTCTTGAAGTCGTCGTTCGGATTGGTTTCCATCGAGCTGACGACGGCGGGCTGCAGGGCCTGCACCTGTTGGGTCGGCACCTGTATGGCGTTGCCGTTGTTGTCGGCAATCGTGATGTTGTACAAGCCGGCGGACAAGCCGCACAGTTCGATGTCGCGGGTGTTGAAGATTTGGGGGCCGGAGCCGCCAACCCAGGTTACGGTGAAGGGTGGCACCGAAGAAGGCGACATGGTCATGAAAATGCAGCCGTCGTTGCCGCAGGCATTCTTGACGGAATCCACAGCGACGCCGATATCCGCCCGCACGATGAAGCTCGTGTCGAACACACAACCGAAAGCGTCGGTCACGGTCAGGCCGTATTCGCCGGCGTCGAGACCGCTGATGTTCTGGTTGGTGGAGGAGAAAGTGCCGGGGCCGTCCCAGACGTAGCCGAGCGGGAAAATACCGCCGGAGAAATACACCTGGATGGCGCCGTTGTTCTGGTTGCCGGATTTATCGGTAATGGTGGCGCTGTCCAGGCGGATCGGGTTGGGCTCGAACACTTCCAGCGCCGGCAGCACAGAGGTGCACCCTTTGCTGTCGGTGATGGTGGGCGCGTAGAAGCCACCGGACAACCCGGTGATTTGGGCGCCGCTGCGGCCACCGGGCCATTGTACCTGATACGGGCCGCCGTTGCCGCCGCCGGGTGTGATGCCAACGGATCCGTTGGCGTCGCCGGCACAAGGCATCACGTCGGTCACCGTCACCGGCGCCGTCGTAAAGGCGGGCGGTGTAGCGATGGTGATCGGGTCCAGGGTGTCTTTACAACCGCCCTGGTCGGACACGATGGCGGTGTAGACGCCGCCGGTCAGGCCTGTCGGGTTGAGGCCACCCCCGGGGATGGCCGGGGTCCAGGCTACGGTGGCGCCGCCCCAGCCGCCGGAGGCGTTGAGGGTGATGCTGCCGTCGTTTCCGCCCGGACAGGTGACGCTGGTGGTTTGGCCTACCGCTACGGTGAGGGCCGACGGCGGTGTGGCGATGGTTACGTTGGGCGACAGGGTGGCCGTGCAACCGCCGGCATCCGACACGATCAGCGAGAAGGTGCCGCCGGGAAGGTTGGCGGGGTTTTGCATGTTCGACACCGTGGTGTTGTTCGCCGTATTTTTCCAGTCGTAAATAAACGGCGCGGTGCCACCATTCACCGTGACCGTTGCCGATCCGTCCGTGTTGCCAAAGCAAGTCACATTGGTGGAGGCACTGAGGGTCACCGTGATGGGGCCCGAAGGGCCGGGAACGTTGATCGGGGAAATGTTGCTGCCCGAGGTACAGCCCTTGCCGTCGGTTACCGTCACGCGGTACAGGCCCTGGGCCAGGCCGGTGAGGTCTTCCGTATTGAAGGTGGTGCCGTTCGGGCCGCTCCACATATAAGTGTAGCCGCTACCGCTGCCGCCGGTCACCGTGATGTTGATGGATCCGTTCTGGGCGCCGGCGCAGGAGACCGGCGTCACGACCGGGTTTCCGTTCAGCGAGATGCCGTTGGGGTGGCTCACCTGGAGTTGGGGCGAGATGTACTGACAACCACGGGTGTCGGTGATGGTCACGCGGTAGTTGCCGGCTTTGAGGGCGGTTTGGTCTTCGTTGGACTGGGTGGCCGGCGTGATGCTCGGGCCCGACCAGTTGAAAAAGTATCCGGGGGTGCCGCCGGTAGGCGTAATGTTGATGGCGCCGTCGCTGCCGCCGTTGCAGGTGACGTTGGTCACCGAGAAGTTGCTCTGGATGGCCGTAGGCCCGGTCACCGTGGCCGTGTTGGTGGCGGTGCAGCCGCCGGCGGAGGTCACGGTTACGGTGTAGGTGCCGGCCGTCAGCCCCGTCGGGTTTTGAACGGTGCTGTTCACGCCGGGCACGATGCCGGGGCCGGCCCACTGGAAGGTGTAGTTGGAGCCGCCGGAAGGCGTGGTGCTGATGGCGCCGTTGTTGCCACCGTTGCAGCTCACGTTGGTGATGTTGGCGATGTCGATTTTACAGGGGGGCTGGGCGACGATGGTTACCGAGCCGTTAAAGAGAAATGGCGTGATGGGGCCGTTGAGGCTGTCCGCTACCTCTACGTCAAACGTCGTAGGGGTGGTAAATCCCTGAATGGGCAGGGGCGAAACGGTGCCGGCGGGCCCAATGGCCGTGAAGCAGATGGAGAAAATCGTAGCGTTGTCCGGCAAGGTCACGCCGGTAGTCAGCGGATCACTCCACGCGAATCGAATCTGGCCCGGGTTCGACGTGAAGAAGTTGGAGCCGAGCACCGCATCCAGCGGGTTGCTGCCCAGCTGGATGGACTGGAACTGCAGGTGGGCCGGGTTATAGGCCACCCCGAGTTGAACGGAAGTTATTTTTTTAAAATTGGCTACCTTCACGTCGCTGCAGACGGTTTGGTTGACCACTACCGTGTCTTTGTCCACCGATAAGCGGACGCTGTTGATGAACAGGGTGTCGCGTACGCCGCTGGTGCTTTCCCATACAACGGCGCCGGAGGCGTTGGCGGCTTCGGCAGGTGATCCGGGCACCAGGTCCCCAAAACTGACCAGTGTGTTGGCGCCCGGTTTTCCTACCGCCCGGAAGCACACCATAAATATGGTGTCGCCGTCGGCGCGTGAAACACCCATGGTGGTTGGATCGTTCCATCCCAAACCAAGACTGCCCGGCACATTGGGGTTAAAATTGTTTACGCCCAGGCTGGGCAGGCCGTACCCCTGCGTGCGCACGAATTTGACCACGGTGGTGTCCCATCTCAGGGAGTATTGCATAGACACAATCAGGTCGAAGTTTCTCACCGTCACCGGCATGCACAGGGTGTCGCCGGGGTTGAAAAACAGGGTGTTGGCGAACACCTGAAAGGGGCCGTTTCCACCCACGACGCTCACGCCGCCGTTTTGGAAGTTGACCGTCTGGTTTTGCCCGCTGGCATTGGTAAACTCGATGCCGGGGGGCAGGTTGGCCAGGTTGACCGTGGAGGTGCCGTTGGCCTTTACCCGGAAGGTGATGCTGAAAAGCGCCGAGTTGGCGCTCAGGGTGAACCCGTTGGGATAACTCAACTGGTCGGCCAGCCAGGAGACCGAGATCTTGTTCTGGGCGGGCTGATTGAAGTAGTTGGCAACGGAGAAATCCGGCAGGGCCGGGTTGGTGATCGATACGAATTCCAGCAGGGCGCTGTTGTATGCGATCGGGAATTGCACCGAGGTGATGTTGGTGAATCCGGTCACCCGGAGTTGCAGGGTGATGCTGTCGCCAATGGGTGCTTGTGGGCTTGCAGGTGAAAACGTGGTCGTCACCTGACTGAAGAGCGGCGCCCATAGGCACAGCAAGCCTACGCAAAGGAGGTACGTAATCGGCTTCATTCTTTAACTGTTGGTAAGGGATGAAAAAATTAAAGATTGGTTATGCTCAAAACCGGAGAAGCGGCAAAACGGCGCGCTGCGAACCGGAACGGAGCACCAGAAAGCATGGGAGTGCCGGCTGGTCTGAATTCAAATAGGCAATTTCCATGCCATGTTTACCTGCAAAAAGGAATTGGGTTTGCGCCGAAAGCAAGCGGCCCGACCCGTCAAAATATTCCATGGAAACCGCCCGGGCCTCCTCCAGCTCAAAATAGACCTTTGAGACCTCGGTTACCGGGTTGGGATAAACCTGTACCGGCCATAATTCCGTCTGTGGCGACTTCGTGCCCACCGAGTAGCCCACCGCCACGAATCCGTTTTGGATGTTTACATCGTTGATTTCCAGTATCTCGCCGTTCGCTTTGGTCATTTCAAAAAACGTCAGCGGCGGCAGTTCGGTCACCGACACCGCAGAGCCGGAATTTTGCGGCCCAACAACCTGAAACAGCATCAGGTAGATCGCCGAACCATTGGGAACCGTCGCGCCGTTGACCGGGCCCAGCCACAAAAAGCGCAGCACGCCATTGCTCGTATCGTTGAAGTTGAAATCCTCAATGTCCAGATTGGGCAGGTTGAAGTTGGTGACCGTCAGCAGGGACAGCACATCCGAATCCCAGGCAATCACAAACTGCGCAGAAACCACGCTGTCAAAGTTGGTCACCGTCAGTGGAACGGCCACAATCTGGCCCGGAACGGCATTGTTGATCACCGGCAAAGAAAGCCCTAAAGGTTGGCCGGAAGCCGGCAGGGCGCAGGCAAGCAGCAGCCATGCCCGTAAAAGATGTCGAATTGTATTCATGGGAGAGATTTTATCGGATTATTACGTGAAGAATGCGCAAAAGTATACAAAATTTTGGTTAGGGTAAAAAAAAGACGGGGCAGCCACCGGCTACCCCGTCCATTTGGGCATGTTTTAATGCGTTGTTGGCTTATTTAACAACGATCATTTTCCGGGAGGCGCTGTGCGTCGGGGTTTCCAGTTGATAGAACAGGATGCCCGTTTCCAGTTCGCCGGCGCCGAGCGTGATGATGTTCAGGCCTTTGGCATAGCTGCCGTTGACGAGCTTGAGCAAGCGTCCCTCTGCGTTGGTGATCTTCAGCGTAGCCTCGGATGCGGCGGGCAGGTAGAACGAGATTTGCGTTTCGCTGCGCACCGGGTTGGGTACGTTTTGCAGCAGTTCAAAGCCGGCAGCCACCACCGTGTTTCCGTCGAAACGGAAGGCCACGTCGAGGCGCTCGCCCTGTGCCGTATACGCTTCGGAGCGGGTGATGCTGTTGGACACGCCGAGCATGCTGCTCAGGCGACCATTTTTAAGGGCGCGGAACGTCACCTCGAAAGAGGCGGCATCGCCGTCGACAGAAGCCGTAACGGCATTGCCGAACAGGGCGAAGTTGTCGTCCGACATGTTGGCGCCGGGCAGTACTTCCAGCGCTTCCAAACCGTCGAGGTTCATGGTGAACTGGTAGGCTGCGTCGGCCTGGTCGGCGTCGAAGCGCAGGGTTACCAACTCGCCGGCTTTCACCTCAGCGTCTTTGGCGTCGAGGTGCAGCGTACCGGCGGTGCGGTCGTTGGCAGACACCAGGTTGTTCGGCGAAGCCGACTCGTTCATATCGCCCACTTTGACGGCCACGAAATCGGCGGCGGTATAACCACCCGAGCCCAGTTGCTGGATGCTCATCGATTCGGGGAAGGACGACTGGAACGGGTTGTTCAGGTTGGGGAACACAAACGATTTGTCGACAAAACGCCAGCTCGTATTGGCGGGCAGTTCGGTGTAGATGCCGAGGATAAGCTTGCGCAGTTCAACGATGTCGTAAGTGGTCACCGAGCCGGAGCGGTTGGCGTCGGCCGCGATCATTTTGTAAGGCGTGTTCAGCGGCTCCAGCCCCAGGATGTGGCGGGAGATCAGCACGAGGTCGTACGTGGATACGCCGTTGAGCGGGTCGTTGTCTTTTTCCGGCACCAGGGTGTAGCTGCCGGCTACCGGCAGGCTGGCGGCGTTGAAGGCGCCCTGGTTGTCGGAGACGGAGAATACGCTGAACGACTGGCCGCCGGCGGTGACGCCGTCTACGTCGACAATCACGTCGGACACACCGCTGTTCGGTTTATTGAAATCGGCCTTGATGGCGCCGGCTACCGTCGCACTGGTGTTGGTTGGTGAGCAGTTGTTGGCGTTGTCCTGTACGTTCACGTTGGCCTCGCAGAAGTCGGCATTGCCGGCCAGGTCAAGGCCCCAGAGTTCAACAAACTGGGTACCCAGCTGGGTGCAGTCAAACGTTACGGAAGTGATCGGCTGTTGGGTTACCGGGTCAATCGGGAACCCGGTGCCCGTACCGGCGCGGCGGATGCCGTACACGATGCGGTCGGCCGGCGTGCAGTTGTCTTCGCTATACTTGAGGAAGTCGCCTACCGTCAGCGTGATCATCTTGGTCGGCATGATGTTTACGCTCAGGCCGTTGTGGCAAACCACGGTGGGTGCTTTGCTGTCTTTCACCTCGAGAACGTATTCACAGACCGCCTCGTTGCCGCAGTTATCGCTCACAAACCACTTGATCTTGTGTTTGCCGTAAGGCAGTTGCGGCGTGACGCCCTGCAGGATGTTGTCGTTCAGGTTCACCTGCTGTTGCTGCCAGTCCCACACCAGTTTAGCGGTGGCGGTGTTGCCGCTGCGCGTCCAGTCGATGTTAAAACGGTACTTCTGGTTGGCGGGTACGACGCGGAAGTCGAACTCGCGGGCCGTACCGCCGGTGTAGTTCGGGTTGTTGGCGTTGCCGACGTTGATGGTGTTGTAGTTCGGCGGGTTGTTGCTGGAGATGACCGTTTCCATGGTGCCGTCCTGATCCAAATCGAGGAAGAGGAGGTAGCTGAATCGGATGTCGTTGCCGGAGCACAGGTCGGTGGCGGTCAGGGTCAGGTCAGCCGGGCCTTCGCACAGGTCGTGGCTCTGGGTGATCGGATCCCAGTAGTAGCTGGCGTTGTAGAACACCGCTTCGTTGGGCGAAAGGTCTTTCAGTACCACCGGGCTGACGGGGCAGGAGTCGATGACCGGATCCTGCGTGTCGAATACTTTGATCAGTTGCTTGTAGGTGTAGCAGTTGGCGTTGGCATTCCAGTACACCGAGAAGTTGGTGGGCGGCGCGCCGGGCTTGAGGTTGATGACGGTCGGCGCCCAGGGCGCCGGGGTGCCGGCGGGCGAAACGATCGGGCCCGGGCGGTTGGCCGGCGAGTTGGTCGTGGCGTTGGGTTCCGGGTTCGGCACGTTGGTGCAGGGCGCGTTTACGTCGTAGGCGCACCAGTTGATGATGGTCCACGTGCGCTCGATCATGTAGCAGGCGTCGGGCACCACGTTGATGACGTTGTCGGTGTGCGACACCGCCAGCAGTTCGCAGTCTTCGCCGAAGAAGGTCGGCTGGCCGTACATACCCAGGGAATCGCAGAAGGTCACGAACGCGTCGTCGGGGAATCGAACGAAGTAGTTCTGGTTGTAGTCCACAATAATACGCTGGGAGCACTGGCTGGACTGGGTGCCGCAGTCAAAGGCCGTCCAGCGGCGGGTGATGGTACCGCGGTTGCAAAGGGAGTCGAAGCGGCTGTAGTCTACCGTCGTGGTAATGGTATCCAGGCAGCAGTTGTCGGTAGCGGTGGCCTGGCCGTAAGCCCAGAGGCTGGGGTCGAAGTTGGAGCAGGATACCGTAGTATTTGCCGGAGCAATGCAAACGGGTTTGATCTTGTCGTCGACAAACACCTGCACCATGCAATCGTTGGCGTCGTCTTCAAAGTCGGTCAGCGAGATTTGACCGGCCGGAACGGTGACGTCGTACACGCGGAACACGATGGTGATGGTATCGCCCACGTCTTCGCAGCAGAATTTCACCTGATCATAGAAGAAATCGGGCGACTGGCAGCTGTTGTTGTCCATGCGGCGGGCCTTGAACGTCACCGGCGAGCAGTTGTCGTATGAGCCGTCATCGAAAGTGGAGGCGTTTACCAATGCCATGCCGCTGGAGCCGAGGGACACCTGGGTGTATTCGTCACAGATGGCAGCAGGCGGCACGTCGTCTTCCACGGTAACGAGGAAGGCGCAGGTGCTCACGTTGCCGCAGTCGTCGGTGATGGTGTAGGTAATCGGCGTGGTGCCGATGGGCAGGTTTTGCGCCACACCGACCACGGCGAGGGTATCCGGGTTCCAGAAGTTGTTGCCGGGGAAGCTCGTGAAGGAGCCGTTGAGGGTGTACCCGATGCCGTTGACGGAGTAGGTGGCCGTGATGGAAGCCAGTCGGGAGCAGTTGTCGGTTACGATCACATCCGGCAGGTCCAGGTCGCGCTCGCAGTCAAACGGGTTGGTACCCACGGTGATGTCGTCCGGGCATTCCACATCGGGGCCGTCGGCGTCTTCCACCTTGATGACCTGAATGTGGTAGATGGGGTTGCTGCCGGGGCTGGTGGGCAGGCACCAGTCGTAAATGGTCCAGGTGCGCAGTATTTTGTGTGTTCCGTCGCAGATGGGCAGGAGTTGATCGGTGTAGGCGAGGTTGATCTCGCAGGCGGTGTTGTTCGGGAAAAGGCCGATCTCAATGCCGTTTACCGAAACGAACGGCGTTCCGGTAACGGAAGGACCGGTGGCGGGGCTGGAGCAGTCAACCGTGATGTCGGCCGGCAGTTCCAGTTCGCTGCCGTTCACGCGGTCGAGGTAGATGTACTGGGTGCAGGTGGACTGGTTGCCGCTGGCGTCGACAAAAACCCAGTCGCGGCGGATGTAGGCGCTGAGCCCGGAAATACCGTTAAAGGTACCGTTACAGGCCACGTCCACGTACGTGTCGGTGTAGGTTTGGGTAACGCTGGTGCAGTTGTCGTCCACATCGGGAAAGGCTTCGTCAATGCCGAGCGTGTTGTCCAGGTACGAAGGTGTAAAGTTCGTCACGGCGCATGGGATGGTGATGTTCTGGCAGGTGACTTGCGGCGCCAGCTTGTCCTCCACGAAAATGAATCCCGTGCAGAAGTTGTTGTTGTTGAGGTTGCGCACACGCACCTGAATTGTCTGATTCAGGTTGGCGGCCGTAACCACAAAGTTGCCGCTGGCGGGCACCCAAACGTTGTTGATGCGGGCTTGCACCTGCAGGTTGCCGTTGGGGCAATTGCTGCTGCCCTCCAGAATCATATCGGGCTCAAGCTCGATCTGACAGGTCTGGTCCAGGGAAACATTCACGAGGTTGTTGCACACCAGGGTGCACTGTGCCGTTGCCGTCGAACTGCTCAGCAGCCCAATGGCAAAAAGCAACAAGCCCGTGAAAACGGAGATGAAAGTAGCAGTGTTTCTGCTCATGAGATTAGGCAATTTAATGTGAGAGATGGGTGGATAAAATGTTGTTTTTGAATTTCGGGACAAAAGTACGGACAACCAAAAGACATGTGCAAAAATGCGCATGCAAATTAATGCCGTTTTTGGCCCTCATAAAATGGAAGCAAATCGAATGCCGAAAATTAAAATTTGACGTTCAGATGTGTTAAAAAAAAATAAAAATCCGGCAGCGGATCTCAAAATCACCCTACCAGGTTATTTTCATAGGCTATTTTGATCAGGCTGGCGGTGTTGTTGACGCCCAGCTTGCGCATGATGTTTTTTCGGTGAACGCTCACCGTTTGGTCGCTGATATAAAGTCGCTCGGCTATTTCCTTGTTGTTCAGGGCTTCTCCGATGTGGCGCATCACTTCTATCTCTCTCCGGGTGAGGCCGTGGTGCCGGGCGAACCGGCTTTCCGAGGCGGTGTCGCCGACGTTGGAACCGCCGCGGGACGGGTCGGCCAGGTCAATCCCCTCGCCAACGATGGTTTTGCCCTCCATAATGTCTTCCAGGGCCGAGATCAACTCCGACTCCGTAGCGGTTTTGAGCAAGTACCCGTCTGCACCGTGCCGAAAGGCCGATTTGACCAGACGCTGGTCTTCCTGCGCAGAAACCACCAGCACCCGAAGCTGGGGGTGGCTTTTTTTCAAAGACGCGATCAATTTAATGCCATCCGTATCGGGCAAAAAAACTTCGGTCATCAGCACGTCGGCCTTGCTGTTTTTCAACAACTCCGACAGTTGCAATCCGGTTCGGGCGATTCCGCCCACAACAAACCGGTATCGGTTTTGGGCATTCATCAGCACCGCCCGGAGCCCGGCAGCGTAAATGGGATGGTCATCGGCCACAATCAGGTTGACATAGGAAACACTCGGTTGTGCGGTCATACACGGGAAAACTGTTAAATCCGGTATTTAACCCCAATTTTCATACCAGTTTTTGAGAACAAGCCGCAACCACCGGGTATTCGCGGCAGCGCAGGCCAAAAACAGGTCTCAGCCCAAACCGGCAGACCGAAACATTTCACCAAGATATAACAACCGCTCCGGGAAAACAGCGTAATCTTCTGAGCGAACAAAAATTAATTGAAATATTTGCGTTTTGCGCTTACATTTGCGCGAAAATATTTGTCCGTATTCATTCATCTTTCAGGTGGGTTTCCACCTTGTCGTCTGTTGTCCTTCTTTTACTTGCATAATCCAAAGCATCCCTGGTCAAAATGCCCTCTTGATCAGGAACATGCGCCGAAAAGCGAGGGCCGATTGTAATCTCATGAAAAAATTTCGAAAAAGACCATGAAAAAAATTGCTACACTGGTCTTGATCGGTACCGTCCTCTCCCTGTTCTCCTGTCAAAAGGATGACGATTCCGACAACGCATCCCTTACCTACCGCGCTACGGACTATTCCGGCGCCATCGCCCACGAATGGATGCAACTGGGCTACCAGATGATCAAGGACAACTACCTCTACGGTCCGCATGCCGCCCGCATCTATGGCTATCTGGGCCTCACCACCTGGGAAGCCGTGTATGCCGGCATCCCCGGCGCGCGGAGCCTGGCAGGCCAGATTAACGATTATGAAGAAGCAACCCTGATCGACCGCAGCAAGGTGTATGACTGGGGCATCGTGCTTTGCACCGCGCAAAAAACCGTATTTCCTCATCTGGTGGACAATATTTCCAACGCACAACGCAGCCAGGTGGAGGTGCTCGCCGCCCTTCAGGAAGACCAGATGATGGACAAAGGCACCACCGAGGAAGTGCGCCAGCGCTCCCAGGAACTAGGCCTGGCCATCGGCAACAAGATCGTGGAGCGCATCCGCCGCGACGGCCGCGACGTGATCCGAAACATCGTGCCCACCATTCCGGTTCGCGATGCAGAACACCCCTGGTACTGGGATCCCAATACATTCGGACAGGCGCCAACAGAGCCGATGTGGGGTACCGTGCGCACTTTCGCCACCGCCAATTCCCAGGCCTGCGAAATTGAACCGCCCTTCCCCTACTCTACTGATCCTGCCAGCGACTTCTACCGCGAGGCGCTCGAAGTGTATCAGGTAGAAAAAAATGCCACCAACAAAGCCATCGCCTACCACTGGGAAAACGGCCCGGGCCGCACCTGCAGCCCCGCCTGTCACTGGATCAGCATCGCCCAGCAGTTGCTGGAACGGGAGAACATGAACCTGGCCGAATGCGCCAAAACGTACGCGCTGACCGGCTTCGCCGTTTCCGACGCGTTCAGCTCAAGCTGGTTTATGAAGTACAAATTCTTCCTGCTCCGTCCGGCAACCTACATCACCGAAACCATTGACCCCAACTGGACGGCCCTGGTGGGCACCCCACCCTATCCCGACTACACCTCCGGCTCCTCCACCGTCGGCGGCGCCGTTCCGGTGGTGCTCAGCTATATATTCGGCGACATCGGCTTTGTAGACCGTACCCACGTGGGCAGCCCACTGTACACACCCGACGGTGGCCCGTTTGTGTTGCCCGAACGCACCTTCACCTCGCTGAGCAAAGCCGGCGAAGAACAGGCCCTCAGCCGCATCCTTGGCGGCGTGCACTTCCGCCGGGCTTGCGACCTGGGCCTGGAGTCCGGCCGCTGCGTGGGCAATACCGTGCTGGCACGGCTGGAGTTTGGGTTCTAAACCCGGCGAGCGCAAGATTCAACACCCGGGGGTTCAAGGTTCTGCTACCTTTGCAGCACTTTGAACCCCTTGATTTTTTTTAACGCATACCCTGTTCTATGGATAAGCATCCCCGCTACCCCCATCTTTTTACCCCCCTCGATCTCGGCTTTACGACCTTGCCCAACCGGGTGTTGATGGGCTCCATGCACACAGGGTTGGAGGAATCGCGGGACGGGTTTGCGCGCCTGGCAGCCTATTTTGCCGAACGCGCCCTCGGGGGCGTCGGCCTCATGGTTACCGGCGGCATATCGCCCAACCGCCGGGGCTGGCTGGCACCGTTCGGGGCCAAAATGAGCACCCCTACGGAAGCGAAGAAGCACCGGCAGATCACGACCGCCGTGCACGATGCCGGCGGAAAAATATGCCTGCAGATCCTGCACGCCGGACGCTACGGCATGCACCCCTTGGCTGTGGCGCCGTCGCCGCTGCGGGCGCCCATCTCCCCTTTTCGCCCCTGGGAGTTGACCCCCCGGCTCATCCGCGCCACCATCCGCGACTTCGCCCGCGCAGCCGCCCTGGCGCGCAGCGCCGGATACGACGGGGTGGAGATCATGGGCAGCGAGGGCTACCTGATCAACCAGTTCATCGCACCGCGCACCAACCAGCGCACCGACGACTGGGGCGGCGCTTTTGAAAACCGCATGCGGTTCCCCGTGGAAATCATGCGCGCCGTACGCGAAGCCTGCGGGCCTGATTTTATCGTCATCTTTCGCGTGTCTATGCTGGATCTGGTGGACAACGGAAGCACCTGGGAAGAAGTAGAGCAACTCGCGATGGCCGTGCAGGACGCCGGCGCCACCATCATCAATACCGGCATCGGCTGGCACGAAGCCCGCATTCCGACCATCGCCACCATGGTGCCCCGAGGCGCCTATGCGTGGGTTACCCGGCGCATCAAGGACAAACTGCGCATCCCCGTGATCGCCACCAACCGGATCAACACCCCCGAGCGGGCAGAAATGATCCTGGCCGAGGGCTGCGCAGATATGGTGTCTATGGCCAGGCCTTTTTTGGCCGACCCCTATTTTGTCCGAAAAGCGTACGAGGGACGCTCCAACGAGATCAACACTTGTATCGCCTGTAACCAGGCTTGCCTCGACCACGTTTTTGAACAAAAAACCGCCTCCTGCCTCGTCAACCCCCGTGCCTGCAAGGAGACCATTCCCGGGTTCGAAATAACGCCGGCCGTCGCCAAAACGCCACAAAAAATAGCCGTAGTGGGCGCTGGACCCGCCGGACTCTCCTGCGCGGTGGAGTTGGCGGCGCGCGGCCACCAGGTAACGCTGTTCGAAGCTTCCGATGCCGTCGGCGGGCAGTTCAACCTGGCCAAGCGCATTCCGGGCAAGGAAGAATTTTATGAGACACTGCGCTACTTTGAGATTCAACTCGACAAAAACGGCGTGCAGGTCCAACTCAATACGCGCACCGATGCCCAGGCCCTGATCGGCGCCGGTTTCCAGCAGGTCGTGTTGGCCAGCGGCGTAGCGGCCCGCAGGCCCGATATCCCGGGCATCGATCACCCGAAGGCCATTTCCTACGCAGATGTGCTTTCGGGCAAAAAGACCCCGGGCAAACGCGTGGCCGTCATGGGGGCCGGCGGAATCGGGTTTGATACCGCTATTTTCCTCAGCGCGCCCGAACGCCACGCCACTGAAAATGGCGACCCCGTTCCGGAAACCGTGGAGGCCTACCGAAAAGAGTGGGGAATTGACCCCGGCGTCGTGCAACGGGGCGGCCTCACCGAACCGGAACATGCGCATTCGGGGCGCGAAGTCTGGTTGCTCAAGCGCTCTAAGGGAAAATTTGGCGACTCCCTGGGGAAAACCACCGGATGGGCGCACCGAATCACCCTGAAAAACAGGGGTGTACAGATGTTGTCCGAAGTACAGTACCTCCGCATCGACGATGCCGGTCTGCACCTGATGGTCAAGGGCAAGGAAATGTTGTTGCCCGCCGATCATGTCGTGATCTGTGCGGGCCAGGAGCCGGTACGCGAATTATACGCTCCGTTGGTTCAGGCAGGCATAAAGGTCCACCTTATCGGCGGCGCAAAAGAGGCCGCCGAACTTGACGCCAAACGCGCCATCGAAGAAGGTCTGCTGCTGGCGATCAGCCTCTCGGTCTGATCATTGCTCCTGGCGCCAGGAACCCAGCAGTTTTTGGATCAAGGGTTTGTTCTCCCGGTAAACCTTGGCGCCCCGCGTGGCCGTGACAATGCTGCAGGGCACATCCTTGGCCACCTCCCGCTGGGTGAGTCCGCGGTCAACGGCGTCAAAAATTTTCCAGCGCTCCTGCATCATGGCGCGCTCGTGTTCCGTGAAAGTCAGGTTCAGGAATCGGGTGAATTCCTCCTCAGAGTCCAATGACTGGAAGACGTGAAATAGCATAGGTTAGGGCTTAGGTTTTTCTGATGGACAAAGTTCCCAAAAATATTGGGAACTTTGTCAAAAAACAATCAATATCGGTAGTACTCGGGCTTGAAGGGGCCCGTTTGTTGTACACCGATGTATTTTGCCTGCTTTTCGTTCAGCGATTCGAGCTCTACGCCGATCTTGGAGAGGTGCAGCAGCGCCACTTTTTCGTCGAGGTGCTTGGGCAACACGTACACCTTGTTTTCGTATTGATCGGCGTTTTGCCACAGTTCGAGTTGGGCGAGCACCTGATTGGTGAAGGAATTGGACATCACGAACGAGGGGTGCCCGGTGGCACAACCCAGGTTCACCAGGCGGCCTTCCGCGAGCACGATGATGTCTTTTCCATCTACATTGTAAATATCGACCTGCGGCTTCACCGTCACTTTGCTGTGTCCGTAATGGGTGTTCAGCCATGCCATGTCGATCTCATTGTCGAAGTGGCCGATGTTGCACACGATGGTCTTGTCGTTCATCAGGCGGAAGTGCGCCTCGGTGACTATGTCGAGGTTGCCGGTGGCAGTCACCACGATGTTGGCACGCGGGATGGCGTTTTCCATGCGCTTGACCTCATAACCGTCCATGGCGGCTTGTAGAGCGCAAATCGGGTCAATTTCTGTGACGATGACGCGGGCGCCTGCGCCGCTCAGGCTGGCGGCAGAGCCCTTGCCCACGTCGCCATAACCGGCGACCACCGCTACTTTACCGGCGATCATGATGTCTGTAGCGCGGCGGATGGCGTCGACGAGGCTTTCCTTGCAGCCGTACTTGTTGTCGAACTTGGATTTGGTAACCGAGTCGTTGACGTTGATGGTCGGCAGGGGCAGCGTGCCTTTTTCCATGCGTTCGTACAGTCGGTGCACACCCGTGGTGGTCTCCTCGGAGATGCCCCGGATGCCGGCCACCAGTTCGGGGAACTGGTCGAGCACCATGTTGGTGAGGTCGCCGCCGTCGTCGAGGATCATGTTCAGCGGCTGGTCGCCCGGGAAAGCAAACAGGGTTTGCTCGATGCACCAGTCGAACTCTTCCGCCGTCATGCCCTTCCAGGCGTACACCGGTATGCCGGCAGCGGCGATGGCCGCAGCGGCGTGGTCCTGGGTGGAAAAGATATTGCACGACGACCAGCTCACATCGGCGCCCAGTTCCACCAGGGTCTCAATGAGCACCGCCGTCTGAATGGTCATGTGCAGGCAGCCGGCAATGCGCGCGCCTTTCAGGGGCTTGGACACGCCAAACTCCTCCCGAAGGGCCATCAAGCCCGGCATTTCCGCTTCGGCCAATTGAATTTCCTTGCGCCCCCAGTCGGCAAGGTTGATGTCTTTTACCTTGTATTTGGGACGCGATTGTGTTGCAGTAGACATAAGGAGATATATTTTTTCAAAAACAGCCCGCAAAGATACGGTGTGCCCACCGTGAAAAGGGGCTTTTTAAGGTGAATTAACCTTAAAACAACCCCGGGAACAGCTTGTTGCACAAAAAACTTAACAATAATTTAAAATTAACTTTGAAAATAATTCTTAAGGGATTATCTTTGTGCCCAAGGCGCCTGTGTGCGCAACAACGGATTTCTTGCAAAAGAAATTCATTTTTCACCAATCCGTTGTGCTATGAAAGGATTCATTCACATTCGGGAAGACGGGTAGTCACCCGCACCCCATCCTCCGCCGCAGGCGGGATTTTCTTTTTTCTTCTCCGGCAATGCCCAAGTAGCGGCACATGCACTTTTCCTGCCAAGGAAAGGGAACTGCTTTGCTCATGGACATACCCGGCCTACAAAACGGCTGTGCGCTGCGCACAACCGACGGTACTTTTTTTTCATTCACCACATAATTGCTACAAAAATGCAAACACTTTTGATCGCGTTCAGCGCTTTGTTGCTGGGCTTCAACCCCTACCCCGAACCCTCCAGCCTGACGAACCCGCAATTTCCCGGCGGCAGCGAGGCCATGTCGATTTACTTCGACGAGTACCTGCAATACCCATTTTCCGCCCGGGAGAGCGGCCTGGAAGGTGAGGTTGTCGTGTCCTTCATCGTGGAAAAGAGCGGGTCGGTGACCACGCCACACGTCGTCAAGGGCCTCAGCCCGGAATGCGACGCCGCTGCCCTGCGGGCCGTCGTTTTGATGCCCAAATGGACGCCCGCCCGCAACAATGGCGACCTGGTGCGCTGCCGGACCGCCGTCCGCCTGGTATTTCGATTGAACTAATCCGCATCCAACGCGGCCAAACCTGTCCTTGATTATTTTTTTCCCCGGTGGACATTAAGGAAGCCGCCTTTCGACCGATCCGATGGCCCAAAGCCATCGGATCGGTTTTTTTTTGCTGCGAATTAGCGCTGATTTAGTGCCGTTTAGTGCCGTTGTTGGCGTCCTCGCCAACAACAAACGGCGGAGTGAGTGAACTGGTGAAAAAACGCCGATAAATGCAGTACTTGGGTGCATTTGCTTTTGGCCCCTCTCTCCGCCGTTGTTGTCGGCGAGGACGCCGACAACGGCAAAATATCCATTTCACCAAAAATAGCGGTTGATAAAACCAGGCGTTGGTTTCAGTCGTAACCGCCCCAAACCTGGTTGTTCCGCAAGGCAAACAGGCTGTGTAAGATCCGTCACTGCTCCAGCCACTCCTTAAAAGGCGTCACTTTCAATCGGCTGACAATTGGTTTGTCCTTCATTTTGATGTGGAGCTGGACGATTACTTTGCGGTTGAAGTAAGGCTCAAATGACACAATGGCGGCCCGGCTGACCAGCATTTGGCGGTTGATGCGGAAAAACTGGGCGGGATCGCAAACCGATTCTATGTATTCAAGTGATTTAAACAGGGGAAATTTTTCGCTGTTCAAGGTGTACAGGTATACGGTTTCCAACTCCAGGTAAAACAAGGCTACTTCTTCGAGGCGCTTGACCACCGACTTTTCGCGGAAATGCACCAGAAAGTTTTGCTGATACGGTTTCGGCTGTTCCATCTGAAAGTGAACGGGCGCCATGTTCCTTGGCCTCAAGTTGTCAACCAGTCGCTTGTATTTTTGAAGGGCCTCGTGGATTTCCTCTTCTTTAAAGGGTTTCAGCACATAGTCAATGCCGTTGTTCTTGATGGCCTGCAAGGTGTATTCGTCATAAGCGGTACAAAACACCACCGGCACAACGACATCGACGTGCTTGAATATCTCAAAACTCTTCCCGTCGGCCAGCTGAATATCGAAAAACAATAGGCTCAGGTTTTTCTGGTATTTGCTCAGGTACTGTACTGCCTCCACGACAGATTCCAACTTCTCCGTCACGATAAAGTCGCTGTCTTGCTCAATGATTTCCTGCAAGAGTGAAGCAGTGTGCGACTCGTCTTCTACGATCAGTACATTCATGGGTTAAACCAGTTTTAATTTGACGCTGAAAAAGTCGGACGTTTCTTCGACCTGGAGCCCATTGGGAATATTCATCAGCCCGTATCGCTTGCGCAGCAGCTCCAATCCCAAGCCTGAGGAGTCCTGTTCTCCGATTTTGGGCTGGATGTTGTTGCGCACTTGAATGCAGTAGTCATCCGTATTGGTGATGTTGATGCACAACGGTTTTTTGGAGGTCATGCTGTTGTGCTTGAAGCAGTTTTCCACCACGACCTGCAGGGCCATTGCGGGCAGGTGAAATGGAAGCAGGGATTCATCAACCTGAATGTGGACGGACACCGCTTCTTCATGTCTACTTTTCATTAAAAAAAGGTAGGACTGCAGCACATCCAACTCTTCTGAAAGGCGGAGGGTAATATTTTCATTGTGTTGCAATGTTTGCCGGTAAAAGTCTGACAGGCTGATGATGAACTTTTCGGCGTTGGCATGCTGCTGCCGCACCATGGAGCGCAGGGTATTGAGGGAGTTGAACAAAAAATGCGGGTCGATTTGTGCGCGTAAAGCCCTCAATTGCGCCTTGTAGTTTTCGGTTTTCAGTTGCTCTTTTTCCAGGCGCAAGTGGGCAAAGTGCTTCTCCGCTTTCAAAGCATATTGGATCAGCATGAATATGCTTGCCCCCAATAAGACCCGCAAAGGCAAATACCCGGTTATCTCTACTTCTCGTTGTGGATTGATCAGTTTTATAACCATCGCTAAAACAGCACTGAACACCAATATCACTAACGCAATCCAAAGAATTTTATACCGCGACCTGATCTCCCACATGTGCCAAAGCAGGTGCCACAGCATGTACATGAAGACAGCAGATATCGTCCAGACACTGTACGTCCCTACGCCAGAAACAGCAGGTATATGGGCATTGGAGTACAGGCTGAATCCGGGCAAAATCAGGGATAGCGCGATGGGGAGTATGGTTTCTATTTTAAGTTTCACTAGTGCTGCTTTTGATGCCGTTGTGCCGCTTGTTGGCGCTGCTACACCAGCACGCCATCCGACAATTCAATGATGCGGTCGCAGTTGGCGGCAAACTCGTCGTCGTGGGTCACGGCAATGATGGTTTGACCACGTTCCTTGGCCAGTTGGCGAAAGATATCAAAAACGGTTTTAGTGTTTTTGGTATCCAGGTTGCCGGTCGGCTCGTCGCCCATGATGATGGCGGGATCGTTGATCAGCGCCCGGGCGATGGCCACACGCTGCTGTTGGCCGCCTGAAATCCGGTCCGCTCTTTTGTACTCTTGCCCTTTGATATCGAGCATGCCCAGCAGTTCCATGGCTTTGTGTTCGATTTCTTCTTTGCTCTTTTTCTTCAGCTTCAAAGCCGGCAGCATGACATTGTCCAGTACCGAAAACTCGGGCAACAGGAAGTGAAACTGGAACACAAAACCAATGTGCTCGTTGCGAAAGCCGGCCAGTTTATTTTGTTTTTGACCGGTTACCTGCGTGCCGTTGATGTGGATGGTGCCCTGGTAATCGGTGTCCATGGTGGACAACAGATAGAGCAGGGTTGACTTTCCCGAACCGGATTTTCCTATGATGGCCACAAACTCGCCCCTGTTGATGTCAAAGGTGATGTCTTTCAGCACGTGAAACGACACAGGTTCGTGAAAATACTTGTTGATATGATCGACGGAGAGTGCTGTCATGATGTTTCTGTTTTACCCTCTTAAAATATCCACAGGGTCGAGTTTTGAAGCTTTTTTGGCCGGCAGGTATCCTGCCAGGAAGGTGATGATGACACCAAAGACGAAGGCCATGACGTAGTCATAGGTTCTGAACTCCACCGGCAGGGTTTCCATGATGCCGATTTCAAATGGCGTATTGTCGACCACCCTGGAAACGATATTTCCCAATACCAGCCCTGTTAGCCCGCCGATAAGCCCAATCACGACAGATTGCGTCAGGAAAATCTCGATCACATCGCTACCGCTGAAGCCCATGGCCTTGAGGATGGCGATTTCCTTGATCTTTTCGTTCACCGTCATGTTCATGATGTTGTAGATGCCGAATCCGGCCACGATCAGGATGGTGAGCGAAACGGCGAGGGCGAGTATGTCCCGCAGAATATTGGCCGAATCGAGCTGGCTGTTGCCCTCCTGCCAGGGCTCCACCTTGTAATCAGTCAGCGTGGCTATACTTTTGGCGACCTGCGGCGCGTCGTTGTAATTTTTGATGTTGACCATGACATCTGTCGCGTAGCTTTTGTTTTTTGAGAAAAGCTGCCGTGCTGTTTGGATGGACACCAGTGCCTTGGTTTTATCTGTGGCGGCGGCGCCTGTTTCCAATTGCCCAATCACCTTGAAGGTTTTGGAAATGCCGTCGGAGGTGCTGACCGATACATTGTCACCCATGCCGACGCCTATCCGGCGCGCCAGCCCGGCGCCGAGGATGATGCCGTTGGCGCGCCTGTCCAGTTCGTACAGATCACCCTCGGTCAGGTAATCGGCGGTGCCAAACAGCTGGTGTTCATCGAGCGTCTCGATGCCCGACAGGTTGGCGCTGGTTTTGGAAACGCCGTTTCGGATGAAGACGTTCTGGTTGAGCTGGCTGGTTACGGCGGTGACTTCCGGCAGCTCAGCGATGGCATCTTTGATGGCGTCGGCATTTTTTATCCCTTCCGTGTAGGCGATGTTGCGCGCGTTATTGATCATCAGGACCGTACCATCACCATCTTCCGGGTTGGGCAGGATGGGTGTCACGTCGAACGGGAGATCGTTGTATACCTTGATGTGCGACATGCTGGTGAACGTGATCTCCGTCTGTTCGTTGTTGACCCCCGCCATGAAACTGTTCATAAATATGTACATGGAGATGCCGAAGGTCACGCTGAGGACGGCCACCAGCAACTGCCTGAGTCGGGTGACCAACATGGTGCTGGCAATTTTTTGGTTGGTGTTCATGGCGCCGGTTTTATGGTTTTACGATAACGTCTTTTTCGGTGATACCGGACACCACCTCGGTCCATGCGCTGTTCTTGCTGCCGATGGTGATTTGCTTTTCCTCACCGTTTTCCAGCAAGACGCGGTTTCCCCTGATCACGTAGGCTGTCGGGATCACCAGTACGTTCTCCCGGCTGCCGTTTTTGATGTTGGCTTGCAGTTGCGTGCCGGAGAACATTTTTTCCGGCAACTGATCAAACTGGGCCTCCACGATATAGGACTGCTCGTTTTCATCGAAGCCCGGCAAGATTTTGGTCACTTTGGCCCAGAACGTGTTTTTGGGATAGGTATTGATGTTTACGGCTACAGCCTGGCCGATGTCGACCTTGGTTATGTCTTCTTCCGAAACAAACAGCTTGATGATGTATGCACCGCTGCCAATCGTAGCAATGGCTTCCCCCCGGCGCAACAATTCCCCTTGTTTTTTGAACACGTTTATGACGGTACCGCCTGTTTCTGTGAAGAGCTTGTAGTCCTTGAGCAGCGTCTTTTGGGTGTTGACCTGCACAGCCGTGCGCTGCACGTTCAGGTTCAATCCGTTCAGGGCCTCGTCGTAGCTTTTTTGCAGGGAAATGAGGTTGCTCTGGGCGGCCTTGTATTGCAGTTCGGTTTTTTCAAAGTCAAGTTGCGATACAGATTTCTTTTCCAGTAAATCCTTATACCGCAGGTAATTCTCCTTGTCAAATGCCAGTTGCTTTTCTGCCTGTTCAATTTGTGTGCGCAGGTTGAGCAATTGTGGCGAGTTTGGAGAAGCATTTTTTACCGCATCTTCATAGACCACCTGTGCATCCTGCAATTGATTGTTTTGCACGTCGTACTCGACGACGGCGATCAGGTCGTTCCGGTCGACGGTGTCGCCCTCCTTGACCGGAAGGTTTAACAAGATGCCTTCCACCTCGGCAGAAATGGTGTAATTGTTTTCCTGCTCAATATGACCACTGGCAAAAATGGCATCCTCGATATTTTTCCGTTCGGGAACTGTTGTTTCCTGCCGGTTGCAGGCCGCGAACACGATGGCAAGTGTCGCTGCGTACCAGAGCGAATGTTTGCTTGGGTTCTTCATTTTAGTGGTGTCTTTTAGTTGGGTTGGAAATCAAGTTGCCGGATGAAGAGCTTGTACTGTGAGAGGGTAAACGATGCCAGGCTCTGCAGATAAGTATCTTGTGCGGCCAGGAGATCGTCGTACTGATCCAGACGTTGTTCCAGGCTAATGATGCCACTTTTGTATTTGTTTTCTGCATGCACATCGTTTTTCTCTTGCAGGGCAAGGATCCGTTTTTGCTTGTTCAGTTGATCGTTTGCCTGCTTGAGCTGTACCTGCAGCAGCTCATCTTCTTTTTGCTTTGCCAGTCTGGTGCTTTCGAGCTGGAGCTGTTGCAGCGCCAGTTCTTCCTTTGTTCTCCTCACCTTGTAGCGGGTTGAGGTGTTGATGAGCGGCAGTGTGACCTTTGCTCCGAAATATTGCTGTGTAAGATCGATGGCATCTGAGAAACCCCAAAAGTCGTTTGTGGCCAAACTCTGATTGTATTGATACACAAGGCTGAGGGAGGGGATGCGCATCGCCTTGTTTTGCTTCAACGTCGATTCTTGTTTCCGGGCTTCCGTTTCCTGCAAAAGCACTTCAGGGTGCGTAGTCTCGATGGTTGTACTGGCCGTAACGAACGACTCAGGGGCGTCCAGGATATTAATCGTGTCCCTCGTATTCAGCTGACTTTGCAGTTGAATGTAAAACTGCCTTAGGTTATCATTTGCCTGCATCAGCATGCGCTGGTTGTTGAGGTGTTTGATCTCGGCCAGGTTGATCTCGGGCTCGCTGATCAGCCCATCGTCATATTTCGTCCTGGCAAGGTCCAGAATGGATGCCGAGACCTCGACATTTTTTTCATAGATGCCAATGGACGCTTGTGTGAGCAGGATGGAGTAATAGGTAGAAGCAAGGCTGTTGTAGGTATTGTACCGGCTTACCTCCGTGTTCAGCCGGCTTTCCTCCGTTGCCAGACTGGCCGTTTGTTTCGTAAATATTTTCTGAAAATTAAGCACATCCCACTGTACCTGCATTCCCGCAGAATAGATGTACTTGGTACCGAATACAAGTTCTTCAAATGTTCCTTCCGGCGCATTAGGGTTGAATGTCTCGGCCGGGATCAGGGTAGGCTGGAGGGTGATGTTGTCGTTGTAGCCCAGTGTAGAATTCAACGTAGGCAGCAGGTATGATCCGGCTTCTTTTTTTTGCTCAAGTGCGATTTGCTCACCAATTACAGCGCTTTGAATGGCTACTGCATTCGCATCTGCATAGTTCAGTACCTCCTGAATGGAGTTGAACTGTATTTGTGCCGCGGCAGGCAGGGCAAACAGTGCAAGGAGCGGCATCAACCAGTTTTTCATTGTTCAGGTTCTTTTTGTTTGTGCAAATTAATCAACCAATTCTTTCCTTCTCGGCGAGTTTTGCAGTACCGTGTGCATTCTTACTTTCTGGTCATAGGTGAAAACATTCATGCACCCGTCGTCGGTATAGTCCATGTAGTTTTCGATCATATCGGCTGAACTGCAAGACACATTGGCACTGCAGCCGAAGTTGGGCGCTGCTGCCGTCGGGGTGTCTTGGCAGTAATCGTCAACAAAACAGTCGCCATCGCCCCAAATATGCCGCAGGCCCAGCCAATGCCCGACCTCGTGTGTTGTTGTTCTGCCGAGGTCAAAAGGCGCAAAGAGCTCCGGGAAGTTTCCCTTTTCACTGCTGCCAAAGTACTGGTAGCCAATCACGATGCCGTCGGTCTCGGCGCTGCCTCCGTCGGCGTTCAATCCTGGCAGGGTAGAGTTGGAAGGGAACTGGGCGTAACCCAACAGATCCCTGCTCAAAAATCCACCGAAGTTGACGGTCCAAATGTTGAAATACGCCTCCGGCGTCCATATGGTAACGGGCTTGATGAGGTTGTCTATGGGGTTCAGGACAGCCCCCTTGGGCCATGAGTCTCTGCCACCGTTGTAACGGTGCACACCTGGTTCGGCCAGTACATTGCCCTGCGGGTCCGTTTCAGCCAGATAAAATTCAATTTCACAGTCGACACCGTCGGGTTGATTGTTGGAACCGTTCGTGCCGGCCTTTCTTCTGAAATCTTCATTCAGCACCGCTATTTGCGAAACCACCTGTGCGTAGCTGATGTTGGGCCCGGTGCCGACCGGCTCCCCATTGTGAATGACGTGTACAACTACAGGGATGCGCTTCAAGCTAAACACGAATTCTTCCTGTTCAGACGGGTCATCCTGGGTACAGGAGCCAACGAGCAGGAGTATTGCAGAAAAGCCTGCCATTGCAAAAATCTTATTCATTTTTTTAGCGAGCTTTTAGTGTTTGCTGTCCGACATCTGTGCTTTCATCTGTTCCCTTATTTCCTTTTTCTTCTCCTGATATACTTTGTACTGTTCGTTGTCAAGCACCTTTTTTACTTCATTGTCCTTTTGCCCATCCAGGCTTTTGAGTTTGTTCCTGGTTGAAATGGATCTGCCTCCTGCAGCATATGCTTTTTCCATTTCCTTGATGTACTTGAGATTAATGTTGTACATCTGTTGTGCCTGAGTGTCGGAAAAATGGATCGCCTGGTTTTGCTTTTCCGTAATCGCCTGCGCCTTTTCTTCACTTGTCATGTCGGCCATACTGCTTTGGGCCAACAGGGAGGATGCCATCATCAGCGACAGCGCAAAAAGCAGGACTGTTTTTTGAATTTTTTGGATGCTTTGCTGCTTCAGCAGATTTTTCATGTTCGAGCCTTTTTAAAGGTGATGGGTTGTTTTTGTGGTTCAAAGGTGGCAGACATGGCGGTAAAAAGCACCGACAATCGCCGTGAAATGAACCAATAGGCACGTGAAATGAACGGCTATGCAAAATCTGCCTCAAAGTGAACGCCGGAGTCCGCCCA
This sequence comes from Saprospiraceae bacterium, assembly GCA_033764075.1. GTDB lineage: Bacteria > Bacteroidota > Bacteroidia > Chitinophagales > Saprospiraceae > M3007. The sequence continues at coordinate 112,718 of JANRJH010000020.1, read as the reverse complement.
AGTGCCGCCCTCGAACAAATGGAATGCGTCAACAAACCGATCCGATGGCTGCGAGCCATCGGATCGGTAACTCCGGGTGTTGATATACCAAGGCGATGGCTGCGAGCCCAAAGCCATCGAATCGTTTTTTCCTAATTTTTAATCACCCACCGGCTCCACTGCCCCGCATCCGACTGCACCGTCAGGGTGTAAGCACCCCTGGGCAGGGCCTGGAGTTCCAGCGGAAAATCGAAAACGCTGCCCTGGCGGGACTGCGAGAAGTACACGCGTCCCAGGTGATCGGAAAGGGTAAACATCAACCGTTTGGGCGCGTCCAGTGCAAGATAGAGTCGCATCCGGTCGCTGGTGGGGTTGGGCGACAGGGTGTAGGCCGTCACCCATTCCGGCATGGTCGTCGAAATCTGCAAAATCACCCGGTTGGATTCGTAGCGACAACCGTTGGCGGTGGTCACCTCCAAAAAATATTCCCCCTCTGCCGTAGGGAGCAGATACGGCTGCGTCGCACCGGGTATCATCTGATTGTTCCGATACCATTGCAGGGCAAGCGTTGTATCCGTGGTGTTGTACACCAGCGAATCGCCGGCGCCTTCGATCAAGGGGGTGAGCTCCGGCTCCCGCGCAATGGTTAGTTCGGCCGTGCGTGTTTCCAGACAAACGCTGTCGAAAAACGAAACCGTCCAGGTCCCCTCTACGTTGCTGCTCAGGGTGTACACCGTTTCATTGACGGCGACGGTGCTGAACAGGCTCCCGTTCACTTCCCAGCGCAGGGTCACCGGCGGCTGCAGGTTGGCGGCAGTGAGCGTCACGGTCTCGTCCGGGCACACCACGGGGCGGTCGGTGGTCAGTACAGGATCCGGTGTGCCGCCTTCGGGCAGATCAAAGGAGAGCACCCGCGAGCAACCCTGGCCGTCGGTGGCGGTCACGGCGTAAACGCCGGCGGGCAGGGCAGATCGAACCGGACCGGCAACCCCGTCGGCCCAAAGGTATTGGATGGGATTGCTTCCGCCGGTTGCACTCAGTTCGATAGACCCGCCGTTCGCGCCCGGGCACACCGGGCTGCCCGAAACGGCGCCGTCGACGGCAAAATCGGCACACCGATCTTCAATGCGCAGGATGCGTCCACCGGATAGCTCGGCCACATACAGCTCGCCGCGCACATCTTCGCCAAAGGCGGCGTATTCAAAATCCGTCAGGTTGGCCAGCAACACCGTGTTGAACGTGCTGTCCGCAGCATCGTACCGGGTGCCCCACCAACGGCCGCTGCAAAAATCGGCGAACAGGTACAACCCGTTCAGTTCCGGAAACCGGCTGCCCCGGTACACGAATCCGCCGGTCACCGAGCAACCCAGCGAGGCGTTGTCGTAATCAAAAACGGGAAACGTATAGTTGGCGGCAGGCTGGCAGCCCGCGGTGTTGAAAGGCAGGGCGCCTTCGTAGCAGCGCCACCCGTAATTGCGTCCGCCGACGCCGGCCGGCTCAAAATCGATCTCCTCGCGGGTGTCCTGACCGACGTCGGCGACCCACATATCGCCGGTAAGCCGGTCGAAGGAGAAGCGCCAGGGGTTTCGCCAGCCGAGCGACCAGATTTCCGGCAGGTAGGTGGTGTCGTTCACAAAGGGGTTGTCGTTGGGCACGCGGTACGGGTCCGGGCCGGCGTTCACATCGATGCGGAGCATTTTGCCGAGCAGCGACTTTTTGTTTTGCGCGAAGTTTTGCGGGTCGTTGGCGCCACCGCCGTCGCCCAGGCTGGTGTAGAGATAACCGTCGGGGCCGAACTTCAGGCAGCCCCCGTTGTGGTTGTTGGCGGGCTGATCCACTACGAGCAGGATGAGCTCGCTGTTGGCGTCGGCGGAATCGGGGTTGGTGGCGCTTCGGGTGAAGCGGGACACGCGGGTGTCTCCGTCGGGGGTACGGGTGTAATTGACGTAAAAGTATCCGTTCTGCGCGTAGTCGGGGTGAAAAGCCAGCCCGAGCAGCCCCTGTTCGTTTCCGGTGGAGCGCACGCGCGCGTCAATGTCGAGGAAGGGTTTGGGGCTGCGGTTGCCGAGGGAATCCAGTATCCAGATGAACCCGTCCTGTTCAACAATAAACAGGCGGTTGTCGCCGGCGTGGGCGATGTCCACCGGACGCTCGAAACCGGAAGCAAAAGGTTGCAGTTCCAGTTTGGGCTGGGCGGCCAGCGCCAGTGGCAGGGCCAAAAAGGCAGGGAGTAAGCGCTTGATCATAGAACGGTTTTTGACAAAGGAAACACCGGAGGGCTTGTGAAGATTATGCCCGCCTGGTTTTTAACAGCGGAAATGTCCTGTTCAGACAAAAGGTTTTCACTCGACGGCAGCGGCAAACTGCAACAATTCATCGATAAACTGCCGGTGGTTGGCCAGCCGGGGCACTTTATTCTGGCTGCCAAATTTTCCGCGGGCTTTCATCCAGCGCTGAAAGGTGCCCGAGGGCACGGTATGCAGGCGCAGGGGCGCCAGGGCCAGACTTCGGTACCGTTTGGCCTCGTAGTCGGAGTTCACGCGCTGCAATTGCTCATCGAGGGCCGATGCGAATGCCTGGAGGTTACAGGGTGCGCGTTCGAACTCGACGATCCACTCGTGACCGCCACGGCCGGCACTGTTTTGAAAATACACGGGGCCGGCCGTGTAGTCGGTGACCACCACTTCGTGCCGGCGGCAGGTCTCGGCGAGCGCCTTGTCGGCATCGCCCACCATCAGCTCTTCTCCGAAGGCATTGATGAATTGTTTGGTGCGCCCGCTGATGCGAAAACAATGCGGGTTCAGTCGGGTGAACACCACAGTGTCGCCGGGCACATAACGCCAGAGACCGTTGTTGGCAGAGATCACCACGGCGTAGTTCTTGCCCGTTTCCACGTCGGCCAGCAGCACGGTTCGGGGGTGGTCTTTCCCCCACTCCTCCATGGGAATGAATTCATAAAACACGCCGTTGTCGGCCAGCAGCAACATGTCGTTGTGCCAGGGGTCGCACTGTGCACCGAAATAGCCCTCCGAGGCGTTGTAAATTTCCTGGTAAATAAAGGTGTCGCTGGGGATAAGCGCCTGAAAAGCCTGGCGGTAAGGTTCAAACCCGACACCGCCGTGCATGTACACTTGCAGCTTGGGCCACACCTCCAGCATATTGGACTTCCCGGTCTGTTCCAGGATCATGCGAAACAGCACCAGGATCCAGGTTGGCACGCCGCCGAACATGACGATGTCGTCGCGCTGGGATGCGATTTGTGCGATGCGGGCAATTTTTTCTTCAAAATTGGGCAGCAGGGCGGTCTCGAAGTCGGGGAGGTAAAAAAGCCGCCCAATGGCAGGCATGTGGTGCACGAGGAGCGCGCTGACGTCGCCCACCTGCGTCTGCGGGTTTTCCGGCCAGGCCGAAAGGCTGCCCGGCATAATGAGGTTTTTGTATTTGAAAATGTCGAGATCGGCGTGGTGGTGGTACAGCAGCGCCAGGGAGTCCCATGAACCGGCCACGTGATTGCCGTGGAGGTTGTCATAGGGAACAGGGATGTATTTCGATTTATCGCTGGTGGTGCCGCTGCTCTTGCTGTACCAGGAGACGACACCCGGCCAGAGCACATCCCTGCCGCCGTTCATCATCTGATGAATGTACGGCTTCAGGTCGTCGTACTCCACGATGGGCACCTCGGCGGCGAACGACGCCCAGGACTGAATGTCGTCGAACCCGTACCGGCGACCATAGGTGGTGTAGCGGCCATTGTCCAGCAAATACTGGAGCCAGCGCTCCTGCGCACCTTCGGGTTGGCGCATATACCCTTCAATCCGCAGCATACGCAAACGCAGGTATTGCTTCACACAGAGGTTCAGGAATCCGGTCATAGTGATAAAACGAACGGTAAAACTTGGTGCTGCCAAGGTACAAAAGGGCGCGATAATATTCGCTTAAAAATTGAAGCACAGCAGAACCCGGAAGTATGGCCCCACACAGTCATTTTTTCAGGTACTGCTGGTGGAAGGCATCGTACCATTTCAGGTAAGCATTTGCATTCCCCTGCCAATCGAAAATGGCCTCCCAGGTGTTGAGCGGTTCCCAGATGCAGGCGCCTTTGCCCCTGTCGCCCGGCACGCCAAAAGCGATGCGGTGCACGTCTTCCTTTTTGGCGGAATACTCCACCACAATGACGTCCTTTTGGTAGCGGTGCGAGAGGTCGGTCAGGTTATGCGTCAAATCATCGAGGGTTCCATGCCACTTGGGGTAATACGATTGCCCGATCACGTCGAAATGCACCCCTCGCCTGACCATCTGGTCGATGAAATAAACGGACTCGTCATGTTGCCCGCCCAGGGCGACGTGGAGCATCATGACGATGGTCGGGTCCACGGCCTTGACGGCGGCCGTTCCCGCTTTGATGAGCCGGGCCAGGCTGTCGGGGTGGCCCACTTGTCCTTCTGGCCAGACCATTCCGTGGTTGATCTCGTTGCCGATCTGGACCATATCGGGTGTTGTGCCTTGTTCTTTGAGCTGTTTGATCACGTCATGGGTGTAATCGTACAACGCCTTTTGCAAGTCGTCGAAAGCCAGTCCCTCCCAGGCCCTGGGCTTGTACTGCTTGCCCGGGTCGGCCCAGGTGTCGCTGTAATGGAAATCCAGCAGCAGTTTCATGCCGGCCGCTTTTACCCTTTTGGCCATGGCTTTGGTGTATTCGAGGTTGCAAAAGCCCTTGCCGGGGGCATAACCGCCTTCGCGCGCGGGGTCGTTGAAAATACGCAGGCGCACGTAGTTGAATCCGTGGGACTTGAGCAGTTCGACGGCATCCATTTCCACGCCGTTTTCTTTGAATACCAGCCCTTTTGCCTCCAGTTCGGGGAGGAAGGAGATGTCGGCCCCGATCATGCGGTCTACGGGGCGGGGCTTGGCGGCCTCCCCTTTCAGGTCGTACAATGGGTTGGGGGTGAACACGTTTGCACAGGCCGGATCAACGGTGTGGATGTCGGTGGAGCCGCTCCACAAGTTCGGGGCGCTGGCTTCAAAGTGGATCATATCAGGGGAGGAGCCGGCCTGAACGATCACCTGGCATTTTCCGTTGAACAGCCGGCGTTGCCAGGCGCCGTCGGCGCATTGATCCGGTTCATGGCTCGACGGGTCGCCATTGCCCACGCCAATGATTCTACCGCCGCCCTTTATCCGGAACGCAATGAGGTTGTCGGCATTGGGCACCTCCCGGCCTTCGCTGTCGAACACCGCCACGTTGATTACTGTGGCATCGCGGCCGTCGGCCAGCAACGTGGTTTTATAAGGGGTAAGCACCACTTCGGCCGGAGCGCCCGTGGTCTCCACTTTCGAACGGAACGTTCGTCCGCCCTTGTAGCCGACCGCCTCCAGCACGCCGGGCTGGTAGGCCACCGTCCATTGCAGGTGCCGGTTGCGGGGCATGCTCTTTTTGCCCAGGCTGACGCCGTTGAGGAGCAGTTCGACCTCATCGGCGTTGGAATTCACCCACACGTCTATGGGTTCGCCGCGTTTTTCCAGCCAGTTCCAGTGCGGGGAAATGTGCAGAACGTCCTTGTCGGTCCACCACGACTGGTAGTAATAGTACAGGTTTTTGGGAAACCCGCACATGTCCATGATGCCAAAGTGGGAATTGATGTTCGGCCAGGCAAAAGGGGTGGGTTCGCCCCGGTAGTCCAGGCCCGTCCACACAAATCCGCCGAGCCAGTAGTCGTTTTCTGCGGCCAGCGGCCACCACATTTCCGCCGTGCTGGCCCACCAGGGGTAGGTGATGTCCTGATCCGGCAGGTAGGCGCGCGCGCTGTCGGTGGCGTATTCGCCGCGGGTGGTGACGGTGCTGCCCATTTCGGTGCCGATGATGGGCTGATCGGGATGATCGCGGTGGTAGTCGGCCACGGCAAACTGGCGGTAATTAAAACTGCGCACCGGAATCACCTCGTTGATGCCTGCGTGCACGTTGCCCAGGTCGGCCGCGTAGGTGCAGGTTCGGGTAGGGTCCAGCTTGCCGAGTTTGTGGAGGTAGGTCTGCGCAATTTTTTTTCCGGTGGGCGTTGTTTGTATCCAGCCCTCTTCGTTTCCGATGGACCATATAAAGACGCAGGTACGGCTGCGGTCGCGCCGCACCAGGCGCTCGAACTGATCCATGTGCTCGGCGCCGCTGTTGAGCAGGCGCGTTTCGTCCATGACGAGCATACCCAGGCTGTCGCAGGCATCCAGCAATTCCGGCGTGGGCGGGTGGTGGCTGGTCCGGTAGGCGTTGACCCCCAGTTTTTTCAGCAGTCCGATGCGGTAATATTGCAGGTAGTCGGGTAAAGCCGCCCCGACACCGGCGTGGTCCTGGTGGCAGTTTACCCCTTTGATCTTGACGTGTTTGCCATTGATAAAAAGGCCGTTGGGCTTGATCTCCACCGTGCGAAAACCGTGTCGCAGCGTTCTGGCATCCAGCACCCGGCCGTCTTTTTTAATGTGTACCCCGATGGTGTACAGGTAAGGGTCGCCCGGTTCCCAGCGGCGCGGCCGGTCTACGGTCAGGGCATGCCGGACGACCATTTGGCCGCCCGGGGCCAGGGTGATCAACTGCGGTTTGGCCTGCGCCATTGCCTGCCCGTTGCGATCCGTCAGTTGCACTTCGGCGGTGATGGCGGAGGGATCCATGCCGTCGTTTACGACTACGGTTTCTACGGTAAGCGTAGCTTTTTCGCCCGAGAGGGTCGACCAGGCAAATATTCCGTCGTGGTCCACGTGCACGTCCGGGTAACTGTTCAGCCACACGTGGCGGTAGATACCGGCGCCTTCGTAAAACCAGCCTTCGTATTGGGTGGCGTCCACGCGAACAACAACAACGTTTTCGGCGTCGAAACGCAAAAAATCGGTGATGTCATAGGCTGCGCCGATGTATCCACTCTGGTTTCGACCCAGGTAAAAACCGTTGATCCAGCACTCGGCGTCGCGAAACACGCCGTCGAATTGCAATTGAAAGCGTTTGCCCGATTCGGATTGGGGTATGCTGAAATGTTTGCGGTACCAGCCGATGCTGGTTTCCGGGTAGTTGCGTCCAAGGGGTTTATATCCGTGGGCCATCACATTAAAGGCGGGATCGAAGACAAAAGGCAGTTCCACGCCCCAGTCGTGCGGCAGGTTGATTACCCGCCACAGGCTGTCGTTGAACTGCGGGTCGATGGCGGTTTGTGCGGCGCCACCGGACTTGGCGAAAATGGTCTCGACGCCGAAATTGAAATCTCCGGCCGGGTTTTGTGCGTGGCCAAAATGAAAACGCCAATCCCGGTCGAAATTCTGGTGGGCGAATTGCCCGGCGGCCGTGCCGGCCTGAAAAATCAGGAAAAGAAGGGCAAACAGGTGCACATTTCGCATCATCGGTGTTATTTTACGCCCCAAGATAAATGGAACTTTGACTTTTACCACAGGCTTATGTCCCTTAATTTAGCCAATAGTCCGCACCGCAGATACAACATTCTCACCGGGGAATGGGTGCTGGTGTCGCCCCATCGCACACAACGCCCGTGGCAGGGCAAAACCGAGCAGGCGCAAGAGGGAAACCGGCCTGCCTACGATCCCAATTGCTACCTGTGTGCAGGCAACGCCCGGGCAGGCGGCCAACAGACGCCTGTGTACACCGGAACCTACGTTTTTACCAACGATTTTTCGGCCCTTATGCCCCAATCGGAGACCGGTCGGTACGACCGGGGCTTGCTCCATGCAGCGGGAGAGCAGGGCGTTTGCCGGGTCATCTGTTTTTCGCCCAACCATGCCGCGACACTGGCCGACATGGAAACGGACGCCATTGAGCAGGTGGTGGACGTGTGGCAGCAGGAATACGCCGCGCTCGGCGCACTGCCCTTCATCAACCATGTGCAGATCTTCGAGAACAAAGGCGCCATAATGGGTTGCAGCAATCCGCACCCGCACGGGCAGGTCTGGGCCCAGCAGTCCATTCCGCAGGAGGCCTTGAAAAAAGGTGCCCGGCAGGCCGCTTATTGGAAAGATCACGGCGCGAGCCTGCTGGGCGCTTATCTGGATCAGGAACTGGACCTGCAGGAGCGGCTGGTCACCTCCAATGCCGATTTTGTGGTCCTGGTGCCGTTCTGGGCGGTGTGGCCGTTTGAGACCATGATCATTCCCCGCCGACACATGCAACACATCGGGCAGCTGACGCCCGGGGAAAAACGGAACTTTGCCGCCGTCATCAAGGACCTGACCATGCGTTATGATGCGCTTTTTCAGACCTCCTTCCCCTATTCATCGGGCATCCACCAAAGTCCGACCGACGGCGGCCCGCACCCGGAATGGCATTTCCACATGTCGTTTTACCCGCCCTTGTTGCGTTCGGCCACCGTGAAAAAATTCATGGTAGGCTACGAGATGTTCGCCGACCCGCAGCGGGACCTGACGGCGGAAGCGGCCGCCGACATGCTTCGTCGAACCTGATCAGGGGCGGAAAGCCTCCAGTACCGGCAGGGCTGTTCGGTCGAACCCCCAGAACGCCTGGTTTTCCCAGGACGACCCGTCGGCGGCGGTGGCGCCTTTAAAGGCTATCCATTCGCCACCCCAGTAACAAAAGCCCGCGTATTGCGGGGTGCCCAGGCCGCGTATGGTCAGCATAAAATCATGCTGCCCTTGCGGGGTGGCCGGGAAACCGGGTAACAACTGGTCGTTCAGGCCGATGATGTTGTTGGTGTAGTCGTTGTAGCTCAGCGTGAAGGGGTGGGCGGTTTCGGCGATCACCACCTTTTTGTTGTGGGTGTTGGCCAGGTTGGTCATGTTGGTTTTGAGCAGGGTGGTGTCCTTGCCGTGCCAGATCGGGTAGTACGACAAGCCGATCAGGTCGTAGTCCAGCGTTTTCACCTGATCGAAAAACCAGGCGGCCTGCTGGTGCCCGGCATAATGAAGCATGATCCGGATGCCGGGATCGTATTCGCGCACGGCGCGGATGCCTTCGGCCAGGATAGACCGCATTTGTCCGACATTTTGAATGCGTCCTTCGGGCCACAGCAGCCCGCTGTTGATCTCATTGCCAATCTGTATGTAATCGGGTTTGATGTAGCTGACAGCCGTCCGGGTGTAATCGTACACGCTGTCTTTCAAGGCTTCCAGGCCGGCATTTTTCCAGGCATCGGGTTTGGTTTGTTTGCCCGGATCGGCCCAGGAGTCGGAATAATGCACCGTCAGCCACACTTTCAGGCCGGCGTCGTGGATTTCTTTGGCGAAAGCCTCTACTTCCTGCATGCCGGAATGCCCGCCGGCCGGGGTGTGCCACAGGCGCAGGCGGATGGTGTTGACGCCGGCATTTTTCAGGGTGGTCAGCATGTCTTCGGTCTGGCCGTTGGCATTTTTGACCTTGAAACCGCTCTGGCGGATTTCGGGAATGTAGGAGGCGTCGGCGCCCCGGATGTCCACGGCCGGCAATGGCGGCGCGGTCGGGGGAGGCGGAGTGGTGGGGCCGGGATCGTCGTCTTGCCCGCAGGCGGAGGCCAGGAGCAGTGCCAGGAGGAATATTCGGAAAGTCATGGATAAAAAAAAATCAGGGGGAGTTGCAAAAAAAATTCGTCCTACGAGTAAACTCGTAGGACGAATTTTAGAATCCAGGATCAATACCCGTCGTTTTGCCGCAGGTTCGGGTTCGTATTCAAATCCTGCGCCGGGATGGGGTAGATGTTGCGGTAAGGCGGCACGGTTGCGCCTTCTTTCACATTGCCCTTCCAGGCCCACACGTAGGTGCCGTTGGTGAACTGGCCGAAACGCACGAGGTCGGTGCGGCGGTGGCATTCCCAGTACAGCTCGCGGGCGCGCTCATCGAGGATGTAGTTGAGTGTCAGCTCGCTTTCGTCGATGTTGCCCGATTTGCCTGCATAGGCCCGTTCGCGCACCTTGTTCACGTATTCCACCGCCTGGGTGGTGGAGCCGCCCCCGCCGCGCAGGATGGCTTCGGCGGCCATGAGGTACACGTCGGCCAGCCGGAACATGGGAAAGTCGGTGTCCGGGTATTGCAGGTCTTTGCCCCTGCCGCCGTCTGATTTGATGTTGGTGAACTTGCGGATGGCGTATCCTTCGGTGAACGGCGGCACCTCGTCGATTTCAAGGTCCTGGCCGTCGGTGTAGAACTTGGCGCGGCGGTCGAAGCCGTTGGTCTTGATCTTGTAGGTGTAATCCGGCCGGTCAACGTCGAGGTAGATGGTGTAATTTCCTTCTTCGTCGATCTGGATGTCGGCGCCGCCGGTTTCCAGAAGGGCATCTGCGCCGTTATCGCCAAGGCTTTTGGCGTCGTCAAGGTTGGGGCGAAATTTAAACCCGCCTGCTTTGAGGTCGCCGGTGAACTCCAGCTGGTTGGTGGCCGGGTTGAAGGTCATGGCCAGTGCGGCGCCCTGGGTGGCCGACCCGATGAGGTTCCAGTCGCGTTTCTCGACCGTATAGGTGCGGTTGTTGCTGTTGCTGACGTCGAGCGTGAGGTAGTACAAACCGGCGGTGGGAATTTTGATTCGTGCGCCGTTGGTTTCCAGCACGCCGTCGGCGTTGTTGTCGCCCAGGGGTGAGAAACTTTGCGAGGGCAAGCGCCGGAACAGGAACTCGCTGTTGTCGTTCGGGAAGTAAATGTGTCCCTCAAACTTGTTGGTCACCCCAACCGTGTTTGCACTGATCTTGATGCTTTGGGCGATACCGGCGGAGTCGAAGCCAATGTGGCTGGCGGTCACGTAGTACGCCGAATACCTTTCGGTGTTGCCCTCGTTGAAGTCGACAATAACCCCGGTAAGGTTTTGCGGGAATTTGGCCACAAACTCCTTGGTGGTACGCACGCCGCCCCATCCGCCGTCCTGGCCCGAATCCAGGGCATCCATGGTGCCGCCGATACCGGCGCGGATGATGAAGGTGGTGCCGCCGTAGGTACGGGTGTTGACGCCGTCGAAAGCGACGGGGAAGATGATCTCGTTGCGCAATTCCGGGCGGTCGTTATCGGCCATGAACAGGTGATCGTATACCGGGTGCAGTTGGTATCCGGCGCCGAGAATGCGTTCGCAGTACTGGAGGCAGTCGGCGTAGCGGTTGCCCTTGCCGTACACTTCGGCGTTCAGGTACAATTTGGCGAGCAAAAACCACGCGGCGGCTTTGTCGGCGCGGGCGTACTCGTTGGTGCGCGGGTCGGCGAGGTCGGCGTCGATGGCCTTGAGTTCGGACTCGATGAAGTCAAACAGTTCCGGCCCCGTGATTCGGGCCGGCGTGAACGTACCCACCGCCTGGTCTTCGGTGGCGAAGGGCGTATTGCGGAACAGGTCGAGCCCGTGCCAGTAGCTCAGTGCGCGCAGGAATCGCGCTTCGGCGCGGTAGCGTTTGATCTCGTTGCGCAGGTTGGCGTCTACGCCGCGATCATCCAGCTTGCCGTCGCTTGTTTCGCGCAGGTATTCGTTCACCAGAGCGATCTGGTAAAAGATGCGGCTGTAGAAGGCGTAGATAAATCCGTCGGTGGAGGTCCAGGTTTGCCAGTGAAAATCTTTGATCGTCTGGTCGTTCCAGCCGATTATCGCCTCGTCGGTCGACAGCTCCTGGTGGTACCAGAAGCCGCGCAGGTATTGGCCGAAACCTTCGTCGATGCCGGCGATATCGGCCTGGCCGGCAGGGCCCTGCTGTCCGGAAACGGCGTATCCGGCGTACAGCTTGGCGAGCACCTGTCTGTACGCTGCGGGGTTGTCGTACACGGTGAGGGAAGTAACCTCATCCGGGTCGAGGGGCTCGGTGTTGAGGTCGTCGAAGCAGCCGGCGGCAAAAACCAGCAGTGCGGCCAGCGCGAGGAACGGAAATTTGATATATAACTTGCTCATGTGTTTGTGTTTGGAATCGTGTTAGAAGTTGACGTTTACCCCCACGAGGAAGGTGCGCGGACGGGGATAGACGTTGTTGTCGATACCGTTGGCGATTTCGGGGTCCAGCCCGTCGTAGCTGGTAATCACAAAAGCATTTTGCACGGTGGCGTACACATTAAAATAGCTGATCAGGCTCCGCCGGGGCCGGTCCGGCGCCACGGTGCCGTCGGTTGCCGTTACCGCCGAAGTGCTGTTGCGGTTGAACAGGCTGGTCAGGTCGTATCCCAGGGTAATGTGATCCATGCGGAAGAAGTCGGCCTTTTTTACAAACTCATCGCTGAACGTAAGGCTGGACTGCTCCTCCACGTTCAGGTCGACAGCCGACTGGTTGATGTTCGACAGGTAGCGGGTGGGGTGCACCAGGCGGTTGAGGTAGCCCATGTCCGTCTGGATGTTGTTGTACACGTACTGGCCGAGGTTGGCCCGTCCGGCAAAAGACAGGTTGAAGCGGCCGATGCCGAAGTTGTTGGTAATGCCGAACGTATAGAAAGGCGCCGGGTTTTTGTAGCGGTAAAGATCCTGATCGTTCACCTCGCCGTCGTCGTTCCGGTCTGCAAACTGGTCTTCCAGCAGGTTTCCGTTTTCGTCATACAACTGCTCGTACACGTAGAACATGTAGGGTTGGTAGCCCACCGTGTGTATCTGGATGGTGGAGCCTACGCCGCCGGCGATGCCGCCGACCTGAACCCCCTGGAAGGTGGAGTCGGCATCGTTGCGCAGCTTGGTGATTTCGGAACGGTTGTAGGCCACGTTGGTGAAGATGTCCCAGGTAATGGTTCCGTTGCGAATGGGCGTGAAGTTCAGTCCGAGCTCGACGCCTTTGGATTCCATTTCACCAATGTTGGTGGTGAGGAAGTTGGTGAGGTTGGACAGTGCCGGGAAGGGCACAAAAGCGAAGAGGTCGGAGGTCTGGCGCTGGTAGACATCCACGGTACCGCTGATGCGGTCGCGGATGATGCTGAAGTCGGCGCCGACGTTGATGGAGGAGGTTTCCTCCCATTTCAGGTTGGAAACGTAGCCATTCGGGCGATAGGTTTGAACGAATTCGTTGCCGAACTGATAAGACGCGTTGAACTGGCCGAGCTGGTAACGCGCCAGGTAGTCGTAGTACCCGCCGGTTTCCTGTTGGCCGGTAACACCCCATCCGCCCCGCAGTTTGAGGTAGTTGAAGTTGTTCCGGTCGTTGTCGATCACTTTTACCCCGGCAGCGACGGCGGGGAAAACGCCGTAGCGGTAGTCGGGCCCAAAGCGCGAGGTGCCGTCGCGGCGCAGCGAAAACGTCAGGAAGTACTTCTGCATGTAGTCGTAATTGATGCGGCCAAACAGCGACACCAGGTAGTATTCGGCCCGGCTGCGGTCTTCGGTCGTTTGGGCCGTATCGCCCGCCAGGTTGGAGTTTTTGAAGTAGTTGTTGTACTCAAAGTGCTGCCAGGAGTAGCCGGCCATCACGTCGAGGCCGTGCAATCCGAAGGTATTGCGGTAGTTCAGGTAGGTTTCCAGCAGGGTATTGTCTTTTTCTTGGGTGTACACGTTGTTTACCCCGCCGACGGTATAGGCGAAAGCGGCCGAGTCGGGCACTACGATGTTGCCTTCACCGTTGGCGCCTTCGTAGCCGAGGTTGAGGTTGGCGCGCAGGTTGGGGAAGAAGGGCAGTCGGTAGTCGAGGTTCAGGCTGGTGACGATCTGGTCGACGTTCGAGTTATCGTCGCGCAGGTTCAGCAGGGCCACCGGGTTGGTGGGCGCCAGGCCGTTAGGCCGACCGTTGTTTTGCATCCAGGTGGTGTACCCGCCGAAGCGGTCCGACGTGTCGGCGCGCACCGATTGGGTGGGGTCGAAACTCAGGGCATTGCCGATCGCGCCGCGGTCGGCGAAGTGGTTGTCGGAATACGCGTATTTGAAGTTGAAATTTGTCTGCAGGGTATTGTCAAAAAAACCCGGGTTGAGGTTCAGGGCTGCGGAGTAGCGGCTGAACTCGTCGGTTTTGAGCAGCCCCTCTTTATAGGTGTATCCGAGGGAGAGGCGATACGGTACGATGCCCACCCCGCCGGCGAAGTTTAGGGCGTGGTCGGTACCGAGAGCCGTCTGGTAGATCTCGTCCTGCCAGTCGGTGCTGGCGTCGCCCATCAGGTCCAGCGTGGGCTGGTCGCCGGCATAGCGTTCGTTCATGATGGCGCGAAACTCGTCGGCGCTCAGGGCGTCAATTTTACCGGAGGGCACCCCCCAGGAGACGTTGCCGCTGTAGCCCACCTGCAATTTCCTGCCGAGTTTGCCTTTTTTGGTGGTGATGAGGATTACCCCGCCGGAGGCCCGGTTGCCGTAAATGGCGGCTGCAGAGGCGTCTTTCAGCACCGTAAACGACTCGATGTCGTTGGGGTTGACCACGTTCAGGGGGTTACGGCTGCCGGAGATGCCCGTGTTGTCGAGCGGCACACCGTCTACCACGATGAGCGGGTCGTTGGTTGCGTTGAGCGACGACAGGCCGCGCACGCGGATCTGGGAGCCGCCGCCGGGCGAACCGTCGGTGGTGACCACCACGCCCGCCACCTTGCCGGCCAGCAGTTCGGAAGGTCCGGTGATGGCGCCGCGGTTAAAAACGGCAGTACCGGCCTTTTGCACCGAACCGGTCACGTCTTCTTTTTTCACCGTGCCATAACCGATGACCACCACCTCGCTGAGGGTAGAGGCTGTCATGGACACCTCAACGGCGTCAACGCCTGCAATGCCGACCTCGGCATTGTCGTAACTCGAATAGGTGACCAGAAGCGCCGTGGCCTTGTCGGAAACGTTTAACCGGAAATTTCCGTTCACGTCCACAATGGTACCGTTGGAAGGGGTTTCCTTTTCCACCACCGTGGCCCCGATCAGGGGCTCGCCGGTTTCGGCGTCGGTCACGCGCCCCGTGACGGTACGCTGGGCCTCAGCTGAAAAGGAGAACGCCAGCCAAAAAAGGCCCAGCAAAAGGGCCCGAACAAGTTTGGGTGTAAAAAACTCCATATAACGCGAAATGGGTTTAAATAGTTTGAACAAAAAGAGGAAGATGGCAACCACTCCTTTGTAGCATCTTTACACTAACCCAAGGATTTGATTTTGATTTTTGGATTAAAAAAAGCAACTTTGACAGGATTAGGCATGAAAATTTTTCCGCCCAAAGTTCTTTCAAAATTTAAAAACAAGTTAACTTTGTGACAAAGTTACACTAACCGTACTTTCCAACGAAAAAATTTTTTTCAAAAATGAAGTTTCGCCTACTTTTTTCACTTGCATTCTGTGTGCTGGCGTTCAACGCATTTGCACAGATTACGTCCATCGGCATCATCGGTAGCGCAACGCCCACCGGCTGGGATTCAGATACCGACATGACCAAGGTCAACGACAGCACCTGGACGATCACCATCAACCTCACCGCCGGCAACGCCTGCAAATTCCGCGCGGATGACGCGTGGACCATTAACTGGGGCAGCACGGATTTCCCCTTCGGCACCGGCACCCAGGGCGGCGCCGACATTCCGGTTCCGGTGACTGCTGCTTACACCGTAACCTTTAACTCCAACTCCGGCGCTTACGAGTTCTCCGTCAACTCACCCATTGGCGTCATCGGCGACGCCACACCGAAGGGCTGGGGCGAAGACACCAACCTGTTCCAGGACAGCCTCGACGCCAACAAGTTCTACCACGTGCTGAACCTCAAAAAAGGAGAAGCCAAGTTCCGTTTTAACGACGACTGGGCCAGAAACTGGGGCGCCACAGGCTTCCCCTCCGGCACTGCCACCCAGGATGGGCCAAACATCCCCATCCCCTCCGCCGGTCGCTACCGCATCGACTTCGACACGCTCACCGGCGTTTACGCGTTCACCCTGATTCCGGAATACAAACTCATCAGCGTCATTGGCGACGCCACCGCCGGCGGCTGGAGCAACGACACCCCCCTGAAGCAGGATGACGAAAACCCCAGCCTCTGGGTAGGCAACGTAGACCTGACCGTGGGCAGCCTGAAATTCCGCGCCGACAGCGCCTGGACGTTCAACTGGGGCGGTACCACCTTCCCCTCGGGCACCGCAGTACCCAATGGCGACAACATTCCGGTGGGCACCGCCGGTCGCTACCAGGCGCGCATCGATGTAAAAAAACTCGAGTACGACTTTCTGGTCATCCGCCCCTACCAGACCATGGGCATCATCGGCTCGGCCAACCCCGGCGGGTTCGACAACCCCACGCCCATGACCGAAGACCCCAACCAGGAAGGTCTGTGGAAGGCCCGCGTGGTGCTCAAAGACGGCGACCTGATCTTTAAGGCCGACGACGACCTGTGGAGTGCCGGCGACTTCCCCACCGGCGTAGCCGAACTCGACGGCGCACCCATCCCGATTCCCGCCGGCGAATATAAAATTGAGTTCGACCAGATCACCGGCGCCTACAGCTTCGAACTGCTTGTGATCTACACCACCGTAGGCCTCATCGGCCCGGCTACGCCGATCGGCACCTGGGATACCGACGTAGACATGACCAAAGATCCCAACGACGAGATGTTCTGGTTCATCCCGAACATCACCCTGAACGAAAACGAGTGTAAGTTCCGCGCCGAAGACAACTGGTCCGTCAACTGGGGCGCCGCCACCGAAGGTACCGCACAGGAGGAACCTTCCGGTATCGCGACCCAGGACGGCAAAAACTTCAAGGTTAAAGCCGGCGTGTACGGCATTACCCTCCGCGCCGTGAAAAACGAAGGCGAATACATGTTCGGCGCCCCGCTCAGTTCGCCTGAGCTCATCAAGCGCACGTCCATGAAACTCTCGCCCAACCCGACCAAAAACGTGTTGAACATCGAGCTCATCGAACCGTCCCTGGGCGGCGATGTTGTCCTGAACATCTTCAACAGCCAGGGTGTTCGCGTGTACGCCAACAACATCAACATCCAGGAGTACGCCACCATCCAACTGGGTGATCTGGCACCCGGTGTGTACTGGCTGCACATGACGAACGGCAAATACTTCGCCGGCAAACAATTCATTGTTTCCGAATAAACATTTTGCTGCTGAAAAAAGAAAACCCGTGTGGCGACCTGCCACGCGGGTTTTTTTTATACCTTTTTGTGCAGGGGAAACACCACGGGCCGGGAAGGACTGGCGTCCAGCTCAAACGGCGCCGTCTGGATGTCGAGCAGGTACAAACCGTCGGGCACGCCGTCGGGGATGTACAGGAGTTCCGAAATGGTGCACTCCGTCCGCGGCGCTTCCGGGTAACGCCAGAAAGCCCGGTGGGCCAGGAGCAGGCCGCCGTCCTCCTCCCGGTCGACCGAAGGCAGGTCAAGCAGCAGGTGTTCCACGCCCTGATCGGCCATCCAGGCAGCTGCGGCGGGGTCGAGGTAAACGGGGTTGGTGCCCGAATAGTGCATCCGCTGTTTGTCCGGGTGGTTGGGCAAGGTGCGCAGGATGAGCGCGGGCGGCACGGCGGCCCCCTGCACGGCGGCCAGCAGCCCTGCCAGGGTCACCACGCGGTCACCGTCGTCCTGCTTTTCCGGAAAAACACTGACCAGCAAGGCGGGGTGCAGGGAGGTTTTCAGGCAGTCGTTCAGCAGGTACGGCTCGCGGGCGATGTGCCCGACGCATTCTGTGTGTGTGCCGTTGCCATGTGGGTTGCATTTGAGGTTGAAAAAGTTCACCACCCCACCCTGTCGGGTACTGCCCACAAAATCGCCCGCCGCCACCGGCCAATATTCCACAAAAGGCGCCCAAAAGCAATTGACGCCGGCGGCGCCCTCCTTCAGGGGAATGCTCAGATCGGCGCCCCGGCTCAGGTCGGCCTGGTATTCTACTTCATTCCATTGCAGTTGAAGGATCATGACGCGGTGTTTGTTGTTTGCACAGACACAAATATGGGCGTATTTTTCGGCTGAAAAAAATCCGCAAACTGTATGCCCACGCTTTACCTGATCCCCACGCCCATCGCCGACAACGCCCTGCACACCTTACCCGGGCAGGTGCTGGAGGTAGTACGGCGGCTGGAGGTATTTGTGGTAGAGCGGGCCAAAACGGCGCGTCATTTCGTCAAGGCGACGGGGCCGTTGCGGCCGCTGCAGGAGTTGGTTTTTGTTGAACTGCCGCGCGAGGGCGGCCTGGGTGAGGCGGAGGCTGTGTTGACGGCGGCGTTGGCGGCAGGCCGTGATGTTGGCCTGCTGTCGGAGGCCGGTTGCCCCGGGGTGGCCGACCCGGGTGCGGCGGTGGTGGCGTGGGCCCATGGGGTCGGCATGCCGGTTGAGCCATTAGTGGGCCCCTCGTCGATACTGCTGGCGCTGATGGCTTCCGGCATGAACGGACAGCAATTTTGTTTTCACGGCTATTTATCGCCCAAAAGGCCCGAACTGGCCAAAGACCTGCGACGCCTGGAGCAGGCCATGCGCCAATCGGGCGCCACCCAGTTGTTTATGGAAACACCCTACCGGAGCCACATGGTGCTGGATGTGGCCAAAGAAACCCTGCAAGGCCAGACGCATTTCGGGGTCGCGCAGGACCTCACCGGCCCAAGCCGGCGCATTGTCGTCCAGTCGGTAGAACAGTGGCGAAAAAGCGGCATTCAGGTGGTGGACAACCGGCCCGCCGTATTTCTGGTGGGTCGTCATTGAGCATACAGCCAGGAGGCCGCCTGCGGAAATGCGCGCCCCCAGGCGCCTTCGTTGTGCCCGGCGTCTTTTTCTTTCAGGTACTGCAGCGAAAAAGATTTGCCGTGGGCGGGGTGGCGGTACAGGTGCCCGCCCAGTTGCTCGGCGTGCTCGACCATGATGCCGGGCTCCTTTTCGCCGACGAACAGGAAGAATCGGTTATGCCCATGTTCGAGCAGCCGGGCCGTATTGTCAATGACGCCGGGGGCCGCCCAGAGGGACGGAGAAAAGATCATGAATTTTGAGTACGTATCCGGGAACAGAATACCCGTGAACAGGCTGATGAGCCCGCCCATGCTGCTCCCCCCAATGCCGGTATGCTCTCTGCCGGGCAGGGTGCGGAAGTTGGCGTCGATGTACGGTTTGAGCGTGTTGCGCAGGAACTCGGCGTACTCGCGGCCGAGCGCATCGCCCCATTTCAGGGTAGGGTGCGGCAGGTATTCCTTGATGCGTTCCTTACCGCCGTGGTCGATGGCGACCACGATAAAGTCGCCCTGGCCTTTTTCGGCGAGCAGGGCCAGCTGCTTGTCCACCCCCCAGGTGCCGAAGGGGGCACTGTCTTCAAAGAGGTTCTGCCCGTCCTGCAAATACAACACAGGGAATTTTTTATCCGACGTGTGGTAATTCCAGGGCAGCAAAACGGATACCCGGCGGCGGCGGCGGAGTTGGGGGACGTGGAATCGAGTGGACAACACCTGGATGTCGGGATAAAAACTGGCGTTGTACCAGCCGGCGTGTTTTTTCCACTGGGGAACCAAATCGCGTACCCTTCCGCGCGGCACCTCCATTCGCCTGTTGCCGGGTGGAAGTCCGTCGTCGTCCAGTTCTTCTGCATCCCAGCCGCCTTTCAGGTATTTGTATTCAAAAGAGCCCGTGGGCAAAAGGTCTTGCTCAAAATGATACTGATAGTGGCCTGGGGAGAGCTTGTGCATTTGGAAACGTTCGTCCCTACACATCCAGTTATTGAAAGACCCGGTCACATAAACCGGTCTCTCATCATCGTTTTGCGTGAAGAGTTCGAGCGTGAGTAACTCCTTGGTTGCAGCCCGTCCACCCTCAACATGCTGAGCTTGGATATTCATAAGTATTGTTGCCGACTTTAGACAGGATTAAAAACAGCGGTAACCGGTCTGCGGGCTACAAAAATAAACCATCCGGGCGTAGCCGGGGCGAAAAATGCGCATTCTTTTTTTCCACATTGACGTAAGTCGGCGATAATCAGGGGTGTTCCCGGTATTTGTCAAGCAACTCGGCGAGCAGGTCGGCCTCGTTTTCGGTGAGGGACTGTCCCGGCTGAAATTCAGCCCGGGTGAACCCCTTGGCGTCTATGTCGGACAGTAATTTTTTTCCCGCTTCGGTGATGTTCACCAGCACCATACGCCGGTCATCCTTGTGCGAGCACCGGTCTACGAGGCCGGAGGCGCGCAGTTTTTCCACCAATCGGCTCACATTGCTGCTGCGGTCGAGCATACGGCATTTGATGTCGAGTACGGTCAGGGCTTTCGGGTGGCTGCCGCGCAGGATGCGCAGGATGTTGTATTGGGGGCCGGTGAGGCCGAACTGCCGGAGATAACGGCCCTGAAAGGCACTGATCCAGCTGGCGGTGAATAGGATATTGAGCGTTGCGCGCTGTCGGGGCGGCAACGCGCGTGTGCTTTTTATTTCGTCTTCCAGGCGCATGATCCAATATTTAATGTTAAAACATCAGGTGTCATAATTGGTTCATCGCCCGCGTCCTTTTGGTGCGGCTCTGGGTGCGGAACGCGCGCCACCGCCGGAGGGCGAGTAGCTTCTGCCCATACCAGAACCCTGGTTGGTGCCCTGGAAATTTTGTTGCCGGGTATTGGCCCGGTTGTAGTTTTGATAGCTGCGGTCCATGTTTTGCGACTGCTGGCTTGGCGCCGGCTTCCACTGGTTTTGGTCTCGTGTTTGCCAGGATCCGCTGGAGGGTTCGCGTTGGTAAACGTTGCCGTTTTTATCGGTGTAAATCTGATTAGAGGCGCCGGGGCGGGTGGAGGGTTGCGCCGGCCGGGTGGAGGGTTTTTGGGAAGGTTCAGCGGGCTTGGCGGAAGGTTTTTGGGAGGGTTGACCGCTGGGTGTGGTGGGCCGGGTGGAGGGTTTTTGGGTGGGTTGTTCACCGGGTGTGGTGGGCCGGGTGGAGGGTTTTTGGGTGGGTTGACCACCGGGCACCGCAGGCTTGGTGGAGGGCTTTGGGGCGGGCCGTCCGGCGGGTTTGGTTCCCGGCATGGGCCTGTCCTTGGTGGTCACATCCTTGCGTTTGTTGTAGATGTTGTTGGTCCGGTTGGCGTTCAGGTTTCGGTGGCTGACGTAGGCGCCGGAGCCGCGGGGGCCGTAGTGCGGGTGATTGTGGTAACCCCAATAGGGGGGGTGATAGCGCGGCGGGCCGTACCAGCCGCCGTAATAACCGCCGTACCAGCCGCCGCCCCAATACCAGGGTCGGTACCAGCCGTAACCGTAGCTGAAGCCAAAACTCCAGCCCGTCCATGGGTTGTAGTTCATGTTGAAGCCCCAGGTGCAGGGTCTGGGATAATACCAGGTACCCCACCAGGGATTGTAGTAGTAACCTGTGCCGTACACGATGGTGGGACCATAGACGTAGGTGCCCATGTAGCCGGGGGTATAACCGACGTACACATACTGCGGGGTCACGTCGTAAATGTATACGTATTTGGTGTTGTACACGGGGTTGCTCGGCGGGATATTCTCCACGCCCCTGGGGCGTTCCAGCGAAACGGTCCAGGGGCCGTTGGGGCTGTCGGCGACAAACCAGATGCCGTCCTCCACGGAGTAGTACTTATTGCCGGATTTGATCACCGAGGAGGAGGTGTTCACCGCGTACTGCATGTCGGTACTTTCAATGGCTTCAAACTTCGGTTGCCCGTCGTACACCACATCCGCCTTGGCCTTGCTTCGATCCACTTTTGCCGTTTGGGGCACCTGTGCGTCCAGAATAGCTTCCTCGGCAGCGCGGGTTCCGGCGACGCTGACCAGAACGGCGTCTTTTGCAGAACCTTCGGGGATCAGGGCAAAATCGGCGGGCAATTTGTCGGAAGCGACATAGCTCCAAGGACCTTCCACCGATTTTGAACGATACCAACGGCCGCTGAGGAGCACGAAATAGTCTTGGGATTTCACCTCCAGAAACAATTCGTTTTCGGTGTTGCTCACGTACAGGAGCCCGGTACCCTCCACCGCAGCCATCTCCGGCTTGCCTTTGATCACAATGATTTCGGCGGGCACGGTACTGATGGTGATTGCAGGCGGGGTGTCCATTTTGGCGACTTCCTCCGACTGGTCTTCCGCCTCTTTCTCCTTCACCATTTTATCCACCTTTTTCAGGCTTTTGGGCAATTTGCTGATGTATGTGTAGGGTCCTGTAGCTTTTGGCGCCTGGTACCAGAAGCCGCCGCCGTACAGGAAAAACTGTCCGTCAGCCGGATTCACAATAAGGTTGGGCGAGTTGACCACGCGTTTCACATCCAGGTCTTTGTCTTCGAGCAGCTTGGGGTCGCCGTCGATGAGGATGAGGATGGTTGGCTTATCCGCATACATGATTTTCGGCGGCGCTGTATTCAGTTTATCCGATTGGAATTGCTCCCCTTTGTGTTGCTCGACGCCGGCGAGCAGCTCTTCCATGGAACCTTCGATTTTCCAGGTGGGCACCTCAATCTCTACGGCGGTTTTAAAACCCTCGATCAACACCTGATCGGCCACTTCCGGCAGACGTACCTCCGTTACAACGACGCTTTCGAGCAAATAGGAACGATTGTCCCGGTTGGTCAGCAGGTACGCTTCGGCCCACATAACGCCGTACATGGGATCGTCTTTTCCGGGCGCCAACACAGAAAATGCCGCACGGGATTTGAGGACATTCCCCTCCAGCGATTCCGCCTGGGGTTGAAAGATGTTGATCGTGTAACCGCCCTCGGTGGTGAAAGCCCGAGGCCAGGCGGTTTCTTGCGCATGCATTGTGTACACACCAAGCAACAATACGACAATGGAACTTAAAAACTTCATTCTGGGCTAAGTGTTTTTTACAAAGATAATGTGATTTTTGTGATCCGGGGCTACTTTTGACCTACATGAAGTAATTTACCTCTTCCTATGGCCAACAAACCCTCCATTATTGCCATCATATTTTGTTTCCTGCTGGCCTCATCCGCATGCTACCGGGAAAAACACGACATTTCGCCTTCCACTGAAGGAATGTTCAAGCATTCCGATGCCGAAATGCTGATGCGCTCCCAGCGGCTGTCGGAAGAAGACCATGCGCGGTTGAACGACTTCAAAGACCGTGTCCTGTTGTTGAACTCGGCGTTGGACAGGGCCACCAGGCGCTTTGACAGCCTGGACCTAGTGATAGACTCCTTGCGCGCACAGGGGTTACCGGTGGACTCCCGACTGACGATCCGCTGGGAGGACACTCGCGATGAGGTGGACTTTTTGCTCCGGGGCAGGCAATACGTCGAAAGACTGGTGCTGGTGCTGGAGCGAAAACAACGCAAACAGGAAGAAACAATCCGGTTCATCCTGTATGGAGAGACGTCCGCTGACTCAATCCAATCCGCCACAGCGTCGGGCAGCCCACCTTCAAACGAAAAAACACCGCCCCCGGCCGCCGAAAAACGACCGGACAGCCTTGCGCAAACCGCCCTTTCCAAAGAAAATGACTGGCGCCTCACACAAGCCTTGCGGATGCTGGAACAGCGCCGCAGGGAACTTCAGACAGCCTGGAAAAAGGTGAACCTGGTGGAAGAGATTCTCAACATAAATCAGGAAGATCTGGCACTCACCCTGGCCATCCTGGGTGTGGAAAGGGAAAACCTGAATCGATACGACGAGATACGGAAGCGGTTGGAAAAACAACGGGACAGTCTGCTGCTGGCGGATACCGTTCCGCAAAACCGGGAAACGGTGGAGCGTCGCATAGCGATGGTCATGCAAAAATTCAGCCTCCAATCCGAACTGCTCCAAAAAGACTCCGCCATCGCCGTTGCGCTGCAAAAGCGCATTGAAAAAATCCGGCAGGCCTGGGAGCCGGTGACGGAAGGTTACGAAAAAGCAGAGCGCGTTGAAGAGACAGCCCGTTTCAGGGTTGAATTTTTACAAGGCCCCTTGTCTCCTTTCCGGTTCAGAAGATGGCTGCTCGTGTCCGCTCCGCGCCTGATCATCATCCTGGGATTACTCGGACTGTTTTGGTGGGGCGCGCGGCGCCTGGCTAAATACTGGTTGGAAAAGAACACCCCCGAAGGAACGGTGCAAGAGCGTATGGAGCGCAGTAGAACGCTGTACGCTGCTTCCAAAAGCGGAATTACCGTGGTCACCGCCACCATCGGCCTTTTTATTTTGTTGTCGGAACTCCAGGTGGATCTAAGCGTGGTGCTCGGCAGCGCGGCCATCGTGTCCCTGATCGTCGCTTTTGCCGCCCAGAATCTGGTGCGCGACTTTTTTTCGGGTTTTATGATCCTCCTGGAAAACCAGTACCGGCTCGGGAATGTCGTGTCCATCAACAACATCACCGGCACGGTGGAGCAGGTGAGCATGCGCATGACCACCCTGCGCGACATAGAAGGCGTAGTGCACTACCTGCCCCACGGACAGATCAACTCGGTGAGCAACCTCACGCACGACTGGTCGCAGGTTAACCTTAAAATCGGCGTGGCGTACAAGGAGCAGGTCGATCAGGTCATGGAGGTACTTTTGTCCGTGGCCCTCGGCATGCGGGCCGATCCCAAGTTCGGGCCTTTTATCATTGAAGACCCGGTTATGCTCGGTGTGGACGACCTGGCCGACTCCGCAGTGGTCATCCGTATGCTGGTCAAAACGCGACCGCAGCAGCAATGGCCTGTCAAACGCGAAATGCTGCGGCGCATCAAAAACCGCTTTGACGAACTGGGGATTGAAATACCCTTCCCCCACCGCACCGTTTATATGCGCCACGACTGACGCCTGTTTCGACGGTTTGCCATACCTTCGCACGGCCTGACCAAACCGACCACAAAGCCGGTTTTACCCGATATGTCCACCGATACCTTTGAAGTCATCGGCGGCCGCCCCCTCTCGGGCGTGCTGCATCCCCAGGGCGCCAAAAATGAAGCCCTGCAAGTCATCAGCGCCGTGCTGCTCACCGACGAGCCGGTGACCATCGCCAACGTGCCCGACATCCTCGACGTCAACAAGCTCATCGACCTCCTCCGGGGGCTGGGTGTCACCGTTGAGCAACGCGAGCCCGGCGCCTGGCGCTTCTGCGCCGGCACGGTGGACGTCGACTACCTGCGCTCCGACGCTTTCCTCAAAGACGCCCAGCGCTTGCGCGGCTCGGTGATGCTCATCGGGCCCCTGCTGGCCCGCTTCGGGCGCGCCAGCCTCCCCAAACCCGGTGGCGACAAGATCGGGCGCCGCCGCCTCGACACCCACTTCCTGGGCTTCCAGATGCTGGGGGCCGAGTTCAAGTACGACGACGAGAAAGACATCTATTACGTACAGCAACCCGACGGCGGCCTGCACGGGGTCTACCTGCACATGGACGAGATCTCCGTCACCGGCACCGCCAACGTGCTCATGGCCGCCGTGCTCACCCCCGGCCGCACCACCATTTACAATGCCGCCTGCGAGCCATACGTGCAGCAACTCTGCCGCCTGCTGCAGGCCATGGGCGCCCGCATAGAGGGCATCGGCTCCAACATGCTCCACATCGACGGCGTGGAGCGCCTCGGCGGCGCCGAACACCGATGCCTGCCCGACATGATCGAGGTGGGCAGCTTCATCGGGCTGGCCGCCATGACCCAGTCCGACATCACCATCAAAAACGCCGGCATCGGGCACCTCGGCATCATCCCGCGCACCTTCGAGCGGCTGGGCATCCGCATCGACCAGCAGGGCGACGACCTGCACGTGCCCGCCCAGGAACACTACGAGATACACACGTTCATCGACGGCTCCATCCTTACCCTGTACGATGCACCCTGGCCGGGGTTCACGCCCGACCTGCTTTCCATCGTGCTCGTGGTGGCCACCCAGGCGCGCGGCAACGTGCTCATCCACCAGAAAATGTTCGAAAGCCGGCTGTTTTTCGTCGACAAGCTCATCGACATGGGCGCGCAGATCATCCTCTGCGACCCGCACCGCGCCAACGTCATGGGGCTCGACCGACGCTACCCGCTGCGGGGCATCGAAATGAGCTCGCCCGACATCCGCGCCGGGGTGGCCCTGCTCATCGCCGCCCTGTCGGCCAAGGGGAAAAGCCTGATCCACAACGTACACCAGATCGACCGCGGGTATCAGTTTATTGATGAGCGCTTGCGAGGGATCGGGGCGGACGTGCGGCGGGTGTGATTTTTTGAAAAATTTTCTTGCAAGGGTCCGTGCGCACGCTTATATTCGCATATTCGCTAAGTGCTCACCTTAGATTTCAAAAAATGACATCCCGTTCAAAGCAATTTAGTCCATTATTCCAGTGCGTAGTGATAGCAATAATTGCCTTGATTTTTTCTTTTTGTAAAAGAGAGGAGGACATACAACCAGCCCCCCCATCGCCGACATGGCAAAATACATTTACACCCATTTTGGAAAACAACTATCAACGCGATACCGTATATGATGATGAATACATCACATTCAGCACCAGCAATACACCTTCCGACCGGTATATCTGGTCGTGGGGCGATGGCAGCAAAAGCGATACCACACAAACTAACTATGCTTTTCACCAATATAGCCGCATTGGAATGAATATCATTAAGTTACGCGTAGAGAGAGGCAATACGTATGGTGAAAAAACGGATAGTATTTGGGTAATACATCGCTATATACCGCCTTGTGGCTTCCGCATAGACAGCTATGACTCCTTGTATGTGCAAGATACATCGCATTTTGTGGCCAATATCAGTACGGCAGATTGCCAAAGCACCTGCAATTTTGGCTATCAATGGGATTTCGGCGACGGCAGCTCAGGAACGGGCTATCACACCACTCATAGTTACAACAACACCGGAAATTTTCTGGTAAAAGTACGCATTACACGGTGCGGCGGTTCCGATACGATTGTACAAAAACAGATCGTCGTTGGTGGCGACTCGGCTACAGATGCCTACAAGTGCCTCTGCGTTTACACCATGGGCGGAAACTCGTTCTCAGATACCATACACGTACAAAACCTACCCTATAATCCGATAAAAGTAGAAGGAAGAATCTTGCATAGAAGCGGCAATGCCAACCATTATTTCGGTGATCATAATTGCAATCCAAATGGTTGCGAAACCTATATCCTCGATGTATTCAATAACTTAGACAGCATTCAATACAAAGCCTTAGTTGCAATACCTTGGGGAGCATATACTTGCTCGGGAAAGCGGTTATAAAGGGCTACGAAGACGAAGAAATGTTTTGGCGCATGTTCCTTTTTTACTGAATGCCGAGCGTTAAGTGTCGGGGTGACTGACAGTCATCCCGACACTATCAGCTACTTGGGAACATGAGCCAACGTTTTTCATCGAAAAATTGGCCGACGGCATCGCCAAAATCGCCGCCGCTTTTCTACCCCAACAAGATGATTGTACGTTTTTCCAACTTCAAGAGGAACGAGGACTACAACCTTCTCGGCGGCAAGTACTTTGAGCCCAAAGAAGAAAACCCCATGATCGGCTGGCGCGGCGCATCCCGCTACTACGCTGAAGCGTTCACCGCCGCACCACCCGGAACGCTATATCCCGCCCGTGCCCCTGCATAATGGCGAGGTTGATCCAACTCAGGGCCAGTTGCTCCAGCAGCAGCACCTTGTCGCCGCCGCCAAAATCCCAGCACGTGCCGAAGCCGGCGTCGAGGGCCAGTTGTTCAGCCACTGCTTTGGCCTCCGGGCTG
Source organism: Saprospiraceae bacterium (assembly GCA_033764075.1). Taxonomy (GTDB): domain Bacteria; phylum Bacteroidota; class Bacteroidia; order Chitinophagales; family Saprospiraceae; genus M3007. The sequence continues at coordinate 85,331 of JANRJH010000020.1, read as the reverse complement.
TCGCCGGCCATGAACATGTCGATCTTTTCACCGTGGTAAACGGGGTTCAGCATGTTCTCGAAACCGGTTGAGTTGAAGCATTTGACCACTTTTGCGGCGGTTTTATCCACCAGGGCGTGGTAAACGGTGTCGTACGGCGCCGGTTTTTGGCGCACGGCATTGGTGGCGTCGATCACTGTTTTGCCCGACAGGTCGCCCACCTGCCCGATGATGTCGAACACGGCAGTAGGCGGGGTGGCCAGCAAGACCACCTCGCTCGCCCGCACGGCCGAAGGAACCGTGCTAAAATGGTCCTCGCCAATGGTCGTGGCGAGCTGGATATTTTTTTCGCTCAGGGGATATTTCGCCCCGATCAGCACCGTGTGTCCCGCTTTGACCCACTGTTGGGCCAGTGCTCCGCCTACGTTTCCGGAGCCGATAATGGCTATTTTCATTGCTTTAAATTTTAGTCCAAAAATCCGGAAACCGGCTGTATTTTTTCAGGCAAATCGGTTTCGCCGAGCATTTCTTTTGCGTCCCGTTCAATGGTGACGCAAAGGGCGGTCATCGGCACATCGGTAATGCGGTTTTCAAAAGGGTCCTCGTTCACCTCGCCCACCTTGCCCATGACCCCGAATACGAAAGAGATCAACACGCTGATGGGTATCATCAAAACGGGAACGCCCATTTTGGAAAAATCGCCGATCAGCGAAAAGGGCAAAACCGCTATAAAAACAAATAAAAACAACTTGGTGAAAAAATGGTACTGCCGCAGCAGTGGTGTGTTTTTGATGCGCTCGCAAGCCCCCTGATGGTTGGCGAGTGCCAGCAACTGACCTTCCATCTGAAAGCTGTCGAACCCGCCCAACGTGCCGTCTGCCATGGCGGCATATATCCGCCTGCCCATGTACAACTGTATGATGTTGGGTTTGTTATGCGCAGCGACAACGTCCTGGTAAACCGACGGTGACAGAAACGGTTGCAGCGTGTGCCAGTCATATTGTGTGCGCAAATGCAACCGCAAGGCATGCACCCAGGCAATGAGCGCATACACCATCTCCCGTTTGAATTGTTCGCTGCCGGCCTGGTCATAGTTGGCCTGATGGCTGTGGCTATCCGTAAAAGTAATGATGAGGCGCGCCAGCACACGACTCGAATTGACGATGCCGCCCCAAATTGTACGGGCTTCCCACCAGCGGTTGTAAGCGCTGTTGTTGCGAAAAGCCAAAAAAATGGCCAACGCGCTGCCTAAAATGGCCGCAACGGAAAATGGGAGGCTGGCTTTTTCCAAATGCCGATGGTGATGCAAAAAATACACCCCAACGGACAAAATTGTGGATGCAGCCAACTCCCAGCGCATATACCGGGCAACAGCAAGCGGATTGAAAACTTTTTTTAGAATCATACTTGTTAAAATTCGTGCCTTAAAAAGCCACCCATATTCTGAGAACGGCTGAAATCACCCCTTCCCACGGCCGAGAAATCGCCGCCCACGCCAAATTGCCACTCCCCCCGTTTGAGTCCCACGCGAAGGCGTTGCGTAAAAACGTATAGGGCGGCTTCGTCCGTCGGCAGGTTGTTGATCAATTCCAACTGGCTGAAAAAATGCCATTGGGCGTTCAATGCCGGCGTAAAGCGCAACAGCAGAAATACGTCTACAAAGGGTCGCTTTTTTATTTCGACGACCGACCATCCGAACGCCGTCAGCGTATGGGAAACGCGGGCGTATTGCACTCCTGTCTTGGCAAATGCGCCTGCGTTCAGGATTTGCCCTACCACCACCGGCGCGAAACCCTTCAGCGCCGGGTGGTTGTAGGACAATGCTTCTGTAAACCCGAATTGCGGCAAGCGGCTGTCGGAAGTTTGTTGGTAATCCACGACCGCCCGCTCCCGGCTGAAAAAGAGCAATCGGCTGTTTTGCCCTTCCTCGTTTTTGAAAAACTTGAAAAACATGAGGTCGAAACTCGCCTTTTCGTTTCCCCCAAACAGCTCCACGGGAATCTGGGCGACAGTGCCTCCTGAAAAGATCATCGCCAACAGGCAAAAGATCGCTCTTTTCATAAAAAAACGATTACTTGCCGAGCATCTTCACCAATAATTCGGCTGCTGCAGCGCCTGAATTCTGCTGTTGCCCGGTGATCAGGTTGCCGTCGGCAATGGCGTAAGCCGAGAAAGGGGCCGCCACCTTGAACGTTGTGTCTTTGATTTTGCGGGCTTCGCTTTCTATCCGATAGGGCTGGATTTTTTGCCCTACCGCCTGGTCGGCAAAATCCTCCTCGGCGTCGGCGAACCCCGTCCAGGTCTTGCCTTTTACGATCAGGTCGCCGTCCGATTTCCGGGCCTCCAACAGCAGGGCCGTGGAGTGGCACACAGCTGCGCTCGGCTTGCCACTTTCGTAAAAGGCAGCAAAAAGCTTCTCCAGATCCTGATTGCCCCGAAAGGTGTACATCGGGCCCTGGCCACCCACCAGAAAAACAGCGTCGTAATGGCGGGAATCTGCTTCTGTGAGCTTTTTGGTGTTTTGGAGCATCCGGTTGAACCACTCCTGCTGCAGGTAGCCCAACGAAATGACATCATGGGCGGAGTAGCCGCTGGCGTCGGTCGGGTTGGAGTAGCCATCCATCATCAGTGCTCCCCCTTCCGTACTAACCAATTCCACTTCATAACCCGCTTCCTGAAAAACCCGCAAGGGGTGCGTCAACTCGGCGGCCCAAAAGCCGATCGGCCAGCCGGTTTGTTGGGATGTAGCAGGGGAACTGGCCACCATGAGGATTTTGCCCTTGGCGGGCGCACCGTGAAAGTGCACGTACGATTGAACCTCGGTTACTGCGCTCATTTTTTTAAGATTGATTGATTTTAGTCGCAAAGTTCCCGACTATACCTACTTTTGACAATAGTATAACCCTAAAGTTCGATACACACTTTTAAGTTAGTATTTGACTCTAAATTAGTTGCGCCATGCCGGACTTTATGTACAAAGGAAAAGTCTATTACAACCCCGTTCAGCTGGTAATGGAACAGATCGGTGGCGTATGGAAAATGCCCATCTTATGGCGTCTGAAAGATCAATCGATGCGGTATGGTGAACTGCGGAAAATCCCGCACATTTCCGACAAGATGCTGACCAAACACCTGCGTGAATTGGAGGCCGACGGCTACGTACACCGGGAAGTTTTTGCGGTGGTACCGCCGCGAACGGAGTATTCACTGACCGATAAGGGGCGGGAGGTAATCCCTTTGATAAGCCAAATAAGGGAATACGGTAAATACCTGATGGAAAAGGAGGGTGAAAGTCTTTAGCCCCTCTGCGCCCCTCTGTGTATCCTTTGGGTCCTCTGTGGTTCATTTAAAAAACAAACCGCAGAGGACTCAAAGGATTCGCAGAGGGGCGCAGAGGGCATCGTCTCCGTGTGCCTCAGTGTACCCTCTGGGTCCTCTGTGGTTCATTTAAAAAACAAACCGCAGAGGACTCAAAGGATTCGCAGCGGGGCGCAGAGGACATCGTCTCCGTGTGCCTCAGTGTACCCTCTGTGTCCTCTGTGGTTCATTTAAAAAACAAACCGCAGAGGACTCAAAGGATTCGCAGCGGGGCGCAGAGGGCATCGTCTCCGTGTGCCTCAGTGTACCCTCTGTGTCCTCTGTGGTTCATTCAAAAAACAAACCGCAGAGGACTCAAAGGATTCGCAGCGGGGCGCAGAGGACATCGTCTCCGTGTGCCTCAGTGTACCCTCTGGGTCCTCTGTGGTTCATTCAAAAAATAAACCGCAGAGGACTCAAAGGATTCGCAGAGGGGCGCAGAGGACATCGTCTCCGTGTGCCTCAGTGTACCCTCTGTGTCCTCTGTGGTTCATTCAAAAAATAAACCGCAGAGGACTCAAAGGATTCGCAGCGGGGCCCAGAGGGCATCTTCTCCGTGTGCCTCAGTGTACCCTCTGGGTCCTCTGTGGTTCATTCAAAAAATAAACCGAAGAGGACTCAAAGGATTCGCAGCGGGGCGCAGAGGACATCGTCTCCGTGTGCCTCAGTGTACCCTCTGTGTCCTCTGTGGTTCATTCAAAAAATAAACCGCAGAGGACTCAAAGGATTCGCAGCGGGGCGCAGAGGGCATCCGCCGCCTCACCGGAATACCAAGCGCAACGTTATTCCGCATTCCCCATTCCGCATTCCGCATTCGCTACCCTGCCCACCAGACCCCCAAAAATGCACACGCAAAACCGGCGGCAAAACCCCGGTACAGTTGTTCAGGTGTGTGTGCGCCCATGGCCAGGCGCGAGGAGCCGACAAGCCCGGCGAGCACAACAGCCAAAGCCAGCATAACCAGCAAGTTGATGGAGAGGGTACCGCCAAAGGCGCCGATATCGAAGGTGCGGTCGCCCCAGTAAACAATGGTCAGGATCACCATGGCCACCATGCCACCTACGCCGGCGGCGTGCACACTGATTTTGGTAAAAATATTGGCAAAAAAACAGACAAAAAGCGTGAGGGTGGAGCCCAGCACCAGTCCATTGAACAGCCCGGGCGTTTCGCCACCGGAGCGCAAATTAATAAACAGCCACAGGTAAAACATGCCGCCGATGATGTAGGGGCCTATGCGTTCCTGCTGGGCAGGCATCTCCAGGTTTTTGAGCAACCCGAGCGGGCGCATCAGCGCAATGCCGAAGCCGGGAAGCAGGCAGGAGGAGGCGAAAACGGACAAAACGAGGAGCAGCGCCCGCCGGTCGCCGGGGCCGTTGACCCCAAAGGCATAAGGGTTTATGCACAGCAGAAACAGCAGGGTGTAGGTCATCAACAGCAAAGGGTGACCAATGGCCGAGAAAAAACGCGCAAGCGGCAGGCTCATAAGTATTTCAGATCAGAGGGCGCAAGATCGGCATTTTCAGCCTTTTTTTCTTACTCCCGCTCTTTGCGCAGTCGATCCAGGTCGCGCTTGTTTTCCCGGTCTTTGATGGTTTCGCGTTTGTCGAAAGCTTTTTTCCCGGTGGCGAGGGCGATGGACAACTTGGCCAGCCCCCTTTCGTTGACAAACAACTTGAAAGGCACGATGGTGAACCCTTTTTCCTTCACCCGCCGCTCGAGTTTGCGCAACTCCGTTTTGCGCAGCAACAGTTTCCGGTCGCGCCGCGGCTCGTGGTTATTGTCTGTACCCAGCTCATAGGCGGCGATGTACAAGCTTTTCACCCACAATTCGCCGTTCTCGAACAGGCAATAGGCATCGTTCAGGTTAGCGTTCCCTTTCCGAATGCTCTTTATTTCCGTGCCGGTCAGCAAAATACCGGCATCGTACTCCTGAACGAAGTGGTATTCGAAGCGGGCGCGGCGGCTGGTGATCTCGATTTTTTGTTTGGGTGCGAGCGACATGGGGAAAATAGCCTGCAAAGATAGGGGAAATCGGGGTTAAACGCCTTATTTTTTCCCGCTTGCGAGGAATGGTACGCGGATACCACGGATCGCTTCGCGAACGCGGATTGAACAGATTTTTTTATTTTGCAGTAAAAAATCCGTGTTGATCCGCGTTCGCGAAGCGATCCGTGGTATCCGCGTGCCATCCTTCTCCGAACGGGACGCTTACCGCGCGAACGCCACCGCCCGCTTTTCGCGGATCACGGTCACCCGGATCTGACCGGGGTACTGCATTTCTTCCTGGATTTTCTGGGAGATCATGAACGACAGGTCATCGGCGTACTGGTCGCTGACTTTTTCGGACTCCACGATCACGCGCAGTTCTCGGCCGGCCTGCATGGCAAAGGCTTTCGACACCCCTTCGTAACTCATGGCCAGCTCTTCCAGTTCGCCGATGCGCTTGAGGTAGTTTTCCAGGATCTCGCGTCGGGCGCCGGGGCGGGCGCCGGAGATGGCGTCGCAGGCCTGCACGATGGGCGAGATGATGTTGTTCATCTCGATCTCGTCGTGGTGGGCGCCCACGGCGTTGATCACCACGGGGTGTTCGTTGTACTGTTCGCAGAGTTTCATGCCCACGAGCGCGTGCGAGAGTTCGGTTTCCTCTTCGGCCACCTTGCCGATGTCGTGCAGCAGGCCGGCGCGTTTGGCCATTTTGATCTGCTTGGGGTTGAGGCCAAGCTCGGCGGCCATGAGGGCGCACAGGTCGGCGGTTTCGACGGAGTGCTTGAGCAGGTTTTGCCCGTAGGAGGAGCGGAAACGCATGCGGCCCACCATACGCACCAGGGCATTGTGCAGGCCATGGATGCCCAGCTCAATGACCGTGCGCTCGCCGATCTCCATAATCTGCTCCTCCAGTTGTTTGGTCACCTTGGCCACCACCTCCTCAATGCGCTGGGGGTGTATGCGGCCGTCGGCCACCAGGCGCTGGAGCGAGAGGCGGGCCACCTCGCGCCGTATGGGGTCGAAGGAGGAAATCACGATGGCTTCCGGGGTGTCGTCCACGATGAGCTCTACTCCGGTGGCTGCTTCCAGGGCGCGGATGTTGCGGCCTTCGCGGCCGATGATCTGGCCTTTCATGTCATCGTTCTCCAGGTTGAACACCGATACGGTATTTTCGATGGTAAACTCGGCGGCCATGCGCTGGATGGTAGCAATGACGATCTTTTTAGCCTCTTTGTTGGCGTTGAGCTTGGCCTGGCTGACCGCTTCTTTGACGATGCTCATCACCTCGCTTTCACTTTTGGCGCGCACGGCCTCCAGCAGCTGGTCTTTGGCCTCCTGCTGGCTGAGCTGGGCGATTTTTTCCAGGGCTTTGATGCGCTCCTCGTTGGCGGCGTCCAGTTCCTCGCGTTTCTTCTGAACGATCTTAAGCTGCTTGTCCAGGTTTTCGCGCAAGACCGCGATTTCGTTTTCGCGACCTTCCATCTCGTTTTTACGCGTCTCAAACTCCTTCTGTTGGTTGAGGAAGGTTTCTTCCTGGAGCTTAAGGTCTTTTTCCCTGGCCACGATTTCGACCTCCATCTCCTTCAGTTGCAGTTTGTGTTCCGCCTTTTCGGCGTCGAACTGGCTGCGCATCTGGGCGTATCGCTCCTTCGCTTCCTGGATTTTTTGTTGCTTGATGCGTTCGTTTTCTCCTTCTGCCCGGGCGACTACCTTATCGGCCTGCTCACGCGCTTCCGACTCGATGCGTTTGGCGCTTTCACGGGCTTCGGCCAGGATGCGGTCGGCTTGTTGGTTAAATTCTTCGGCGGACTTTTGGCCTGTTTTTTTGGCGGTAGCCGACGCGATGAAATACGCAGCTACGGCTCCTACGACCAGTCCGGCGATCAAAAATATGACGGTTTCCATGTGTACCGGTTTAATTGATGTGATAAAAAATGTGGGTGTGCGTTCCCCAAAAATGCCGCGCAAATCGCGCGTGCATCACTGGCGCACCTGTGCCTGAAGCTTGTTTTGAAATGCCGTTTGCAACTGTTGCATCGCGGCGTCTATGTCTTTGCTTTGGAGTGTTTTTTCTTTGTCTTCAAAGGTGAAGCGCACGGCGTACGATTTTTTTCCCGCGCCGAGTTTGTCGTCGTCCTCAAAAACATCAAACAGCTGCACCTCCGTCAACCCGGTTTTCAGGGTCTTGCCGGCGAGCTGGCGGATGTCTGCAAAATTGACCTGCTTGTCGAGCACCAGCGCCAGGTCGCGTTGTACAACCGGGAAAGGGCTGAGCGGCTGGAACTTCGTCTGGTTTTTCCGCACGGCCTGCACGAGGGCTCCAAAGTCGAGGTCGGCATAAAAAACGGGTTGCCGGATGTCCATTTTTTTCAAAACAGACAGGTGCACGGCGCCCATGTCCACCAGCGACTGTTGCCCACGGTGGTACCGCAGGGCATACCGGAACGGAGATTCGTCGAAGGGCGTTTCCTGGAACCCGCTCAGGCCCAGCCGCGCGAGCAGGTTTTGCACGCTGGCTTTCAGGGTAAAAAAGTCTGCGCTTGTTTTGGCCGACGGTTGCCAGCTTTCCGCCTGGTGGGCGCCGGTGATCCATATGGCCAGCCGCTCGTTTTCGTCGAACCCGGTTTCGGAACGCCTGAACGTGCGGCCGAACTCAAACAGGCGCAGGTCGGGGTTTTGCCGGTTCTGGTTGTGGCGGATGGTTTCCAGACCGCCGAAGAGCAGGGTTGGCCGCATGCAGTCGAGCCCCTGGTTGGCGGTGTTGTGCACCCGCACCAGCAAGTTTTCGGGCAGGGGGAATAGGGCGTCCGGGCCGGCATACCAGTCGGCATTGTTGAGCGAGAGGTTCATGCACTCAAAAAACCCGGCGTTGGCCAGCAAATCGGCTGCCGCACGACGCAGGCTCTCCGGGCTGGGGCGCTCCGCCACTTCCATGCTGCTGCGGCCGCGCGTGGGCATGGGCACGCGGTCGAGCCCGTACACGCGCAGGATTTCCTCCACCAGGTCGGCAGGACGCGTTACGTCGGGCTTATTGGCCGGCGCAACCACGGTGCAGCCGGACTCGGTTGCATTTTCTACCTGCAGTTCCAGGGCGCGCAGGATACCCAGGATGGTGTCGGCGCTCAGGTGCTCGCCGATGAGGTTGCGCACGTAATCGAACGACAAGGGAATCTGCTGCGTTTTTTCCGGCGCCGGGTAGTGGTCGAAAACCGGCGAGGCAACGGCGCCGCCGGCCAACGCCAGGATCAGGCCGGCCGCGCGTTCCAGGGCGCGCAGGGTAGCTGCGGGGTCCACGCCTTTTTCAAACGTCCAGGCCGCATCGGTGCGCAGGTTGTGGCGTAACATGGAGCGCCGAATCCACCGTGGGTGAAAAACGGCGCTTTCGATAAAAACAGCCGTGGTTTCGGTGGTCACGCCGCTTCCGGCCCCGCCAAAGACGCCGGCCATGCACAGCGGGCGGCTGTCGCCGTCGCAAATCATAAGGTCTTCGGACGAGAGCTTGCGCTCCGTGTCGTCGAGGGTCGTGAAAAGAGTGCCTTCCGGCAGGGTTTTTACGCGTATGGTTGCACCGCCGATGCGCTCAAGGTCGAAGGCATGCAAAGGTTGCCCCATTTCCAGGCGCACGAAGTTGGTCACGTCCACCACATTGTTGATCGGGCGTTGGCCGAGCGCCAGCAGGCGGCGCTGGAGCCATTCGGGGCTTTCGGTGACCGTCAGGCCGGTGATGGACAGGCCGGCGTACCGGAGGCAGGCCGTTTCATTTTCCACCTGCACTGCCGTAACCGCGCCTGCGACGGGTGCGGCAGGCAGGTTCAGGTCGCCGGTTTGGGGCAGTTGGAGCCGCGCATCGGGGTTTTCGTGGGTGCGCACCCAGGCCATGAGGTCGCGCGCTACGCCGAGGTGGTGGGTGGCGTCGGCCCGGTTGGGCGTCAGGCCGATTTCGATGATTGTGTCGGAAGGCAGGTTCAGGTATCGGTCGGCGGACATACCCAGGGGCGTATCGTCCGGGAGCACCATGATGCCCGAATGGTCGTGCCCGATGCCGAGTTCATCCTCGGCGCAGATCATACCCTGGGAAGGGATACCGCGCACCTTGCGCTCGCCGATGGTGAACAATGCGCCGTCTTTGCTGAAAACCTGCGCGCCGGGCAGGGCCACAAGCACTTTTTGGCCTGCGGCCACGTTGGGCGCTCCGCACACGATGGAGCGCGCGACACCGTCGCCGACATCTACCGTGGTGGCCGACAGGTGATCTGTGTCGGGTATGGGCTGGCAAGTCAGCACCACACCCGTCATCACTTTGTTCAGGTCCACCGCCCCGGCTTTCATTTCCTCCATTCCTTCCACCTCCAATCCAAGCGAAGTCAGTATGTCGGCGATCTCGTGGGGCAATTTATGTATACCGGTCAGTTCCCGGAGCCAATTCAAGGAAATTCTCATATCCGCAAATGCAATCGGATTATCAGTCTGTTTGTCGAACAAAGATAGAAAAAAAATTACTGGAAGAACGGCTGCAAAAAAAATGTTGCGGCCCGGGCCGGGTTCCACCGGAAACGAAGGACGGCAAATGGGTGTTTTAGTACCGTTTGCGCCACGTTTGCCAGCCCCAAAAGGCCATGCCCAGGAAAATCCCGTACAGGGCGGTGGTATAGTACAGTTGTTGGGACCCGTATTGGTACAGGTAGACGGCGTCGACGGCGATCCACAACAGCCAGTTCTCGACGTACCGGCGGTTCATCCACCACTGGGCCAGCAGAGATACCGTAGTGGTGCCGGCATCCAGAAAAGGTATGGCTGCGTTGGTGTACTTCGACATAACCGTGCCGAGCGCCAGCGTACCCGCAACGCCGGCGAGGAGGGTGAACACCCATTGCCCGGCCGACAAGCGGCGCAGGCGGATGCGCCGGTCGTCGGCATCAACAGGACTGCGCGACCAGTGTACCCATCCGTGCACCTGAAAGGCGATGAAGGCGAACTGGAGCAACATGTCGGAGTACAGCCTGGCGTTGTAAAACACCCAGGCATACAGTACGACCATGACGATCCCGATTGGAAAGCCCCAAACGTTGCGCCGGATGATCAGCCAGACGCTCCACAAGCCAAGCAATGCTGCCAGGGGTTCTATGTATGTCATGCGGAAAGGAAAAGGTGTTCGGCTTGTTTGGGATGGGATGCGACTACAAAAGTATGCGCAAAAAAAATCACGGAGCTCGGCATGCGCAACTCCGTGATTTTCCGGTTTTTGAAAAATTTATCCTGCGCCCGACGCAACCGCCGGCGTTTATTGCGGGATGGTATCGCCGCAACTGGAACCCAACTTACGCAGTTCCTTGTACAACTGGGCATTGGACTTACCCCCCTCCACATGGATCATCTCCCGGGGATCAAGCACTGTCAGATCGGGCGGAAAAGGATCCTCCACAAACTTATGCTGATCCTGTTCCAGTAGGGCCGGTTTGTCCGGGTTGTTTTTCTTAAAAAAAAAGGACAAAGAAAACATATGCGTACAGTTTGGGAAACTCGAAGCAAAGGTAGGCCATTAAAAGCGAAACTTATAACATTTTAACAGTAGTTTTTACTGTTTTTTCGACAACGGACTGCTCACAAGCGAAAAAAAACGGATCCAATGCCCTTGAACGAACGTGCACTCCCTTAAAATTTGAACAAGACAAGCGGCAGATTGTTTATGGCATGATCTAAACAGGCGCCAATGGCTATATACTCCATACGAGATCTGGAGAAGCTGACCGGAATAAAAGCACACACCATCCGCATATGGGAACAGCGGTATGGGTTGCTGGAGCCTGCGCGGACGGATACCAACATTCGCTTCTACACCGATGAAAACGTGAAGCACCTGTTCAACATCGCCTTGCTGAACAGGCACGGTTTCAAAATCAGCAAGCTGGCCCAGATGCGGCCGGAGGAGATTGCTGTTCGGGTGGCTGAAATTTCGCAGAACAACAACAGCCAGAACGCGCAGATCGATGCGCTCACCCTGGCCATGATTGACCTCGACGAATACACATTCGACCGCATCTTTTCCACCTACACACAGGAAAGTGGCTTTGAAAAGGCCATGCTCGAACTGGTGTACCCGTTTTTGGACAAGCTGAACGTGCTGTGGCTGACCAACAGCATCTCGCCCGCGCATGAGAAGTTCATCAGCAACCTCATCCGCCGGAAACTGATGTGCGCCATCGACCACGAAGACGCCGTGGTGTCCAAAGACGCCGCCACCTTCCTGCTCTACCTTCCGGAGGGCGAAATGCAGGAGCTGACCCTGCTGTTCATGCACTACCTGCTGCGCAAAAGGCGCCACAAGGTGATCTATCTGGGCGCCAACACCACCCTCAGCGACCTGCGCGACGCCAGCGACCCGCTCCACCCCCACTTTGTGTACACCATCTTGCAGGAACCCCTGTCCCGCCAGTCGATACAGACCTACATCGACGGCGCTTCGGCCTCCGTGTTCGGCAGCCAGCTGCTGCTCACCGGCGCCCAGCTTTTCCTCAGCCCGCTGCAGGTGCCGCCCAATGTGAAGGTGCTCAACGGCCTGCCCGACACGCTGGCGTTTCTGGATCAGCTGCAGATGAAGGGGCGGGTGCGGTAGTAAAGAGGCAGCACGTCCGGCAAGATTTTTCTATTCCACTACCAGCTTTTCAACAAGCACTCCGGATCGTGTTGCCACCCGTACCACGTACACCCCCGGCGCCAGCCCCTCCAGCGGCAAGTCCACCGACGAGCGCCGGGCAGCCGGCTCATTCCACCGCCACACCTCCCTGCCGGCGGCGTCCGACAGGCTCATTTGCGTCACGTATTCGGCACGGCTCATCAGCACGCGCGCCGTATGCCGGGCCGGGTTGGGCGACACGGTCATACCCAATGCATCTTCTGCCTGTTGGTTTGTAGAACCCACGCCTATCGATACCGTGTACGAAAACGCACGGGTACACCCTGCCCCGTCGGTCACCGTAAGGCCGTAGTCACCCGACAACAAGCCGCCGACCCCGCTCGTGGTGTCGCCGGTGCTCCACAGCCAGTAAAACGGACCGGCGCCGCTGGTTGCCGACACCGATATCGACCCCGTGGGGCAGTCCATGCAGGCGGCCGGGGTTATTGTTTCCTGAAGACCAATCGCCGGCGATTCGCCTATGGTCACGCTTTCTACCCAAACCTTGCCGCGCTGGTCGGTTACTGTAAAGGAATAGTCACCGACGGCCAGGCCCGTTGTGTCGGTTCCGGCGCCCGCACTGCCGGCCCAGGCAAATGCGTATGGGTTGCATCCGTTATCCAGATGAAATGCTACACCGCCGGTAGCCGCCCCCGCACAGGCGGCCCTTACGGACTTCGGCGCCTGCGCCCACAGGCTTGGGCTCTCCGCCGGCCCGATGTCCGCCTGCCCGTCCGAGATGCGCGCAGCGCCGTACAGGTCCGTGGTAATGCCCGCCTGCTGATAGAAGTCGTTCACGCCCGCATTGACGGCCGGTGAGCAGGGCTGCAAACGCAAGTCCAGCGCAGCCGTATCCACAAACATCGGGTTTGCCCGAAACAGGTTGTTGGCTCCGCAGATGTACTGCGGATGCAAGCCTCCGCAGTTCGGTGCATCGTATATCAGGTTGTTGTAAAAATACGCCGAATCGTTGCGCAACGGGATGTTCTTGCCCGGCGTCATCGGGTTGGTGTTCACATTGTTGTAAAAAATATTGTTGAACACCAGGCTGGGGATATTCGGATTGAACGGCGGGTTCAGGCTGTTGTGAAACCGGTTGTTGATGAACGCATTGCCGGAGATGATGGCCGGGGTGCCGTGGATGAGGTTTGGCCTGTTGTTGTTAATGAACACATTGCCTGAAATAAAAATTCTGCGCTCTTTTTGCCAGGATTGAAAAGTAAACCAGCCGGCGTTTGGGCCACAAATGTTTTCAATAAAATAGATATCTCCGCCTGTACTTAAGGATAAAGAGATAGAATCGCTGAAGACGCAACCCACAACCTCCAGATTGGACAATAAGACTAATATAATATTGTTGCTCTTGTTTTGTTGCTTCAGAAATCGGCAATTCTCTACCCTTAAGGTACCGTCAATTTTACTTGAGAAGCTGAAAATAGATAGGGAAGGCCCCTCGGCAGTGCCTGGTGAATCGTTGTGGGCATTATTGTTCCAAAAATTACAATTACGAAACTGCATAAATTCGATTACACCATCGTCCGATTCATAAGCAAAACCGCCACCAACACGTGCATCATTTTCAATAAATTCTACTTGGTTAGCGGTCAAATTCCCTCCGGTTGATCGTCCCATCGTTTGAAAGCCGCCTCCTATTAATCTTGCATAATTCCCCCTGAAAACACAGCTATCCAACTGCAAGGTATCCGTTCGTCCTGCAGCGTCTTCATAGCATACACCGCCGCCATTAGCCCATGCATAATTGCGCTCGAACACGCAGCCCGAAAAATCGCCTGCCCATTCAACCCAACTGCTGCCCGCCCGGTATACTGCTCCGCCGGAGCCACCCGCGGCGCGGTTGTATTCAAAGCGGCAGTTGCGAAAGCGCGGCGCTATGGAGCCGGCGGCGCCGGCTGCAGCGTACACCGCACCTCCGTGCAACCTGGCGGTGTTGCCCCGGAAGGCGCAGTTGACGATCAGGGGATAGGCCATGCTGTCTGTGCCGTCTATGTACAGCGCCGCGCCGCAAGTGGTCGGGTTAATTTCATTGGTGGCGGTGTTGTTTGCTACCGCCTTTTGGAAAACAAACCCGTCGATGATGGTATTTCCGTCCGGATACGGCAGATACAGCAGGGTGTAGCTGTTGTCGGTGCTGTCGCCCGGCGCGCCGATGTCGCCGTCCAGCACTGTGGGGTGGCCCGACCAGTCGCGTTGGGCAAGCGACTGTTCGTCGCCCCGAAAGCCGCCGTATAGCCCGACCCCGCTTTTCAACACGAATGCAGCCTGCCGGTCGTTGCCTGCGCTCGGCCGGTACGTGCCTTCCTTTACCCATACCGCATCGCCGCTTTGGGCGGCAGCCAGGGCGGGGTGCAAGTCGGTGTAGGCGTCGGCCCAGGAGGCGCCGTTGTTGGCTCCGGTGGCTTGGGGGTTTACGTAATGGGTGGTTTGGGCATGGGCATAAGCGCCCAACAGAACCCATAACAGGGGGTGGATGTGGCGAAACATGGGTGTGTGGGCGTTTGATTGAAAATAGTGGATTCTTGTTGCTTCATTTACTTTAAACGCAATACTTTTTGCGTTTCTACCATCCCCTCTGACCGTACCGTTACGGTAAACAGTCCGAAACCGGAGCCGAAATCCTTGCCGGTGAGCAATACAGTTTGGCGCCCATGGGAGGCAGATTGGGTTGTTGCGCTGATCAGTTGCCCGTGCACGTCATGTATGCTGACCAGTACGGGGCCGGCAAAGGGAAGCGTATAGTTGAGGTACGTCACTTCTCCGGACGGATTCGGGTAAATGTGCATATCCAATGCTTTGCCGGCGATTGATTGGGCGGAAACCATGAGCGTTTCTCTACCGGACTCGTCAAACGCGAGAGATTCAAAATCCGGAATATCTGTTTTAATAGACAACTCGTTTGGATGCAAATCATGGAGCGCCAGAAATTCCAGATAGCACAAAGTGTGACCTTCCTGAGCCGACACAGGGTTGCCTCTCTCATCAAACCAAAGCATCCTGACTTCGCCAAAATCCGCTTGGGTATCTCCAAAAAATACCTCGCCCGGAAAGTCATTACCTTGATGAAGCCCCTTAAACATCATACGTGAAGGGTCAAATTGCACACCCAGTTGCCAAGCCACCATCACGCTACTTTGGCTCAAATAAATTGGTATGCGCACCAGCTCACCCGCTTTCACCGGCGCATTTTCAAATATTACAGGCAGTGTAGATTTTGCGCGTACCGAAACCTCAGTGGAAGAAAAACAAGCGACAGGGTGAACATCGTCGTTCCAACTGACATCCCCGGTTTTTACGGCGTAAAAATCCACCTCGTCCGACGGGGTTCCAATGGTTTTCGTTAACGAACTGGTGCAATATGGACTCATTCCGAGTCCATAATTTATATTTTGAGAAGGAGGGATATCGCCTATGATTTTATACGAAGGTGAAAAGGGGAATGATAAAGTAATTCCGAGAATAAGATTTCTAATTTCACCAAGATCTTCTCTTGATAGTGCTCCATCACAATTCACATCAGCAGCCACCTCCTTAAATGTACTACCTAAATTTTTAATGCTCAATAAATGCATAGATAACAAAACATTATCATAACTAGAAACATTATTTAAGTAAGCGCCATTGATAAACTTCGAACACTGAACCGTGTAAGGAAAACCATTTGCACACGCGCAATACGACCATGTCTTGGGTTCCGTATCATCAAATACTTTTGTGTAGGCGCAGTTTTGCGGGGCGCCCTGCGCCGGAGTGGCATTGATGATGTAGTTGGAGGCACAATCCTGCGTGAGTTTTAGCTCAATTTCTCCACCCAACCGTGCAAAACAAAGGCTGTATCCAAGGGATGAGGACGACGGAAACAATTGAGGCAGACAAGGATCAGGATAAATATCTGTTTCTACGAATGACTCGGCGTAGTAGAATCCCAACACACACCCACTTTGACCACTGAATACAATATCCAAGCCACTACCGTATGCAACGGTGATGTTCATGGCATCTATTGATACTTCGTAGAGATTGGTGCCTGCGGTATTTATGGTAACACAGTTATTGGCGCATAGGGTATTCGAAAGTATCGCCGGCGACAATGGGGCACTTGTGCGAAACAGGATACGCAAGCGCATACGCTCGAATAAGATACTCGGCACCGCCGGATCAAACCACGTCAGGTTCAAGCGAAAGCCAATCTCGCAGTCATTTCCACCTTGTAGTTCCGTTATGGAAAAATAATATTCATCGCAAACGTCAACGCCTGTAAAGCAAACCTGTGCGTCTGCAAAACCGCCAAGCGATGGGTCAAACGCCAACAAACAACATTCGCCGTCAATCTTAACCCGCACAGATTTCACTGTGATGTGAATACAACCCGATGATGATGAGTTCTCCAGCCCTTCCAGCTCAATGTTGAATAACTGCGTCTGTGTAGCATTCAAAGAAATACCTTTTACAAATCCAACAACCTCCCGATAACGAACTGTCCCTATTGTGTAATCCAGCAACTTAATTCCGCATCCGGGGTCTTTGAATCCATTTGGACAAGGAAAAACATCACTACCAATGGCCCCGAAGTTTACGCTTGTTGAATAGGTAATTTCGATTACAGCTTCTATTTCATCTATGGTGACACCAGTCGGGAGCCCTGAAAGTATAATCGGGATATTCACCGATTGCCCAGGTGGTACAGGTATTACCTGAAGTTGTTGAGGAACATCAATGAAATAACCCATTCCCGCAGGGCAGGCCGCAGGTGAGGGCATGGTCGCGTTTGGCGATGCCGCAGGGCCAAAGCCCACTTGCATGGCGCCCTGACAGTTCAAAAATTGATTATGTGTGTAGTATGCGGATAAGTATGGATTGCCCCCTGAACCTGCCGGAGGGGATGCCGTATCGTAGAACGGGTTCTCCCAGCGAATAACACTTCCGGGTGCAGCGTGTACCGTTACCGTAAACAACAATGCTGAGCCGTTTGTCAGTGAAATCGTTTGACCCGATGTGGCCGGAGACGCGGTGCCAAAAGGATCGCCCAGGCTGAAAGTAACCACACCGTAGCCGGCAGGATCGTTCTCTATCGAAAACTCCGCAGCACTGTAGGCAGGAAAACAGTTTTCCGTAGCGGGGTTCTCTTCAATATAGCTGCTCACACCATTCGTTTTAACTATGCCCGTTACAGACAACCAACTGTATTCAAAGGTAGTATAAATCGGATTATCGGTTTTTAGATACACCTCGTACGTAATTTCATCGCAGTCCGGGGATGGACAGTTTGGACTCCCTGGAATCCCGCCCGGCATGACGGCTATCATTTCTATTCGAAAATCGGATAACCATGGACAACTTGTCTGTGCAAAAAGATAACCTGTTTGGGCCAACAAACAAACCATGACAATTCCTATTTGGCGAAAGAAAACCGTCGAGACACTTGGACTTGAACAACAATAATCAATTGTTGTGTTGTGTTGCGTTGTGTTGTGTTGTGTTGTGTTGTGTTGTGTTGTGTTGTGTTGTGTTGTGTTGTGTTTTCATATATAATTTTTTTTAGTTGGCGCTATTGTTACTTACCCACAAATATAGGCATTGCCTGACAACCAGCCAAGACCCGAGTTAACATTTTTTTAATCGACCGTCATAAGAAATAATAATTTGCCTAAATGTTTAGCTCAAAATATTTAACTGCCCGGCATGCCAACACCCGCTGGAGGGCAGCCTCGAAGTGAGCATACCCACCACATCGCTGCCGGCGGGCGTGTATTTTTTACAGGCGGGCGACGGGCGGTTGGTGCGGTTGAGCAGGCGGTTGGTGGTGGGGTGGTGAGCAATCAGGTGCTCATGAGGCCATGGACACCATTTCCAGTTGTGTTTTTTCCATTCGAGCCCTGTTTGTAATTTTCTCAAGTTGTTCAGCAACGGAATCTTCAATCCATTCTTCACCGCATTGTGTACAGACCCAAGCAGGCACATTTCGTACAATAACAACGCCTGTATTAAGTTCAACCGAAAAAATGGTTGTGCTTTTATGAATTTTGCCCTTGCACAATGGGCAATTTGAGGGAATTTGATTCATTTTACTTTTTTCTTGTTTTAAAATCGTCCTCAAAAAGATTAGGATCAGGCTCGTAAGCCGTGATCACATGCTTGTCAAAAAGTGGTTCCATATACACCTGAAAAATCCAGCCAATTTTTACAAAGTTAGCACATTTTACTCATGAACCCGATTTCCCTCTAAAACCGCCAACTCCATTACACCGGCCACACGCCGCGGCACGAGAGGCTGGCAGATTCGATGTATCCTGATGATCGGCTGCGTACCACATTTCCAGTAGTAAAGGGCGAGGCGATAGTAGATTCCGGTCCCACTACCCCATCGCCGCCAGGCAAACCGCCAAACTCTCCCGCCAATGCGGAATGTGCAACCCGAAGGCCGACTTGATCTTCGCCTTGTTGAGCACGCTGTACAACGGGCGTTCGGCCGGCGTGGGATATTGCAGGCTCAAAATGGGATTTACCTTGCAGGGCAGGTCGCGCATGTCAAAAATAGCCTGGGCGAAATCGTACCAGCTGGTTACGCCCTCGTTGGCGTAATGCCAGACGCCTTTCAAATGTTCCGGTCGAATTTGCCCCTCCTGCAGTTGCCGCAAAATGGTCAGCACCGCTTTGGCGAGGTCGGGCGCGTAGGTGGGCGTCCCCACCTGATCGTACACCACCTGAAGCTCGGGGCGCTCGCTGCCCAGCCGGAGCATGGTACGGACAAAATTGTGGCCGAAGGGCGCGTACACCCACGACGTACGGACCACCATCGTGTTCGGGTGTTGCCGGAAGGCTGCGCGCTCGCCGGCCAGCTTGGTGCGCGCGTACACGCCGTGCGGATTTACCCGGTCGGTTTCCACCAGCGGGCGGTTGGCGCTGTTGTGGTACACATAGTCGGTTGAAAAATGCACCAGGGGAATGTCCAACCGGCTGCAACCTTCCGCCAGGTGTTGTGTTCCTTGCACATTCACGGCCCTGGCGCGTTCCGGCTCGCTCTCCGCCTTGTCTACCGCCGTATAAGCGGCGCAGTTGATGCAACCCGTCAGCGGGTGCTCGCCGAAAAAACGAAGCACCGCCTTGCGGCTGGTCACATCAAGCGAGGCCGAATCCTGAAAAAGCATGGGCAATTCCGGGAATTCGGCCGACAATTGACGGAGTGATTGGCCGACCTGACCGCCGGCCCCGGTGACTAGGATCATGGGTTTCTTTTTCCCACGGCTGAAGCCGTGGGTTGATTTTGGTTGAATGCTGTTTCTTTGCGGGCGCAATATCGGTGATTATCATGAATCGTTGTTTTATTCTGTCGGCCCTGGCGGGTATTTTAACCTTCGGCCCTCCGCAGGGCGGGTGGGCGCAGGCGCCTGCACCGGTGACGCGTGCGCTCACGATCCGAAACGCGGCCGCTTCGGTAAAAATAGACGGGGTGCTGGATGAGGCCGCCTGGCAGGCGGCCGACAAGGCCGAACAGTTCACGTATAATTTTCCGGTGGATACGGGATTCAGCCAATGGGACACCGAGGTGCGGCTGACCTTCGACGACCGCTTTTTGTACGTCGGCGCCGTGTGCAAACAAAACCGGGCGGATTACACCATCCAGAGTCGCAAACGCGATTTCGCCGCCGGCACCAGCGATGCCTTCAACGTGCTGTTCGACCCCTTCAACGACGGCCTGAACGGTTTTTTTTTCAGCGTAAACCCGCTGAACGTGCAGCGGGAAGCCCTGATCGACAACGGACAGACCCTTTCTTTCGAGTGGGACAACAAGTGGTACTCTGCCGTGCAAAACCACGAGGCGTACTGGGTCATCGAAATGGCCATTCCGTTCAAAACCCTCCGGTATACACCCGACGGCGGCGTTTGGCGGGTCAATTTCGCGCGCACCAAACTCAAAGACTGGGAGGTGAGCACCTGGTACCCCGTGCCGCAGCAGTTCAGCCCCAATAACATCGCCTTTTCGGGCGAAATGATCTGGGAAACGCCGCCGCCCAAACCCGGGGCCAACGTAGCCGTGATCCCCTACGTGACCGGCAGCTACGGCGTGGATGTCAAGCGGGACCCTGAAACGCTGGAGCAGACCCACACCACGACCACCTGGGACGGCAACGCCGGCGTAGACGCCAAGATCGGCCTCTCCCCCTCGCTGAACCTGGACCTGACCGTTAACCCCGATTTTTCGCAGGTGGAGGTAGACCGCCAGCTGATCAACCTGAGCCGGTTCGAGCTTTTTTTTCCCGAAAGGCGGCAGTTTTTTCTGGAAAACCGCGACCTCTTCGCGCTGTTTGGGTTTCCCAGCGCCCGGCCCTTTTTCTCGCGCCGCATCGGCATAGCCCGCAACCCGATCACCGGCGCCGGCCAAACCGTGCCCATCCTCGCCGGCGCCCGCCTGAGCGGCAAGCTGAACGACAACTGGCGCGTCGGGCTGCTCAACATGCAAACCCAAAAAGTGGAATGGGACGCCGACCACGCGCTGCCGGCCGCCAACTACACCGTGGCCACCGTGCAGCGCAAAACGTTCGAGCGCAGCGCCCTGGGCGCCATTCTGGTGAACAAACAGCAGTTCCTCGAACCCCTGAACGAAAACCAGCGCATCGGCAATGAACCCTGGAACCGTGTCGCCGGCCTCGAGTACAACCTGTACTCCAAAGACAACCGCTGGGAAGGCGAGTGGTACTACCACCGGTCTTTTTCGCCCGATGAAAAAAAGAACGGCTCCTCGCTGGCCAACTTCCTGCGCTACGAAGACCGCCACGTGAGCGTGGCCGGGGGCTGGCTGCGCGTCGACAGTTTCTACACCGCCGAGGTGGGCTTCGTGCCCCGAAAAGGCATTAACAACGTGTTCCTAAACGGAGAGTACACTTTTTACCCCCAGCGCAAACACTTGAATACCTGGGGCGCCGGCGCCGACTGGACCGGCTTTTTTGATCTGGGCATGACCGAGAGCGACCGGAACGTCAGCGTGTATTCGTTTTTTAACTTCAAAGACCAAAGCGCGTTTAATGCCGGCGCGTTCCACAGCTATATTTTTCTGTTCGAGCCATTTGACCCGTCGAACGGGGGCGATCCCGACGCCCAGCCGCTGCCGGGTATGCAGGGGTACGCCTGGAACGGCGGATTTGTGGGCTACAACAGCAGCACCGCCTACGACTTGCAGGGAAGGCTGTCCGTCGATTTTGGCGGCTTCTTCAACGGCACCCTGTTCAACGTGCAAGGGAACATGAGCTACCGGGTGCAACCCCTGGGCTCCTTTGGCCTCGGGTACACCTATAACCGGCTGCGGCTGCCCGAACCGTATGCCTCCACCAATTTCTGGCTGGTGGGCCCCAGCGCCGAACTGGCGTTTACCAGAAGTGTGTTCCTCAGCGCGTTTTTTCAGTACAACACCCAGGCCAATAATTTTAACATCAACACCCGCCTGCAGTGGCGGTACCTGCCGGTTTCCGACTTGTTCCTGGTGTACACCGACAACAGCTATGCCCAGCCGGTGAACGGCACGGACGTCCGGTTTTTAACCCCTAAAAACAGGACCCTGGTGCTCAAATTGGTTTATTGGCTAAACGTGTAAAAGAATATTTTTTATTTAAAATACGTTACGAGTAGCGAATTTTACCGCTCATCATCGTTTTTCAACCAGCAAAAGATGACCAACCGTCCCGTTCTTGCGGCCTTATCGCTTTCCATTCTCCTCCTGTACAGCTGTGCCACCACCCAAAAAACCGTGTCCGCACCTTCCGATAAAGTGACCGTCGATCTGGTGGGCACCCTGGGTCCGGATGTGGCGAAGACCGGCGCCGGCAGCCCGTACCAGGCGCATCTCGACTACCGGGAGCATTATGCGCAGGCGGCCATCGCCGAAATGATGCGCAGTGGCGTGCCGGCCAGCATCACCCTTGCCCAGGGCATTCTGGAGAGCAACGCCGGACAGAGCGAGCTCGCCCAAAAAGCCAATAACCATTTCGGCATCAAATGCGGATCCAACTGGACCGGCAAGTCGTACTCCATTCAGGACGACGACAAGGACGCCCAGGGCAAGCCGGTTAAATCCTGCTTCCGGCAATACGATAAAATTGAAACCTGCTTCCTGGACCACAGCGAGTTCCTGCGCGACCCGCGCAAATACAACCGCTATGGCTTCCTGTTCAACCTGCCGCGGAACGACTACAAGGCCTGGGCCAAAGGGCTGCAAACCGCCGGGTACGCAACCTCCCCCACCTACGCCGACAAGCTCATCGAGATCGTCGAACGCTACGAACTATACCGGTACGACCAACCGACCGGCGCGGAAAACGTGAAACCCGCCGAAACCGGCACCCGGCGCATCGGCAAGGTGAACGACGCCGAGGTGGTGCTGGCGCGCGACGGCGAAACCCTGTCTGAAATTGCCAAACTCTACGGACTCTCCCCCCAGAAGGTGGCCGACTACAACGACCGCGGCTACGCCGTCGGCGACAAACTGGCGCCCAATACCCGCATTTTCATCCAGCCTAAAAAAACGAGCTGGAAAGGCGCGGCCACCCACCATTTTGTCCGTGAAAGGGAGACCATGTTCAACATCAGCCAATTGTACGGCATCCAGTTGGAAAAACTCCTGGAGCGCAACGGCATGAAAAAAGGCCAGGAGCCCATGAAAGGCGAAAAAATCCGACTCAAAGGCTCCAAAACAAAAAGCGAATACATCCGGCTCCGGCCGGCCGGCAATGACCCTGCGCCGCCGCCCGTAGAAATGAACAAGCCCACCTTCCCCCCGGGCATGGCGCCCGATACCGACGTGATCATAGACCCCGACGACCCGACGCCCACCCGCCCGCCGGAGTACGTGCCTCCGGCCGACACCCCGGGCGCCCAGTACCACGTGGTGCAACGCGGCGAAACCCTCTTCGGCGTAGCGCGCAAGTACAACACCACCGTCACTAAAATCAAGGAGCTGAACAACATGCCGACAGACCAGATCAACGTCGGCCAAAGACTCCGGGTGCAGTAAAAAGCCTACTTTTGCCCAAACTTCAACCATGAAAGCGCTGAAAATTCTCCTGTACATCGTACTCGCCCTGGCGATTGCCGTTGTCACTTTCGGTCTTTTTGCCCGCAAGGATTATCACATCGAACGCAGCATCGAGATAGACGCACCGGCAACACTGGTGTACAACCACGTTCGTTTTTTCAAAAACTTTGACTCCTGGTCTCCCTGGGCCGAACTGGATCGGGGAATGGAAACCACTATTTCCGGCACCGACGGCGAGGTCGGCGCCACCTACACCTGGTCGGGCAACAACGATGTCGGCAAAGGCAAGCAGGTGATCCGCTCCCTGTCGCCACAGCGCATGGAGACGGACGTCGTGTTCACCGAACCCTGGGAAAACACCGCCCCGACGTTCATGACCTTTGAGGCGGCGGGCAAAAAGACCAAAGTCACCTGGGGTATGGACATGACCATTCCGTTTCCCTGGAACGGTTTTGCCATGTTCACCAATATGGACCTGGCCCTCGGCAGGGATTACGAACGCGGTCTGGCCCGGCTCAAAAAGGCTACCGAGGCCATTGCCCACAAAAAATACCGGGGATACGAAGTGGCGGTGGAGGAACTGCCCATACTTTACTACGTCGGTACGCGAAAAAACATTGCCATACCCAAAATCCCGGCGGAATACGCCTCCGGCTTTTCGGCTGTCATGACCGCCCTCAACAAGGCTGGCGTGGCGCCTGCGGGCATGCCCTCCGGCTTGTACTGGGCGCACAATGATTCAACGCAGATGGTTGACATGGCGGCCGCCGTGCCCATTGCCACGGAGCAGCCCATCGGCCGGTTTTCGGTATTCCCCATGGGCGGCAAAGCCCTGATCATCGACTATTTGGGCAGCTACGACACCATCGGCAGGGCCCACTACGCCATGGACGCCTACATGGCCGAACACAACCTGACCCAGCGCGCGCCGGTGGTCGAACAGTACATCACCGACCCGGAGCAGGAACCCGATACCAGCAAGTGGCTGACCAGGCTGGTGTATTTTGTGGAATGATCAGGCCTAGAAACCCGCTTTGATGTAAGACCAGCCGGCCTCCTGTTTTTCCACGATCTCCACCAGACCGCGCTCCACAAAGCCGGCATTGGGGACGATGGACTCCCTGGGGATGTTCATGTTTTTCAGGGTTTGCTCGCACACCACGAAGCGGACGCGGTTGTTCATAGCCGCCTGCACTTCATTCGCCACGTTGGTTTTATTGCTTTGCAGCATGGCTACGCCTTTGTTGTGGGCCACCACTTCGATCTCGGCGTCGGGCCAATGCTCGCGTATGTTGGTCAGTTGCTTGGTCAGGGCCCGATAGGCGGCGGTGTCGGGCGTGCTGAGGTGGAACACGATCCGATGGTTTTTCTTGTCCGGTTCGGCAGACGCGGGCGGCTTTTGGGTGACCAGGCTGAGCCCCAGAATCATTCCGGCGCCCAGCAGGAAGGCAAATGCAGATTTGTACATCTTCGTTTATTTTGAAGTGGAAATGGTTTGTTGCGCTTTTTGGGCGCCTGCCAACGCTTTTCGGGCCGCCTCGATGGGGCCAAACGGGCCGTACTTGTGTTGTTTTTCTGAAAAGGTGTCTGCATACGGCCCGAAAGGATGGTCAACCGGTTTGCGGGCGATATCGGGCCAGTCGGCGCTGAGGTCTTTGCCCGGACGGGGCTGGGAGTTTACAAAGGCAGCTACGTCCCAGCATTCTGCATCGCTGAGCTGACTGTCGGGCCAGCGCACGCCAAGGGGCATGTTGTACTTGACGTATCCGGCAAACATGGACAGGCGAAAAAGACCTGCGCCGTGGTTGTAACTACGGGGCCCCCAAAGCGGGGGGTAAGCGTAGGCATTGCCTTCGGCAAGCAGGGCCCCCTGGCCGTCGGCGCCGTGGCACGAAGCACACTTCGCTTCGTAAACGACCTTACCCCGGGCGGGGTCGGCAGCGCGGTCCAGATACGGCAGGCGAAAAATGCCCGAACCGACCGGCGATTCCTTTCTGGGCACTTCATGACCCACCCAGTTGATGTAGGCAGCCATGGCCTGCAACTCGGGGCTTTCCAGGGGCAAGGCCTGGCCATTGAGGCTGCGCTCCAGGCAGTCGTTCACGCGTTTGTACACATCTTCCTCCGTTCCGCTGCGCGCCCTGTATTTGGGGTAGGTGGCGGCTACGGCGCCGTAGTTGTTGCCCCATTGTTTGGCGCCGGCCTCGAGGTGACAATTTTGGCAGTTCAGCCCATTGGTGATCGGCGCTATTTTGCCTTTGGGCCCCAGGTAAACGGCGGTGTTGGCGATCAGTTCGCGTCCGTACCGAATACGGGCGCCGGACTCATCGTCCGGAATGGCGTCCAGGCTGGGCGGTGTCCAGGGCGACAACTCCCGGGAGATGGCCAGGGTAAGGCTGTCGGGCTGAAGCCCTTCGGGTACGGCAAAGGGGGAAGGGCGCTTTTTCATTCTGAACCAGGTATCGACGTCCCAGGTCGGCCAGGCGTCAAAAACGCTCAGCAAAGTGGCGGCGAACATGGCCAGCACGAGCACCACGTTGGTGACCGCAGATATCCACAGGCTGCGCCGAAGGCTGTCTATGAGCATTTTATCGTTGTCCATTTCGCGGCTGGTTTAACGGAATTCATAGGGTACGCCGCTCACCTGTGAAAGCAGGGTTTCCGGTGCGTCGAGGGCCCTGGCATGTCCGCGGGGCTTGGGCGTCACCGGTGAGTTGGCGGCCAGATAGGCTTTCATGACCTGATGCAGGGTGTGGGGCGTATTATGAGCGGCCAGCACGTTCTTGATGCGGCAGAGCGTGGTGGGGGGATCGCCCTCGCGCTCGCAGGCCGCCACGGTGTATTCGGCTGCGGGGTCGAGGGGACGGCCTTTGACGGTGACTTTTTGTACGCGTTTGCCTTTTTCGCCGAAGGCGAGGAATTCTACCTGCATGCCCTTGAATTTAACCACCCAGCCGCCGAAGCGCTCCGAGGCGTTTTTGGCAAACACATTGTTGAGCTCGGTTTCGAGCCAGTCGAGCAACTGTTTGCCGGTTACCCTGCCGGTGCGCACGGTGGCGTCGATAGGGAGCATGTCGAACAGGTATCCTTCCGTGATGGCCACCCGGCCGTCGGGGCCCGTGTTGCGCGGCGGGCAGAAGCGGAAGCCGTTTGAGAGCACGATGTCGGTGTCGAGCTGCCAGTCCAGCGCATCCAGCACCAGGGTATCTATGGTGTTTTCGATGACGAAGTAGCGGTAAAGGGGCACGGTGCTGTAACCGATGACCTTGTTGATGTCGTCTTTGAACGGCTTTTCCAGTTCGTCGACCAGCGTTTTAATCTCGGGCTTGGCGGGATACCGGTCGGTGTTCACTTCCATCAGGTCGTAGCGTTCGCCGATGATTTTGCCGTCGACTACGTCCAGTTCGAGCCGTCCGACGAATGAACCGAATGCGCCGGGTTCCACCACCCTGGTGTATCGGCAGGCGATGGGCGTGCGCACCCGCTCGTGGGTGTCGCCGCCGAAGATGTAGTCCACCCCCGCACAGGCTTCGTGGTTGCCCAGGGAAATTTGTTGGGAGAGGCCCAGGTGGGCGATAACGATCACGCGGTCGCACTGTTCCTGCTCGCGCAGCACTTGCACCCAATGGGCGAGCGACTCCTCCGGTTTGGTGTAAACGATGCCCCGGGAGTATTCGGGCGATTGGCGGATGGGCACCAGGTGGTCGGTGAGTCCGATGAAACCGATCTTGACGCCCAGGCGGGTCCACGTGAAATACGGCGGGAAGACGAGCTCGCCTCGCTGGCCGTCGCCGGCATCGTGGTACATGTTGGCGCACACTTTGGGCGCTTCGAGTCCCCCCAGCAGGGTCTGCATGTTCTGTTTGCCGTACACCACCTCCCAGTTGCCGGGCAGGTAGAGGTCGTAACCCAGGGCGTCGAGAATAGGGATAAATGCTTTTCCGATGGTTTTTACCGACAGTTCGCTGCCCTGGAACATGTCGCCGGTGTCCATGATAAAGGTGTGGGGGTTTTCCTTCCTGACCTGGTCAAACAAGGTGGCCATGTGGGCGTAACCGGCGGTCTGCCGGAAAACGATGCGGTTGTTTTCCCAGAACAACTCGTCGTGCGGATGAATCTGGCAGTGTACATCGGTGGTTTGCAGCAGGGTAAGCTTGCCGGTGCCCGGCGCCGAATGCGCCTGAACGGATGAGGCCGGGGCGCTGCCCGATTGCATTTTTTCATCATCGGCCGTGCCCGGAGGCGCAGCGCGCAGGCCTTTTGCGCCCAGACCGGCCCCCAGGCCAGCCAATAGTGTGTTTCGGAGGAACTTGCGACGGGGAGATTTCATTTTTTGCCTAAAACTAACAGCCGGAAAGTGCTTGATTGTGAAAATTTAATTTTGAAAAAAATTACCTTCACAAAAGTAGCATATTCCAACTGCCGCGTACATGCACAATCTCCGTGCTTTGTTGCACAATTAACGGATTCGGGTCCGGCAGGGGTACCGAATCACTGGCACATTTTGAGCGCCCCAAACCCGATGAACAGCCACAGCAGTCCCTTGCCCAGGAAAAATAGAAAACCGGCGAGGCCGATGCGGCTGAGCCAGGCTTTGGTTTTGGTTGTGTTGAATCGCATAATACCCCAAAATTGTTCGCGAATATAACCGTTTGCCGGGCCGATGTGTTTTCAGGCATGGTAAAAGGATGTCAGATTCCCTGATATTTATCGACAAAACGCAAATTTAAATTATTTTTTTATTGTATATAAAATCATATTTTATTCAAAAAAAAGCATTTAATTTTAAGCATATTGTTTTTTTGTAGAATATTTTTCTGACAAACACCTATAAATGTTTACTGTGTACAAAACAATACAGGACATCTTTGCTGTGTTTAATGCAGAACAAAATCCTGATTCCCCCATGTACAGGCACTTCATCTTTGCTTTTTTTTCGGTATTACTCACCGTTGCCATGTCAACAACCTCCTGCAAGCACGATCCGTTTTTCAGTGAATTACCCGACCCGGCAGACACCACAGCGCCGCCCGATCCGGGTGGCGGAGGCGGCACATCGACGGGGGTGGCATGCGACCCGGACACGGTGTATTTTCAGAACGACGTATTGCCCCTGCTGGTGTCGCGCTGCTCCGAATCGGGTTGCCACAACGAAACAAGTGCAGAAGAAGGCATCATTTTGACGTCCTATGAGCGGGTAAAGTCCACCGTAAAAAACATTACCTCAACGGATCCGGACAAAAATGAGTTGCTGGAGGTCATCCTGGAAACCGATCCCGATGACCGAATGCCACCCGCCCCCCGTGCAGCCATGAGCGCAGCCGAGATACAGTTGATCCGGACATGGATTCAGCAGGGGACCAAAAACAACGGCTGTAACCCGAACTACGGGGGTTGCGACAGCACAGCCTTTTCCTGGACATCCTTTGTGCAGCCGCTGATCAAATCCAAATGCCAGGGATGCCACAGTGGCCCCTCGCCCCAGGGCGCTGTAAACCTGGGCACGTATGCAGCAGTCAAAGTCCAGGCACTGAACGGCAAACTGTACGGGTCCGTTTCAAAATCGACCGGCTTTATGCCCAAAGGGGGCGCCCGACTTGACGATTGTACGCTCCGGCGCCTGAAAAGCTGGATTGACGCTGGCGCCCCGGAGAATTGACACTTTTGGGCTAAACGTTAAGTTTTGGTTTAAACTATTTAGATGTTTAAACACGTTTTTGCCACAACCGTTATCTTTGGGTTTTACTCCTCACCGGCAACTTTTTTTTCGTCCATGCAAAAACACATGCAAAAAATCTGGCTTCCCCTGCTGCTGATCGCGGGCATCGTTTTGTGGAGCAACGCTTGTTATTACGACAATGAAGAAGACCTCTACGGAGGCGAAAACGGGTGCGACACCACCAACATCAAATACAGCGCGCAGATAACGGCGCTGTTGCAAAACAACTGCTACGCCTGCCACAGCACCTCGAGCAACGTGGCCGGATTGCCGTTTGACACCTACGAGAGCCTGCTCCCGCTGGCCCAGTCCGGCCAGTTGGTGAATGCCATCAACAACGCGGGCAACCCCATGCCACCTACCGGTTTGCTGCCGGCGTGCGACCGCGAAAAAATCGAATCCTGGGTAAATGCCGGCGCGCCCAAAAACTAAACAACCCAACAACACATGAAACGCATCCTCTGGATTTTGCTCGGCGTCGCCCTCCTGGCCGGCGCCTACGGGGTTTACCTGTACAATAAACCCCACGCCAAAATGGAAAAAGCCCCGGTAGACGAGCAGGTGGAGGCCCAGGCCCTGTACACCGCTTTCGAAACCGACGAGGCCGCTGCCAATGCCCGATACCTGGGAAAAGTGGTGGCGGTGACCGGCCAGGTTGCGGAAGTGACCCCGACTTCGGACGGCGGCGTAAAAGTGACCCTGGCCGCCGGTGATTTCGGCGTTTCCTGCGAACTGGATCCGCTCACCCAACACGCGCGCACCGGCTTCTCGGCCGGCGAAACCGTCACCTTCAAAGGCAACTGCACCGGTTACAACCTGAGTGTGCAGCTGGCGCGGTGCGTGGAAGTAAAATAACACACCAATTTTAACCCAACCTAAAAGTTTGCCACCTATGAACAGGTACCTTCTTTTTCTCTTTGCGCTGCTGCTTGGCGGCCCGGCTTTTTCACAGAAATTTTTCACCCAGGACGCCAAGGTGAAATTCCTGTCGGAAACCCCCATTGAAAAAATTGACGCTACCAACAACAGCGGCACCATTGTGCTCGACCCCGCCGCCGGTCGTGTGGAGTGCAAGGTGCTCATCAAAAATTTTCTCTTTGAAAAAGCGCTGATGCAAGAGCACTTCAACGAGAACTACATGGAGTCGACCAAATACCCCAACGCCACCTTCAAAGGCAACGTGACCAACCCCGGCGAAGTGAGCTTCACCAAAGACGGCACCTACACCGCCAAACTCAGCGGCACCATGAGCATGCACGGGGTGGACAAGCCGGCGGACATCGTTGGCAAGGTCACCGTGAAAAACGGAGTGATTTCCGTCCATTCGGACTTCTCCGTGGCGCCCGCCGATTACAACATACCCATCCCTTCGGTGGTGGCCGACAAGATCGCCAAATCCGTGAAAGTCAGCGTAGACGGCACGCTGAAACCCATGGGCAAATAATTTTCCGGGGTTAAAAGGCCAGGGTTCGATCCGGTGCGGTTGAACCCTGGCCTTTTAACCCCGGCACCTTGAACATTGAAATCAATCTTACCATGCGCCTGATCCTTACCCTTCCCTTTTTCCTGTTGGCTATTGCCTTGTCTGCCCAGGACGAACCCGATCTTTTGTCCCTGGTGGAAGAAAAACCCGAGACGGAATACGCGACGGCCAGTTTCAAATCGACCAAGGTGGTCAACGGCCAGTCGGTTGAAAACCTGGCTGCCGGTGTGCTGGACTTCCGCATCGCCCACCGCTTCGGCACCCTGAACGAGGGCCTGTACGACATGTTTGGCCTCGACGCAGCCACCACCCGGTTAAGCCTGGACTACGGCGTCACCAGCCGTCTCCAGGTGGGCATCGGGCGCAGCACCTACCAAAAGACCGTGGACGGCAACCTTAAATACAAGATTCTGCGCCAGAGCAGCGGTCAAAAAAACATGCCGGTGACCTTGTCGTATTACACCGACATGCAGATCAACACGCTCAAGTGGTCGGATCCGGAGCGCGAAAACCTGGCTTCCTCCCGGTATGCATTTACCCACCAGCTGCTGCTGGCCCGGAAGTTTAACGAAAGCCTCACTTTCCAGTTTATGCCCACCCTGGTACACCGCAACCTGGTGCCGAGTGAGGAAGACAAAAACGACGTGTTTGCGCTGGGCTTTGCCGGGCGGGTCAAGCTCACCAAGCGGGTGGCCATCACTGCGGAATACTACTACGTGTTGCCTGATCAGATTGTGAGCACGCCTTACGCCAACAGCCTGGCCATCGGGTTCGACATCGAAACCGGGGGGCACGTGTTCCAGCTCCACTTTACCAATGCCCAGGCCATGACGTACAACGGCATCATTTGCGACACGCCGCTGGACTGGTTTTACGAGGGCGAGAACGGGAACACGATGACCGGGATACGCTTTGGCTTCAACCTGTCGCGGGTGTTTACGATTGTGAAGCCTAAAGGGTATACGGAGTTTTAGGTGCTGCGTTTTACACCCGCGCCAAAAACTCCTCCTCCGTCCAAACCGCCACCGTCCCCAGTTCCTGCGCCTTTTTCAGCTTCGATCCCGCTTTTTCCCCGGCCACCAGGATATCGAGATTTTTGCTCACCCCGCTGGCCAGCCGGGCGCCGGCGGCCGCGGCCCGGGCTTCGGCCTGTTCCCGCGTCATTTGGCTGAGCGTGCCGGTGAACAGGATGGATTTGCCCAGTAGCGGGCCCTCTGTGGCGGAGGCGGGCTTACGGTCCTCGTCGGTTTGGCGGAGATTGACGCCGAGGGCCTCCATGGTTTGCAGCAGCGCCACGTTGTGCTCGTTTTGAAAAAAGTGGTGCACGTTGCGCGCCAGCACCGGGCCAACTTCCTTGATGTCTTCGTATCGCTCCGGGGGCCAGTCCTTGAGGTCGAGCACATGTGTCACCTCGGCCGCCAGCAGCCGGGACGATTTTTGGCCCAGGTGGTGCACGCTCAGGCTGTGCAGGAGCCGGTAGATGGGGTTCTTTTTGGCTTTTTCAACGGCGGCCCGGAGGTTGGCGGCCGATTTTTCGCCGAACCCGTCGAGTTGGGCGATCTGCGCGTAATCGAGGCGGTAGATGTCGGCGATGGACGTCAGCCAGCCCAGCTTATAGAATCGCTGGATGGTGCTTTCGCCCATGCCCTCGATGTCCATGGCGTGTTTGGAGGTATGAAAGACCATGCGCTGGAGTACCTGTGCTTCGCAGGCGGCGTTTTCGCATCGCCAGATGGCTTCGCCTGCGGGTTTTATGAGCACACTGTTGCAAACCGGGCAGTTTTTGGGATAAATCACTTCGCGCTCGGTGCCGTCGCGCAGCTCCGGGAGGGACTTGACGATGTAGGGAATCACATCGCCCGCGCGCTCCACCAGCACCTGATCGCCGATGCGGATATCCTTGCCACGGATGAAGTCCTCGTTGTGCAGGCTCACATTTTGCACGGTCACGCCGGCCAGGGGCACGGGTTCGAGCTTGGCCACGGGCGTCACGGCGCCGGTTTTGCCCACCTGGAACTCCACGTCGCGCACGCGGGTGGTGGCTTGACGGGCCTTGAATTTGAATGCGATGGCCCAGCGCGGGTGGTGGGCGGTGAAGCCGCAGCGCTCCTGCAGGTCGCGGTCGTCCACCTTGATCACCATGCCGTCGATCTCGTATGGGTACCGGTCGCGCGCGTCCTGCCATGCCTGGCAGAAGGCGATCACCTCCTCGATGCCGGGGCAGCGTCGGCGTTCCGGCAAATCGCCGTTGACGGGTGTGCTGAGGGGCGTTTTAAACCCGAGGGACTGGAGCAGGTCAATGGCCTGATGGTGGCTGTTGAGGCGGGGCAGCTGGTCGTTCCCGGCGCTGTCCACGGCGTATCCCAGCTGATAGACAAAGGCTTCGAGTCCGCGTTCGGCGGCCTCTCGCGGGTCCTTCATGCGCAGGCCCCCGGTGGCGGCGTTGCGCGGGTTGGCAAACAAGGACTCGCCCTGCTCCTGGCGCTTGCGGTTGATCTGCTCGAACACATCCTTGCGGATGAGCGCCTCCCCGCGCAGCTCCGCCCGCTGGATTCCGTGGCTCGAAAACGCGGCTTGCAGGGGTATGGTGCGCAGGGTGCGCATGTTGGGCGTGATCTCGTCGCCCGCCTCGCCGTTGCCACGGGTTGCAGCACGCTCCAGCATGTCATTGCTGTACACCAGGGCAATGGTGCCGCCGTCGAACTTGGGCTCTACCGCGTAGACCACCGGTGCATCGGGCGGCAGGGCGCAGAGCTTGCGCACCGTAGCGTCGAAGTCGCGCAGATCGTCGGCATCATACGAGTTATCAAGCGACAGCATGGGCGTCAGGTGGGTCACCGGGGCCGACTCTTCCGTCAGGTCGGGCGACACCCGCTGGGTGGGGCTGTCGGGCTCCACGACTTCCGGGTGGGCCAGCTCCAGCGCTTCGAGTTGCTTGTAGAGTTGATCGTACTCAAAATCGCTGATCACCGGGTCGTTCATCACGTAATAGCGCCACTCGTGGTAACGAATGACGCGGCGCAAATCATAAGCCCGTTCCGTCGGATCGGCGTTGGTTGTGCTGTGGAGCAGGCGTTTGGAGAGGTCGAACAAGTCTCGCTGCTGATCGGGAGAAAACATGAAGGGCAGAATTTTATACTCGTCCTACGAGTATAGTCGTAGGACGAGTTTTTATTTTAACCAATCCGATAAATGTTCCTGAAAATGCTGGAAGGCACCCAGGTTGTGGTGTGCACCTCCTTCTATGGTCACAAACCGGTCTCCCGGTTTCAGGAGTGGTTTCAGTCCTGCCGCGCTGTGATACGGCACCACACGGTCGCGGGTGCCGTGAAAAATGAGCACCGGCATTTGGGTACGGCGCAGGTGTTCATCGTTAGGGAACTCGAAAGCGGGTTCGATGGGCAGCCGGCGCATGGGCACATAAGACTGGAACAGGTTCCGGATGTTGTCGAACGGCGTTTCGAGCACCAGCGTCCGGGCGCGTCCCTCCGCAGCCAGCCGCGTTGCTGCGGCAGAGCCCAATGACCGGCCATACAGCACGATCTGCTGCGGTGCGTACCCGTGCAACAAGTGTTCGAGTACCAACAGCGCGTCGGCATACCAGTGACTCGCCGACGGCGCACCCGAACTTTTGCCGTAGCCGCGGTAATCGACCGCAAAGAAATCGTACCCCTGCTCGTTGAATCGCACATGCTCGGCGCCCCATCGTTGCAAATGCCCTCGATTGCCGTGAAAATACAGCACCACCCCCTTGCTTTGCCGACGGTGCGCCGGGAAGAACAACGCGTTCAACCGCACCTGATCGGGTGTGTCTATGAAGTGCTCTTCAAAAGGCGCATCGAACCGGAAGCGGTAGTCTTCGGGTAATCGCGAAGGCCGAAACAGCAATTTGTCTTGAAGGTACGGATGGAGGGGCATGCAGCACAAAGATACGCTCCTGCACTGATTTTTCAGGCCGTCCTGATGCGCAGATACGAATTCCTGGGAGCGCCGGGCAGGCTGACAAACATCATGTCCGCACCACCACCTTCGTCAGTGCGCGTACAGCCCTTCCGGCATTATTTTGCAAGCTTATGAAGGATACACTAATTTTGCCATTTAACCGCATCGGCCGGGCTGATGTGGCTCGTGTAGGCGGCAAGAATGCCTCCCTGGGTGAAATGTTTAATGCATTGTCGAGCAAGGGCATTCGGGTTCCCGACGGATTCGCCACCACAGCCGAAGGTTTCCGGTTGTTCCTCCGTGAAAACAACCTGGAGCAATCGCTGAAAGATACGCTGTCGAAACTGGACACACACGCTTTCGCAAACCTCGCCGCCGTCGGCCAGGAAGCACGCCAATTGATCCTTGAAGCGGTGATGCCCGACGATTTTGCAGAGGCGATTTCCACGGCGTATGAGGCGTTGTGCGAGTGGCACGGGCGCGAGGCAGACGTAGCGGTGCGCAGCAGTGCAACCGCCGAGGACTTGCCCACCGCCAGTTTTGCGGGCCAGCACGACACCTTCCTCAACCGAAAAGGCGCGGCTGCCGTAGTGGACGCCGTGCAGCGCTGTTTTGCCTCGCTGTACAACAACCGCGCCATCAAATACCGCCACGATCATGGATTTGACCAACTGCGCATAGCCCTTTCGGCCGGCGTACAGTTGATGGTGCGCGCCGATCTTGCGTGCTCGGGCGTGCTGTTTACCCTCGAACCGGAATCCGGTTTCCGCGATGCCGTCGTCGTTTCGGGCACCTGGGGGTTGGGCGAAAACATCGTGCAGGGCAACGTAAACCCCGACGAATTCGTCGTTTTCAAACCCACTTTGCGTCAGGGCAAATACGCCCTCCTCTCCAAAAAATGCGGCGCCAAAGAAAAAACCATGGTTTATGGCGCGGAAGACAGCGGCGTTGTCAACCTGGAAACGCCGCCGGACAAACAAAGGGTGTTTGTGCTCAACGACGACGAGGTGTCGCAACTCGCCCAATGGTCCATGGACATAGAAGCGCACTACGGCTGTCCGATGGACATTGAGTGGGCCAAAGACGGCAACAACAACCAGTTGTTCATCGTCCAGGCCCGCCCCGAGACCGTGCATTCGCAAAAAGACCCTTACCTGCTACACGAGTACGAACTGGCGGAACAGGGCGCCGTCCTGGCCAAGGGCAGCGCAGTGGGTTCCAGGATCGCCTCCGGCACCGCGCGCCTCCTGCGTTCGCCGGCAGAGGCCGACCGGCTCCAAGCAGGCGATATCCTCGTGACCGACATGACCAACCCCGACTGGGACCCCATCATGAAAAAAGCGGCCGCGATCGTCACCAACAAAGGCGGACGCACCAGCCACGCCGCCATCGTGGCCCGCGAAGTGGGTGCAGCCGCCATCGTAGGCGCCGTGGATGCCACTGCACAAATCCGCGACGGGCAACCCATCACGGTGTCCTGTGCCCAGGGAAAAACGGGGTTCGTTTACGACGGCCGGCTCGCATGGCGCGAAAAACAGGTCAATTTCCGCGACGTGACCATGCCCCGAACGGCGCCCATGCTTATCCTGGGCGATCCGGACAAAGCGTTCAAATATTCCTTTTATCCCAATCGCGGGATTGGCCTTATGCGCTTGGAATTCATCATTAACAACGCCATCCGCATACACCCCATGGCGCTGGTTCGGTATGACACCCTGCCGGAAGATGATGTAAAAAAAGAGATTGCGGATATCACCCGAGACT
Organism: Saprospiraceae bacterium; assembly: GCA_033764075.1. Classification (GTDB taxonomy): domain Bacteria; phylum Bacteroidota; class Bacteroidia; order Chitinophagales; family Saprospiraceae; genus M3007. Next base: position 49,387 of record JANRJH010000020.1, on the reverse strand, counting down.
ATCCGGACAAAACGCAGTATTTCATCGATAAACTCGCTTCGGCAGTAGCCACCATCGCCGCCGCCTTTTACAACAAGGAGGTCATCGTGCGCATGAGCGATTTTAAAACCAACGAGTACGCCAACCTCATCGGCGGCCGTCCGTTTGAACCTGAAGAGGAAAACCCCATGCTGGGCTTCCGCGGCGCTTCCCGTTACTACAACGAACGATACCGGGAGGGATTCCGCCTCGAATGTGCCGCCATGCGCAAGGTGCGCGAGGAGATGGGATTCACCAATGTCAAACTCATGATTCCGTTTTGCCGGACCGTGGCGGAAGGCAAAAAGGTGGTCGAACTCATGGCCGAAAACGGACTGAAACGAGGCGAAAACGGACTCGAAATATACGTCATGGCCGAAATCCCGAGCAATGTGGTGCTCGCCAGGGCATTTGCCGAAGTGTTCGACGGTTTTTCCATCGGCTCCAACGACCTTACGCAACTCACGCTGGGCCTCGACCGCGATTCGGCTATTATCAGCGATCTGTTTGATGAAAATAATGAGGCCGTCAAAGACATGATCGCCCGGGTGATCCACGACGCCCACGCCGCCGGCGCTAAAATCGGCCTCTGCGGACAGGCGCCCAGCGACGACCCCGCGTTCGCCGCCTTTCTCGTGCAACAAGGCATCAACAGCATCTCCTTCAACCCCGATGCCCTGCTTAAAGGAATAGAAAACATGCTGAAGGCGGAATCTGCCGGCTGACCAATTGTTTTTCACCCAAAAAAGCATTCCCCAAAAATCAGCAAACACCAAAGTGGAATTCAGACCGCAGTGACCTCCTGACCGCGTAGCGGTCAAACTTGAATGGCCCCGGACGAAAGTCCGGGAACGCGAATACAACGTGAAAATCCTATCTTTATGCCATGATCAAAGGTCGAAAAGAATCCGGCAGTCAGCACCATCCAATGTATGCTCCCGCATCCGCCTTCAGGTCCTTTGCATTGGCAGCCGTTGTAGCTTTTGGGGTGTCAACCAACTGTACCTACTTCCCCTCCCAACAAGCGGACAAACAGGTGAACAATATGCCCGGCGATACGGCCATGCTCAGCGTACAATCCGATGAACCGGCCGGGCTGGACAATAAAAACGAAGAAAATCCACTTATCGACGTAGCAGAAGAACAACCCGCCGACGTAAGTGACGACGCCACCGCAGCACCCCCTCCCGTACAACCGCTGAACCGGACCATTGGGCCGCAAGATGGCTTCACGGAATTAATTACCATAGCCCCAACCGTAAAGATTGACATCCGGTATGCCACTACCGACAACTTCACAAAATCCAAAATATACGACTGCGGCAGGTGCTACCTGAGGCCCGAGGCGGCCCGGGCCATCGCTCGAGCACAAAAAGCACTGGAGCAGGACGGCCTGAGCCTGAAAATGTTCGACTGCTACCGCCCGGCGCCATACCAACAACGATTGTGGGACAAGGTGCCGAATCCCGATTATGTGACGCCACCCGCCAAAGGATCCATGCACTCGCGCGGCGCAGCGGTTGACCTGACACTGGTGGACCTGAAAACCGGCAAAGAACTCGATATGGGTACACCCTACGACTTTTTTGGCCCCGAAGCCCATACCGACAACAACCGCCTGCCGGCGCCCGTGCTGGCCAACCGGAAAAAACTCCGGCTGGCGATGGAGGCCGTCGGGTTTCAGGGCATCCGAACCGAATGGTGGCATTTCTCCTACCGTGAAAAAACATACCCGCTGTCCGAATGGGTATGGCCCTGCAACCGATAATAAAGCGTTGGAATGGGCCATGGATGCGCCCTCCAACCACCAACACTTGCCAATGGATACCCTAACCCTCCTCAAACGCGTTCGCCGGATCGCCCTGCAGTCCAGACGCCGCACACAAGGACTTTTCAGCGGCGGCTACCACAGTGCGTTCAAAGGGAGAGGTATGTCCTTCAGCGAAGTGCGCCCCTACGTGCCCGGAGACGATGTGCGGGCCATTGACTGGAACGTGACCGCGCGCACCGGAGAGCCGCACATCAAGTTGTATGAGGAAGAACGCGAGTTGACGGTGATGCTCCTGGTAGACGTCAGCAGTTCCTCCTTTTTCGGAACCCGAAACCAGATCCGGCGGGATCAACTTGCCGAACTGTGCGCCATTCTCGCCTTTTCCGCCATCGGGAACAACGACCAGGTGGGCCTGCTCTTGTTTGCCGACAAAATTCAACTGTACATTCCGCCCAAAAAAGGCCGCACCCAGGCCATGCGGGTGCTCCGTGAACTGCTTCACGCCGAACCGGCAGGCAAAGGCACCGATCTTACAACAGCCATCTCTTTTATCAACAACACGCTGAAAAAGAAAAGTATCTGTTTTATTTTGTCCGACTTTCAGGCGCCGGATTTTGAAAAACCCCTTCGCGCCCTTGCCCGCCGGCACGACACCATAGGCCTGCACACCTGGGACACCGCCGAACGAACCCTGCCCGACGTCGGCCTGCTGCCCATTCGCGATCCGGAAACCGGCTCAACCCAGTTGATAGACACCACCAATCCCGACTTTCAGGTCAGGTACACCCGCCGGTTCGACGAGTGGCGCCAATCCATGGCCGCCCGGTTCCGCCAGGCCGGCGCCGACTGGCTGAGCATTCATGTACAGGAAGATTACACACTAGCCCTGCTGCGTTTTTTTCAGAGCAGATGATTCGAATGCGGATTGCGGAATTTTTACCTGATCGTAGCGCCAAGGCGGCGTTTTCATTCTTCCGGTTGCTTAAACCGTTCCCAGGCTTGTTCGGTGATTGTATTGGTCAATTGCTCCAGGTAATAGCTGCCCGCCATCGGATCCAGGGCTTCCGTCAGATGGCCTTCCATTTTCAGCAGGTGCTGCACGTTTCGGGCGATGCGGCGTCCGAAGGCCGGCGGGTACCCGGCCGGGTTCTCGCGGCCGAAATCGTAAGGCAAAACCGTCAGGCGATCGGCGCCGCCCAGAACCGCCGACATCGCCATGGTGGTGGCGCGTATCATATTGGTGTACAGGTCGTCGGTGTACGTTTGGGGCTTAAAAACCACCGAAATGTACGGGTACTGCAGCGGCGCCTCCCAGGCGTTCAGCACGTTCAGCCACAGTTGGCGGAAAGCGCGGAGTTTGGCCATTTCGAGGAAATACCGCTCGCCTATGGCCAGGGTGAAGTGTATTTGTCTTGCGGTTTGTGCCGGCGAGATTCCGCGTTCGTTTAGCTGCGTCAGGTAATCGTTGCCGATGCGCAGCAGGTCAGCCAGCTCCTGCACGACCCCATCCTCATCCCGTTCGTTGCCACGCGCACCCAGTACCCGAAAGCCGGGGAAGCGGGCAGACGCCATGTCGACCAGGTCTGCGGCGTATCGCCAGTCCACCATACCCGACGTCATATAGGGCTGGAAAGCCACGGTTCCCCGAAGTTGTTGCGTTTCCAGCCCGTTTTGGGCAGCGACCCGGCCCAACAGGTCCAGGGCTGCAGCAGCGGGCAGGGGCGCCGGAGAGGCATCGTGCAGGTGCAACCCCACAAAATCCAGGTGCACACCCTCCAGTACCCGGGCAAGGCGGTCGGCGTTAATGGCGGGATCGAACAACAACGCCAGCCCCTCTGCGCCAAAACGCAAAGCGTCGTGCACCAGCGCATGGGCGGCGGGCAGGTCGTCCTCCACGGCCACCGTTTCGGAAATTTCCCAGTCCAGCGGCGCTTCCGTCATGGGCGCCGGCGCCACCGCGAAGTCGTCGGCGTGCACCCACGGACTCACCGCCAGGCCGCCTTCAGCCTGCCAGACGAGCGCGTCGAGCGTTGTTTTTCCTTTCAAACTTTTTTCCACCGCAGCCAGCCATTCAGCTTTGCCAACCGGCGGAAATGCATCGAAAAAAGCACCTGTGTCCATAAGGCAAATGTAAGGATCCCATGGGCATAACAAGGCTGTCATTTTTTTTTAAAAAACCCAAAAACCTTTTTTTCAGGACTATGTTATCTTTGCAAGCCAAAAAAACGCTTAGATTCAATCTAAATACAAACGGGCAACCGCATACAACATGGAAAAGCGCCACATGATATACCTGGACAACAACGCAACCACCCCTTGCGACCCTCGCGTGGTGGAAGCGATGGTGCCCTATTTTTTTGAAAAACACGGCAACGCCGCCAGCCGAAGCCACCCGTATGGCTGGGAGGCAGAAGACGCCGTGGATTACGCCCGCGAACAGATCGCCGCCCTGATCGGCGCAGATGAAAAAGAGATCATCTTCACCTCCGGCGCCACCGAAAGCAACAACCTGGCCCTCAAAGGCGTATTCGAGATGTACGCCAAAAAAGGCAACCACATCATCACCGCCGAAACCGAGCACAAAGCCATCATCGACACCTGCAAGCACCTCGAAAAGCAGGGCGCCGAAGTCACCTGGCTCAAGGTGCAGGAAGACGGCCGCGTGAACCTCGCCGACCTGGAAGCCGCCATCAAACCCACCACGATCGTGGTGTCCATCATGTGGGCCAACAACGAAACCGGCGTCATCCAGCCCATGCGCGAAATCGCAGCGATCTGCGAAAAACACGGCGTGCTGTTTCACTCCGACGCCACCCAGGCCGTCGGTAAAATTCCGACCGATGCACGCGAAACCGGCGTACACCTCATGTCGTTCACGGCCCACAAAATGTACGGCCCCAAAGGCGTAGGCGCCCTGTACGTCAGCCGCAAAAACCCGCGCGTGAAAGTTACCGCCCAGATGGACGGCGGGGGTCACGAGCGCGGCATGCGCTCCGGAACGCTCAACGTGCCCGGCATCGTCGGCTTCGGCAAGGCCGCTGAAATCGCCAAAGCGGAAATGCACCAGGACGCCGAGCGCCTCAGCCGATTGCGCGACAAGCTCGAAAGCACCCTGCTGCAGCTGGAAGAAACCAAGGTGAACGGCAACGTCCAACACCGGATGCCACACGTGTCCAATATTTCGTTCAAGCACGTGGAGGGCGAAGGACTCATGATGACGTTCAACCAGAACATCGCCCTGTCCTCCGGATCGGCCTGCACCTCGGCCTCCCTCGAACCCTCGTATGTGTTGGTGGCCATGGGCCTCGGCGACGATCTGGCGCACTCCTCCCTCCGCTTTTCCCTCGGCCGTTTCACCACCGAAGCGGACATCGACTTCACCATCGAAGCCATTACCCAGGGCGTCAACCACATGCGCGAACTGAGTCCCATCTGGGAAATGTACAAAGACGGTGTGGATCTCACCAAAATTGAATGGACAGAACACTAAAACCAAGTCAACCATGGCATATAGCGAAAAAGTGCTCGAACACTTCAAGAACCCGCGCAACGTGGGTACCCTCAATAAAGATTCCAAAAACGTGGGTACCGGCCTGGTCGGCGCCCCCGAATGCGGCGACGTTATGCGCCTGCAAATAGAGGTAGACGACGAAACCGGCACGATCCGCGACGCCAAGTTTAAAACCTTCGGGTGCGGCTCGGCCATCGCCTCCTCCTCGCTGGCGACCGAATGGCTCAAGGGCAAATCCCTCGACGAGGCCATGACCATCGACAACATGGACATCGTGGAAGAACTGGCGCTGCCGCCGGTGAAAATCCACTGCTCCGTGCTCGCCGAAGACGCCATCAAAGCCGCCATTCAGGATTACAAAGTCAAAAACGGCCTGGCCGTGACCGAAGAAAGCGGCGTAACCACAGCATGATCTACGTAGCGGAAAGCGCAAAAGAAAAAATCCGGGAAATACGGGAGTCGGGGCACATCGCCGACGACTACTTCGTGCGGGTGAGCGTCGTTTCCGGCGGTTGTTCCGGTTTGTCCTACAAAATGGATTTCGACAACGAGTCGAAACCCAACGATCAGGTATTTGAAGACAACGGCGTCAAAGTAGTGACCGACCTGAAGAGTTTCCTTTACCTGTTTAGCACCACGCTGGAGTTTTCCGGCGGCCTCAACGGCAAGGGATTCTACTTCAACAACCCCAACGCTGCCCGTACCTGCGGCTGCGGCGAAAGTTTTGCTGTGTAGCTCCGTATTTGCTTCCATCGAAAGGAAAGCCCGCCCGATATGTTGGTTCTGCTGATTATCTTTGGCCGAACCATTTCCCGCTATTGCCCATGACCAGCAAAGTAGAATACCTCGGCGACCTGCGCACCCGCGCCACCCACCTCAAATCGGGACAATCCTTTGTGACCGACGCGCCCACCGACAACCAGGGCAGGGGCGAAGCTTTCTCCCCCACCGACCTGTGCGCCACCTCGCTGGCCACCTGCATGCTCACCGTCATGGGCATCAGCGCCCGCAGCCGCAATGTGGACATCAGTGGCGCCACCGCCGAGGTCACCAAAGTGATGGCCTCCGACCCCCGGCGCATCGCCAGGGTCGAAATTCGTTTGTTGATGCCGCCCGGCGATTTCTCCGACATCGAAAAAAGGGTTTTGGAAACGGCTGCGCGGACTTGTCCGGTCGCGTTGAGCCTGGGTGATGGTGTGGAGCAGGTTGTTGAGTTGGTTTGGGCTTGATTTTTTGCTTTCGGGTGATGGCACGCGGATGGAACGGATGATTACCGACGGGTTAATATCCTTGAGATGAATATTGTATTACAAGACGTCCTTTTTTGGCTTTATATGGTTTGTACTCAAATATCGTCGAGTCCATAAAACAATCGGCTCGCATGATTAGTCCGGTTTTCCCTGGTGGTATTAATGAGACTCCAGAGATAAATGATGTGTCATCCAATGTATTTTCTTGAATTACCATAGACATCGTCCAGTGGTTTTTGTTTAGGTACATCATTTCCTGATGTGGTTCACCTCCGTGTTTGATTTCAATGATATTATCCCGGAGTTCATTCTCCTGGCACCGATAAAAGGCTATTGCATTTACGAATAGGACAACCAAAAGAAGTCTTGTCATAATTATCATTGTTTTTTTCCATTTTTAGATATTTTTAACTCAGTAAAGTTGCTAACTTTCAACCTGCTCACCTGTCCAATTTTTGGGAGTACTTCACACTAAGCAGCACCCCACAATCGCCGCAACCCAACCGCTCCCCCAACCGTCACCACCAGCGCCACCCCGAAGGCCGCCCAATTGCCGTACAACGCGTATCCGGTGGCAAAAAGGGCCGCATACACCGTCAGGCAGCCCAACGCCATGCCCGCTATTTGCAGGGGCAAACGCCCACCGCCCTTCGCTTCTTCGGGCGAAATCACCCCGTCCCGCAACCCTTTTTCAATCACCGGACGCCAGCCGGCGGTTTCCGGACGAATATGTTTGAAAAACGACACCAGGGTCTCGTGCTCGGTGGGCCGGGTCAGCAGGGTCACCAGCACCCAGACGGCTGTGGTGACGGACACGCCGAGCAACAGCTGCTGCCAGTCGGCCAGGGCGGGCAGTCCGGTGTGCGGGTGCATCAACCGGAAATACACCGCCAGCACAAAAGAGATGGCCATGGCCGACAGCTCCGACCAGGCGTTGATGCGCCACCAGAACCAGCGCAGGATGAACAGCAGGCCCGTTCCGGCGCCAATTTGCAGCAGGATGTTGAAGGAGTCCAGCGCGCTCGACAGCAGCAGCGCCACCCCGGCCGCCAGCGCCATGAGCAGCACGGTGGACAGGCGTCCCACCAGCACCAGCTTTTTGTCGTCGGCTTCGGGCGCCACCACGCGCCGGTAAAAATCGTTGACGATGTACGAGGCGCCCCAGTTGAGGTGGGTAGCCAGGGTGCTCATGTACGCCGCCGCCAGGGAGGCCACCACCAGTCCGGCCAAACCGGCAGGCATATAGTGCAGCATGGCCGGGTAGCCCAGGTCGTGCCCGAGTTTATCGTCGGCAATGTGGGGGAAAGCCCCCTTCAGGTCGGCCAGGGTCGGAAAAACGATGAGCGAGGCCAGTCCCACCAGGATCCAGGGCCAGGGCCGCAGGGCGTAGTGGGCGACGTTGAAAAACAGCACGGCGCCGACGGCGTGTTCCTCGTTTTTGGCCGCCAGCATGCGCTGGGCCACATAACCGCCGCCGCCCGGCTCGGCGCCGGGGTACCACACCGACCACCACTGCACCGCCAGCGGCACAATGAGCAGCGGCACCAGCGTGCGGGTGTCGGAAAAATCGGGCAAAAGGGCGAGCTTGCCCGACACATTCGGGTGCTGAAACAAGCCGCTCAGCCCGCCCACCTCGGGCAGCCGCAACACCACCACGGCCGCGCCGATGGAGCCGATCATGGCGATGAAAAACTGGAAAAAATCGGTGAGCAGCACGCTGCGAAAGCCGCCGACAGCGGAATACGCCACCGTAACGACCGCCGACAACAACAGCGTGGTCAGCGGCGAAACGTTGAACAGCACCTGCCCGATCTTGATGGCCGCCAGCGACACCGTGGCCATGATCATGACGTTGAAAAAAACGCCGAGGTACAAGGCGCGAAACACGCGCAGAAACCGCGCCTCCGGACCCGAATACCGCAGCTCGTAAAACTCCAGGTCGGTGAGCACCCCCGAGCGGCGCCACAGCCGGGCGTACACGAACACCGTGAGCATGCCCGTCAGCAAAAACGCCCACCAGGCCCAGTTGCCGGCAACGCCGTTCTGCCGCACGATGTCGGTCACCAGATTGGGCGTATCGCACGAAAAGGTGGTGGCCACCATCGACACCCCAAGCAGCCACCAGGGCATGCTGCGACCCGAAAGGAAGAACTCGCCGGCACTGGAGCCGCTCTTGCGGCTGCCCCGAAGGCCGATCCACAGGGAAAGCGCGAAATAAAGGGCGATCAATGCCCAATCGAATGGCGTAAGCTGCATACTTTTGCTCTGTCTAATCCCGCAAATGTAAACCTTCTGCTCATGAAACCCAGCTTACTCATTCTCGCCGCCGGCATCGGCAGCCGCTACGGCGGCCTCAAACAGGTAGACGGCATGGGCCCCCGCGGCGAGGCCATCATGGAATATTCGGTGCACGACGCCCTGCAGGCCGGCTTCGGCAAGATCGTGATCGTCATCCGAAAAGACATCGAGGAGGCATTTCGGGAAAAAGTCGGCCGGAAAATAGAAAAGCACGCAGACGTCGTGTACGCCTTTCAGGAGACCGACACAGCGCTCGACTGGCTGCCGGCCCCGCCCCACCGCGAAAAACCCTGGGGCACCGGCCACGCCGTTTTGGCCGCCAAAATGGCCATAGACACCCCCTTTGCGACCATCAACGCCGACGACTTTTACGGCGCCGACGCGTTCAGAACCCTGGCAGCGTTCCTCAGCACCGGTTGCCGCCCGGACGAATACGGGATGGTCGCTTACCGGCTCGCCAACACCTTGTCCGAAAACGGCGCCGTGTCGCGCGGCGTCTGTGCTGTGGATGAACACGGGTACCTGGCCGACGTGACCGAGCGCACCCGAATCGAGCGTTTCCCGGAAGGCATCGCCTACGTAGACGCCGCCGGCGAAAAACACGTGCTGCCCGACAGCACCCCCGTTTCCATGAACCTGTGGGGCATGCACCACAGCGTGATGAACGAGATCGACGCCCAGTTCCGCGCCTTCGTGGAGGCCAATAAAAACAACCCCAGGGCGGAGTTTTACATCCCCAGCGTGGTGAATACCCTGATCGCCCAGGGCAAGATCAAACTCAAAGTCCTGTACTCCGACAGCACCTGGTACGGGGTCACCTACCCGGAAGACAAAACAACCGTGCAGGCGGCCCTGGCGCAGACAGGCCCTGTCGACTATTCCGCCTAAACCTTGCGCACGCCCGCCGACATCGACCGCATCATTGAGATGGCCTGGGAGGACCGCACCCCCTTTGAGGCCATCCATGCCCAGTTCGGGCTATCCGAAGCGGAAGTGGTTGCCCTCATGCGCCGCGAGCTGAAGCCGGGCAGTTTCCGCCGTTGGCGGGAAAGGGTGCATTCGGGGGTAAGCCAAAAGCATTTGGCCAAACGAAACCCGGAAATATCCCGGTTCAAGTGCACACGGCAACGCGCCATTTCGGGGAACCGGATCAGCAAGCGGAGGCGCTGAGCATACGCAAGGGCACACCGAAAGAAAAAAGGCTTCGGTGAACCCTTACCCCGAAATGCCGTTACCCCCTTATGGTCATTCCGACAGTTTTCCTCTCCTTTTCATTGAAATTGGGACATCATGCGCATTGAAATTCCCAGCACCGCCGAACGATTCGGCGCCAACCTGTTCCACAACATCCAGAAGGTGTACGAGTTGGACGGGGGCTTCGAGGTCGATAATGCGTTCTCCAGCCCTTACCACATCATCCATCAGATACCCCGCGAACAGCTGTTTGACATCGAAAGCCGAATGGTGATCGTCATTCCGGTCAAGGACGAGCGCTTGCGGTTGCTCGAAGGTGTGCTGAGCGGCATCCCGCACGACTGCCTGCCGGTGATCATTTCCAACAGCCGGCGCGATCCGGTTGACCGCTATCTGATGGAACGCCGGATGGTGGATAGCTTCTGCCGCTATGCCAAAAAGAAATACGTGATCATGCACCAGCGCGACCCTTTGCTCGCGCAATTGTTCGTGGAAAGCGGTTATCTGGACGTGCTCGACGAGGAAGGACTGGTGCGACACGGCAAAGCGGAGGGCATGCTGGCCGGTATCCTGCTGGCCAAATTGCTGGGGAAGGACTTTGTGGGGTTTGTCGATTCAGACAACTACTTCCCCGGAGCGGTTTTCGAATATGTACGGCTGTTCTCTGCCGGACTAAGCCAGAGCAACTCGCCCTATGCCATGGTGCGCATTCAATGGCACAGCAAACCCAAAATTGTAGACACGGACCTCTTCTTCGCCCGCTGGGGCCGCGTTTCCCGCATCACGAATCTCTTTCTCAACCAGTTCATCAGCCAATACACCGGCTTCGAGACAGACGCCCTGCGCACCGGAAATGCCGGCGAACACGCACTTTCGATGGATCTGGCGCTCCGGCTCGACTATTCAGCCGGGTTTTCCATTGAAACCTATCATTTCGTCAGTTTAATGGAAAAATTCGGCGGCGTGCTGCCCACCCCCTATCCGGAGGTCATGAAATCCGGTGTCGATGTGTACCAGATGCAGTCCCGAAACCCGCACCTGCACGATGCCGAAAAGGGCGATGCGCACATCAAGGAAATGATCGAGTTCTCGCTGGCGGTCATGTATCACTCCCCGCTTTGCCCGGAAAAAATGAAAAAATCGCTGCTCAAGGAGCTGGTAAGCCAAAAAGTGCTGGCAAAAGATGAAATACCAACCCGGCCACGCCGGTACCCTGCGCTGCTGAACGCCGATTTTGACCGTGCCGCCCGGTTTCTGGACTGGGAGCAGCACGGAATCATGGCGCCTATTGTATGAAAACCATCGTTTACACCGATCTGGACGGCTCCCTGCTGGACCACCATACCTATTCGCCCCAAAAAGCCCTGCCGGCACTGGAAAAGCTCAAAAACGAGGGCGTACCGGTCGTATTCTGCTCTTCTAAAACGCTGTACGAACAATCAAAGCTGCAAAGGGAGCTGGGCGTTCGGCATCCCTGCATTGTTGAAAACGGGAGCGCGGTAGCCATTCCGCACGGCTATTTTCCTTCGGGCGCCTTCGAGTACCATCGGACGGCAGCCGGGTTCGACCTCGCAGTGCTGGCCCATGCCGATGTGCAACAACTGCGCTGGGTGCTGCAGGAAATCCCGGGCATCGACGGCTATGCCCGGTCGTCCGACACCGAAATCGCTGCCCTGACCGGTCTGCATGGGGATGACCTCGACCATGCCCGCAACCGGATGTTTACCGAAACCATCCTTACGCCGCTCTCCCCGGAACGGGCGGCCGATGTGGCGTCGCACCTTCAACCCCACGGGTTCACCCTCAGCCGCGGCGGACGTTTTTACACGGCCCTTTCTGCACAAACCGACAAGGGGCGCGCCGTGCGGTGGCTCACGGCGCTTTACCAAAAGCACAACGAAACGGAACTGCGCACCATAGCCATCGGCGACAGCCCAAATGACGCCGCCATGCTGGAAGCCGTCGACCGGCGGTTTCTGGTGCAGCGTTTCGACGGCTCATGGGCAGCGCTGGACATTCCGGGGCTGGAGCGCATTTCGGGCATAGGGCCTGCAGGCTGGTGCGCAGCGGTAGACCGTCTTTTTTAAGACAAACCCGTGATCCGATAGCCGACGGCCGACGACCGACAACCCGTGATCCGATAGCCGACGACCGACGGCCGAAAGCGTTTTTTTAAAACAAACCCGTGATCCTTCCTTCCGCGTCCAGGTCCATGCCCTCGGCGGCAGGATGCACCGGCAATCCGGGCATGCGCAACATTTCCCCGGCGATGGGCACCACAAAACCGGCGCCCGCAGCAATTTCGATGTCGTTCACCGTGAACGTGTAGCCGCTGGGTGCGCCAAGCAGGCGCGGATTGTCGGAGATGGACTTCTGGGTCTTGGCCATGCACACCAGCAGGTGATCCAGGCCAAGGTCCTTGATGCGCTTCAGGGCCATGCGCGCCGCCGGACTGTAATCCACTTCTCCGGCGCCGTAGTACTCCGTGGCGAGCGTTTCGATCTTTTTTTCGACCGGCCATTCACGTTCGTAGAGGAAGCGGGGTTGCGCATTCGACGCGTCCGCCGCCTGTGCGACCGCCTCGGCCAGATGCTCGGCGCCGGCGCCACCCCGGGCCCACACCTCACACACGAATGCCGGAGTATCCTGATCGGCGCACAGGGCTTGCAACAGCGCCAGCTCGGCCTCCGTGTCGCCCGCGAAACGGTTGATCGCCACAAATGGCGCGATGCCGAACTGGCGGACGTTGGCCACGTGCCGGGCCAGGTTGACGAACCCGGCGCGCAGGGCATCGAGGTTTTCTGTCTTGAGGTCGGACAGCTTGGCGCCACCGTGGTACTTCAGGGCGCGCACCGTGGCCACCAGCACGACAGCGTGTGGGAAAAAGCCCGCCTCCCGGCACTTGATGTCGATGAATTTTTCCCCGCCCAGGTCGAATCCGAAACCGGCCTCCGTGACCACGTAATCGTTCATGCCGAGCGCCATGCGGGTGGCGAGGATGCTGTTCGTTCCCTGGGCAATGTTCGCAAACGGACCGCCGTGCAGGATGGCCGGGTTGCGCTCGAGCGTCTGCACCAGGTTGGGCTGAAGGGCGTCCTTGAGGAGCGCCGCCATGGCGCCGGCAGCCTGCAGGTCGCCGGCGTACACGGGTGTTTTGCCGCCGGGCCCGAACCCGATGAGGATGCGGCCGAGGCGTTCCTTGAGCTCGGGAATGCTCTGGGTCAGGCACAAAATGGCCATCACCTCCGAAGCCACGGCGATGTCGAAGCCGGTCTCGCGGGGAACACCGTTGCCCGGGCCGCCCAGGCCGATGGTCACCCGACGCAGGCTGCGGTCGCTGAGGTCCATCACGCGCTTCCAAAGCACCGTCCGGGGGTCAATGACCGGCCCGGGCTCCGGAAAATGCAGCCGGTTGTCGATGAGGGCCGCCAGCAGGTTATGGGCGCGCTCCACCGCCGTGATGTCGCCCGTAAAATGCAAGTTGATGTCCTCCATCGGGATGACCTGTGCGTATCCACCGCCGGTCGCGCCGCCTTTGATGCCAAATACCGGACCCAGCGAGGGCTCGCGCAAGGCCGCACCGGCCTTTTTTCCGATCCGGTTGAGTGCATCGGTGAGGCCGATGGTGACGGTGGTTTTGCCCTCACCCGCCGGGGTAGGCGAAATGGCCGACACCAGGATGAGCTTGCCCAGCGGCTGGCCGGGCGCCGGCAACAGACTGTGCGGAAGTTTGGCCTTGAAACGGCCATACGGCTCGAGCACATCGGCAGGGATGCCGCGAAGGGCGGCGATGTCGGCAATGGGCAGCGGGGTAACAGAACGGGCGATGTCAAGATCGGTCATTCGATGCAGGCATTTGATGCGCGGCAAAGGTAAAGCTTAAAACCGCGTCTTTATTTTCTGCCGCGAATTAGCGCGAATTCGCGCTAATTCGCGGCAAAAAATAAATATCCAGTGCGCTTATTCCCTGACCACCTGCATTACAGCATTTCCATGGGCGCCGTCGGCATGCAGGAAAAGCATACCCGGGGACGTTGCCGGCAGGTCGAATGAAAGGACTTGATCGCCTTCGGTCAGGCTTCTGTTTTCCGTACCCCGCACCTGGCCATTGGCATCCACCCAGCGGAAACGCACCTCGCAGGGCTCGGGAGCGTAACAGGCGACCTGCACGCGGTCGGATGCCGGGTTGGGCCGAATCTGATCGATCCGGAACGATTCGCGGCGGACCGTCCGACGCTCGAAGGTGAGGCCGGCGGGCAATGTTTGCAGGGACACATTGTACACTTCGGGAGCGATCCTTTCGCTGTCGAGAAAGAGGTAGTCGCTCAGCAGACCGTCTTGCAAGGCGGTGAAGTGGAGGACAAACATTTCCCTTCCGGCATTCTTGTCCGGCGTCCGCCCGAACACGTCCACCGAATGCCAGCTGGCCGAGATGCGGTGTTTTTCGGCATCGGCCCGGATCCAGTCCACCGGCACCAATGCCGGTTCCACCCGGCGCAGCGCCAGCGCTTCGGGGTCGAAGCCCAGCACCAGTTGCATGCCGGCCAGGTTGTCCGTTTGGGGTGCGAATACCGGCACGCGGACGGATTGCCCGGCTGTCAGGCGAATCTGTCCTGCCGTATAATTGGCGTATTCCTGCCGATCCTCGCTCCCCTGTTGCGTCAGTTGGGTTTGGGCCGAAGCGTTCACATCACCCGTTTTAACGCCGATGAAGGAGAAAACAGGCGAGGCATCGGGTGTCAGGCAAAATGGTTGCGGAACCGGCAATCCGGCCGGGAAGGTGTATGCCTGATCGACAAACTGCCAGGAGGGCAAGCCCGGGAACGAGGGCACGTCGCCCAGCAGCAGTTGAATGAGCACGGTTGCATCGGCCTGGTTGACCAGCCCGTTCCCGTCGGCGTCGGCAGCCAGCAAGGCATACGGATTGTTGATGGTCAGGATGTTGGCCTGGTGCAGGGCGGTCAGCAACACGTCGAGTGTGTTCACGCCGGCCAGGGGCAGGGTGTCGAAATGGGGCGCCACGGTGTAGCCGCATCCGGCCGCCTGGGGGTCGAAGAGGTAGTTACCCAGGGCGTCGCTCACCGCCAGACCCGTCGTTTGGCCCGCCTTTTTAAGCAAAACGGGCATGCCGGGCAGCGGCTTCAGGTTTTGGCCGGCGACATGTCCGCCGAATTTGCTTGAGGGCTTGCAAACGCCCATATTGTCCTGAACATCTACGAAGGTCTTGCAAAAGTCGGCGTTGCCGTCGGCGTCAATGGCCCACACCTCCACCTCCTGCTTGCCCATTTCGGTGCAATCAAAGGTCACGGAATGGCTATTCTGGGGAAAACCGGTACCGGCGCCGGCCTTGCGAATTCCGGTCCGGATCAGCGCGACGGGCGTGCAGTTATCTGCCAGGTAATGAATAAAAGAGGTATCGGCCAGGGTAACCATACCGGTTTGCATGAGGTTTGTGCTCAGGCCGTTGATGCACACCACCGTGGGCGCCTTGCAATCCCGGATCACAAACGAATATTCGCAGGAAGCGGTGTTTCCGCAGCCGTCTTCAATAAACCATTTGATTTTGTGTTTGCCGGCGGGCAGCTCAGGCTGCACATACTGGCCGGGTGTCTGCTCGGTATTCCAGCGTGCGGCAGCAAAAAACCGGCCCGTCGTGGGGTCTGTTCCCGTCTCCACTGCAAAGCGGTATTTCAGGTTGGCAGCCACCGGACGGTGATCGAAAACTTGTACGTTCCCGCCCGTGTAATTCGGGTTCTGGGCGTTGCCGGCAGCGATGGCGCCGGGCGCCGGGGGATTGGTGCTTGACACCACCGTTTCCATCGATCCGTTGTTGTCCAGATCCAGCAACAGCAAATACCGCGCTTTCAGGCTGGTACCGGTACAGGAGTCGAAAGCCAGGACGGGGAGATCAACCGGCCTTTCGCATAGATCGTGCTTGCCGGTAGCGGCATCCCACCAGTACGAGGCATTCCAGAATTGGGGGTTGTTGTCGGTGATGTCGCAGAAATCCAGCGCATCCGTTGGGCATCCGGTAATCACGGGCGCCTCTCCGTCGAGCACCTTGATGATCTGGGTGTACTCCAGAAACCCGTGGTTCACCGCGTGGGCATCCACGGTGGGTCCCTGATCGGTATGGGTTGGGTTGGGAATGATGGTCGGGGTGTAGGTAGGATGGTAGTCGCACCACCACAGCAAGCGCCAGCGACGGGCAATTTTGTAGCAGGAGGAGGAGCCGTTGAGGAAAAACACCTCGTCCTGGTACGAAACGCCTACGCCAAAATTGCACTGCCCGTAAGGGCTGATCACCGGCTGGACAACCGGTGCGGCGGCGCCACAGCCATAAATGGTGGTATCGTTGGGAAAGGTCACCGTGTAGTAACCCTGTCCTTCGGCCTTATGGGGCGCGCCGGCAAAAAGACCCGAAAAAGAGATTAGCAAAAACGAAAGCAGGAAGATTGTTCGCATGGTTTGGGACGTTGATAAATGATCAAAGGTAAAGATACGATCGGTGAAACAACGCAGCGGCCTGACCGGTCCGTCGGAAATACGCATTTGTCGCATTTAGAGCAAAAAGAAGGACAAAATACCCTGCCGTCAGGTCACTGCCCACGGATCAACTCAATGTACCCGCTGAGGATTTCCGAACGAAGCACCTCGCCCCCTACCCGACTTTCGTACACGAGGCAGCGGTAGAAATAAGTGCCTTCCGACAGTTGTTCCCCTTGCATATTCCGCCCGTCCCATTGCAGTGAAGGATCGCTGGTTTGAAAGACCAGGTTGCCCCAACGGTTGAACGCCTGAAAATCCACCCGGGAAATAAACCGCCATCCCGGGAAGGGCGTAAAGCGATCGTTCTGCTCGTCGCCGTTGGGCGTAAACGCATTGGGGAGAATGTATTGCGGGCAATTGTCCACGCAAATGACTTCACTCAGCGCACTTTCATTGCCCACCGAATCGATGGCCGAAACGGCATAACAACCGGCCAGGCCGTCGGGCAGTTCGTGCACCCACTGGACAATCGTCGGATCGTCGATGGTTTCAATGACCTGAGGGGTTTCGTCGGGGTCAAAAGCGTACCAGATGCGATACCGAACGGCGTCGGCCGACGCGGGGCAATCCAGGTTCGGGTTGTTCCAGCTCAGGAGGTTCTCAAAAGGCGGGTCGGGCTCGCTTCCCGGTTTGCCGCTGCAGAGGTTGCCTACCGCCAGATTCGGCACACAGGGCGGTATGGTGTCCAGCGGAATGCCGCAGGCCCGCTGCGACAGGTTGAAGAGCGGATCGGGTACGCCGTCTATGCTGTACGTTCCCTTGCTGCGCACGTAGTAACAGTATTCCTGGCCGTTGACAAGTTCCCCGTCTTCGTACGAATCGGTGCCGGACACGCCGATGGAGTCAAACTGTCCGGTTGAATTGTCCAGCCGGAAAACAGCAAATTCGTTGTTTTTCCAGGGGGTCTGGTAGGTCCAAGTCAGGATGTTGCGACGGTCGGTTGAGGCGACCGACAGAAACACCGACGATGCCGTGGGGGTATTGCCCAACGGCGTGGTGTTGCCCCCGACAAAAAAGGCCACCTTGTAATGGTACGGCCGCCCGATGGTGTTCAACCCCGTCTGGTCGGTGAAGAAGGTATCGTTGGCCAGCCAGAAGGCCGGCGCATCGAAGGTGGCCCCGGGAACAGGCTGCAGGTTTCCACCGGACAGGCCGTCGGCACGCAACAACTGATACCGATAAGGGCCGGGGTTCCGGATGGTATCCAGGTCAGCGGCCACGGGCTTGGTCCAGCGCAGTTCCACGGCCCCGTTGACGGGGTCGGTTTGCAGCACCGATACGTTGGTAATGAGCGGAATATCGCGGGGGAGTTGCACGCACACTTCGTCGGAGGGCAGGCTTTCCACCAGGTTGTAGCGGTACCCGCCAAAAGAGGTGCGGGCGAATTTGGCCAGCACCCGGTAGCAGTATGTTCTGCCGCGTTCCACATTGGGATCCTGGAAAACGTACCTTCCGTTTTCAACGACAGACGTAATGAAAACCAGTTCGGTATAACCCTGACCGGCCAGCCCCGGCGTGCAACTGTCCGGGTCGAACGGGTTGCTGCCTTCCCGCCGCCACACAGAGAAACCGTAAAAATAGTTGTCGGCGGCATTTTCACAGAAATAAGGCTTCTCCCAGCTCACGGTCACCACGCCCTGGGTGGCGGTGGCCTGCACATCCAGCGGCGGTGGACCCACCACCTTTATGGACACCGTTTTCAGGTCGGCCAGTTGGGGCACAGAGCGGCTGACGGTATCGACGGCCTTGAACACCACGGAGTAGGGCTGCCTGGAAATGTGCTCGCAGGCGGTTTGCCATTCAAAGGTGCCGGTTACCGGAGGGAAGACAGACGTAGCCGGCGCATCAAAAGTCGCCGGACTGACCGGCGTGTTGAACGGGCCGCCAAGCGCCGTAAGCCGAACCCGGTCGGTGGAATCGGGATCAGTAGCCGTCACCTGAAAGACCAGTTTTTCGCCGGCGATCACACAATACTGGTCTTCCGACACCACGTCGGGAGGGTTATTCTCGCATTGTTCCACCAGAATCTGCATGTCGCGAATGGTGGTATCGATGGGGCGTCCGTTGCGCCACGACACAATGATGAACGCCAGGTTGTACTCGCCGGGCGCCTGTGGTGTTTCCCACAGGATGTCGCCGTTTCGGGTGTCCAGCTTCAGCCCGTTGTCCGGGCCCGGGTTGATCTGGTTGGGAAAGGAATAGTTGGGCACCGGGGTGTTGGGGGACTGCAGCGGCACGATAAACTGGTACGACAGGCTGTCGCCGTCCGGGTCATACGCGTTTGGGTTGTGCTTGAACGGTTTGCCCATGCAGGCCACGTCGATGGGGGGCTGGATCAGGTATGGGGTGGTGTTGTTGCCGCCAAATTGGGGATCCTGGAACAGGTAGGTGGTGGCAATGTGAAAGGGCACATTGTCGGAGGAGGGCGGATTCACGTTCACAATGCCGCCGTTCCGGTTGGGGTCGGTCATGGAAATGGTGTAGCGCGAGGGTCCGGCGTACGTGTGGATGGCAACGTAGGTGTTGAATTTGATGTCATTGGGCAAAACAACCCCTTCGCCGCCGCCGTTGCTGCGCACAACCGACTGGAAAGTGCCGTCCCCCCAGTTGATGGTCAGCGAATCGCGGTCGGCGTTCACACTGCTGGCCTTCGTCCAGGTGATGATGGTGGCCTCAATGGTCAATGGACCAATCTGCCGGATGTGAATTTCACCGGCGCGGTTGTGTGTGGCCCGCAGCAGGATCGGAAGCAAAAGCAATCCGGCAAGGGCAAACAAACGGTAGAAAAAAGGCATGGAACGGTCGTCTTTGTGGATGCGAAACAGCGTATATCTTCCAACGGTTAACAAGATCGGTAAATTTTTGGATAACAACCGAAAAATTTGTTCTTTTGTCGCTATGTTGCTTTACAACGTCACCATTACCGTCGACCAGGATGTGCACGAGGATTGGCTGCACTGGATGCAAACCGTGCACATTCCCGCAGTGATGGACACCGGCATGTTCCTCTCCTACCGCCTGAGCCGGCTTCTGGGCCACGAACACGAGGACGCTGAAATCTTCACCGTGCAGTATCTGGTGCTGGACGTCGGCCATCTGCGCCGGTATCAGGAAGAATTTGCCCCACGCCTCCAAGCCGATCATACGCAGCGCTACGAGGGTCGGTTTGCCGCCTTTCGCACGATCATGGAAGTCATTACCTTGGAAAACAATCCATCACCAAGCCTTTAACGATGAATCAGCTATTCCCCTGGCCGCTGGTCTGCGGCCTGGCCCTGTTGGTTGCGGCCTGCACATCGGGGAACAGAGACGTCCGCGACTATTATTTCCCCGCACTCGACCTGCAGGGCGGCAAAGTGTATGTGTACGATTTGCCTGCCGGAGACTCATCTGCCCCGGAGTACTGGTACTGTCGCGGCATCGTGCGCGACAGCGGTATTTTCCTGTCCTGTACCAATTACGACCAAACGTTTGAAATCCGACAGATCACACGAGAGAAACTTGTGAAAAGCGGCGCCTTGCTGCGCGACTACTTCCTGTACGAACCCGACAGCACACGCAGCACCCTTGTGCAGGTGCCTACCAGGGTCGCATCACCCAACCTGTTTCCTTTTCAGGTGACGGATTCGCTGGGCGTTTTCCTCTTCAGCCTGTCCTATTCGCCCCCATCCTCTTCGGGCGCCACCATCTATCTGATCCGCAACCGGCGTTTTTTGGGCGACGGGCCGGTCTTCACATTCGGCAACAAGTCGTACCCCACCATCCGCTTCGGCCTGCGCGAAGCCGTCGGGTACGAGCAGGAGGGCGCCGCAGAGATTGAAGGCGCGGGGGAAGAGTGGTACGCCAGAGGACTCGGTCTTGTTTACCGGAGCATGCATTACGGCGGCGAATCCGGCTTCACCAAAACGTTTCAACTCCGGGAGATTATTTCCATGCAGGAGCTGGAAGCGCGCGCCAAAAACGTATTGACCAAAGACAGCAGCGAGACCCCGCAGTAACCGGCCGGCCGGCAAACTGCACCGGCACAACTACCCGCTAATGCCCGGCCGGCTGGGGCTGTTGCGGCGTTTCAAGCCACGAAAGAAACAATTTATACCCGAGCGAAATGATGATGGCCCCCGTGAACAAGCCGATGAAGCCGCTCATGATAAATCCGCCAAGCACACCCAGAAAGATTACCAACATCGGAACCGGCGCGCCCTTGCCCAGCAGGATCGGCTTGAAAAAATTGTCGGATAACCCGGCGAGCACCAGATAGCCGGAACACAAAATCGCCGGGAACACGTTGAGTGTTGAAAAAATCCAGATGATAATGGGCAGCGTGACAATCGTTGCCGGCAACTGGAGGATGGCCAGCACCAGAACAACCAGGGCCCACAACCCTGCATGTGGCACGCCGGCCATAACGAATCCGAGACCCGTTAGCACTGCCTGAATCAGCGCTACACCGATAATACCTCTGGTCACATTCCGAACCGTTACAGCAGAGATATCCGCAAATTCATCCCCTCTTTCGCCTGCCAGCTTTCTGAAAAACTGCCTTGCCATATCCGCCGAGCCGGTGGTCCCCAGGAGGATACCGGCCAGGATAAAGGACAAAATAAATTGCACAAACGCGCTCACTGTATTAAGCGTGCCTTTCAGCAGTACGCTCCCTGCGTCCTTTATCTGGTTACTGTGCTCGGCGACAAAACCGCCCAGGCTTTCCGAAGCCTGTTTCCAGGCTTGGTACAGGCTTGGTCCGATTAATGGCCAGCCTGCAACCGGGTCGGGCGGTGGCGGAATCGTGAGGGTGCCCCCCTCCAACCTGCCGCCCAGTTCTTTCGCACCGTTCATTATGGAGCCCAGAAATAACCCGCTAAGCACCAGAATGATCAAAAATCCGAACAGAATGATCAGCGTAGAAGCCAATACGCGCCTTCCGCCCAACCTGCGTTCAATACCGCTGTGCAATGGCGCCATCGCCAACGCCAGAATCCCCCCCCACACAATCACACTGGCGAAGGGCAGAATAATCTGGAAACACCAAACAATCAGCAAGAGCAGGAAACCCATCCTGATCGTTGTTTCGCTGGCAACCCGAAACACTTCATCCAGTTTTTGATCATTCATACCGAGGAGTTTTCATTGTCCATGGCAAATATAATAGCATGGACACCTCACCGGAACATGTATCTTTTCTTTTTCCTGAAAACCGCCTGGATCAGGCAGATCGTCATCCCTTGCGACGGCCCAACAGGCCAACGCCAACTGCGACCAGCCATATCAGCCATAAAGTACTGCCAATCAGTCCCGCCGGTGCCCAAACCGGAAACCCGGGCACGACCGTGGCCAACAATTCGGCTTGTGCCATCAGGTAAATCCCCGACGCAACATACCCCAACACAAATACCCCGCCCGGTATGATGTTAAGGTGACGCAGCGCCTGGTTCATACCCACCGTCCAGATAATGGTAAACAGTTGCCCCAGATGCTCACCCAGCACTACCCCGCCGTATTGGTGAATAACCTGAAATGAAACCATCGCGGCGGACCGTATGGCCTCCGTACCGGAAACGTACAGACGGGCCAGTACGGGAACGACAAATGTCCACCGAAGCAACCCGACCATCTGCACAACAAGGCCCACAACGCCCACATGGGTGACCCAACGTACGAAAGACAGGTGCTTTTCAAGTCGCTGCCCCAGCATAATGTACGCCGGGATGAGGGGCAGGCCAATGATTGCAAAAGCAAACCACAGCCCGACCAACCCCGGGCCGCCTTCGTGAAACTTTTCCAACACGGTGCCTGAATCCGCGCGCAACACATCCGGGTAGTCGAACACCACCGTAAGCAAAATGTATGGGATGAGCAGGAGTACAGCCCCGGCGATCATCAGGATACCAATGGTTTTACCGCTTTCTATGCGTGTGTTTTCCATGGCAATATTTACGCTTTAGTTAAAGAAAAAAGCGTAACCGATGCCCGGTGTCGGGTTCACCTTAAAGGTCTCTCCCTCAGCAGCCAACCCGGCAATACCCAGACGAACGTTCAACCCCTTATACACCATCCAGCGGAAACCCACCTCAGGCATGAAGGCGTTTTTATCCTTGTAGTCGCGGGTCAGGCCGCGGGCGTAAGACGCCGAAGCGTAAAAAGACGACGGATTTTCGCGTTTCCCTACCGGCAGAAACCAGTAGGACAGGCCCGCGCGAATGAATTCCGTGGTAACATTGCTTTCAAAATTGGTGGGGTAGTAACCTGCGTGCACAGACACTGTACGGAAACGATATTCGGCGCCGATAGACGGATTCCGAAAGGCATTGACTCCAATCTCATGTTTGGAAAAGCGGCTTTGTCCGAAAGCCTGGCCGACATTAAGGGCCAAAAAAATGACTGCAAAAAGGGTGATCCTCATTATACCTTTGTTTGTTTTCAAACCACAAAGGTGCAGGTGCAAGACAGAGGGCATACCGGACATTTGTCCAAAAGCATCATTAGGCGATGTTTTTTCGAATCCGGCTCAAGTGACGCGGGGTGATGCCCAGAATAGAGGCCAACAATTGCAAGGGTATCTGCCGCAGCATGTGGGGCTCTTCACGCAGCATTTTTTCGTAGCGCTCCTCGGCGCTCAACAGAATGAAATCAAACCGGCTGTTGTCAATGCAGCCAATTTGCCATTCCAGCAACCCTATGTAAAAATCCTTGAACCCGGGCACCGTTTCCAATTGCCGGCGCATGGTGTCGTAGTGGATCATCCACACCCCCCCATCTGCCATGCAGCGGAGGTTCTCCCGGGTGGGCGTTTGGCCCAGAAAACTCACCAGGGAAGTCAAAAAGCCGCCCTCCCCAACAACGTAGGTGGTAACCTCGTCGCCGTTCGCCAGAGAATAATACTGAAACAACCCGGATTCCACAAAAGCAAGGTGGCGACATACCTTTCCTTCCTCGATGAAAAAATCCCCTTTGGCGAAGGGCTTGTGCGTAAAGCCTTCCAGTACCTTATCCAGTGCTTCGCCCTCAAACCCCGCCAGTTCAAAATACAATCGCAACTTGCTCATGGTGACAACATTTATGATTCGACTCACGGGCGTTTGACTACTTAAAACCGCACGCCACACTCTAAAGCGACAAATTCAGCGACACTCCGGTGTGCCTTGAGTGTAACCCCAAAGTAGGGGTTAACCGGCTCCAATTCCGGATAAATGATATAGTAACGCGCCGACAACCGGTTGTACCAGGAGCCATTGGCAAAGGTCGATACCCGGTGCGCCTGATCACCGATATACACCCCGAACAACACATGCAGGCTCACGTCACCAAACAACATCTCGTCGCCTGCGGTCAGCGAAATCCGGGTAGCCGAACTGCGTGCCTGTTTCTGATCGATTTTCCCATCTTCCTTGATCCCTTCGTGGTATGCAAGCGCAAAATATTCATTATCAACCCCAAATGTCAACCGATTCGTGTGGTTGAGCGCGTATTGCGCCATGGCGCCAACGAAGGTAGTCATGTAGATAGCGCCCTGGTATGTTTTGTACTGCGAAAACGCCATGCCGCCATTGACCAGGCCGCCCCAACGCTTTGGCAAAGGCTCATCCAGACCGGCGCGAACAAAGCTGCTCTCCGGGGTCGGCTCGAGCATCCAGGCCATCTGGATAAAATAGCCCGGCTGGTTGATGCCTAGATTGGGCATGCGGGAGGAACCGTTGGACACATGGGTGAAGGAGGCGCCCGCCTGGAGGTACCCCTGCGTAGCATAGGGCAACGCTAAACCCAGGCGGAACTGCGTGATGTTGTTGATGCTCGATCCGATGGCGTTCTGTTCCGGATTTTTTTCCGGATCAAACGGAGCGGTCACATAACACAGACCCGTGCCGACGCGCAGGTTGAATTCCACAGGCGACAACCGGAGTACCGGCACCTGCATATACGGCACGGCGCCGATCACTGTTCCATGCGCATCCGGGCCGTTCGGAAAGACGCAAAAAGAGACACCGTATGCCGGAAAACGATGCCAGGCATGCCAGGGCTTATTGCCCCGCGTCTGCCACCGCAAACCAAAGTCTCCCGCCCACAGGAGTTCGCCGGTGCTGATGCGCATGCTGCGGGTGTGCCGCACAATTTCTACCCGGTGAAGCGACCCTTCAAAACCGAGAACGTTTTGGGGCTGGGCCCTTAGCCAGTGCGGGGCGCCCAGACAACCCATCACAACAAACAGCTTAATGCATCTGACCGGCATGATTTTCTTTGGTTTTTTCCAACAGCCATTGTTTGGACATCAGGTGTTCACATCCGGCAATCTGCCGATGAAGCAATTCCCGGCCTGCTGCATCGCCCGGCCGAAGCGAAATGAGCCTGCGCACAAAACGTAAAAATTGACTGTATTGACTTTTCAAAGATTTGGATATCAACTTATTGCGCTGCAAGTATATGCGAAAACTGTCGATCAGCGAGTCCAGGGCATTCCATTCGTCCGATTCATAATAGGTGCGCACCAGGATCAGCTTGGCGCTGAGGGCATACACGACATCGCTGTACTCCACGTTGCGCAGCAACTCGATCACTTTGTCATGCCGCTTCTGATGGGAGTACAGGTTGGCCAGATTGAACGTTCGGGCGTTTTCCCGGATGTTGGCCGGCAGTTTTTCCGCGTATGACTGGATAAACTGCTCCGCCCAGGCATATTCGCCAACCCGCAGACCGGCAGTGATGATGTTCTTGTACAAACCCTCCGACAATTGACCATCGGCCAACAACAGATCGGTGCTGATCAGGATCTGATACAGGTGGAATACCTCCTGATAATAGGCGGTTTGCCCCTGGTTGATCTTCATGGCACAGTAATTTTGCGCCAGCTGATAAAGTTCCCGCAGGTCGCCGGGGTCAAGTTCTTTGTTGTGGCGTTGCAGGTGATCGACAAAGGTACGGTAGTAGGTCTCGTCTCCAAAATGTTCCAGGGCTTCGGCCCCTTGCCGGTACAGCACCAACAGGGTCTCTTTGTCGAATCGCGGATCGGAAACGAACGCCCAGAACCCGTCCATGACCGGTAACTGGTCCGGCGCCGTACGAAAGTGCCTGTACAGCAGCCAGGCCACATAAAATTTCAGTTTCTGAATGGCATACAGGCAGTCCAGCGCATAGTCTGCCGGCACGAGGCGGCCCGCGTAACCCGTGGTACTCAGCACCCCGGTATTCTGGCTGAACATATTCCAGTACATAATATACGCGGACTGGTAGTCTGTTGCCGACATTCGGTGCTTCCGTTCTTCCAAAATTCGTTCCAGACGCCGTTCAACACCGGCCAGGTGCTTGGCCGTTTCCGGGCGGTTGAGCAGCGGCTGCAACGTCAACTCTTCTGCATACGGCCCAGCAAGCCAGTGCTGCACCGCCAGGAAACGCAGGGTGAGCTGGGTAAGCTCCGAAGTCAACCGGCGCAATTGCATCTCGTCAAACGGGACGCCCGGGTAAACAACCGCCCACACATCCTCCGTGCCCAGGCGCTGAAGTGCACTTTCACCCCGGCGGATGACCGCATTGAGGTGTTCAAACAGGTTAACCACGTCCTGTTGCTCGTTGAAAAAAGGCGACAGTAAAAACTTGCGCAACCGGTTCAACGTGTATTTGTCGAAACCCAGTAAAAGGGTAATCAGTTTTTCTCCAAACAAAGTTTTTATCGGATAATTCTTTTGTGCAAAGTTATGTCAATCAGTTAATTGTTTTTTAAAATTTAAGAAAAAAATATGACAAATCCTGATAATTGTATTTTACTTCTTTATCAACGTTCCGGACTTTTGTATCATTGGGGAAAAGGGTTTAACAAAATTACCCCAACCCGATGGCGCATTCAGGTGTTCTTAAGCTTATTGCGCCGTGATTTGTTCCATATCTGGTGCTTACAATACGCCCGCGCATGAATCTCAGCCGTTTTGCCTTTTGTCTTCTGACCGCTTTTGCCCTGCTCGCCGGGGCTTCGGGGGCCAATGCCCAATCCACCTGCACCCGTCCGGGCTGGGTAGGGGTTTCAACGCCGGGATGTGGCACAACGCTGGTCGACTTGCAAACCGGCGCTGTGTATTGGGCGCTGGGCGGGCTTGACACCTTTTCTGCCGGAAGCAAAATTCTCTTCGACGCGCATGTAGCCGCCAAATCCTTCGGTTGTGCCTACGACAGCCTGCCCGATGTATCGGTCACGTGCGCTTCGAAGTTCCCGAAATGCGTCGCTTTTTTTTCGGTGAAGGCCGACGCCATCAGCGCCTACACCCGGCACTTTGAAGCCACTGTCCCTGATCATATCTCACCCGATCAATGCCTTTGGACCTTTGGCGACGGCGCGTCGGCCGTCGGCAACACGGTGGAGCACACGTTCCCGGGGGAGGGTGCCTACGATGTTTGCCTCACGATAAACGACCATAGCGGATGTTACGCTGCCGACTGCCGGGAGGTGACTATTTCTTCCGACCACCCCGCCTGGTGTGGGTACGACGTCTACCTGTCGGCTGTAGGCAATACACTCGCCGGCTACCTGACGCCGTCGGACACCACTGCCGGCCAACTGGATCAGGTGCGCTGGTACCTTTCGGAAGGCAACGTCACCCTCTCGACAGCAGATACCTTCAGCTATACCTTGCCCCAACCCGGCAACCACCTGGTTTGTGTGGCGTACACCGTGCTGGATGGTTCCGGGCAGGCTTGCTCCGGTGAGCGCTGCCAGCAAGTGGCACTGGACACGGTGGGATGCGTTCGCAACGGATTTAAAGCGTTGCCGGGCGCCTGTACCGACAGCGTTTATGTGCCTGTATGCGGGTGCGACGGGGTCACCTACACCAATGAATGCGAAGCCATGCGTGCAGGGGTTACTACCTGGTGGGCCGGGCCTTGCGCTGCCGCCCAGGGCTCCTGCGGCGCCGATATGCACTACGAGACGGTCGGCGGCGGCCCTGCCGAAGGATACACGGTGTTGTTCACCAACCGTGCGCACGGTAACTATCAGTTTTCTCAGCTCGATTTCGGCGACGGCTCCCCCATTTTCGATAACAACCAGTGGGATACGGTCAGCCATTGGTACCCGCACAGCGGCACCTTCCGCAGCACCCTCACCACCTGGCGGAACGGCACCTGCCTCTCCACACAAACCAAACTGCTGTTTACCGACGCCTGGCAACAAAGCTATGGCGCGCTGACAACACCGACGGATTACGTGCTGCCCGGAGACGCCAACGGCGACCGCAAAGCCAACGCAGCCGATTTGCTGAACATGGGCCTCAGCTACATCCACAGCGGCCCGCCCCGCCCGGAAGCGCACACCAACTGGTTGCCGCAGTACACGCCCAACTGGCCCTCGCACGCCGGCGGTGTCAACGACAAACACGCCGACGCCGACGGGAACGGCATGGTCAACGACTTCGATGCGGGCGTGATCCCGCTGCACTACAGCCCCCTGGATATTTTTCCCGCCCCCGTTGGCGGCAGCGCACCCAAGCTCAGGGTGCGTTTCGCTACCGATACCATTGATATAAACCCCGGCGACCCGGGCTCGCTCCAACTGGAAGCCGAAATCCTGGTGGGCAGTGCGCAAGAGCCGGTTTTCGACCTCTACGGACTCGCCTTCGCCCTCCGTTATCCGGAGATGGTCAAATCGGGCTTCGACGCCAACTACGACGCCAATTCCTTTCTCGGCTTCAGCAACTACATCATGTGGTTGCCCTACGACTTGCCGGCCAAACACCAGATGGACATGGCTTTTGTGCGCAAGAACGGCGTGGGCGCCAATGGTTACGGCCGGATCGCCGAACTGAACGTTCAACTGGATTTCATCATCATCATCGACATCGGCGATCGCACCCAAAGTCGAATGGTACCCCTCACCATACCGATTGAGGGCATCATCGGCATCAACGCAAACGGAGAATCCATACCTTTGGCGGTGCCGGAGGCGCTGGATACCGTTTGGCTCCGTTTCGAACCGGTGGTATCTGCCGATAACCCGGCGACCTCCGCCGCGCCGGTCCGGGTCTTCCCCAATCCGGCCGTCAGCGAAATCACCATCCACACCGGGACACTGGCTGCCGATCAGCTGGAAATATTCGACGCCCTTGGCCGCAAGGTGTACACGCAAAGTAACCCGTCCGACCGCAACATCGTTGTGCCGGTAGCGGCCTGGCCTACCGGCACATACACCTTACGCGTAAACAGCGGTGGGCAAATTGTCGAGCAATTGTTTGTGAAACAGTAAAAAATGACTCAGGTACTTGTATTGGAAGTCAATCCGTTTGCCGAAAATGCCTATTTGGTGTGGGACGAGGACAGCCGTGAATGCGTGATCGTCGACCCCGGCATGTACACCCAGGCGGAGCAAAAGCGACTGGTCTCGGCCATCAAAGAACGGGAATTGACACCGGTGCGTCTGCTGAATACCCACGCTCACCTGGATCATGTATTTGGCAATGCATTTGTTTACCGGACCTGGGGGCTCCGACCCGAGATCCATCCGCTCGAAGAGGTGATTCTGGAACGCTATCCCGAGGTATGCCGCATGTACGGCATTCCCGATGCAGAACCTTCGCCGTCTGCAGGGGCGTTATTACAACCTGGAGACGTCATCCGGTTCGGCCGCTCCGAACTGCGCGTGCTGTTCACCCCGGGCCACTCGCCGGGCAGCATCTCTTTTTATTGCGAATCAGACGCATTTGTGCTGGGCGGCGACGTGCTGTTTTGGGAAAGCATCGGCCGGACCGACCTGCCAGGGGGCGATTTTTCCACCCTCGCACAAAGCATTCGCCGGGAGTTGTACGCGCTCCCGGGTGAAACGGTGGTTTTTCCGGGGCATGGGCCGGCGACTACGATCCGGCATGAGATGGGGAATAACCCTTTTGTTCCTTTTTCTGGGTCCCACGGCTGAAGCCGTGGGCTAATGGGGGGGGATGCATGGGCTGAAGCCGTGGGCTAATGGGGGGGATGCATGAGGTTGTACTGCACGATATATACGCCGACGCCGGCAAAATACCCGATGAGCGCCCAAAAAGTGACGCGTTTGAGGTACCAGAAAAACGTGATCTTTTCCATGCCCATGGCTGCCACGCCGGCCGCAGAGCCGATGATGAGGGCGCTGCCGCCCGTGCCTGTGCAATAGGCGATCAACTCCCAGAAATAATCATCGGTGGCGTAAACGCCTTCGTACATGCCCTGCGCGGCCGCCAGCAGCGGCACGTTGTCGACCACAGCCGACAACAGCCCGATCAGGATGCCGATCAAGGTGACGTTACCCACCGTTCGATCCAGCCAGCCGGCAAGCGCGGGCAACAGTCCACAACTTTGCAGTGCGGAAACCGCAATGAGTATGCCCATGAAAAACAGGATGCTGGGCGTGTCGATCTTGCGCAGCGCGTGGTTGACCGAACGCGGGTCCTTGTCGGCCTCGTCCTTGTCGGCGTGAATCATCTCCGTCAGTACCCACATAGTCCCCAACCCAAAAAGCATACCCATGAAGGGTGGCAGGTGGGTGACGGTCTTGAACACCGGAACAAACAACAGCGACCCGACGCCGATGCCGAAGGTGGCGTTTCGCTCAAAAGGCGTGCAGTCCGAGGCTGTCAGGTGTTTTTTCTCGGGTGGTGTCACCCTTCCTTTCATCCGAAGCGACAACATGAGTAGTGGCGCCAACAAACAAACCAGACTCGGCAGGAAAAGTGACAGGATGATGTTCGCCGGGGTAATCTGCCCGCCGATCCACAACATGGTGGTGGTCACATCCCCCAGGGGCGACCAGGCGCCGCCGGCGTTCGCAGCAACCACAATGATCCCGGCAAAAAACAGGCGGTCTTCTGCGTCGCCCAGCAGCTTGCGCAACAGGCTGACCATAACTATGGTGGTGGTGAGGTTATCCAAAAGCGCCGACAGGAAAAACGTGATGAGCGCAACCACCCACAACAACCGTCGTTTGCTCGTGGTGCGGATGCGTTCGGTAATGACCTCAAACCCGTCGTGCGCGTCGATCAACTCCACAATGACCATGGCGCCAAGCAGGAAAAACAGGATGCCCGAAACCTCCGCCAGGTGGGTGTGCAGGTGATGAACGACCGCCTCTTTGTCGTGTTCGGTCAGGATATAAACGGTCCAGCACAAAACGCCCGTCAGCAACGCGCTGGCCGCCTTGTTCAGGTTAATGGTGTGTTCAAACACAATGGCCAGGTAACCGGCAACAAAAATGAGTATGATCAGCCAATCCATAACTTTTCAAAAATTAGTGCGCAAACCTACGTTCAGGAAGCTAAACGAGGAACCTTTGCGCAGCTTTTTGGTTGGTTAGCCTATATTTGCCGTCCTAACATGCCATTTCCAACCCACACTGTCCATGAATAGCTTCCTTGTCTCCCTCCATTCCTACAACCGCTACCTGTTGCTGGCAGCGCTCGTTTTTGTCCTGTATCGCGCCTACACCGGCTGGTTCGGCAAAAAACCGTACGTAAAAACCGACAACACGGCCTCCGCAGCACTGCTGGGACTCACCCACCTGCAGTTGCTCCTCGGCCTGATCCTGTACGCCGGCGTCAGCCAGTGGACCAAAGCGGCCTTTGCCGACATGGGCGCCGCCATGAAAGACGGCTGGATGCGCTACTTCGCCGTGGAGCACATCACCATGATGCTGCTGGCCGTGGTGATGATCCAGCTGGGCCGCACATTGTCCAAAAAAGCCGCTACCGACGAGCAAAAACACCGCAAGCTGGCCATCTACACCACCATTGGCGTATTGCTTATCCTCGCTTCACTGGCCCCCAAAGGGTTGTTGTTCAGCACCGTGGCCGCCGTGATGGCCGCCGGTGGATGATCAAAAAAAACGAACGCACATGCAAAAACCGGGGTTGCCCGAAGGCACGCGCGACTTCGGACCCGAACAGGTCCGAAAACGCAATTTCATTTTCGATACCATTCGCAGCACCTTTTCCCTGTATGGCTTCCAGCCCCTGGAGACGCCCAGCATGGAAAACCTGAGCACCCTCACCGGCAAATACGGCGACGAGGGCGATAAACTGCTGTTCAAAATCCTGAATAACGGCGACTTCCTCAAGGACGCCGATGCGGGAGCCCTGGCCAACCGCGACTCGAACCGCCTGTTGCCCGACATCAGCCGGCGCGGACTCCGCTACGACCTCACCGTGCCCTTCGCGCGCTACGTGGTCATGCACCGGCACGAACTGGTGTTCCCCTTCAAACGCTACCAGATACAGCCGGTGTGGCGCGCCGACCGTCCGCAAAAAGGCCGCTACCGCGAATTCTACCAGTGCGACGCCGATGTGATCGGCTCCGACAGCCTGCTCTACGAGGCCGAACTCATCCAGATATACGACAGCGCTTTTCAGGCGCTAAAGGTACCCGTGACCATCAAGTACAACAACCGCAAGATCTTGTTCGGCATCGCCGAGGCCGCCGGCATCGCCGACCGGTTTATGGACATGACGGTGGCCATCGACAAACTGGACAAGATCGGCATCGACGGTGTGCGCAAGGAACTCGCCGAACGCGGCATCGGCAGCGCAGCGATCGAACTGATTGAGGGTATTTTGGCCGGCTCCAGCCTGGAGGCCCTGCGCAAGCCGTTTGAAAAAAGCGAGACCGGCCGCCACGGGCTCGCCGAGGTAGATCAGATGCTCGGCTACCTGCAGGGCAGCGCGCTCCACAACGAGTTGCGCTTCGACGTCACCCTCGCCCGAGGCCTCACCTACTACACCGGCTGCATCCTCGAAGTGGCGGCCAATGGCGTGCAAATGGGCAGCATCGGCGGCGGCGGTCGTTACGCCGACCTCACCGGCGTATTCGGCATGCCGGGCCTGTCGGGCGTGGGCATCTCTTTTGGCGCCGACCGTATTTACGACGTGATGGAAACGCTGGGGGTATTCCCCGAATCGCTGCAGTCGGGCGTGCAGGTGCTCCTGGCGGCCTTCGACGAGGCCACGCACCAATACGCGTTCCGGTGCGCGTCCGGGCTCAGGTCGCTGGGCGTATCCGCCGAGGTGTACCCCGAGCCGGGCAAGCTGAAAAAACCGTTTGAGTACGCGGCCAAGCGGAATATTCCGTGGGTGGGGATTGTTGGGGATGAGGAGATGGGGAAAGGGGTGGTTGCGTTTAAAGATCAGGGTAGCGGTGAACAGGTGGTGCTTGCTGTTGGGGATTTTGTGCGCGAGAAATTGTAATTTCGTTGTTTAAATCCGTGTTCGCGCAGCGAT
The DNA here is from genome assembly GCA_033764075.1 of Saprospiraceae bacterium. Classification (GTDB taxonomy): domain Bacteria; phylum Bacteroidota; class Bacteroidia; order Chitinophagales; family Saprospiraceae; genus M3007. The sequence continues at coordinate 16,591 of JANRJH010000020.1, read as the reverse complement.
CCGTTTAATCTGTGTTCTATTTCTTTTGTTGCGCAAATAGAACACGGATTAAACGGATCACTGCGCGAACACGGATTTAAACGGATTTTTTAACAAAACACGCTTCACTATGGAACTCCTTCACAAAGAGTTGACAGACCGCATCTTGCGGATTTACTACGATGTGTATAATGAACTTGGTTACGGTTTTTTGGAAAAGGTATATCAAAATGCCATGTTTCACGCGCTAATATCGGATGGATTGACGGTAGAGGCGCAAAAGCAAATCAAAGTATATTTTAGGGGGAAAGAGGTGGGAGAATACTTCGCCGATTTGGTAGTAGAAGGCAAAATCATTATAGAGTTGAAAGCAACCGAATACATCGTTTCCGATTTTGAGCATCAATTGATAAATTACCTCAGGGGAACACGACAAGAGGTTGGACTATTGCTCAATTTCGGCAAAAAACCGGAATTTAAACGGAAAATATTCCACAATCATTTAAAAAATCCGCGCTAATCCGTGTTCGCTCAGCGATCCGTTTAATCTGTGTTCCATTTGCGAAACAAGCGGAATGGAACACAGATTAAACGGATCGCTACGCGAACACAGACCAAAACGGATTGATCAGAGCGCCACCTCCCGCTCATGCATCATCTTCCGGATGTTGATGAGCGCGTACCGCATACGGCCGAGGGCAGTGTTGATGCTCACGCGGGTGAGCGAGGCGATTTCCTTAAAGCTCATGTCTGCGTAGTGGCGCAGAATCACCACCTCGCGCTGCTCGGGCGGCAGGGCGTCCACCAGTCGACGGATGCGCTGGTGCGTTTCGCTGCGCATAATCAGGGTATCGGGACCGTCGTCGCTAAGGCGCAGCACGTCAAAAATGTCGAAGTCATCGGAGGGGTTGACCTGGGCCCGACGCTTGTGGCGGCGGTGGTAGTCCACACACATGTTGTAAGCGATGCGCATGGCCCACTGCACGAATTTTCCTTCGTGGTTGTACTTGCCGCGGCGCAGCGTGTCAATGATTTTGATGAAGACCTCCTGGAAAATATCCTCCGCCAATGCCTGATCTTTTACGAACAGGTAAATGGACGTGTAAATTTTCGACTTGTAACGGGAGAGGAGTACCTCGAAGGCTTGTTCATCTCCATCCACATAGCGAGCGATAAGCTCTTGATCGTTGAGCAACGACATGACCTGCATGAGCAAACGGTTTTGCTGATTAACCTGGTAAACAGAATTGTTTAGTAAGGTGTACAGGTACTGTCGATACGCGAAAGATTTTTAGTTGGATGAACAGAAGCCTTTCCTAAAAAGGCAGCCCAAAAATAAGGGCATATTTCATTTTTGCAAAGCCATTTAAAATTTTTAACAAATTTTAACAAACCTGTCGGATAATACGGATAAAAAATGCGTGCATTTGCCGCCCAACCAATACCTTTGCGCCGTAATATATGGAAATTGCGATAATTCTTATTCTCATCGTCCTCCACGGTTTTCTGGTGCTGGGCGAGATCGCCCTCCTCACGGCCAAACGTTCCAGACTTGAAAACGAGAAAGACAAGGGCAGCGTAAATGCCGCTATTGCGCTGGGCTTGCTTGACAACATCGACAACTACCTGTCGGCCATGCAGATCGGCATCACCCTGATCAGCATCGTGGAGGGCGCCTACGGTGGCGTGGCCATCGGGCACTATCTGGAGCCGTTATTTCTTCGCATCACCTACCTGGCGCCGTATGCAGAGCAAATCTCCATTTCGGTCGTTGTCACCGTCATCACCTACCTCTCGCTGATCATCGGCGAGCTGGCGCCCAAATACATCGCCATTCAGTACGCCGAATCGCTGGCCATCACCTTCGCGCCGGCCATGCTGCTCATCACCCGCATTACAGGCCCTATTTCGGCGTTTCTGAGCTGGTCGACGAAGCTGTTTATGCGCATGCTGTTCATCAAGCCCAACACACAGGACAGCATCTCCGAGGAAGAAATCAAGTTGATGGTCAAAATGGCCAACCAGCAAGGCATCATTGAAGAACAGGAAAGCGAGTACATCCGCAATGTATTCCGCTTTGCCGACCGCGATGCCTACACCATCATGACCCACCGCAACGACGTGGAGTGGCTCGACATCAACGCCGACACCGCCGAGAACGAGCGCATCCTGCGCGAAAGCGGTTACACCAAGTTCCTGGTGTGCGACGACACCATTGAAAACATCCTCGGCGTCGTCAAACTGCGCGACTACATCGAAAATTACCAGAAACCGGGCTTCAACATCCAGCAAATACTCACCCAGCCGCTTTTTGTGCCGGAAAGCATGAACGCCCTCAAGATACTGGAGCGCTTCCGCAAGGAACGTAACTACTTCGCCGTGGTGGTCGATGAATACGGCTCCACCCAGGGCATCATTACCCTGCACGACCTGACGGAAAATATCTTTGGCGCCCTGCCCGACATGGACGACACCGAAGAGCCCAACATCGTCACCCGCGAAGATGGCACCTGGCTCGTGGAGGGCACCACGCCCATCGATGAGCTGCGCGACATCGTGTCCATAAAAGAGTTTGACGACCCCGACGCCGACTACTCCACCCTCGCCGGCTACATTTTTTACCGCCTGAACGACATTCCCAACACCGGCGACCACTTCGAAGCCGAGGGCTACCGTTTTGAGATTGTAGACATGGACAAGAGCAAGATCGACAAGGTGCTGATCGCGGCTGTCGGCATCCCGTAACCAGGCTGCGAAAGCCGGGAAAACACACCTACTGGAGCTTGATCCCCAATTCTTTCAACTGCGCCTCCGCAATCGCACTCGGCGCCTCAATCATCATATCCCTTCCCTGGTTGTTTTTCGGGAACGCGATGAAGTCGCGGATGTTGTTTACGCCGTTCATCACGGCGTTCAGGCGGTCGAAACCAAACGCAAGGCCCCCGTGGGGCGGCGCGCCGTACTCAAATGCGCCGAGCAGGAAGCCGAATTGCGCTGCGGCCTCCTCTTCGGTGAAGCCGAGCAGGCGGAAGTTGCGCGACTGCAGGCTGCGGTCGTGAATCCGGATGGAGCCGCCGCCGATCTCCACCCCGTTGATGACCAGGTCGTACGCATCGGCGCGTATGCTTTTGAGTACCTCGGGATCGTTGCTGTCCATTTTTTCAATGTCGCCGGGCTTGGGCGAAGTAAAGGGGTGGTGCATGGCGAAGAAGCGAGCGGCGTCCTCATCCCACTCCAGCAGGGGGAAGTCGAGCACCCAGAGCGGCTTGAACGTTTGGGGGTCACGCAGGCCCAGCCGGTTGCCCATTTCCAGGCGCAGCTCGCCGAGTTGCTTGCGCGTTTTTTCCTCCTCGCCGGCCAGGATGAGCAGCAGGTCGCCGGGCTTGGCCCCGGCCTCGGCCATCCACTGTTTCAGGGCGTTCTCGTCGAAAAACTTGTCGACCGACGATTTCACGCTGCCGTCTTCCTCCCAGCGCGCGTACACCAGGCCTTTGGCGCCGATCTGCGGGCGCTTGACCCACTCGGTGAGCTCGTCGAGCTGCTTGCGCGAGTAACCGGCGCAGCCGGTTGCGCAGATGGCCAGCACTGCCTCCGCCTGATCGAATACTGGAAATCCGTGGCCTTTGGCCAGGTGCGCCAGATCGACAAACGCCATGCCGAAGCGCAGGTCGGGCTTGTCGGAGCCGTACAGACGCAAGGCGTCGTCGTACAGCATGCGCGGGAATTCGGATAGCGCAATGCCCAGCACTGTTTGAAAGAGGTGTTTGGTTAGCCCCTCGAAAGTATTGAGGATATCCTCCTGGTGCACAAACGCCATTTCGCAGTCGATCTGCGTGAACTCGGGCTGGCGGTCGGCGCGCAGGTCTTCGTCGCGGAAGCACTTGACGATCTGGAAGTAGCGGTCGAAGCCGGCCACCATCAGGATTTGCTTGAACGTTTGGGGGCTCTGCGGCAGGGCGTAGAACTGGCCGGGGTTCATGCGCGAGGGCACCACGAAGTCGCGCGCACCTTCGGGCGTGCTTTTGATGAGAAAAGGTGTTTCGATCTCGGCAAACCCTGCTTCAGCGAGGTACTTGCGGGTTTCGATCGCCAGGTTGCTGCGGAACAGCAGGTTTTTCTGCACGGCCTGGCGGCGCAGGTCGAGGTATCGGTACTGCATGCGGAGCTCGTCGCCGCCGTCGGTATCGTCCTGAATGGTGAACGGCGGCGTCTGGGCTGCGTTGAGGATGCGCAGTTCGGTGACCTTGAGCTCGATGTCGCCAGTGGGTATCTTGTTGGTTTTGGATGCGCGCTCAATCACTTCGCCGGTGGCTTGCAGCACAAATTCGCGGCCAACCGTGCGGGCGAGGGCAAACAAATCGGCCGGCGTATACGCTTCGTCAAACACCAGTTGGGTGATGCCGTAGCGGTCGCGCAGGTCGATCCACAGGATGGAGCCCTTGTCGCGAATAATGGCCGCCCAACCGGCCAGGGTGACGGTTTGTCCGATGTGTTCGGCGCGCAGGGCGCCACAGGTGTGCGTGCGGTACATGGTAAATGGTTAAAAGTTCAAGGTTCACGGGCATGCAAAGGTAAGCGACGTGAAACATCGGCACGGTATTGTGCGTTATTTTCCGGTATTTTTGCAGCCCGCCTCTGCCGCGCGAGGCGCCACTCTTTTTATCCCATGAAAATAAGCACGAACATTGCCCTGGTTCTGATCGCTTGCCTCGCAGCAACAGCGCCCGTACAGGCACAGAACCCCAACCTGGCCAACCAGTATTTCATCAACGGAGAGTACGCCAAGGCGGCGACCATTTACCAGCAACTGCTGGAGCAGGACGACCGGAACGAGTACTTTTTTAACCGCTACATCGACTGCCTGATCAGCTTGGAAGACTACGACACCGGCGACAAGGCGATCAAGAAACGCATCAAAAAAGAGCCGCGCAACTACGCACTCTACGTCACTTATGGCTCCCTGCTCGAAAAAGCAGGCCGTATGCCCGAGGCCGAGGAGCAATACGATTTGGCCATCAAAAACATGCCGCCCGATTTCAACTCCGTCAGCCGCCTGGCCAACCTGTTCACGGGTAAAAGTCGCTACGATTACGCCACCAAAACGTACGAGACCGGCGCCCAACTGCTCAAAGACCCCAACCGCTTCGCCTTCAACCTGGGCGAACTGTACCGCCGGAAAGGCGAAACGGGCAAAATGATCGAACAATACCTCAACAGCATTGCCGACGACCCCACCAAAACCGGCACCGTTCAGACGCTGCTTTCCCGGTACCTCTCGCCGGCCGACTTTGAGGAACTCCAGGCCCAACTCTACGAACGCATCCAGAAAACAGAAAACCCGGATTTCATCGAACTCCTGGCCTGGTCTTTTGTGCAAACCAAAGACTACAAAAGCGCCCTTCGCCAGTACAAGGCCCTCGACCGCCAGTTCAATGAAAACGGACGCCGCATTTTTCAACTGGCCGAAACCGCCGCAGACGCCAAGGACTACGACACCGCCGTAGAGGCCTACAACTACATCGTCGGACTGCAAAACATCAATAACCCGTATTTTTTCGCCGCCATTAAGGGCAGCCTGGACTGCCGGCGCCGGAAGATCACCGAAGGGTTTTCGTACACCCAGGCCGAATTGCTAACCCTGGAAAAAGACTATGAAGCATTCCTAACCCGGTTCCCCGGCAACCGGAGTACTGCACCCATCGTGCTCCAACTGGCCCAGCTGGAAGCGCTCTACCTCAACAACGTCGGTAAAGCCGTTTCCCTGCTCGAATCCCAGCTGAAAGTGCCGGGGTTGACCGCCGAAGACATCGCCCGTACCAAGATTGATCTGGCCGACTATTACCTAATCCAGGGCGAAATCTGGGAAAGCACCCTGCTGTACAGCCAGGTAGACAAAGATTTCAAGGAGGAAACACCGGGGCAGGAGGCTCGATTCAAAAATGCGCGGCTCTCCTACTTCAACGGCGATTTCGAGTGGGCACAGTCCCAATGCAATATCCTCAAGGCCGCTACTTCGCGCCTTATCGCCAACGACGCGTTGGACCTGTCGGTATTCATCATGGATAACCTCAACCTCGACACCACAGCAGACGCCATATCGCTGTACGCCGGCGCCGAACTGCTGGTGTACCAAAACCAGTTCGATGCGGCCCTGAAAAAACTCGATACCCTGCGTCGGGATTTCCCGGAACACGCCCTGCAGGACGATATCCTGTACCTGCAGGCCCAGATTGCCACGAAACGCCAGGACTACGCCCTCGCTGCCGCCCTGTACGGCGAGGTGGTGGAAAAATACGCCGACGGTATTCGTGCCGACAATGCGCTGTTCGCCATGGCCGGCTTGTACGAGACCCACCTGAACGACAAGGAAAAGGCGAAGTCGCTTTTCGAAAAGGTGTTTATCGACTATTCCGGTAGTGTATTCGCGGTGGAGGCCCGCAAGCGATACCGTATTTTGAGGGGCGACACCGTACAGTAATCGCTGCGGCCGTCATCGCCGTCCGGGCGTGTTCCCCTCGAGCACACCGACCAGCACATTTGAAAATTCATCCGGCGTACACGCAAATGCTGGTATGCCCATGGCAGCCAGCGCCGTGGCGTTGTCGTGGTCGTACGCCGGCGCGCCCTCGTCGCTCAGCGCCAACAGGGCAACCACGCGCACACCGGAACGGACCATGTGCCCAAACTGCTGCAACATTGCAGCGCGACTTCCACCTTCGTAAAGGTCGCTGACCAGAAAAAGAATGGTTTCACGGGGTTTTTCGATCAGTGTTTGTGCGTAACCCAGGGCGCCGCCAATGTCGGTGCCGCCGCCGAGTTGGATGCCGAAAAGCAGGTCAACCGGTTCGCCCAAACGGTCGCTCAGGTCGGCCACAGCCGTGTCGAACGCTACAAACCGGGTGTCGAGGGCCGGCAAGGAGGCCAGCACAGCGCCCAGCACACCCGCGTACACGACCGACGCCGCCATGGAGCCGCTCTGGTCTACCAACAGGATCACGCGTTGCAGGGCCCGGCCCTGACGGGCAAAACCCACCAGTTTTTCGGGGATCACCGTTTTGAGGTCGGGCTGGTAATTTTTCAGGTTGCGGTAAATGGTCTGCGGCCAGTCAATGTCGGCCGGCCGCGGCCGCATGCTGCGCCGATGGCTGCGCAGGGCCCTGCGGGCTGCGGTGAGCAGGGGCAGACGCCACTTTCTTTCCAGATCGGCCACCACCCGGGCCACCACCTGCCGGGCGGTTTCGCGCGTCGTGTCGGGCATGGCATCGCGGAGTGCCAGCAAGGCACCGGCCAGGTGCACGTCGGGCTCCAGCCCTTCGAGCAGTTCGGGCTCCAGCAACATACGGGTGATGTTCAGTCGCTCGAGCGCATCGCGTTGCATGACCTGCACCACGGGCGTGGGGAAATAGCGCCGTATGTCGCCAAGCCAGCGGTTTACACCCGGGCTGGAGGCGCCAAGCCCGCCGCGCCGGTCGCCCGGCTGGTAAAGCTGCTCCAGCACCTTGTCCATGCCGCGGGTATGTATGTCCAGCGGCACGTCATTTTCCGGATCAGCATCACGACCCAGGATGAGGCGCCATCGTTCGGCGGAGGGAGGCAGGTCTTCGGTCAACGGATTTGGTCTTTTTACGGAAACACAGCATCCCGCCGCAACATATCCAGATACACTTTGCTCCCCGCCACATTCGGGTGGCTCAGGTCTCCGAACCCGCTGGGGTCGGTGAGTGCCGCCCGGTAATCGCGCACGGTGAGGCCTGTGGCCTGCTCAATGGCCGTTTTGAGGTCGTCGAGTCGCTGAACGGCGTATCCCGGGTAGTACGGGCCGATGACCAGCTCGACGGCAACGCCTTTGGCGCGGGCATAAGCCACCATTTCCTGGAGCTGGGTGATCAGGTAGTCGTTGGGATTGATGACCGGAGGGTTATCCAGGTGCTCGCGGGCGAGTTCGGGGTTGATGACGCGGTCGAGCAGCCAGTCTTCATCGCTGCGATTTTGGTAGTACAGGGCGCGCTGGAACACTTCGTTGTTGGTGCAGAAAAGTTTGGACAAACGTCCACTCCACCACACCCAGGCCATTCTGGACTGAATCAGCGTGTCGATTCGGGCGGAGTACCGGGCGTAGGGCAAGAAGCCGGCGAGCAGTTGGTCGTTCCGGCGGTCGCAGGTCGTGATGTCCACCACCATGCGCTCCGGGGTTGGGTATTTATCCAAGTAATCCTGCACCAGCACCTTGGCCAGGTCCATCGGCATGCCGTTGTAGCTGAGGTTGAAGGTGCTTTTGCCGGTGATTGATTCGATGTAGGGCTGGTAGAAGGTGAGTCCGCGGGAATTGCCCACCAAAAGGATGTCGGCGGCAGCCTCGCCACAGTACATGCGGGAGTAGCGGAACTGGCTATGATCGATCTGCTTCAGCAGCCAGCCGCCGGCGAGCCGGTCGCCGGTGAAAAACAAAAGGGCTAAAGCGGGTATCCAGAGTGTTTTTTTCATTTGGGATCAAAATTGGAAATAAATAAACGCACTGCCGCCGAAAGTTCCAAAAAAAGCGATAAGCCACAGCAACGTTGACAGGGCAATTACCCGCCAAACCGGCTGCGACAGCTGCCGTTCGTTCCAGCGGAAACGGATATTGGTCAGTTCAACCAGAAGCAGGATGCCGATGAGCAGCAGCCCCTTGACAGCCTGAAATTTATTCACGACAGCGTCAAAGTTGAAATTTTCAAAACTGAAAATACCGCCCAGCACCGCATTGGCCGTACCGAAACTGTCGCCTCCCGCCAGCCCGATGCTGCCGGCGCGAAAATACACCCAAGCCACAAGGGTCAGGGCATACACCGTGGCAATGGCCACACCCCGGTCGAGCCACACCGGCATGCGCGTGATGCGCACGAAACTGCGCCACCGGGGCTGCACCACACGCTGGCCGATCAGGTACAAACCGTGCAGAAACCCCCAGAATACGAACGCCCAGTTGGCGCCATGCCAAAGCCCCCCGAGCAGCATGGTCAGCATGTTGTTTTTATAGGTGTTGAACTTCCCGTTGCGGTTGCCGCCCAACGGTATATACAGGTAATCGCGCAGCCACGACGAGAGCGATATGTGCCAGCGCGTCCAGAATTCTGAAAAGCTGGCGGAAAAGTACGGCGTGCGAAAGTTTTCAGGAAAGGTGTACCCCAGCATACGGGCCAGGCCGATGGCAATGTCGGAGTACCCCGAAAAGTCGCAGTAAATCTGGAAGGAATAAAAGACAACCCCCAGCAACAGGTGGGAGGAGGAGAAAGCCTGCGGAACGTCGAACACCTGGTCCACAAAGGGCGCAATGGAGTCGGCAATGGCCACTTTTTTGAAAAACCCCCACATGACCCGGCCCAGACCCGAGTTGAAGTTGTGCCACGAAAACCGCTTGTCCTCGTACATCTGGGGGAGAAAATCGATGGCACGCACAATCGGCCCGGCCACCAGCTGCGGAAAAAAGGCGATAAACGTGGCAAAACGCAACAGCGACGGCTCCCACTTGATCTCCTTTCGGTAAACGTCGATGGTGTACGACATCGACTGGAAGGTGTAAAAAGAAATGCCGACGGGCAAGATGATGTTCAGCGTGTGCCAGTTGGGCGCCATGCCGAAAAACCGGACGACGTCGGCAAACGAGTCGGCAAAAAAATTGAAATATTTAAAGAAACCCAGAAAGCCCAGGTTCATCACCATGCTGAAAATGAGCACCGTGGCGGGTTTATACCGCAGCGCCGCTGCCCAGCGGGTGAACGGCGCAAACGCACGCAACACCGGACTGCCTTCTGCAAACCGGGTCTCCACCGAGTTTTTGTCGTTTTGATAGGAAATCAGCAGCCCAAACCACCAGTCCAGTACCGTGCTGAACACGATCAGGCTGAGAAAACGCCAGTCCCACCAACCGTAAAACAGGTAGCTGGCCAGCAGGCAAACCCACATGCGCAAGCGCCCTTTGGTCCCGAAATACAGCGGAAAAAACAGGGCAATAAAGACGAGGAAGATTAAACTGTTGAAAACCATTTTTTATTCTTTTGGTATGAAGGGCATTATGGTTTGCATCCAAATCCGGTAGCCGTCGCCGTTGAGGTGTACGCCGTCAGTGGTATAGCCGGTGGCAAGACGGCCCCGGGCGTCGGCCAGGGGCGTGTACAAGTCTACATACGGCAAGGCATGGCGTTCGGCGATGCGTTGCAGGTTTTCGTTGAGGGTCGCGATGCGCCGGTTGTCGGTGGACAGATACCGGAAGGTTTCGTTTACCGGCAGCAGGCTCTGGATCACCAGTTGGCTGCCCGGATTGGCCGACCGGATGCGCTGCACCAGCAACTCGTACTGGTCGGCAACTGCTTCCGGGTGTGTGCCGAACAGCAAGTCGTTGATGCCGATTTGCAAAAATACCATCCTGGGTTGGTGCCGCATCGCTTCGTCCACACGAGACAAAACACCGGAAACATGATCGCCGGCGATGCCCCTGTTCAACGCTACCCAAGCCGTGGTATTGCACAATTCGTGCCATTCTGCCTGTTCGGTCTGGCTGTCGCCCAAAAAAACCACAGCATTTTTTTGTGCCGGCAGTTGCTCGAAAAGCGAAATCCGGTGCCGGTACAGCGCCGGCACTTCCCGGTGCGCCAATCGGCTCCAGGCAGGCCTGATGCCTCCGAGACGACCAACAGCCAGCCCGGCGCCGATCATAAACGCGACATTCAACGCGATGGAAAACCAGCAGATAAAGCGTTTCATGGCAAGTATCCTTCCGGGGTCAGGGTTTGGATTCTTGTTGTTGGATCAGCTCATCTACGGTGACAAACTTACGGTGTTCCGTATGCTTGAAGTTCTTGTTCGGATTGCGCATTTTGAACAACCCCAGCAGTTGCCGCCAGATGAACAGCGGGGTGGCCCACACCGCATCCCATACCGATTTGGGGGCGTCGGACAGCCGGAGCGTCCACAGTACGTTCAAACCAAAGACGGCCACCGCCAATACCAGCACCACCGTCCAAACCGGCGCAATAATCAACCCGAGTAGCGCCAGGAAGAACGCGGCGGCCAATTGCAGGAACATGGGTAGCAACAAGGTCGTGATGCCGAAAAAGAACTGGTTGGCGCTGAGGTTGACCAGCCCGCGTCGCAGAATACCCAGGGCGTTGGGTATATTCTGAAAGTAGGAAAACAACCAGCGACTGCGCTGGGTTTGCACGGCGTCGCCGCTGTCTACCTTTTCATCGTAACAAACGGCATCCCAGGCATAAGCGATTTTCTCGTTGCGGCGGAGGAGAAAGTTCTGCAAAATTTTGTCCTCCTGCAACATTTTTTTCCACATTTCCTTGCCCTGCTGAATCTCCGGACTGTCCAGGTATGCACGGTAAAGCGCTGTTTCGGTGGCCATGCCGGAGCCGCTGATCACCGCCGAGCCGCCCAGCAGGTAAGGAGCCAATCGCTCCGTATAGTTTTTATAGTGCTCGCCCAGGCTGTCGAGGGCGGCATAGGTAGAGTCGAGATTTTTGGCGGTGCGCCGACCCTGTATGCAACGGTGTCCCGCGTTGGCGTAGTGGTTAATGACGGCCAGGAAATCCGGATGGGCCAGGTTATCGGCGTCGAACACGGCGGTAAAGTCGTGCGGGCGCACAAAGCGATCCATGGCATACATGATGCTTTTGGCTTTGAGGCGAAGCGGCGGATCGGGGCGCAGGATGGTCAGCCGGGGATCTTCAATGTCCACATCCACCGATGCGCACTCGTCGGCCACGAGGTAAATATGCAGGTGCTGATGCTTCTGGATGAGCAGGGAATGCACCAGCGGGCCGGCGATCCGGGCGTTTTTATACGCCGTGATGACGCATCCAAAATCGTAAGTGCTTACGGTTTCGGACAACGGTGCGGTGCGTTCCCGGCCCCACAGCCGGGAGAGCAGGTTGGTCAGGAAAGGGTAAACGAGTTGAAAGGCCGTGGCGGCCGCTGCAACGGCAAACAGGAGGGTAATCGCTTGGAGTAGCATGGCAGTCATAATCACTTGTGGAGGATGGTTGCCGGTTGGGGAGGCATGGTTGCCACCGATGAGGACGGGTCGGCGGACTGTTTACCAATGGCCTCGTACCGGTTGATGGAACGGGGATTAATTTGCCACCAAAGGCTAAGCAAAAAAGCATTCAGGTTTTCGGTGTCGCGGCGCAGGGCCGATTGCAGGATGGTTTTGGGGGTCACCACCAGCCACCAGTAGGCCAGGAACAACAGGTGCCGGAGGCCCCGGTGGTTTCGCCGCATGAACAACACGCGGTTTCGGTTGAGGAAATAGGTTTTCAGGCCGCCCATTTTGCCCACCGTCAGGCTTTCCTTGTGAAAGATGCGCGCCCGGGGTTCTACCCAAATTTCGTATCCGGCGCGGCGAACACGTTCGCCCCAGTCGAGCTCCTCGTAGTACAGAAAAAAATCGCTGAACATGGGCCCCACCGCGTCCAGCACGGTCCTGGGCATCAGCATAGCCGCGCCGTGGGCATAAGCGGTGCGGGTGGGCGCTGCAAACTGCCCCTCGTCGGGTTGTTTTTCGCCGACGGTCCGGTTTCTGCCGGTCAGGGTGCTCACCGGCGTCATTCCGGCGTATTGGATGAGGTTATCCCGGCCGGCGGTTTCCGGATGGTACAAAATGAGCGGGCTCAGCAGGCCGGTTTGCGGATGCCCGTGCATAAAGTCGACGAGGGTCCGGATGCATCCTGTTGGCACCTCTGTGTCGTTGTTGATAAAAAAGAGGTACTGCCCCGTGGCATGGGGCAGGGCCAGGTTGTTGCCGCCGGCAAAACCGAGGTTGCGCGCGCTCCGCAGGGCGATTACCTCCGGGTATCGCTGCGCCAGGGCGGGCAATGGGTCTTCTCGACTGGCGTTATCGACCACGATTACCTCAAGGTTTTCGTAGTCCTGGCGGCGCAAACTGTCGAGCAGGGCAAAGGTAGTCTCTGCCTGATTGTAGTTGACCGTAATGATGGTTACTTTGGTTTTTTCCATTTGTAGAAATACTGCAAATAGGGTACCAAAAAAGTTGGATGGCCCGCATACCCCAAGGGCAGGCGGGCCATCAGATGCGGCGTTGAGCGCCCGGTCGTCAGACGTTTTCTTTCTGTATGAAAGACGAGAAGGTTCTCATCATGATGTGCAGATCGGTGCGCAGCGAAAGGCTGTCGCGGTAGGCGATGTCCAGTTTGATGCGCTCCTCCATGCTCATGTCGTTGGAGCCGCGTTTGGTGACCTGCCACAGACCGGTAAGCCCTGCGGGCGCCATAAAACGGCCGCTGAACAGATCGTTGGTCAAGTGTTCAGCCTCGTAGAGCGGCAGCGGGCGGTTGCCGACGAGCGACATGTCACCGCGCAGGATATTGATAAGCTGGGGCAACTCATCGATGCTGTACTTGCGGATGATGCGCCCCACCCGGGTGATGCGCGGGTCGTTGGCAATTTTCACGAAGGCGCCCCCATCCTGGTACTGGTTGAGGTGCTGGAGGTCTTTCAGGCGCTGGTCGGCGTCTTTGTACATGGAGCGGAACTTGAGGAAATCAAACACCTGATAACCGGCGCCCACCCTTTTGGAGCGGTAGATGACAGGGCCTTTTGACTCTAGCCGGATGGCGATGATGGTGGGCAGCCAGATCGGCATGGTCATCAAAATACCGAGGCTGGCGCCTATGATATCCATCAGACGTTTGAACAACGGCACTTTAACCGTGTATTGTTCCTGCAGAAGGGCTTCTGCTTTTTCGCGAATGCGCGATTTGTACGCTGTCAGGAATCGGATGCGCTTTTCCAATACGATCCAGGAGACCGGGAAGTTGTAACAGTCATCGAGACCCCATTCGGCCATCTCCTCCACCGATATCAGTGTCCGGGGTTCGGCCAGTGCAATAAAGGGAATGTCACGAAGGGTCGGCTGTTCGTTGAGCCAGACGGCAAAGCGCCTGCCGTATGATTGCAGCCATTGCCAGTTGCAAATGATCGCACTGGGCATGGCCCCTTTTTCCGGAGCCTGCAAAATGTCCTCCAAACGGCGTTGGGCGCGCAAGGGGTGGCTGATGGTTTCCCAGAAAAGGCCATCTTCGCCGTCGAACGTCGTATCGCGCACGAGGGTATCCAGGCTGCCGGAAAAGCCCAGCAACAGGATATTTTCGGCAGTGACCTGCTTGTTTTCGGAAAGTACGGTTTCGTTGTAGTAAAGGAGCATGAGACGTTTTTTTTTGGTTTTAAAAAAAAAAACGGGGGTTAAACGGCAGAAACGGACAACTGCCTGGGGATAGAAAACAGTTGATCCAGTTGCTGTTGCAAGATTATCGGATTAAATGGCTTTTCGATAAAGGCATGTATGCCGAGCTGGCGACAACGCCGCTCGGTTTCTTCGTTCTTTTCACCCGTAATGACGATGAGGGGAATGTCCCGGTACAGGCCGCTGTCGCGCAAATGTGAAATGAACTCAATCCCGTTGAGCTCAGGCATCTGCAGGTCGGTTATGACGGCATCCGGCATCATGCCGCGATGGAGCCAACTCATGGCCTCCACGCCGTCTTTGGCGCCCAGTACGCTGTAAGATCTGGACAGATAGGTTCCCAAGAGCTGTCGCAGGCTGTCGTAGTCTTCTACGATCAGAATGGTGTGTCGCATAGTAGTTGTTTCGATTGGATTAGGATTGAAGTAAAATCGGATTAAAAGACATTGGATTACCAATTGCGAATCGAACTCTTGGTCTATGAACTTCTAACAAAAACCAAGCCAATCGAGCGATCCGTGTTCTGGCAGGAACACGTGCCGCCGGATGATCGTAAGCAAACATGCCAAATGACAAAAGCGATAAATCCGGTTCGCAGATTCATCAATTGAGCACGTGATAAAGACGAAAAAAGGGGGGATTCGGTATTAAAGGGGATTGGGAAACGCTAAAGACGAGATGGGCGCGTCTGAATAACAAACAGGCACAAAGTAAGTGTTTTTTTACGAAATTATCAAATAACCTTTATGTGGTATTATGAAATATTTATACAATTTCAGAATAATTGACGAGCAAAAAAGCATTCGGGCAAAATTTTTGCTGTAAAAGGGGCTTAGATTTGGCTGAATTCAGCATTATGAAATTTCAGTTAATCTTGAAATTCCACCTTTCGTCCCTTAATTGTCAGTTTAGTTCGCCAATACCCCCCACCTTTGCACCACTAAAAAACGCAATGCATTATGGAATTTTTGTTCTGGCTGGGCATCGCCGTCGTCTTCTACGCCTATTTGGGCTACGGAATTGTATTGTTAGCACTGGTACGCATCAAGCGACTTTTCGGGCGGAATACCAAAGCGCAGGGAAGCCATTTGCCCGACATTTCTTTTGTTGTTTGTGCATTCAATGAAGCCGACTGGATCGAGGAAAAAATCGCCAACAGCCTGGCGCTCGATTATCCGAAGGACAAGGTCCACTTCTGGTGGGTGACCGACGGTTCGAGCGACGCCACGCCGCAACTGGTGGAGCGGTACCCCTTCCCGGCGGGTGTTCAATGGACGCTGCTGCACCAGCCCGAGCGCAGGGGCAAGATAGCGGCGTTTCAGCGGGCGATGGCGCAACAGCAGGCGCCGGTGGTGGTGAGTACCGACGCCAACACGCTGGTCAACACCGAGGCGCTGCACAACCTGGTGCGGCATTTCAACAACCCCGCCGTGGGCGCCGTGGCCGGCGAAAAACGCATAACCCTGGGCGACGCCGCCGCCGCCAACAGCGCCGGCGAAGGCATTTACTGGAAATACGAGAGCGCACTTAAGCGCTGGGATTACGAACTCTATTCTGTGGTCGGGGCCGCCGGTGAGTTGTTCGCCTTCCGCACCGAAGCCTACGAACACGTGCCCTCCGACACCATCATCGAGGACTTTTACCTCACCCTGCGCATCGCCCAGAAGGGTTGGCGGGTTGCCTATGAGCCCGAGGCGTACGCCGTAGAGACCGCCTCCGCTTCCGTACCCGAAGAGCTGAAGCGCAAGGTGCGCATCGCCGCCGGCGGCATACAGGCCATCGTGCGGCTGGCGCCCCTGCTCAACCTTTTCCGCTACGGTGTGCTCAGTTTTCAGTACATATCGCACCGGGTGCTGCGCTGGACGCTCGCGCCGCTGCTCCTGCCCGTGGTTTTTGTGTGCAACCTCGTGCTGGCCATGCAAGGCAAGCCGTTCTACCAGGTTGCCCTGGCAGCCCAACTTCTGTTCTACGCTGCCGCCTGGGCAGGCTACCTGCTGGCTAAACGCGAGATCAAGGTCAAGGCGTTGTTCATTCCCTATTATTTCTGCGTGATGAATTACGCGGTGTACGCCGGTTTTCTGCGCTATGTGCGCGGACGCCAGTCGGTGTTGTGGGAACGGGCAGAGAGAGCCCGGTCGAATGCGGAATTCGGAATTCGGAATGCGGAATAAAAGGCGTTTTCGAGTGGCGAGTGGCGAGTGGCGAGTGTCGAATGACGAGTGTCGAATTGTGTGTTCCTAAAATAGGTTGACAAGAATTAGTGAATTGTTAATTGAAGTCGAGTTTTAATTGGCGATCATTTTCAACATTTTGTTTGTATGAAAATATCTCCAACATGCCTCTCTTGTCTTCAGAAAGTTCATTGAC
>JANRJH010000014.1:0-67835 GCA_033764075.1 Saprospiraceae bacterium | reverse complement strand
GCTATGTGTCATTCCTGAAGTATTATCTGCAAGTCAAGTACAAGGATACTGTTCGGTGAACCGCCGTGTACCAGGCCGGTACGCACGGTGGTGTGAGAGGGCTGCGGTGGGTCATTTTGGCTCACCGCTCCCTACTCGATTATCATTTATTTATGTCTGTGCCGAATTAAAAAACTAATCCAATCACAACCTTTCTGGCTGGACGAATTATTTATTGAAGCGGTAATTTGGATAACACTACCACCCTGAATATCGCCAATCCATCCATATAACTCAACATTACCTGATAACTCTGTAGTATTATCCCAATTATTCGCCCCATATGTGCCGCAGACTATTCTAAGCCATTCAATAAACCTTTTTGCCGTTGAAGATTCGATTAAGTCATCTTTACTTTTTGAGTTCCACTCCCAGCGAACAATGGATTCGTCTGAATAGTCTTCAATTATTGGACTTAATCTGATATTATCAAACTCTATTGGAGGAAGAGTTGTTTCAAATTTAATATCATTTATCTTGCTGCTCTTAAATTTATTGAATCTATTTTTAGCATCTACAGAACACTGATAAATGATATCACCAATATCAATTTTATTATCAATATTTCGCTTACCTTTACCTTTGAAGGTGTACTCAACTTGGCTAGGGTTTTCAATAGGCATTTCACATTCCGCTCTACAATTGATATAATTATCTTTATTTTCATCCCAAACTTTTGCCCCATCTATAGACATGGCATATATACAAAAGTAGCCTCCCGTTAAATTGTATTTATTTTTGTTTAACAGTGGGTAGGTATTCTGGCTACTATTGGGAATAATGAAGGGGCCATACCAACCATCCCATGCGACATTACTTGTATTGTATGGCTTAGCATATACTTCAATTGCTTCGCCTGTATTGTTTTTAACTACGATCTGTGATTCGTATGTCCATTTTCTTTTGTTTTGCATATTTAAATCTACTGTCGAAAGGGTCAATATAGGTATGTGATGATTTTGTAAACTTAAGCCACAATAACTTTTACTTTTGTTGACCCAAAATGAAATAAGTATATCATGCTCTCGACCTGATACCCATTCCGGAACACGCAATTTTCTGCCCATAAAATTCGTTTCAGACGGGTCACTTTCGTAAATTATTATAAAAACATTTTCTTTATCATATTTCGTCCAGTCAAATATCCCATAATTAATGTAATTTAATCCTTCGTTGTCTTTCCATTCCCATTTGCTTTCACCACGTCTGTGTGGTCCATGTAATCGAGTGTGCCCAATTATTTCGTCGAGAGTTTCATTGTAAATTAATATATGGAAATTTCCTTCGGGTCCATGTTTTTTCCAAAAAGGCCCCCAATATCCATAATCACTACCTCTGCCAAAAGGGTCTTTACCTTCACCATTGTCCCAAACATAGGCACTTGAAATTACTAAGACATCATTGCCTCTTTTCACTATTCTATCTCTCCCTGTATTTTTATCGACTTCATTATCGTTCATTCCATCAAAGGTTCCTTGCCAATATTGCTGTGACAAAACTGGCTGAAAAAAAGCACCTAAAATCAAAAAGATTGTAAGACTCATTTTGCAAGAAAAAATGCCTTTCTCCATATTTTTTTCATTTTAGTATTTGCATTATTAATGATAACTACTGCTTTCCCGCAACTAACGACTAACTAAAAACCCGCATTGCGTATAACCACCCCAAAAAGCACTTATCCCGCATTGCGTGTTTTACTTATCCGTTAGTTGCGGGAAAATCGCCCATATCAGCAGGTCAGATTCCCCCCAAGTTCAATTTCAAACACGCTCCGCGCTTCATAAGTGGGCATCATTCAGCACTTATGGAAATCTGACTCATAAAACAAATGTACGCAGGTGATATGTATATAGCAAAGAAAATATGAAAAAATTTATATGAAAATTTGCGGCTTATTGCCAAATAACATACTGAAAAATTGTGTTATGTAGCCCTTCAAAACGGATTACCATGCCATGCCTGTGGCGCCCCCCCCCACATCCTCACTTCCCTTTCGCATTCGCCCGCCAAAGCCCATACCCGATCAACCCGGTGAACCCCGCCATGCCGGCCGCCAGGTACCCGTAGTGTATCCCGCTTTTGTACACGGCCAGCATCACAATGGCTACCAGGAAAAGCGTAGGCACTTCATTTAAAACCCTGTAAAACATATGGTTGTATCGAAATGAGCCTTGTTCCAGCCAACGAATATGCGATTTCGTGTAATGCGTATAAGCGCTCAGCAGCACCAGCAGCAGCAATTTCACGTGCATCCACCCCTGCTGCCACCAGGCGGGCTGCATCACCAGCAGCATGGTGCCAAAACTCCAGGTGATCAGCACGGCCGGCACCAGAATGATGCGGTACACTTTCCACTCCATCAGGTTATACTGGCGGCACAGGATGCCTTTTTCCGGCTCGGGTTTGGTCAGTGCCGCTGCGTGGTACACCATCAGGCGCACGAGGTAGAACATGCCGGCCATCCAGGATACCATGCCGACGAGGTGGAGCGATTTGGCAAAAAAATACATGATCGATCAGGCAATTAAAAAGCGATAGTCGTCCCATTTGGCGTCCTCCTCCTTCATCTCCAGCAGATCCAGCACGTCGCCGTACAAGGCGCTGAGCTCGGGGGCGGTGCGGGCGGTGCGCAGTTCGAGCAGGCCCTGTTCCATGATCTGCTGTTGGCGCCACCGGTAGGTTTGTACGATCCGGTCGAGGATCATCCGGCACACTGCGGCGTGGTCGTCGCGGCCGCCGACTTCCTGCGCTTCACGGAAGGCCTGCCGGTTGCGGGCAATCATGCGTCCTTCTTCGAGGATGTAGTACGCCGTGTGCGGCCAGTTTTCCGGTGGCGGCAGGAGGTAAGCGTATAACATCAGTTGGAGGTCTTCGTTGTTGCGGATCATCTCCCGGCGCCGGCGCGCACCGCCCCATTTGAAGTCGACGATGGCCCACTCCCCTTCGCGCTGCAGCACCAGGTCGGCTTTGGCGCGCAAGGACAGCCCGGCCAGCTCGCCCTCCAGGGGCAGTTCGGTGTGCGCCACCGTCCATCCGTTCTGGCGGAGCATGGACACCAGGGTCCAGGCGGCCTGTTGCACCTTGCGCTGGAACGCTTTGCGCTCGGGCTCTCTGCCGTACAACAGCAACGGCGCGCCTTCCCGCTCCAGCAGTGGGCCCGACTGTGCGTCAATCCACGCATACACGTCGCTGCGGGTCATGGCGTGCAAGTCCTCAACGAGCAACATCTCCAGAAACCGGTGTCCGAGGTTGCCGAGCAGCTGGGCGTCGGCGCTGATCCGCAGCAGGTTGGCCGGGTACAGGCGCAGGTGCTGCCGAAAAAACCAGCGGTGCGGGTAATACAGCATCGACTCCAGCTGGGTGACTGTTTCGTACTCGACGGGCAGCAGCCGGCGGATGTCGGGCAGTTGCAGGTGCGGGCGGGGGCGCAGCGGCGGCACGGGGTTAATCCACACCGGCTTGACGTCGGCGGCTTGCGAATCGATGCGCCGGGCCAGATCGGGGTCGTCAACAGGGCACCACAAGGGAGCCAGGTGGCTGAATGCGGCGTCCAGGTCGCCCAGCAAGAGGTGCGGAGAGACATCGGCGCCGTTCACCCGCTCAGGGCACACCAGGATCAACTGACCGGCGGTGCGCAGGATGGCTTCGCGTTGGCGGTGCAGGGTGCGCCGGACAGGCTGGTCCGGGCGTTCCAGGAATGCGCCATTTGCACCCAGAAAGGCGCGTTCGTCGGCACGCCAGAAGTCAGGCGCCGCCAGGACGGTGTCCGACCGGAAATTCCACCACATCAGCCGGTCCACCGGCGACACAATGGCGCCGGGCGTATGCACAAAGTCGAAACGGCCCTCTTCCACCGGGTCCAGTTGCATGGGTGCCGGCTCGTAGATGGTGCGCACGATGCGCTCCAGCTCGAGGTAGCCCAGCCTGGCGTCGGGCAGGGCCTCCAGCAGTTCGCGGATGCGGCGCGCCTGTTCGGCCAGTACAAGCAGACCGGTTTCACCTGTGCCGGCGTCGCCGACTGCTTTCAGCGCCCATTGTTGCAAATGGGTGTACAGACCGATCGCTTCGCGCCTGGGCACCCCTGCTTCGGCAGGATAGCGGCGACGGTCGAACCAGAAATCGTACTGTCGCCGGATCTCGCCCGATGCGTCGCTGCGCTCCAGATACCCCAGCACAGCGCCGTACCAGGTGTCGCTGAACAAGCCGGGTTTTTCCGCCAACACCCGCCCGATGACCTGGGCCAGCCCCTCGTCGATGGGCTTGACAGGCAGCGTAACGAACTCCATAATCTTGTAGACGTCGACCGGCTCCCACAGAAAGGCGGGGGCCAGCTTGAGCACCTGGAGGGCCGGGCGGGCCATGGAAGCCGACAGGATGCCCAGGGCGGGCAGCCCCTCCTGCAGCATGGCCTGTTCCAGTTGGCGGTTCATTTCGGGCAGCAGCACCAGAGGGCGAAGTTCGGGGTTGCGGGCCAACAGGGCGGCGGTCCACGCCGCCGCCTCGGCATCGCGTCCGGCGCGCACAAGCAACAGGGAGCCGTCGGCGCGCGCCGGTATTTTTCCGGCATCGGCGGCGCCGGCCAGCCGGCGTTGCCAATGCCCCAGGTCGGTATCCGCCGGCGCGCCAGGTTCTGCCGGCTCGTAGCGTACCGGGATGCCCTGACCGGCAGCCAGGCGCAGCAGGCGCTGCCACGCTGCCGGCAGCAGTTCCTCCGGATCGTACAGCTGGATGGCTGTTACCGGCAAGGGCGCCGTTTGACAGGCGCGCAAAACGGCATCCCAGCGTTCGGCGGCGCCGGTTGCCGGAATTTCATATTCCGCAGTTTGTGTTTTTTGCCGGTAAAAGACCTCGACCGATGCCAGGCACCGCAGCCGGTCGGGTGTGGCTTCGGAGGCGACAAACGACCAGCCGGCGAGCAGGAGCTCGTCCCGTCGGTTCAGCAGGAAGTGGGCCGTCGAGAACCGGTCGGCGTCGAACGACTGGTGGTAAAACGCTTGCGGATCCACCGATTCCAGGTGCTGCTGGAGGGCCTGCCGGTAAAATTCGATGCGCAGGTAGTCGGTTTTTTCCGGGAAACCGCTCCTGCCCAGCTGGGCTTCCAGCCACTCCAGCAAGCGCCGCGGCCCGGCGTACAGGCGGTCGGCAACCACCTGCCGGGGCAGGTGCAGTACGCCGTCGAAGTCGGGGCTCAGGTGGAGGTGCATGGTCTTCGGGTTCGGCCAGGTTAGTGCGACACGTCGAGGTCGTCGTATTCGTACAATTCAAAATCAAGGTGGGTGTTGGCCTCGATTTCAATCAAGGGTTTGATGAGTCCGTCGCTCAACTTGTACGCCCACCCGTGAATGTGGGGTGCATTTCGCGCTTTCCAGGCCCGCTGCACGATGGAGGTCTCCGCCAGGTGTTGCACCTGGGTAATGATGTTGAGTTCGATGAGGCGATCGAGGCGTTGCTCATCGTCTGCAATGGCCTGCAGTTCGGCGCTGTGGTACTTGTATATATCCTTGATATGCCGCAACCACTTGTTGATCAGGCCATAGGAGTGGCGGGTCATGGCCGCCTTAACCCCTCCGCAGCCGTAATGGCCACAAACTATGATGTGTTTGACCTCCAGCACTTCGACAGCGTATTGCAACACGCTGAGCATATTCAGGTCGGTGTGCACCACGAGATTGGCCACATTGCGGTGGATAAAAATTTCACCCGGCGCCGTCTGGGTGATCTCGTTGGGCGGCACCCGGCTGTCGGAGCAACCGATCCACAGGTAATCGGGTTTTTGCACGTTCACCAGTCGGGTGAAATAATCCGGGTCGTCCTCCACCCGCTGTTTGGCCCATTTCTGGTTGTTGGTCAATAAGGTTTTGTAAATTTCCATAACGTCAAACAGGGTGCTGGTTCAGATTTAATGATAAATTCCGAGGGAAAGATAGGTCAACCGGCTGGATTAGGTACCTGCCAGACGCATATTTTTCGCATTCTATGGTACAATTTACTTTTTTCAAAAAAAGCAGTTGATTTGTGCGCCTGAATGCGAAAACTTTGTGCCCCGTTTTCAGGTTCAAAATCCCGCTTACCTTTGCAACGATATGGAAAAAGTTAAATGTTTGATCATCGGCTCCGGCCCTGCGGGCTACACCGCAGCCATCTACGCCGCGCGTGCCGGCATGAAACCCGTGATGTACACAGGCCCCCAGCCCGGCGGCCAGCTCATGACCACCAACGACGTGGAGAACTACCCGGGCTATCCTGGCGGACGCACCGGTCCGGAAATGATGGAAGATTTTAAACAGCAGGCGGAACGCTTCGAGACCGACATCCGCTACGAAATGATTGAAAAAGTGGATTTTACCGGCCCCATGCACAAGGTATGGACGGAGGGCGGCCACGAGGTGCACGCACCTGCCGTGATCATCGCTACCGGCGCCAGCGCCAAATGGCTGGGCATCCCCGGTGAAGAAAGGTTGCAAAACCACGGGGTTTCGGCCTGCGCAGTGTGCGACGGATTTTTCTTCCGCAAGCAGGAAGTCGTGGTGGTCGGCGGCGGCGACACGGCGGCCGAGGAGAGCACTTACCTCGCCAAGCTGTGCTCCACGGTTCACCTCCTGGTCCGGCGCGAAGAGATGCGCGCTTCCAAGATTATGCAACAACGGGTGTTCGACACGCCCAACCTCATCGTGCACTGGAACACCGAAGCCGACGAGGTTCTGGGAGAAGCGGCGGTGGAAGGCGTGCGCATCCGAAACAACAAAACAGGCGAGACGAGCGTCATCAACGCCACCGGTTTTTTCGTCGCCATCGGCCACCAACCCAACACCAACCCTTTCAAAGAATGGCTCGACCTCGATGAGAGCGGATACATCATCACCAGGCCCGGCACCACGTTTACCAACAGAGAAGGCGTATTTGCCAGCGGCGACGCCCAGGACAAGGTGTACCGGCAGGCCGTGACGGCCGCAGGCACCGGTTGCATGGCGGCATTGGATGCCGAGCGGTACCTGGTGACCAAGGGATTGTAACCGAATACGGGCTGTACATGGATGTTTTGCGCAATAGTCTGCGCAAATCTGTACCTTAGCGCCGCCGGTATACGCAGTTGCTTATGTTGTTCGACAGCCACCCCGGCAGAACCGTACTCGACATTCGACATTCGACACTCGACACTCCCTTATGCCCGCAACGCCCACCTTTTCGCCCGGTTTCGTATACGGCCCGAAGGCCGTGGAACTCTTGTCCTACGCCAACGAAAACGACTTTGCCATTCCGCTTCTCACCGTCAACACCACCTCGGCGATCAACGCCGCGCTGGAAGCGGCAGCGGCGGCAGGCAGCCCCATCGCACTTCAGTTCGACCTGGGGGGCGCGGCGTTTTTCGCGGGCGCAGGCCTGACCGATGCCGACCACCACGCCTCCACCGTGGGGGCTGTTGCCGCTGCTTTGTATGTGCACACCATGGCCAAAGCCTACGGTGTGCCGGTGTTGCTGGGTACCGACGGGGTGACTTCCGAAAACAAATCCTGGCTGGATGGACTGTTGCAGGCAGGCGCCGATTTTTTCCACCATCGCGGTTTTCCGCTGTTCACCTGGCACCGGGTGGACATGTCGGACCTGCCTTTTGAAGAAAATCTGACGGCGACCAAAGCCTTCCTGCGCCAAACCAGCAGCATGCACATGCACCTGGTCGTTTCACTGGGCACCGCCGCACAAATGGAAAACCGCGCCGAAGAGCCTGTGGACGAAATAGACGACTTGCCCTCGCCGGTGGTATTCGCGCGCGGATTCGAGGAGCTGCACAGCGTTAGCCCCGATTTTGTGTTCTCGCCCGTGCCCCGCAAACTGTCGCCCGAACAGCGCCGGCAAATTTTAACCCTGCTCCCTACAATCATCAAAAACGCCCAGGAGTACATACGCGTGAAGTTCAACCTCGCCGACGCGCTGCCCTTGCTCTTCACCTCCTTTATTCGGCGGGACACACAACCGGAAGACATACGCAGCGCTATTAAAAACGGCGCAGTAGTGCTCAATGTAGATCAGGTCACCCACGATGCCCTGTGGGAAGGCGTAGGCACCTTTGTTTCCGAACATGCCGACAAAACCGGAGATGTGGATGACATCGACAACCACTACACCAACCCGGCACAGTGGATGCGCGCCGGGGAAAAGGCGCTGATCGCCCGCCTGGCCAGTATTTTTGAAGTGGCCGGAGCGGTAGGGCGACTATAGACCGCGCATCAGGGCTTTTTCGAAAGCCATGACCGGATGACGCCGTACACCACCGGAAGCGCCGAAACGCCGATAATGCCGAACACCACCAACTCGAAGTTGTTTTTTACTACCGGAATTTGGCCGAACAAGTAGCCGGCCATGGTGATGCCGAACACCCAGAAAAAGCCGCCCAGCAGGCAATAATACAGGAAACGGCGGTACTTCATATTGCCTACGCCGGCCACAAACGGTGCAAAGGTGCGCACAATGGGGATGAAGCGGGCGATCACCAGGGTTTGACCGCCGTATTTGTCGTAGAAATGCTGTGTCTGTTCGATGTAGCTCCGTTTGAGAAACCAATAGTCCCGGGTAAACACCCTTTTGCCAAGATACCGACCGAAGAAATAGTTGGTGTGATCGCCCAAAATGGCCGCAAGGAAAAGGATGAGCATGAGCGTCCAGATGTTCAGGATACCGGTTTTGGCGGTGATGGCGCCTGCGGCGAACAACAGGGAGTCGCCTGGCAGGAACGGGGTGATCACCAGGCCCGTTTCGCAAAAAATGATCAGGGCGAGTATGAAATAGGTCTGCCACTGGTAATTGGTCATGATGGCCTCCAGGTGGACGTCCAGGTGGCGGATAAAATCAAAAAATTGCTTCAGCAGATCCAGCATCGAAAGTTTTTGTGTTTAAAAGAGGGACAAAGGTAGGTCAATGCGGGCAAAAAGCAACGGGGTGACTTTGGTGGTCACCCCGTTGTTGTGTTTAAAAGTCTACTCAACGACTTATTGGATGCTTACGCGGTACACGACGGCGGCGGCGCCGCTTTGCAAGGTAAGCAGGTACATGCCGCGGGGCAGGTGGCCGAGGTCGATGCGGGTATCCAGATCGGTTACCGTCTGGGTGCCGGTCACCAGTTGCCCGGCAGCGTTACGCACCGTGAAGGTGGTTTCTCCGTCGGGCAATTCCGGCATACGCAAGGTAAGCTGGCCGTTCGACGGGTTGGGGAACAACTGTGCGCCGGCCAGCGCAGGTTCGTTGGTCGACGGGCAGATCGTCACCTCAATGGTCATGGTATCGAAACCGACGCATCCTTGGGCGTTCACCTCGGCGCTGTACAGCACGTTAAAAAAGCCCAGGTCGGTGGCGGTGAACTGTCCGTCGGGTGTCACGCTCGCGTTGGGGGCGTTCACGTACCAGGTACCGCCGGCCGGTGTCTGGTTACCGACCAGCGTTTGGGTCACCGGCGGATCGCAAACGATGGGGGCGTCGCCGGCGTCGGCGGAGCAGTACGGAGAGACGTAATCGAGGCGCTGGGTGGCCGGCAGGTCATACACGTACAGGCGGGTGGTTTTGCCGGTGAGCACGATGGTGCCGTCTTCGGCGGGCGAGTTGATGCCGTAATCGTTGTCGTTCACCACAGCGATGGTGTTTTCGTCGACGATGGCCAAGCCTTCAGGCTTGTCGTGTTGCAGTTCCCAGCCGAGCTCCAGGAGGTCGGCGACAAAGGTTTTGGCCACCGGAACGATGCCGTTTTGCAGCAGACCGTTTTGATCGATCAATTGCTCGAGGGTAAGTCCGTTGTAGTTGTCGGAAGTGATGGGCGTGGCGCCGGAGATGTTGATCTTGTAGATGTTTTTCGAGTTGAAGCCGTTGCGCTCGGCGTGTTCGATCACGAGGAACTCCTGGTTGTTGACGGCCACCATGTCGCCGATCTTCCAATCGCGGGTGCGGATCTGTCCAAGTGTGGGTTGGAGCACATACGCGAACATCCGGGTTTGGCCGGTGAACGGGTCAAGTTCAACCATACGAAGGATGCGCGAGCTGTTGCCCGTGGTGGTATTCGGGTTGTCCATGGCGCTCTGGATCATGGCGTACACCTTGCCGTTGGGCGTGTAGGCGATGCCTTCGAAACCACGATTGGCGCGGCGATTGCCGAACACCGTATCCAATTGGTTGTCTTCGGGTTCAGCGGGGAACGGTGTGTAGCGCTCCACCACTTCGTAGTTGGCGTTCATTTTGTAAATGCTGGCGCCGTATTCGTCGCAGAACCACCAGTTGCCGAATTTATCCTGGAACAAACCTTCGGAGTCGATGCCCCAGATGTCATAGGGGGTCACGGTGCCGTTGTTGTCCGACCAGGCTACTTCGCCGGTGTTGCCGAAGCCTACGGGCAGCGGAACGCCGGTCATGCCTTGTCCGCCCGGGCGCTTCAGCGCCTGCACGTCGAGCACGTCGAGCGCTGTTCCGTTGGGTGTCACGGTGTACTTCTTGGGTGCATAATCCGGGAAGGGGAACACGAGGGTGGTTTTGCCCATGGCCAGCGGGTTGTTGGTGGCCCCGGCATTGGGGCCGCGGTCGCTCACGAAGTGGAAATTACCGTCGCGGTAGTACATGCCGGAGATGCCGCCCTCGCGGATCTCCAGGCCGTTGTATTGGCCGATGACCGGCAGGCTGTCAAACGCATACTTGGTGAGTGCGTATTCGCCGTCGGCCAGGCGGTTGATGTCGAGTTGAAAAACAGACAATGAGCCGCTGATCTCATTGGAGACCACGAGCAAATTGCGGCCGTTGGGGCTCTGATTTTTGGGGATAAAAACGATGCCTTCGGGGCCCAGGTCGCCGCCCGCCGATGTGCCGATGGCGCGGGTGTTGATCCACTGGATGAACTCAGGTTGGGTGGGCTCCGTTACGTCGTACAGCATCACGCCGCCGATGCGCTCCAGCGCGATGAAGGCATAAAAACGGCCGTCGATTTCGGCCACGGTTACGCCTTCGGGTTCCGGCCCTTTGTCGTCGGAACGGTTTTTCCGGGAATTGTTCGAATTGCTGGCGTTGAAGATGGGTGCGAACACCGGATCGGCGGCGGTGATGCGCTCGAAATCGTCGCCGCTGTCCCAGATGCGGTCGCCGTTTTCACCGTCCCAGATGGTGAACGAACGCGAACCGATCAGGTGGATTTCTTCGAAAAGCCCGTTGCCGTCAGTGTCTCCGGAGCCTGTGGTTGCCTGCAGGCGGCCGAGCAGGTCGCTGCGTTTGAGGGCTGCCGCATCGGGGAACACGGCGGGGTCCAGGTTGTAGCTGCTGCTGTTCACGCGCAGGAGTTCCTCGTAGGTGTCGTATTCGCGGGCGTCGCCTTCGTTGGCCGTCACCAGGTAGCGCTTGCCGCCCACAAAGAAATAATCGATGGCGTCGGGTTGAAACAGGCTTTTCACCGGCCAGTTGTTGAAGAAAATACCGGAAAGGTTGTCGGAAGCGTCGAAAGAAACGCCTTCCGCCTGCCAGTCTTTCAAGCCGCAGGGCACGATACCGATGATGGAGTCGGCAGCCAGATTGATCACCGCGACGCCGTTGTTTTCCTGCAGGGTAACGTAAGCGAGCAGGTTGTCGTCGCTGATGGTGATAAATTCCGGTTCAACGTCCTGGGCGAGGGTGGCATTGGGTCCGAAAACGCGGAAGCCGGCCAGTTCATACAGCGGCTCCAGCGCGTTGAAAGCGTTGAAATCAAGCGTTTTGACATTGGCCTGGGTGGTATTGGCGATGCCGCCGGAAATGTCGATGATGCTCACTGTGCCCAGGGGGTCGATGCTGTAATCGTCGTTGGGCTGGCCTTCGTCGGCGGTGAGCACCTTGCGTCCGTCGGGGCTGAACACCACGTGGTCGGGCAGCACGCCTACCGTCAGTTCTTTCTGGAACGCGCCGGCGGCGTCGAAGAACACCACTTTGCCTGGCGTGACCACGTCGTCGGGCTGAACGGCTACAGCCACCAGGCCGTTGTAAGCGGCTACCGAGTTCAAACCGCCGCCGTAAGCCGACATGTCGATGGAAGTGACCGGGGCAATCGCCAGCGGGTTGCTGAAGTCGAGCACTTCCAGACGATTCTGTTCAATATTGGTGACAAACAGCCTTTTAGAAGCCGGGTCGAAGGTTGTGATTTCCGCCGTAGCGTCGGATCCCTGCTGAATAAAGTAGCTGCCCAGGTGATTGAGCTGCACCTTGTTGTCGGGCTGGGGCGCCGGCGGCACGGCGTCGTCGTCGTTGATCAAAACGGCGTGCTCGGCGGTGGCGCCCAGATCGGCGTTCACCAGGTCGGTCAGCCGCAGCAGCAGGTAGTTGCTGTTGCGCGGGTCGGCGTCGTCGATCACCGCGAGGGCCAGGGTGAACGGGTTGGGCGAGCCGGTGGAGAACGTCACCACGGTGTCTACCAGCAGGTAATCCACACCGTCAACGGCCGTAGAGGCTGCGGTGGCGCGCACTTTGGCGGAAACGGGCAGGATACCGACGTTGTCGGCCTTGACATTGATGGTGATGACGCCTGCATTTTCCGACGTGAGTGTGTTGGTGCGCTCGAAAGACACGACCGCGTTTTGCGGCACAACCACTACACCCGGGGAGGCGAAAATGGTGTCCACGTTGGTGGGCGTTTGGCTGGCGATCCAGTTGGCGCCGTTGTTGTTGTCCAGGCTGGGGGAGAGCAGTTCGAGGGAGGGGCCGTTGCCGTCGGGCTCCACGGGCCAGGGGGCAGCATCGTCATACACGACGAGGTCGATTTGATTACCCAGGCTGTTGACAATTTCGATGGTGTTGCCGCCGTTGGTCAGCACGCCGCTGGTCCACTGGTAAAAGGTTTGTCCGGTGAAAAACGCCTCGGCAGAGGCTTTGTCCTGCGCTACCAGCACGATGCCGCCGGGGGCTAGGGTGAGGGCTGGGAGCTCCGTTTGTACGGCGCCCCGGAGACGAAGCCCGCCGATCGGGGCATCTGAAGTACCGTTGTTGTAAATTTCAATGAACTCCAGTTCGTCCGGATCGCCGCCCGGCGGGTTGTAGTTAATCTCGGTGATCACCAGTGCGGGCGTGGCGCCGTTCCAGGTGAATACGTAATCGACCGGAGCGGGTATCGCATTTCCGGCAGCATCGGTCACGCCGGCGATGGTCAGGGTATTGGTCACCCCGTCGGCAAAAGGTGCGCCGTAGGTGAGGGTCACGGTGTCGTTCGTGGCGTTGCGGGTGGCGGAAACGAGGCCAGCCACGCCGGTGTAGTTGGCAATGTCCTCCGCAGCCGCGCCCATGGCTTCGCTGAAAGCGACCTGAATGCCGGTGCTGCCGGTGGTGGCGATGCCGGTGATCACCGGCGCAACCATGTCCATATTGCTCGATTGGAGCTGGATATCGTCGAAACCGGCGTAGTCGGAACCGCCGTTTTGTTTGACCATGAGGCGCAGGCGCACAAACTGGGTGCCGGGGGGCAGGGTAATGGTTATCGTTTCCCAGGCCAGGGTGTTGCGGTTCAGGTCGACGTATTTCGCGAAGTCGTAGGTCGTTCCGTTGTCGGTTTCCAGGATGTACCCCAGCGAGTCGGCCGGTTCATAGCCCACGGTGTAATATTTGAAGCTCAGGGTGTTGAACGCAAAAGCGCTGACGTCGACCGGCTCGAGGTCCAGGGTGTGAAAGAAAGCACCGCCTGCGCCCGGGTTTTCCAGGTCGAGCATGAACCAGAAGCGGTCGCCTGTGGCCGGCGCGATGGAAGCCGTGGTCGTTGTATCGGCCCAGACGTCTTCATTGGGCAAATCGTTGTACTTTGTCGGTGTGGTGGTGAAGGAAAAATTGTCGTTGGCGGTCCCTTCGAATCCCTGGAAAAGGGTCTGCTGGGCCTGCAGGCCGGCGCCCGACAGAAGTATGCCTGCCAAAAGCGCAATGGTGTGGGTAAAAAGTAACTTCATTGCCTTAAAATTGGTTAATGGATAAAGCACAAAAGTAAACAGTACAAACAGTTTGGATATTAAGTTAAGGTTAAGCCGAAAATTGCGGGCCTTGCTTATTTTCGCCCACATTTCACTCAGAATATGGAATTCGTTATCATTCTTTTACTCACCTTGCTCAACGGCGTTTTTTCCATGTCGGAAATCGCGCTGGTCTCGTCGCGCAGGTTCAAGCTGGAGATGGGCGCCAAAAAGGGCCATAAAGGCGCCGCCAAGGCGCTTGAACTGGCCGAGTCGCCCAACACGTTTTTATCCACCGTGCAAATCGGCATTACCCTGATCGGCATTTTGCTGGGTATCTACAGTGGCGAGAACATCACCAACGACGTTCAGGCCTGGGTTGAGCAAATACCCGCGCTCAAACCGTACGCCAACCAGCTGGCGGTGGTGGCCGTGTTGCTGCCCGTGACTTTCCTGTCCATCGTTCTGGGGGAGTTGCTGCCCAAGCGGCTGGGGCTTACTTTCCCGGAAACCATCGCCTCGATTGTCGCCCGCCCGATGGCCTTGTTGTCGTGGCTGGTCGCGCCGTTTGTATGGCTGCTGACCACCACCAATGATCTGTTGCTTAGGCTGTTTGGCATCCAAAGCCAGGGCAGCGGATTGATCACGGAGGAGGAGATCAAATCCATCATTAACGATAGCACCGAAAGCGGAGAAATCCAGGAAATCGAGCAGGACATTGTGGAGCGGGTATTCTCCATGGGCGACCGCAAGATCGGCGCCCTGATGACCCACCGGAGCGACCTGGTGTGGCTGGATGTCCGCGACGATCTCCGCACAGTGAAACAAAAAACGGCCGGCGCCCTGTTTTCCGCTTACCCGGTGGCCCGGGAAGAACTCGACGACATCATGGGCATCGTCCGGATCAGGGATTTGTTCCAGGCGACGGATGATCCGTCCTTTTCACTGGAAAATCACCTGAAACAACCGCTGTACGTCCCCCTGACCATGCCGGCCTACAAGGTGCTGGAGGCGTTCAAAAAAGAACGCAAACACCACGCCCTGGTGCTCGACGAGTTCGGCTCCGTGCAGGGGCTGGTCACCACAGACGACATTCTGGACGCCCTGGTGGGCGACCTCAGCGCCGACAGCGATGATGAATACCAGTTTACACAGGAGTCCGACGGTCGGTGGACCTTCGACGGTCCATTCCCCTTTTTCGAATTCGTTCACCAACTGGAACTCGAGGTCGACGACGATAACCTAGAGTTCAATACCCTCGCCGGTTTCCTTATACACCGACTGGAAAAAATCCCCGCTGTCGGCGACCACCTGGAATGGGAAGGCCTCCGCCTGGAAGTGGTCGAAATGGATGGAAGAAAAGTGAAAAAAATTACCGTTTTAAAAAATTGAAAAGAAATTATTGGCTGAGTAAAAGTTACTTATATCAACAAACATGCGGTTGGTTAACTTTCCGCCAAACTAACCTGATCATGAATAAAACTGCCTGCTTCACACTGCTGCTGCTGCTCGCCGGCGCCTGCCTCCGTGCGCAAACCTGCGTGCGCGACTCCACCGTGCTCACGGATACCATGAACCTGCTGGCGCCGCCGCCATGGACGCCGGAATTCCCCAATTACAACCTGAACGAGGCCTGCATCAATCAACCTTACAACCAATCCGTAACGCTCGAAGTTCCGGCAGAGGTTACCTTGCAAGGCATCACGGCCCCACTCTCCAGCCTTACCCTGGCCACCTCCGGCGCCATAGACAACCTGCCCGCCGGCATCACCTACCTGTGCGACCCGCCCAACTGTGTGTTCAACGCCAACACGCTGGGCTGTATCCTGCTCTACGGCACGCCCAATATGCCCGCGCCAACCCTGCCCGACACGTTTGATCTGGTGGTGAACGTTGTCTTGTTTACACCTTTGATTCCCGGTGTACCGTTTCCAGTGCAGTTCCCGGGTGACTTCATCCCCGGAAACTACTACCTGATCCTCAACCCGGCAGGCACTTCCTGCATGTCGTCCGCGTTTGATCCCGGAAGCCGGATTGCTTCGCTGAAAAATGCACCCAACCCGTTCGACGCGGAGACGCGGATCGAGGTGGAATCAATGGTCAGCGGCAATTTCTATTTTGAAGTAACCAATTTGCTGGGGCAACGTGTGCACGAACAAACCGTGGCCCTCTCGGAAGGACCCAACCAGTTCACCTTTCACGCCGGGCACCTGCCGAATGGAAGCTACCTGTACGCCCTGTCGAACAGCGAGGGGCGGAGTGCCAGCCGGATGGTTATTGCCCGTTAAAAAACGGTCGGCTTCTGCTCTCATGGGTTTGGTGCAGAAGCCGATGTTTTTTACTGAATAAACAGCTCGTACGGAAGCCGCGCCTGAATGCCCTGGCTGCGTTGCAGATCGCGCACCTGCCGATAGAGTGGGTACAGATCGCCCAGCTCGGTGCGGGCCACCTGGTCGTAGATGATGTCCTCCTTTCCGTCGTCGCCGGTGAGCTCTTCGAGCAATCGCTCCAGCCCTTTTTTGGTTTGCGGGTATTCGCTCACGCGGTATTTTTCGACGTTGGCGAGTTTGGCGGCGGACGCCAGGGCGCGGTCGAGTCCGCCGAGGTCGTCCACCAGCCCCAGTTCTTTGGCTTTGGTGCCCGGCCACACGCGGCCTTGGGCCACTTCGTGTACCTGCTCGGTGGTCATATCCCGCCCTTTAGCCACTTTTTGGAGGAAATCCGCGTAGATACGGTCGATCTCCTGCTGGATCATGTCTTTTTCTTCGGGAGAGAAGGGAATGAACGGGGTGCCGAATGCGGAATGTTTGCCGGTGCGCACGGTGTCGAAGGTGACGCCGAGGTTCTGGCGCATGGTGCGGTCGAGCATGGGGATCATGCCGAACACACCGATGGAGCCGGTAATGGTGTTGGGTTCGGCGAAGATGCTGTCGGCCTGGCAGGCGATGTAGTACCCGCCGGAGGCCGCTACGTCGCCCATGCTCACGACCACGGGTTTGCCGGCCTCCTGGCACAGTTGCACCTCGCGCAGGATGTTTTCGCTGGCCAGCACGCTGCCGCCCGGGGAGTTGACGCGCAGGACGATGGCCTTGACCTTGTCGTCCTTACGGATTTTGCGCAACATACCCACGTAGTCGCCATCGACGACCGTGCCGGGCGTGCCTTTTTTGCCGACGTCGATGCTGCCTTCGGCGTACACAACGGCGATCTTGTCTTTGGTTTTAAAATCGCCTTTTGGTCCTTTAGCGGCGAAATAATCGCCCACGGAGATCAGCGGGAGCTTGTCCTTGTCGGAGAGTCCGATCATTTTTTTCATGGCGCCAAACGCCTCGTCTTCGTAGCAGATGCGGTCTACCAGGCGGCTTTTCAGCGCGCCTTCGGCATGACGGCCCTCATAAGCGTCGGCGACGCGCCGCAACTCGTCCTCCGGAATGTTGCGGGAAGCGGCGATGTCGCGCATGAAGATGTCGTTCAGTGCGGTGAGGTACTCGCGCACCTGCAGGCGGTTTTCCTCGCTCATTTTATCCAGGCGGAACGGTTCGGTGGCGCTTTTGAACTTGCCGGCGTAGAATATCTGGAGGTCGATGTCCGTTTTTTCCAGCAACCCTTTGAAGTAGGCGATCGTGCTGGATAGCCCGCGGAAATCGACCGAACCGACGGGGTTGAGCAGCACCGAATCGGCCACGGAAGCCATATAGTAGGCGTTCTGGGTGTACACGGGTGCGTAGGCGACGATGAACTTGCCGCTCTGTTTGAAGTCGATCAGCGCCTCGCGCAGTACCGACGAGGTGGCCTTGCCGGCGGGTACCAGCATGGCGTTGATGTAAATGCCTTTGATGTTATCGTCGGTTTTGGCGGTTTGAATGGCCTTGACCATGTCGTGCAGACCCAGGATGTCTTTTTGTTTGACGTCGAACGGGTCCATGTCCAGGTTGTTGGTCTTTTCCGGGATGGAGGCCTGTTCAAAACTCAGGTCGAGTACCGAGTTGGATTTGACGGTTACCTTTTCGGTTTTTGCGGCGCTGCCGGCAATACTGGCCAGCACACCGAAGCCGATAAAGGATACCAGAACGAGGGCCAGGGCGGTGCCGAGGCAGGAAGCGAATACGAATTTGAAGAATTGGTTCATAACCTGAAAAAAATTAATGGCGCAAAGTAAACCGCTTGCTCACCGCATTTAGCTTTTTTTAGATAAAAGAAACGTTTTGGGAGATGGACGGCAAATATCGCAGGCATCGAACGCCGGAAGTATGGCGTCTTGTCCCCATATTTGCATGTTCCCTTTGCCGATCTCACTTTTAATATGCGCAAGTCATTTGTTCTCCTGCCGGCCCTGCTGTTTGTCTGCCTGCGCGCCGTCGCCCAGCCGCTTGATGTGGTGGATGCCACCACGCCGCCGTTCGATCCGGAAAACCTCATCAGCTCCGTTTTTCTCGGCGGCGGTGTGGAAGTGCTCAACATCACTTACAACGGTGCGCCCCAGGCCGTAGGCTACTTCACGGGCGGCGCCGGAGCCGTGGGCATCGAACGCGGCATTGTACTGACCACCGGACGGGCCTCTTCAGGCCCGGGAGGTGCGGGCGCCAACGGCGTGGGCGACGACCTGGCGCTGGTGGACAACCTCAGCACAGCGTTCGACGCCGACCTGGCCGCACAGATTCCAGGGGCGGTTCTGCGCAATGTAGCCGTTTACGAGATCACGTTTATCCCCACGGCCGACACCCTGCGCTTCAACTATGTTTTCGGGTCGGAGGAATACCCCGAGTTCGCCTGCTCGCCCTTCAACGACGTGTTCGGTTTTTTCATCCAGGGTCCGGGATACCCCACACCGACCAACATCGCCCGCATCCCTGGAACCGCCTTGCCGGTGACCATTAACAATTTACACCCCGACAACAGCCAGCCCACCTTCAACTGCCCGCCCCAGAACGAGCAATTTTACAACGACAACAACTTCACCACCACCCAGCCTTGCTACGACGGTTACACCGACGTGTTCACCGCCGAAGCCGTCGTGCAGCCCTGCGGCGTCTACACAATCAAGCTGGCCATAGCCGACGTGACGGACGAGGCCTACGACTCCGGTGTGTTTCTCGAAGCCAAAAGTTTCGGCGTGGGATCCATCCAGGTGCAGCTGTCCACCAGCAGCGTGGAAGATGTGGTAGCCGAAGGTTGCGCCACCGGCGCCATCACGTTTACCCTGCCCAACCCCCAACCCCTGCCCTACCCCATCGATTTCTCCTTGTTCGGCACCGCCGTCAACGGAATTGATTACGACTCCATTCCGCGAAACCTGGTCATTCCGCCCGGGCAAACAACGCTCGTAGTTCCCATCCGGGCAATCGAAGACGGTCTCACGGAGGCCCAGGAATTCATCGCTTTCGACGTGCAGCGCGACCCCTGCAACCGCGATACGATCTTCATCTTCCTGCGCGACAACACCCTGCTGCCGCCTGCCCTGCCGACCGACACCACCTTCTGCATGCCGGCGCCGCCCCTGACACTCGACGGCGCCTCCCCGACGCCCCTGCCCGACCCGCCGACGTTTACCAATCAGACTCCGCTGCCCGTCACACCCGAGGAAACACCGGTATTTTCAGACATAGCCATCACCGGCGTGGCGCCCAAAACCCTCGGACCCGGCGTTTTGCGCTCGGTGTGCTTGAGCGTTACCCATCCCTGGGTTGACGACCTGGACATCTACCTCATCGCGCCCAACGGACAGTTTCTCGAGCTGACCACCGACAACGGCGGCGACGGCAACAACTACACCGGCACCTGTTTTGCGCCGGACGCCGGCACCCGCATCAGCTTTCCCGGCCCGGCGGCGCCGGCTACTGCCGCGCCATTCACCGGCAACTGGCTCCCGGAAGGGCCCTTTGGTGACCTGTGGGGCGCGCCGGCAAACGGGCTGTGGCAGTTGCGGCTGCTGGACGACGCCAAGGGGTTTACAGGCACCCTGCTGGACTGGACTATCACCTTCGAGCCGGTGTACAAGATTCGTTATCAGTGGTCGCCGGTTACCGGCGTCGATTGCCCAACCTGTCCGGTAGCCACCATCACACCCGTTACCGGCGCCACAGTATACGCAATACAAGCTACAGACGCCTACGGCTGCACCGCGTCCGATTCCATTCAAATTTCCGTGGTGGACTCCCTGGATGCCCCGCAAGTTGCGTGTTTCAATCCTTCGCTCGACAGTGTGACGTTCATTTGGCCGCCGGTGGGCGGCGCCGTGGGGTACGAGGTGAACGTGAACGGGGGCGGATGGATGCCCGTGGGCGCCGACACTTTTTTTGTGGTTCGAAACATCGCTGTGCCGTTCACCAATACTGAAATCCAGGTCCGCCCCCTGTCCGGCCCCGCCAACTGCCCGGTCGGCACGGGCATTGCCCAGTGCGTGAACTGCACCCCGCCAACCGTGGTGGTGGCGGTCGATTCGGCCGATTGTTTCGGGCAACCCACCGGTGTGGTGCGGCTCGGCGCCATGGGTGGCCAGCCACCGTACGATTTTTCCCTGAACGGGCAAACCAGCGTCACCGGCATATTTCCAGGGCTGGCTGCCGGCGCCTATCCGTTCACCGTCACCGACGCACTGGGATGCCCCCAAACCGGCGCCGCAACGGTGCAAGAACCGCCGGCACTGTCGGTAAACCTCCAGCTGGTCGCCGGCATCCGATGCCACGGCGCTGCCGAGGCCGATCTGGCGGGCGCCGCCGTTGGCGGAAACGGCGGCTATGCGTTCACCTGGAGCGGCGGCCAAACCGGGCCGACCTTAAATGACCAGCCCGCCGGAACATACCGGCTGGAGGTGTCCGACGCCAAAGGGTGCCGGGCCGCCGACAGCCTGTCGGTCGCGCAACCGCCCCGACTCTCGCTGACCACCGTATCGACGCCGGCGCCCTGTGCCGGGGCAGCGGGCGGAACGGCCACTGTCCAGCACAATGGCGGTACCGGCGCCGTGGCCTTTGTCTGGAGCAACGGCAAGACGGACCCGGCGATCGACAAGCTGCTGCCCGGCGCCTACACCGTGACGGCCACCGACGCCAACGGCTGCCCGGCCGTCGATACGGTGGTGGTCGGCGGTCCACCGGCCATGATCCTTGACCTGACGGGTACACCGGTGACCTGTGCGCTGGGCGCCAACGGAGCAGCCTCCGTGACGGTGAGTGGGGGCATAGGGCCCTATGCCTATGTGTGGAGCGACGCGCTCAACCAGCGCGACTCCGTTGCCCGGGGGCTGAGCGCCGGCTCCTATTTTGTGACCGTTACCGACGCCGCAGGCTGTACCGCCACCGGGCTGGCGCTGGTGCCGGAGCCGCCACCCATGCTGCTCGAACTGGACCCCACGGAGCTGGATTGCACGGGCGATTCCACCGCTTCCGTCTCGGCGAGCGTGCAGGGCGGAATTCCTCCGTTTGCCTACCTGTGGAGCACCGGCGCCCGCACCCCCGGAATAGACTCGCTGGGCGAAGGTTCGTATACACTGACCGTCACCGACAACAACGGGTGTACCATCGGCGCTACGGTGTTCATCTTCGGGTTGGACACGATCGAAGTGCAGGCGCTGGTGACCCCAGTCGCTTGCTATGGCGAAGCTACCGGCGGCATCCGCCTGACGCTCGGCGGGGGCGCCGGCGAGGTGACGGTTTCGTGGAGCGGGCCGACGGGCAGCCTGAGCGGACGGGTCCTGGACAGTCTGCCGGCCGGCGACTACACGTACGTCGCCACCGACACCAACAATTGCTTCGTGACGGCCGTGCTGACGGTGCCCCAGCCGGAGCAGCCCCTGGCCATCGGGCTACCCATCGTTTCGGACACGCTTTGCTTCGGCGCCCGCGACGGCCGGGCCCTTAACCAACCCTCCGGGGGAACACCGCCGTACTCCTGGTTGTGGAGCACCGGCGCCACCGAGACCGAATTGAACAACCTGGGACCGGGCACGTACGGACTGACGCTGACCGACGCAAACGGGTGCAGTGCAAACGGCGAAACGAAGGTGATCGAACAGGGCGAACTGAACGTTGACCTCATCGCCCGGGATGCGTCCTGTTTCGGCCGGCGCGACGGCCAGGCCGAAGTGAACGCTGCGCGCTACGGCAACCAGCCGGCGGCGCTGACGCTGTTTCAAATTCGATGGAGCATCGTGCCCACCCAAACCGGCCCGGTGGCCGAAGGCCTGCCCGGCGGCCAATGGCACAGCGTCACGCTGACCGACGCACAGGGTTGCAGCACCACGGACAGCGTTTTCATAGACCAGCCCGGCCCGGTTGGCGTAACGGTGCGCGCCATTGACTCCGTCTCGTGTCCAGGCGCTGCCGACGGGCGGGTCGCCGTGCAGGGGCAGGGCGGCATACCGCCCTACAGCTACGATTGGAGCCCGGTCGCCGGTGTCCAGGTCGACTCCCTGGCTTCGGGCCTGCCGGCGGGTATCTACCGGGTGAGTGTCACCGACGCCCGGGGTTGCACGGGTGTGACGCCGGTGGTGGTGCCGGCGCCGGCGCCCATCACCGTTCAGGTGGCCGTCACCCACGTTGCCTGCTTCGGTGAGCGCACCGGGGCTTTGTTCGCATCGCCCTCCGGCGGCACAGGGCCGTACACCATCCGTTGGGAAGACGGCAGCACGCAGCCCGGACTGACCCAACTCGCCGCCGGCGATTACACCTATACCGTTACGGACGGCAAAAATTGCCCCCATATCGATTCCGCCGCTGTGGACCAGCCCATGGACTCCCTGCAAGGGTCGGCCCTGGGCACGCCGCCCAGGTGCTTCGGCGGCTACGAGGGACGAATTACCCTGCAGGCAACGGGCGGCACCCCACCCTACCGATATGCGCTTAACGACGGCGCCTTCAACGGCTCCAGTGTGCAAATCTCGCTGGGAGCGGGCACTTACCTGCCCGGTATTCGGGATAAAAATGGCTGCCTGCTGACGCTTCCACCGGTGATACTGGACGAGCCGGACCCACCGGCGGTTTCATTGGGCCCGGATTTCAGCATCCCCTACGGCGCCGACACCCAGCTGATCGCCACGGTGCTGAACAACCAGGGTCCGGTGGCCTTTGCCTGGCGCCCGGCGGAAGCGCAGTGGCTGGGTTGCCTCGATTGTCCGGACCCGTCGGTCACCGGTCTGGCGTTCGATCGCTACTTCGAAGTGCACATTG
The DNA here is from genome assembly GCA_033764075.1 of Saprospiraceae bacterium. GTDB lineage: Bacteria > Bacteroidota > Bacteroidia > Chitinophagales > Saprospiraceae > M3007. The sequence goes on along the minus strand of JANRJH010000014.1, from coordinate 44,713 downwards.
TGGACTCGGCCGGGTGCAGGGCCGAAGACCAGGTGCGCATACAGGTGCTAAAAACCAGAAAAGTGTTTGTCCCCACCGGCTTCAGTCCGGACGGCGACGGCAACAACGACCGGCTGCTCGTGCACGGGCAGTCCGACACCCGTGTGCTCCAATTTTCGGTGTACGACCGCTGGGGCGAGCAGGTGTACCTGGGTCGGGATTTTTTCCTGAACGACCCCGATCAGGGTTGGGACGGCTATTTCCGCGGCCGGCCCGGCGACCCGGGGGTGTACATCTGGGTGCTGGAGGTGGCGTATGCGGATGGGGTCAGGGAGGTGTTTAAGGGGGATGTGCTGTTGGTGAGATGAGGGTAGTGCATCAATCCAGGAGAATGAACTTACCGGTAAACACCGCTGCCCCCGATTGCAACCTGACTGTGTAATACCCGCCCTGTAGCTCGCCCAGGTAAATGGAATTCGTTTCTTCCAACCGAATGGTGGTCTCCAGTGCCTTCACGGCGCCCGCGCTATAAACCGACAGCACAGCGGACTCATACGGGCCAACCGGATTCCGGAAAACCAGGTAACCCGTGCCGGATGGGTTGTTCCAGATGTCCAGCGTCCTGAACGCGCTCTGCCCGCTCAGATCGTTTGTGTGCACGATTCCACACGTATCCTGTATCTCAAAAGCCCCCAAATCCACCGTATCGAACTGTATGCGGGGGGCGCCATCCAGGTCGGTCAGTATGCCGAGGTCTTCGGCGACATCGTTGTTGCCTGCATTGCGCAGTGGCGAGCAGGGCAACAGCCGGAAGTCGCCTCCGGAGGAGTCCACAAAACCAGGCTCCACCTTGTAAATCATGTTGTCACCAAATGCCTGAAAAGACCCTGGAGGGCCCAGTGGGCCGGCCAAACTGATGGCGGAATAGTCGATATCAAAGGAATACATGTTGGGATTATCCTTGTCGTTGCTGTAAAACATCGACCAGATGTTGGTCCCGGGTTCCCAGATAATGCTGTTGCGAATACGAAAATTAAGGTAGGAATCGCCGATGAGGGAATCCCAGCTGTTGCAGACAAATTGCGGATAAAAGTTTTTAAAAAACGTGCAGTTGGCGACTTCGGTGTCGATCTTGTTGTTCGGCGTGGCGAGTACGATTACTCCGCCACCGTTGCGCTCGAACAGGCAGTTGGTTATTTTGGTGGTTACGGTGTTGGGGGCGAATAAGCTCATGGTGGCATTGACAAATATGGGAAAATCAATGTTTGTACCGGTCGAGTTTCCGGAATTTCGAATAAACCTATTGTTGTGGTAATTGACGGTTGCTTTGCACCCCTCAACAACCCAAATACGAGTGGTGTAGTAACCTGCCGGCGACTTGTTTTCCCAAAAATCGCAGTTCAGTACATCTACCGCCAACTCGGAATAATGGGCAGTGAGTATCATAAATGCCGGGCTGTCGCCTGAAACGGCAAGATTGTCTTCAAACACTGAATTACGCATTATAAATGTAAGTTTCAAATTGTAAATAAAATCTAAATACCCATCATAACAAAACCCAGACCCATCTAATGAATGATTCTTGAAAAACAGACAGGAATCCACCAGTACAGAAAGCGATGATTGGGGGATATCAGAAGCCTTTATATAAATACCCCCGCCTACTAACGAACTATCACGCTCAAACGTGCATTTTTCAAAACTGATTGCTGAAAATCCGGGTTCAAATATGGATATACCGCCACCACTATTAAACTCTGCCCGGTTACCGACGAACCGGCATCCCGAGAGCCGGAAGGTATCCATATGGGTGGAGCCGAACCGGTAGATTGCACCGCCGTCCAGTTGGGCCAGGTTGTTTCTGAATATGCAATCGCGTATGCTTGGGTTCACCACTTCTCCGGTGGTGTCTGCCGTGCTCCATATGCCTATGGCGCCGCCACTGGTGGCCCGGTTGTTTTCAAAAATGCAATTCCGGATTTGCAGTTTGGTTTCCGAAGCCCCGCTGCCGCTTTCCAGCAACAGGCCCGCTCCTGTAATCGGCAAATTCTGGTTGTACAAACCGTAGGCGTAGCCATCTGAAATGGTGAATCCGTCCAGCACGGTGTTGGCATCCAGTCCGGCGCCGCGCAGCACGTGCAGGGTGTTGTCGCGTCTGTCGGTGCTGTCTCCAATGGCGCCACTCAGCACCGTGGGGTTCAGCAACGGGCTGCGCTGATCCCGCAGCGTTTCCGTCGCCTGAAAGCCGCCGTAGAGCGCCACCCCGTTTTGCAGCACAAAGGACATATTCGGGTCGTTGCTTTCGGTCGGCTTGTATGTACCCCGGGCCACCCAGATTTCATCCCCATAAGCGGCTGCCGCGAGGGCATCCTGCACCCGGACAAAGGCGTTTTGCCAGGATGTTCCGCTTTGGTTTCCGGTGGCTTTCTGGTTGACGTAGTGGATGTTTTGCGCTTCTGTGGTTGCTATTGAGCCGCAGCAGAGGCAGAAAATGGCGACAAAATGAGTGCTTTTCATGATCGGTATTTGATTAAAACCAGGCGAAAAACCTGATTCATCGTGTTATCCACTTTTTTTTGGGGATTCATGTTCCTTTTTTCTGAATGCCGAGTGTAAGTGTCGGGGTGACTGACAGTCGCCCCGACACTACCAGCTAATTGAGAACATTAGCCTTATTTTTTGATGGTTTTACCTTTAAAGACAATCTGGTCGGAACTAATCTCATAGAAATAGACACCCGGCGCCAAATATGCCAGTCCATCCACTACTACGGTACCGACTTCCTTTCCAAGAAGCAACTTCCGCTCCAATATGGCCGTCCCATTCATATCCAATAATCTTAACCGAAACATTTCAGATTCCTCGATATTGGATTGAATGTTAAGTCTATTGGAAAAAGGCAAGGGGAATACTTTAAAGTTTACACTTCCCTGAGGTTGGTTTTTATGCTTCCGGTTGGCTCTTTCCAAACTTTCTCCATCCAACATCAGAGTCAGGCCCGGATTTTCAACTATACTTCCGTCATTTCGATAAAATCCAAGCGGCAAACAACCATTTGACAAGGATAATAGTTGAGAAATATCCTCTATGTTTGATTTCGCCGTGACATCCACTTCCAACAATACAGTTTCGGCAATGCTTACAGTGGTGGTATCGGGCGTGAACCAGAGGGCCCTGAGACGACCTGTTTCAGTTGTCGTATCAACGGCGTTAAAATAATTATTGGAATCAAATGCAAATGTCAGGTTGTCGTTGCGGATATTATCGATTGATAGCAGGTCGGACGGATAGGTCAGGCAAAACTGCCAGGCAGCTACATCTTCTGCAACTGTTCCGGTAATCATCCGAAGTGTTTTGGTTTCTCCTTGCCACAAGGTGTAGGACAGGGAATCAACCGTTAACAGTGTAGGGTCATCAACTGGTTCATCCCTGTTTTCCACCTCGGCAGTACAATCCACATCTCCCACCTTTATCCCTACAAATGACCAGGAATTCATATTTGTGGCAGCAGGCGCATTTACGTCAAGCCTTACAAAGTCCATCCAACTATCGATGTTTGGTATATTGCCTTGAATTGAAATATATAGCCTCGAAAATTGCAAATCATCATAAATGGCGTCAAAAGGGTTCCCGTCATTAAACTGGGTAGCAAAAAGAGGTGTTCCGGTGGCAATTCGGGGCACAAACCGCCAGCTCCCGGCAGGAATCTCATCGGTGATGCCAAGTATTAACTTCCTTAAAGCGGTAATATCTGAACCGGTCAAAGTGCCGCTGTTGTTTGCATCGGCGGCGATCATCTGGTAGGGCGACGCGGGGGTTAATCCAAGAATAAACTCACGGATCAGTACCAAGTCAAACGATGACACTCCGTTTAATGGGTAGGTGTAGTCTTTATCGGGCATTACATTTCTTAAACTGGAGGCAGACAAATTGCATCCGGGCGGGCTGGTGCGGTAGTGTCCCAACGGGTCCGTCTGGTTAGCAGTGGCCGGGCACGATACAGAATTATTGGCAATCCTGACACCCAAACCGGAAATAGGTTCAAACAAATAAGCGGTTGGGTTTAATGGATCATTCGGACATTCGCGTTCAATCAAACCTGTTTGGGGGAAAACACATTGAGGATCCGGTTGTCGGATGGCGGCGTATGCGGGATGGTATAGATATATGGTGCGCATAGACTGCTTCTGTTCACCTGAGAACCGGGTTCGGCACCCCGCGTAGTAGCTCATCAGCAGCGTTGCATCTGGCGAATAGGTTTCACCGAGTGGATCCGTATCGGGCAAGCATGAAGGCACACACGAAGCATTGGAACATCCCTCCCTGTCGGCCGGTGTATCACAAAAACCGTCACCTGTCTGGTAGCACGTATTTTCCACTCCATTAATCATAACGGGGGAATTAACATATTGAGTGCCTGAAAACCAGCCTATAAAGGTATGTGGTAATGTGAAATAATGCCCGATTTCATGACTCCAAACCTCGGAGAAGGTGTTATTCACAAACACCGAAGCATCTTGGCCATGATCAATTCGATCGTATCCATAACCACCTATCAAATCACCGTTCCATATTACTTCATCCGACAACAATATCCTCACGCAGCCATTTGCTTCGGGGTTGTTCTGCGATGCAATCAGATTATACAATTCGGTAACATCATTCCCCTGTAAATCTATATCCATTTGAACAAACCGGTCGTCGTTGATGACAGTTGTACCGCATACGGTAAATTCAAATAAACCCTCAAAATGTTGATTAATTACGGGAATTATTGAATTTGCGTCAAAATTTTGATGATTTGATGCTCCATCCGTTGCTTTGAGGTGATAAACCCAGATACATACTTTCCAAGGGCTGGCACTTGCTGCAGCAGGCATTGCTGTTGTTGGGAGAGCATTCATTATCTCTGCCCTGCGTGCAGGGCCAATTCCGGTTGCGCCACACTCAATTGTTTGGCCGGACAAATCAAAATTCAAAAGGCACAATAACAAGATGCCCCAAATTACTTTATTGGGTAATTGGGTAATTGGGTGATTGGGTGATTGGGTGATTGGGTGATTGGGTGATTGGGTGATTGGGTGATTGGGTGATTGGGTGATTGGGTGATTGGGTGATTGGGTGATTGGGTGATTGGGTGATTGGGTGATTGGGTCATGACTTTAGAGTTAGATTTTTAGACGTTGTACAAAGATAGCTAGTTAATTATGAATTGGAAAAACAAAATGGCAAACTTTACAAATACTTAATGGATTTTTGGTTAGCAACTGACCAATCCGTACTTTCCAGACAATACCTAATATTCAAACATATTGAAACTTATTGCACGCGTAGCAACCAAAAACCAGAAAAGTGTTCGTCCCCACCGGCTTCAGTCCGGACGGCGACGGCAACAACGACCGGCTGCTCGTGCACGGGCAGTCCGACACCCGTGTGCTCCAATTTTCGGTGTACGATCGCTGGGGCGAGCAGGTGTACCTGGGTCGGGATTTTTTCCTGAACGACCCCGATCAGGGCTGGGACGGCTATTTCCGCGGCCGGCCCGGCGACCCGGGGGTGTACATCTGGGTGCTGGAGGTGGCGTATGCGGATGGGGTCAGGGAGGTGTTTAAGGGGGATGTGGTGTTGGTGCGGTGAAAATCGGGCTATTGGACTTCCCCTCCACTCCGCCACCCCCGCGTCATCTCCCGTTTCCCCGGCGGTCCCGGCAAGCGTTCCACCTGAAAGCCGGCGCGCTGCATCCGGCGCTTGACCTCCCCCTTGGCACAATAGGTCACCAGCACCCCGCCGGGTACCAGTGCGCCGAACATACGGCGGAACACCTCTTCGGTCCACAGTTCCGGCTGCGTTTCCGGCGCAAAGGCGTCGAAATAGACCAGGTCGAATGCCTGCTCCGATTCGAACGTTTCGATCGGCGTCTTTTTTTTCATCAGGGAGAAGTGGTTGGACAGCGCCGCGTTTACCTCCCAGGGCGCCTGGTGCAGGTCCCGAAGACGCGCCCGCAAATCCTCCGGGTTGCCCTCAAGCAGGTCCGGGTAGTTCAGGGCTTCCACGTCGCCGGGCGACGGGGGAAACAGCTCCAGCGCCGTGTACGCCACCCGGATATCGCTTTGTTCGGCGGCCACCCAGGTCATGAGGGCGTTCAGGCCTGTGCCGAGTCCGGTTTCCAGCAAACGAATTCGCTGCTTGCCGGCCGAAACATACCGGAACCCCGCACCAATGAACACATGGGCGGATTCGGTGACGGCGCCGAAACGGGAATGGTAGGTCGCGCCGAATTGGGGCGACATAAGGGTGTGGGAGCCGTCGTTGGTGAGCAGCATCATGACACTACTGCACCCGGCTATTTTTTCTCGTTCGCCCCGCCCATTTGTTTGGTCATCCAGGCTTTGATGATGGCGTTTCCTTCTTCTTCGGTGACGGTGCGGTAGGAAGCCAGTTCGGCGCCCATGTTTTTGGGTTTGTTCAACTCCACCCGAAGGGCGCGAAACGCGAGGATGGAGCCGTCCCACGCCTTGTCGTCCCGGCCCAGGATAACGCCGTAAAATTCCCCGTTGGTGGCGAGGCTCATGGGGAAGTCCTTGACCGAGGGTCCGGGGTTGATCGCCGGGGTGAGGTACACGGTGAGGGTATCGGCCGTTTCTTCGCGCAGGATGAGGTATTGGTGGCAGTTGTAGCCATTGATCTCTTTGCGCTGGTTGGTCATGATGAGCACGTTGCCGTCGGTGGAGGCGAACATGCGGGTCATGACGTCGAACTGTGCCCGTTCTTCCTGATCGGCTTTTTTCCGGATGCGGTCGTCGCCGACGGTCATGCACAGGAACACTTCGTTGGTCTTGCGGTCTTTGGTGAAGCTGGTCTGGAGCCCTGCACCCACCTGGGCAGCCATGTCGGCAGGCAAGTCCTGCAGGTTCTCCACGCTGAGGAATTGGTCGTCGGCGTACACCCGGTATTTGGTGTAACCGTACATGGTCATCATGGCCTGATCGGCTTTTGAAATTTCCGGATACCCGTACTCAACGTAAATGGCGCCGGCGGTTTGGGCTTGCGCAACGGCGCACATCGTCAGGAAAACGATCAACAGGAGAAATGAACGGTGTTTTTTCATAGCAGGGACGAGTGTCGAGTGTCGAGTGTCGAGTGTCGAGTGTCGAGTGTCGAGTGTCGAATACGGAAAAGGGAATGTGGTGGTTTTGTTTGCAAATGTACGTACTTTTTGGAAGATACAGCGGAGGGTGGAAATGCTGCCCCTTGCGAATTCGGAATTCGGAATGCGGAATGCGGAATAAGGGTGCTCTTGGTGTTCGAGGGTAACCAGAAGGCCATGATGTTTCGGATTTGCCTTTGCCGTTTTCATCTCTCGCCCCGCGCCTCTCGCCCCTAGCCCCGGTTTCACCCGGGGTTATTCATGTTTGACCGCTACGCGGTCTTTCATTTTGCTGATTCCGGATGCCAAGCGTGATGTTATTCCGCATTCCGCATTCCGCATTCCGCATTCGATCACGCGGTCTTTCATTTTGCTGCCTCCGGATGCCAAGCGGGATGTTATTCCGCATTCCGAATTCCGCATTCCGCATTCGGTACATTCCGCATTCGATCACTCTGTCCATTCCATGTCCACCTGTCTCTTTTGCAGGTCTACGGCGGCGATGCGCACGGCTACCCGGTCGCCGATCTGGATTATTTTGCCGTATCGGCGTCCGCGGGCGCGCAGGTTGCCGGGGTCCAGCACATAGGTATCGTCGAGGTATTTGAAGTCCACCAGCCCTTCGGCTTTGGTGTCGGCCAGTTCGACGAAGAATCCGCGGTCGATGAACCCGTTCACGACGCCGGTGAACACTTGTCCGACGCGGCTGCTGAGGTATTCGGCCTGTTTGTAGCGGATGGACTCGCGTTCGGCGTCGGCGGCTTTGCGTTCCTGGCTGGAGATGTGCTTACACTGTTCTTCGAGCTTTTCCTTGTCGGCCCGCCAGGTGCGCCCGTCGAGGTTGCGCTCCAGGATGCGGTGGGCCAGCACGTCGGAGTAGCGGCGGATGGGCGAGGTAAAGTGCGCATAATGGCTGAAGCCGAGTCCGTAGTGGCCGATGTTGTTGGTGGAATACACGGCTTTGGCCATGGTGCGGATGGCGAGGGGCATGAGTGGCTTGAGGCGTTCATCCTTTTGGGCGGCCTTGAGCAGGGTGTTGAACGAAGTGGCGATCTGTTTGGGGGTATCTACCTTCATCGGATAGCCCAGCTCGAAAGCGAAGCGCGAAAAGTCGGCCACTTTTTCCTGGTCGGGCAGGTCGTGCACCCGGTACACAAAGGGCACCTCCTGCTGCGCCTGCCCCATCTGGTCGATGTAAAAGGCCACTTCCTTGTTGGCCAGCAGCATAAAATCCTCGATGAGCAGGTGTGCGTCTTTGCGCTCCTTGACGTAGGCCTCGATCGGCGTGCCGTCGGGCGCCAGCCGGAAGCGCACCTCCTCGGACTCGAAGCTGATGGCGCCGTTTTTTTCGCGCGCCTTGCGCATTTTTTTGGACAGGCGGTTGAGCTCCAGCAGGCCCCAGCGCAGCTGCTCGAGCAGTGGATGGCCGACCAGATGTTCGGCGGGGTTATTTTCAATCACCGTTTGTGCTTCTTCGTAGGCAAAGCGCTTATCGGAAAAAATGACCGTTCGACCGAACCAGCGTTTGACGATGTTGTCCTTGTCGTCGAATTCCACCACAACCGAAAAGGTCAGGCGTTCCTGTTCGGGCACCAGGGAGCAAAGATTATTGGACAGCTTTTCGGGCAGCATGGGGCATACGCGATCCACGAGGTATACCGAAGTGCTGCGTTTGAACGCCTCCTGGTCCATGTGGCTGCCCGGTTTGAGGTAGTAGGCGACGTCGGCGATGTGTATGCCCACTTCGATGTTGCCGTTGTCCAGCTTTCGGATGCTGAGGGCGTCGTCGAAGTCGCGCGCATCCTCGGGGTCGATGGTAAAGGTGAGCACGTCGCGGAAGTCGCGCCGTCGTTCAACCTCCTGTGCGGGTACCCCTTCGGGTATGGCTGCGGCCTCGGCGAGGGCTTCATCGGAGGCCTGGAGCTCGAAGCCGGCGTTGATGAGGATTTTTTTCATCTCAAAATCGCTGCCCCCGACCCGGCCGAGGGCCTGGGTGACCTTTCCGATGGGGATGCGCCCCTTGCCCTCCTGCCAGTCGGTAATGTGCACCACCACGGAATCGCCGTCGCGGGCGTCGCCAATGGCGTCCAGCGGGATGTACACATCGGTGTGCACGTATTGGCTGTCGACAACGCAGAGGGCATACTTGCGTCCGATGCTGAGCCGACCCAGGAAATGCTCGTTGTTTCGCTTGAGCACCTCCACGATCTCGCCTTCCGGTTTGCGGCCGTGCACCTGTCGGCGGCGGGGTTGCACGGGGAACAGCAGCACGCGCACGGTGTCGCCGTGCATGGCGCTGTTCACGTATTTGGGCGCCACGTAGATGTCGCTGTCCATGTCGTCGGTAACCACGTAGGCGGCGCCGGTGCGCGTCATGTCCACCCAGCCGGTGATGAACTTATCGACCGCTCGCTTGATGCGGTGCGGGCGTTCGTCCGTGGGTTCCTGGCGCCGGGCCACAGGGGTTCGGGCCGGGCGCGCCGCCGGGGCTTCCGACTCCATTTCCACTTCGGGGCCGGTGAGGCGGGCCAGCGCAACGCCGTATTTATCGCCCGGAAAGACCGCCAGCGAACCGGCTTCGAGCAGCCGGTTCACCGCATGGCTCACCGAATCCTTGTTGTTGTCTACCCGGAGCGATTCGATCAGTTGCCCGACCGTGAGCCGTTTGCGCGGGTTGGACAACAGGTATTTCAGGATTTCAATCTGCAGGTTGCCGGCGGTCAGCTTGCGCTGTTTGGGGATACGATTTTTTTTTGACATAAAAAACAGGTGGGAAGGGCTATTCTCCCGGAAAAAGTTGTTTCAATCCACAAGTATAGGCATCATCCGGGGATTAAACAACCGCTTTCTTGTTCCGGTTCCCGGAATACCGGCGCCGCTTCCTTCCGGACTCAACCCCGGGGGCCGGCAAAACCATTTGCGAATCTTTAACCATTGCCCCCACAACCCAAGGCGGAATTGTGCGTTACAGTGGAAAAAACGACAAAATGCACCGAATAACCCTCTTGTTTGCCCTGATCGCCGGCTCTTTCGCTCCATTGTCGGCCCAGTCGCCGGCGCCCGTTGAAAAATCGGATCCCGAGGCGAAAAAGATTCTGGACAAGGTCAAAAACAAGTACAACGCCTACAAGTCCATGGAAGCCGCGTTCACCCTGACCATTCAGGTGCCGGAGACCCCCAAGGAGGTGCAAAAAGGCACGATCGCGCAAGCCGGCAAGCAATTCCGGCTGGACATGACCGACCAGCTCATTGTCAGCAACGCCACCACCACCTGGGTTTACCTGAAGAAAAACAAGGAAATCCAGATCAATGACGCCGACTCAGGCGAAGACAACGCTTTTCTGACGCCCCAGCAATTGCTGGGCCGTTATGAAAAGGGCGACTTTTTGTACGCCATCACCGATCGCGGGGTGGAGGGCGGCAAATCGCTGGTGTTTATCGAGTTCAAACCGGTGGACCGGCGCTCGGAGTACTCAAAACTCCGGATCGCGATCGACGAAAAAGCACTGACTGTTGAGTCCATCAAGGCGTTTGCCAAAGACGGCTCAAATTATACGTTTGCCATCGCCAGTTTCACACCCAACAAGACCTTCCCCAGCGGTTACTTTTCCCTGGATCCCAAGCAATACCCGGGTGTGCGGGTGGAGGACCTGCGCATGTAGGCTGTTATACAAAGAGGACGTACAGCAGCACCACCAGGACTACCGTGACGATACCCAGGACGATGAGGAACATCCTGCCGTCCCTGGCGTCTTCTTCAGCGAATTTTTGTTTGCGTGCAATTTTTCTTCTCGTAGCCATAATCAATTCAGGTTTAAAGTTCTCAAAGCAGGCCTTTTTCCCGGAATATTCCGTTCAACCATTTCAACAGGCTGAACAGAACGCCGGCGGCGAGGAGCAGCAGGACGGCATTCACGAGGAAAAACGTCGATTTATCGTCGTAGCTGTCCCACATTTTGGCCAGTACACCGCTAAGCTTGTTGCCCAGTGAGGTGGCCAGTTGCCATCCGCCCATCATCAGTCCGGTGAGGTGCCTTGGTGCGATTTTAGACACCATGGCCAGCCCCATCGGGCTCAGAAACAACTCGCCGATGGTCACCACGCCGTAGGTGCCGAACATCCACCACGACGAAGCCTTTTCGGTCCCGTTGTGGCAGGCGAAGCAAGCCCACACCATGACTACCGACGACAATGCCGAAACGACCAACCCCCAACCGATTTTGGCAGGTGTGCTGGGTTCCCGCTTGCGTTTGCGTAACCAGGCGAAAAATGCGATCACGAGCGGCGTGAAAACGATGACGAAGAAGGGGTTGATGGACTGATATATCTCAGTAGAAACCAACTTCAGGTTTTGTCCTTCGGGCGGATAGGCGGCTGGCGGCACATTTTTGAAGTAAGGATGCAAGCCAATGGCCTTTACGGCCGTGTCGGCCTGCATCTGTTTGCGGAACTGGGCGTCGTACACCGGGTACAAGGCAGGTGTGGTGTTCACCGTCTGTACCATGCCGGCGGCCCGTGCCGGCCCTTCGAACCAGGTGGGTATCGAGCGGTCGGTGTAAAACTCCGCCCAGGTGGTCAGCGCGGTACCGTTTTGCTTGAAAACGGCCCAAAAAGCAATCACGATGGCGTAGATGGCCAGGAGTGCGCGGATCGGCTTTTTATCCTCCGGTCCGGCTTTCCACAATATCCACAGGAAAAACCCGACCACCGGAAGCGAGCCGAACAGGAAGGCATCGGTGGAGTCCGAACCGAATACATTGCCCGGGATGAACCACGCAGCGATGCCGGTCACCATAGCCGGCAGCAGTACGGAGCCCAGCATGAGCCCCACACTGGAATCGCCGGGCTGGGGTTCGCGCTTCACGTCGGCATGTTTGTAGTGCGGCATGCCGATCAGGAAAATGGCGACCCCGATGAACATTCCGATGCCGGCAGCGGCAAAAGCGTACCCCCATCCATAAGAGTTGCGCAGCCAGGCGGCGATGAAGTTGCATACAAAGGCGCCAATGTTGATGCCCATGTAAAATATGTTGTACCCGGTGTCTTTCAGTGCAGTGTACCGGGGTTCGTTATAGAGGTTGCCCAGCAGCACCGATATGTTGGGCTTGAAAAAGCCGTTGCCGACAATCATGAGCGCCAGCGACAGGTAAAAGGTCGTGTAATTGTTCGGGATGGCCAGCATCAGATACCCCAACCCCATGAGCACCCCGCCGATGATGATGCTGAGCCGGTAGCCCAGTACGCGGTCGGCCAGCAGACCGCCGATGAACGGGGTGACGTACACCAGGGCGATGAACGTGCCGTAGATGTCGGCCGCATCCGCACTGCCCATGCCAAATCCGCCCGTCTTCGAGTCGGTGAGGTACAGGAAAAAGATTCCGATCATGAGGTAGTAGCCGAAACGCTCCCACATCTCGGTGAAAAAAAGGAAGGGCAGGCCGGTAGGGTGGTTGCGCATGTGGTTGGGTTTAGGCTGTCGGTAGTCGGTAGTCGGTAGTCGGCTATCGGTAGTCGGCTATCGGTTGTCGGCTATCGGTTGTCGGCTATCGGTAGTCGGCTATCGGTTGTCGGCTATCGGTAGTCGGTTGTCGGTTGTCGGCTATCGGTAGTCGGTTGTCGGTTGTCAGAAGAACTTGCCTTCAGTTCATCGGCGAACCAAGTGCAAGGCCTACCGACAGCCGACTACCGATAGCCGATAGCCGATAGCCGCAAAAATATGGCCTACGTTCGCATCTGCAAGTTTTCTGTAGGAAATTTACAAATTTCCGGAAGGCAAATGCACACGCACCGGCATTCGGGTTAATTTTGCCCTGCTAAACCGCAATCATTCATGAACCATTTTCGATCAGGCATTTTGTGGGCGGCGCTGTTGTTGCCATTTTATTTGCAAGCCCAGGAGCCGCAAAAGCCCGGCCCCGGTCCGGCCACAGAGGTTGTCGTGCAGGAATCCGACAGCGTGTTGGTGACTGTCATTCTAAAGCATCAGCAGGACAAGAACTTGCCGGAAATACGGCGTATCCTTGAAAAACAAGGCTTTTGGGATGTGTTCCCCCCGGAAGATGCGCGCGTAATTTCCTGGAACATCGCCATGGGGCTGGGGCACGTGGTTGTCCTGCAAATTCCTGCCGGCTCCGTTCGTTTCCTTAATGTGGCGTTGGAAAACAGCGCATGGGGCGCCTTTGACACCGAAATTTACCTGAGTTACGATTACCGAACCATTTGGGAGGACTACCTGGACCGGCGCAGCGAATCGGCGGAAGACCGAAACTAGCGTATTAGCCCTTCCAACGCGTTAGAAGTCCTCAAAATACGCCCTCGCATTGCGGTACACATTGTCCTTCATCTTGGTGGCGTCGTGGTAATTGTCGCCCTGATACTCTTCACCGGCGTTGCGGGCGTACAGATCGCGCTCCCAGCGGGGGTTGTTGATCTCTCCGCGGGCGGTGGAGTGCAGGACGATGAAGTCGTCGCCGGCCAGGCTGGGGTTGTAAAACAGGAATTTGACGTTGCGCTGGTTGGTCACCGGGAAATTGTAATAGATCCAGATTTCATAAGGCGGCGCGCTGGGCTCGTTGTCCTCACGCACCACGTCGTCCGGTTTGCCGTACCGCAGGAATGTTCTCCCCCGATCCGTTTCGAAGCCATACCGAAAGCCGCTGTGGAATTTGTTGTCGACCGCCCTGGCCACGTCCATGTACTTGTTGTAGGCGCCTTGCGGGTTGTTGGCGTCCAGGCGAACGAAGTATTTGAACAGGAAAAGGCGCATCGCCTTGGGGTCTTTATCCACGAGGATGGATTGCAGCAGCGCCGGTTCGTCGCCCATCCGGACAAGCGGTGAAACGGCCCGAAGTGCGTATTCGAGTTCTTCGGGACTCAATTGCTGAACGAACTCTTTTTCCACCATTTTGTCTGTAATGGCGTTCTCGTCGATGGCCAGCAGCGGGTTGTTGCGCTGGAATACCAGTTGACGGGTAGCGATCAGTTCATTGGCGTTGTTGCGCAGTTCGAGGGTGATGCGGTAATTGCCGCTGTTCATATTGCTGATGTCCATTTGCACCAGCACGGCGTCGATTGGCGACGGCGCTTTTCGCTGGTTTCCGGAGCCCCAGAGCTTGGTTTGGCCGTTGGCGAGCATCTCTTCCACCACATAGCGCACCAGGAAATTGGGGTCTGCAATGCTTTTATTGGAGTGGTAAACCTCTGCATAAAAGATCAGGAGCGGGGCGCCCCGGTCGTACACGCGGGAGGGCAGCGGCTCCATGAAAAAACCGTTTCGGTGGAAGGTGGTCTGGCCGTCTTCCGGATAAAAATTGCGCAACAGCTGAATGTCGGTAAGATAAATTCCTGAGCCTGTACTCACCTCGAATGCCCGGTTCATGAAATGCACGTTGTTGGCGTTGTTCAGGTCCCGCAACTTGATTTCCAGGTTGTACCGACCCACCGGCACGGTAAACCGACGCACGTCGATGAGCGAGCTGGGCGTCGCCACGCGGGGGCCGTTCAACTGGTATTTTTCCACACTAAAGGCATCTTCGGTGCCCTCCACCCGCAGAATCATCAATACCTCCACGGAAGCACTCATGGAGAGGCTGTCCAGCGGCACATGCTGGACGGTTGTCCCGGCAATTTCCAGGCACACCTCTACATAGGTTTTCTCCGGCGTGGCGTATACTATGGTGTTCACCGAAGCATCTATGGCGAAGAGCCGGGGGGTCGACAGGATGGCGACAAAAAACAACAACCAATTTCTCATAATCCGCAAAGTATGCAACAAATATAGGCTAAAACAGGGAAAACGCTAATGTCCGAAAAGCCAGGCAAGCGTATTTTTGTGAAATATCTTGTCCTGCACCACCTCGGGAAGGCCCATCTGCTCGATGAACCGGCCAATTTCCAGGTCGCCCAGCGGGAACGGGTAATCGCTGCCCAAACACACCTTGTCTTCACCGATAACATCCAGGATGTAGCGGAGGAGTTGCGGGTCGTGGGTGGCCGAATCCACCCAGAATGCGCCGAGGTAGCTGCGCGGCGACACCGGGTTGTCTATGGCCACCAGGTCGGGCCGGCAGTTGAACCCGTGCTCGATGCGACCGATGGTGGGAATAAACGAGCCGCCGGCGTGCGCAAAGCACCACCGGAGCGCCGGCAAGCGCTCCAGAACACCCCCAAAGATCAGCGAGCAAATGGCCCGGCTGGTCTCTGCCGGCATGCCCACCAGCCAGGGCAGCCAGTATTTGCCGATGTGATCCTGCCCCATCATCTCCCAGGGGTGCACCAGCACGGCCATGTCCAGGCGTGCGCAGGCTTCAAAAATGGGGAAAAAACTCGGCTCGTTCAGGTTGCGCTGGTTCACGTTGGAGCCGATCTGCACACCCGCAAAGCCCAGTCCCTTCAGCCGTTCCAGCTCCTGAATGGCGAGGTCGGTGTCCTGCATGGGTATGGTGCCCAGGCCGATGTAATGCTCTGGATAGTCATCGACCAGGCCGGCGATGTGATCGTTGAGGAACATGGACAGGTCCAGGCAGTCCTGCGGTTTGGCCCAGTAGCTGAACATCACCGGAATGGTGCACACCACCTGCACGGGCGTCCGGTACCGGGCGTACTCGTCGATGCGCACTTTCGGATCCCAGCAATTCTGCCCGATCTCGCGAAAAAAAGTGTTGCCCTTCATCATCCGGGCAAAACCGGGGCGGTTATGCTCCAGGTGTATAAAATCTCCGTACCCGAATTTGTCTGCAAAATTGGGCAGACGCTCGGGCAGGATGTGGGTATGCATGTCAATTTTCATGTCGAATGGCGGCAGCGATCTGCGGTTGTGCGCGGTCAGTTTTTCACCAGCACGCCGTGCATGGCGTGGCGGGCATCGCGGATGCGGTAAAAGTAGGGGCCGTTGGTCAGGTTGGACACATCTATGGAACATTTTATTTCCGACTCGGCGGCAAACACCTGCCGGTAAACGGGCTGCCCCTGCACGTTGAACAATTGCACCTCTATCTGTCCGGCAGCCCCTGCGATGCGCACTTCGGCGCGGGTATGTACGGGGTTGGGCGCCACCGATACCGCCAGCTGTTGTTTCGGCTCGAAGGTGGACACCACCTGTTGTGCGCGCTGCACGGCGGCCATGGCATCCACAATCCCAAAACCATACGTATTGTTTGGATAATTGGTGCCATTGTTGTCCATGCAGTTGCCGCCATCGAACCTGGGTCGGGCGGTCTGCTCAATGATGTCTTCCAGTATGTCGACTTCGCCTTCCAGTTCGGGTGCGGCGCTGAGTACCAGGGCCACCAGCCCGGCCACGTGTGGGCCGGCCATACTGGTGCCGTAGAAGTTGTCGTATCCGCCACCGGGGACGCTGGAGCGCACGTCGGAGCCCGGCGCCACCACGTTGGGCTTCACCCGGAAGCTGCTGTCGATGGCAATCGGCCCACGGCTGCTGAAGCCCGAAATGGTGTCGTTGACCTGGATGCTGCCCACGCTGAAACTCTCTTCGAAGTAGGCGGGCGGGATTTCCGTTGTGCCGCAAGCGGGGCCGAAGTTGCCGTTGCTCACCACCACAAAAACGCCCGATGCCTTGAGGTTGACGATGGCCAGCCGCAACAGCTCATTGACGCCCACATCGGTGCACCCTTCGATTGAGGCGCAGTACCAGGAGTTATTGATCACGTGCGGGGCTTTGACGGGGTCAGCGTTGTTGCCCGTCACGTCGGTAGGCGCCAGGAACCACTCGAAGCAATTGAGGTAGGTGGAAGGACGCCCCCAGTTGCGCTCCATGTTGCGGCAGCCGATCCAGCGGGCGCCGGGGGCCACGCCGATCTGGTTGCCCACACCGTCGTCGCCCACCATGGTGCCGGCGGTGTGGGTGCCGTGCCGGTCGTCGTCGCAGGGCACCGGGCTGCTGAAACCGCAGGGGTTGAGGGTGTCCGGGTTAAGGGGGCTGGGGGCCGAGACACCGTCGTACCAGTTGTAATCGTGGTCAAAGGTGTCTGTCGGCGCAAAATAACCCCTGTACTTGGGTTTGAGGGCCGGGTGGAGCCAGTCGTAACCGGTGTCGGCGCCGCCGACGGTAAAGCCCTGTCCGGTATACCCCATAGCCCACACGGCCGGCGCGTTCAGGCGTTCAACCCCCCACGTTATTGCGCTGCGTGCGGCGGCGGGCTGTTCGGGCTGCGGCAGCGGGTCGAGGCGGGACCAGGGATCGGGCGACAGGCATTTCACTTCGGGCAGGGAGGCCAGTGCTTCGGCGAGGCGACGGTCTGCCTTGTCGACGGCGATGGCGTTCACCACCCACAGGCTGTTGGCCGCCGCGTTGTGTTCGCGCAAGAGGCGCCGGGCCCGTTGCTGGGTGCGGGCGGCGGTGTTTTGCAGTTGCTGCGCCACCCAGGCGGCCTTTTGTGCCTTGCCGCGGATGTCGCGCGCTGGGGTGACGTCGGTCTGCTCTTCCATTACGACGAGCAGGTCACAGGTGTCGTCGCGGTCGAAGGCAGCGAGCAGTTCGGGAGCCGTCTTCGCGCGCCAGCCGGTTGTTTGGGCCTGGTTCAGGAGGGGTAGCAGAATAAAAAAAAGTATTGGAAATCGCATGTCGTTTGTTCCGTTTTTATCTTTCGGACAAATTTCGCACTTCCTGAAAAAAGAATTCCCATGAAAATTGCCATTGGTTGCGATCATGCAGGTTTTTCCGTCAAAGACGGGCTGGTAGCCATGTTACAGCGCCAGGGACACATGGTGCAGGACTTCGGCACGCACTCTGCCGACTCGGTGGATTACCCCGACTTTGCGCACCAGGTGGCCGATGCGGTTGAAAAAGGCCTTGCCGACCGGGGTGTGGTCATCTGCGGCAGCGGGAACGGCGTGGCCATGACCGCCAACAAACACCAGGGCATCCGCTGCGCCTTGTGCTGGACCGAGGAGATTGCCGCCCTGGCCCGCCAGCACAACGACGCCAATGTGATCGCTGTACCTGCCCGCTTCGTGCCCGAGATACTGGCGCAGGCGATGGTGCGCATTTTTATGAGCACCGATTTTGAGGGGGGAAGGCATGCACGGCGGGTGGGAAAAATCGCCTGCTGATGAACCCGGTCGTTATCCTAATCATCGACGACGAAGTGGCGCTGCGCGGTTTACTGGCGCGCATCCTTCGCCTCGAAAGTTTTAGTGTGCACGAAGCCGGCACTCTGCAGGAAGGCAAACGCAAACTGGCCGACCTTAAACCGCAGATAATCCTCTGCGACGTGAAGTTGCCGGACGGAAACGGCGTCGAGGCCGTCCCTGAACTGCTGAAAGGTGCCCCATTCGCCGACATCATCCTGCTCACCGCTTATGGCAACATCCCCGACGGCGTGCGCGCCATCCACAACGGCGCCTACGATTATCTGGTGAAAGGAAACGATAACGACCGCATCATTCCCCTGATCAGCAGGGCCCTCGAAAAACAAAATCTGCAGCGCCGCATCCGGCAACTGGAACGGACCGGCGGTCACTTGCTTACTTTTGACAACATTCTGGGCCGGGCGCCGGCCGTGCAGACCTGCATCGCGCTTGCCCGCCGCGTGGCGCCGACCGACGCGACCGTACTCCTCACCGGCGAGACGGGAACCGGAAAAGAAGTGTTTGCCCAAGCCATTCACACAGACTCATACCGCGTCGGCAGACCGTTCGTTGCGATTAATTGCAGCACGTTTGGCAGGGAACTCCTGGAAAGTGAGCTGTTCGGCCACCGAGCCGGCGCCTTTACCGGCGCCATGAAAGACCAGAAAGGGCTGATCGAAGAGGCCAGGGGAGGCACCCTGTTCCTCGACGAGATCGGTGAAATGGCGCCTGAGTTGCAAGCCAAACTGCTGCGCGTGCTCGAAACCGGCGAATACATGCGCATAGGCGACACCCGGACGATAAAAGCCGACGTGCGCTTCATCGCCGCCACCCACCGAAATCTGACTGAAGAAGTGGCCCAGGGGCGATTCCGGGAGGACCTGTACTACCGCCTTTCCGTGTTCGAAATTCGCTTGCCCGCCCTGCGCGAACGACCGGAAGACATTCCCGAACTCGCCCGCCATTTTGCGGCATTGGCGGCAGAAAAACTGAACCGAAGACAAATACCTGTGCTAACAGAAGGCTTTCTCTGGCAACTCGGCCGCCTGTCCTGGAAAGGCAACCTGCGCGAATTGCGCAATGTCGTGGAGCGCGCAGTGATCCTCGCCGACACCGAACTGACAGCCGACTTGGTGCCGGGTGATGCGCATCCCGACAGCGAAACCCCGCAAGCGTCCTGGAATCTCGTCTCGCTGGAAAAAAAAGCCATACAACGCGCCCTGGAACACGCCGGCGGCAACAAATCCGAAACGGCCCGCCTGCTGGGTATCGCACCGGCCACATTGTACCGAAAACTCAAGGAGTATGGTCTCTCAAATTGAGCGGGCCGGTGTTTCAAAATGAATCATTTCGGACCAGCTTTGCCGTTATCCATTTCGGTCATTTTTTCTCTCAAGTGATTAAATAGGAATAGGTTATGATGCACATCTTCGGCATGCCCGCACAGATGGCATTCCTTTGGCGTAAAAAAAACAACATTTACCAAACCGCGTACGACATGATAACGACCATTCTCCTCCTTTCCGCCGGGTTGTTGTGCTTCGGTCTGTTTTTCAAAACCGTTGATTTGTTTGAAAAAATCTGATTGGCCATGACCTACCTGTTCATTCTTTGCCTGCTGGTTTTTGCGTACCTCGTGTACGTACTGCTTAAACCCGAACAATTCTAAACCGCCCGATTATGTATTCTGAAATTTTAGGCGTGGTGGCCGTTTTTCTGCTTACCATCTTGCTTGCGTTGCCTTTTGGCCGGTACGTAGCCAAGGTTTATGCCGGGGATCGAACCTTTCTTGACGGGGTTTTCGGTCCGCTGGAACGACTTTTTTTCCGTTTAAGCGGCATTGATCCGACCCGGCAGATGACCTGGCAGGACCACCTGAAGGCCATGCTGACCATCAACCTCGTATGGTTTTTTGGGGCCATGTTCATCCTTATGAACCAGGGGTGGCTGCCGTTCAACCCGGACGGAAACCCGTCTATGTCTCCCGACCTGGCGTTCAACACGGCCATTTCCTTTATGGTGAACTGCAACCTGCAGCACTATTCGGGCGAAACGGGCATGAGTTATTTCGGGCAGATCGCCTGTCTTATGTTCCTGCAATTTGTAAGCGCCGGCACGGGCATGGCGGCGGCGGCCGTGGTTTTTCACGCCCTGCGCCCTGAACAGACCGTCTTGCTGGGCAATTTTTACAACTTTTTGGTCAAAAGCTGCACACGCATTCTGCTGCCCATTGCATTCCTCGCCTCCGTTTTTTTCGTGTTTCGGGGCATGCCGGCAACCATAGCCGGCAAGGGCGAAATGGTCACGCTGGAAGGCGACACAGTGCAGGTAAGCCGGGGACTGGTGGCGCCTTTTGTCGCCATCAAGCACCTGGGTACCAATGGCGGCGGCTACTTCGGCGCCAACTCGGCACATCCGCTGGAAAACCCCGACTACTGGACCAACCAGGTCGAATTATTCCTCCAATCCATCATTCCGATGGCCATGGTTTTCGGGCTGGGCTTTTTCCTCAAACGTCCGAAAATTTCCTGGTCCATATTTGGGGTCATGACGGTGGGCTTTCTTCTGTTGGCCATACCGAACATCTATATGGAGTCTCGGGGCAATCCGGCCTTACAGGCCATGGGCATCGACCAGGGCATCGGGGCCATGGAAGGCAAGGAGGTGCGCCTGGGATCGATCTCCGGCGGATACTGGAGTATACTAACCACGGTCATTTCCACCGGATCGGTCAACTCGATGCACGACAGCTCGATGCCGCTTTCCGGCATGAATGAGTTGCTGGCCATGATGGTCAATGCTTTTTATGGCGGCGTCGGCGTGGGCATCCTGAACTATTTCATCTATTTAATTCTCGCCGTATTTATCGCCGGCCTCATGGTGGGCCGCACGCCGGAACTGATGGGCAAAAAGGTGGAGGCGCGCGAGGTAAAAATCGCCATGCTCACGGCCCTGCTCAGCCCCCTGCTGATCATGGGCGGTACGGCCACCGCTGCCTGGCTGATTGCCCACGACCCGTCCATCCCCTGGCTTAACAACCCCGGATTTCACGGTTTCTCTGAGATGCTGTACGAATTCACCTCTGCGAATGCCAACAACGGCTCCGGATTCGAGGGCCTGGGCGACAACACCCCATTCTGGAACATCACCACGGGCATCGTGCTTCTTCTGGGGCGATACATCCCCATCATCGGTCCGGTAGCCATCGCCGGTTTGCTGGCCTCCAAAAAGTATGTTCCGGAGGGTGCCGGCACATTGCCCACCGATTCGGTGACTTTTGGGGTGATGGTGTTTTCCGTGATCGCCATCATCACGGCTTTGTCCTACTTTCCGGCGCTTGCCCTGGGTCCGTTGGCCGAGTATTTTTCCATGTAATCAACTCAAAAGACAAAACTGCCATGAAACACCCACATTCGAATAAACTTTTCGAGCCTGAGCTGATTCGCACAGGTCTCCGGCAGTCGGTGGTCAAACTGTCGCCGGCACAACTAATCCGCAACCCGGTCATGTTCACCGTTGAGGTCGGCACCCTGGTGATGCTGGTCGTGACCATCTTGTCGGCCACGGGAACAGGCGAGCGCGCCATTATGGGACACCCCGTTTACAACCTGTTCATTTTCATTTTATTATTACTAACCGTGTTGTTTGCCAATTTTGCAGAAGCATTCGCCGAAGCACGCGGCAAGGCACAGGCCGACAGCCTGCGGAAAACACGGAAAGACACCCCTGCCAGGCGCCTGCTAGCCGACGGTGTTGAAATACTCACCGCCTCAGCAAACCTCGTACAGGGCGACCGTTTTGTCTGCGCGGCGGGCGATATTGTGCCGGCCGACGGCGAAATTGTGGAGGGGCTGGCCAGCATTGACGAAAGCGCCATCACCGGGGAGTCGGCCCCCGTAATCCGGGAGGCCGGCGGCGACCGCTCCAGTGTGACCGGCGGCACCAGGGTGTTGTCCGACCGGATCGTGGTCGAAGTGACCGCCCGTCCGGGAGAAAGCTTTCTGGATAAAATGATCGCTCTGGTGGAAGGCGCCAGGCGTCAAAAAACGCCAAACGAAATCGCATTGACCATCCTCCTCGCCGGATTCACCCTCGTGTTCGTGATCGTCTGTGTAACCCTCAAGCCTTTTGCCGATTACGCACAGACGCCCATTTCTGTGGCGGCGTATGTGTCGCTATTTGTTTGCCTCATTCCCACCACCATCGGGGGTTTGCTGTCGGCCATCGGCATTGCCGGCATGGACCGGGCGCTGCGCGCCAACGTGATCACCAAATCGGGCAAGGCGGTGGAGACTGCCGGCGACATCGACACCCTGCTGCTCGACAAAACCGGCACCATCACCATCGGAAACCGCAAGGCCACGCACTTTTATCCCGCACCGGCGGTCGATGAACGCGCGTTCGTGGAAGCGGCCGTGTTGAGCTCTCTGGCCGACGAGACCCCGGAGGGGAAATCCATCCTCGAGCTTGCTGCGCTGCCCGTGAATCAGTTCGACACAAACGGAGCCGTGCAGATCAAGTTCTCCGCCGAAACACGCAGCAGCGGGATCGACCTGACCGACGGACGACAGATCCGCAAAGGGGCGGTGGACGCGATGAAGCGCTGGATTCAGTCTTCCGGCCACGTTTTCCCCGAGGTACTCGACGACCGGGTGCGCGCCATTTCCTCCAACGGCGGCACCCCATTGGTGGTGGCGGAAAACGGCAAAGCACTCGGCGTGGTGGAGTTGCAGGACATCATCAAGCCCGGCATACAGGAGCGTTTCGCGCGCCTGCACCGCATGGGTGTAAAAACAGTGATGGTAACCGGCGACAACCCGCTGACGGCCCGCTTCATCGCGGAAAAGGCCGGCGTCGACGATTTTATCGCCGAGGCCACACCGGAAGACAAGCTGGCGTACATCCGCAAGGAACAGGAAAGCGGCAAACTGGTGGCTATGATGGGCGACGGGACCAACGATGCGCCCGCACTCGCCCAGGCCGACGTCGGCGTGGCCATGAACTCGGGTACCCAGGCCGCCAAAGAAGCCGGTAATATGGTCGATCTCGACAACGACCCTACGAAGCTCATCGAAGTGGTGGAGATCGGCAAACAGCTGCTCATGACCCGAGGTGCACTCACCACGTTCTCCATTGCAAACGACGTGGCCAAGTACTTCGCCATCGTGCCGGCCCTGTTCATCCACTCCATTCCGGCCCTGCAGTCGCTCAACATCATGCGCCTGCACTCCCCGGAGTCGGCCATCCTGTCGGCCGTCATTTTCAACGCAGCCATCATCCCGGCGCTCATCCCGCTGGCACTCAAAGGGGTGGCCTACAAGCCCATCGGCGCGTCTGCCCTGCTCCAACGCAACCTGCTCATCTACGGCCTGGGCGGGGTGGTGGTGCCGTTCCTGGGCATCAAGGTCATCGACCTGGTGGTGAGTCTTTTTGTCTAACGGTTAAAACTGAAAAACACCATGCGCAACCATATTATTCCCGCAATGATCCTCACCGTGCTGCTGTTGCTGTTGTGCTCCGGCGTGTACACCGCAGGCGTTTGGCTGGTCGCCCGGCTGGCGCCTGAACAAGGCAACGGATTTGTCATCCGGCACGGGGAAAAAACGTATTTTAGCCACGTCGGACAAGCATTCGACAGCGACCGCTACTTTTGGTCCCGCCCTTCGGCGGTGGCTTACCATGCCGCCGGCTCTGCCGGTTCAAACAAAGGCCCGTCGAACCCCGACTACCTCGCACAGGTACAGGCCCGCATCGACACCTTTGCGGCGCACCATCCGGGTGTGGACAGATCCGACATCCCGGCCGATCTGGTGACCGCTTCCGGCTCCGGGCTCGACCCGCATATTTCACCGCAGGCTGCCCGCGTACAGGCCGGGCGCATTGCCGCCGTACGAAACCTTCCCGAAGACCAGGTGCGGGCGCTGGTTGAAAAACACGTGGAAAAACCCATTCTTGGCCTTTTTGGACCAGAGAAAGTGCATGTTCTGACACTCAACCTAGCCCTTGATGACCTTTCCGCCATCCGCTAACCCATTTTTTTCTTCAAACATGAAAAATCCTTATTTGATAACCCTCGCAGCGCTAATCAGTGCTGCCCTACCGCTCGTCGCCCAAGAGGTACCGGCGCCCACACTCACCTTCGGCGGGTACATAGAACCCTTCTACGCTTATGATTTCAACCAGCCGGAGGACGGCAACCGACCATCGTTTTTGTACTCGTTCAATCGCCACAACGAGTTCAACGTCAACCTGGGCATGCTGAAAGCCAATTACAGCGCCCGGCGCCTGCGCGCCAACGCAGCCCTGGCCGCCGGCACTTACATGAATGCCAATTACGCCGCCGAACCCGGGGTCTTGCAGAACATCTACGAAATGAATGCCGGCATAAAAATTTCCGACAACAGCGATCTGTGGGTCGACGGCGGCATCTTCCCGTCGCACATCGGTTTTGAAAGCGCCATCGGCAAGGACTGCCGCACACTCACCCGTTCTATGGTGGCGGAAAACACACCGTATTATGAGGCCGGCGCCCGGATTACCTACAATACGCCCAACGGACAATGGCTGCTCAGCGGCCTGGCGCTCAATGGCTGGCAACGCATCCAGCGGGTGCCGGGCAACTCCCTGCCCTCGTTCGGCACACAGGTGCAATTTAAGCCCAATTCGCGCACGCTGCTCAATTACAGCACGTTCATCGGCACGGACAAGCCCGACAGCACCCGCCAGATGCGGTACCACAATAACCTGTACGGGGTTTTTCAACTCAGCGACCGTTGGGAGCTGACAGCCAACCTCGACGTCGGCTTTGAGGAAAAAAGTCCGGAAAACAGCGACCTGAACGTGTGGTACACACCGGTGGTTATTGTCCGGTACGCCCCCACCGCCAAAGATGCCGTCGCCCTGCGTTTTGAATATTTTTCGGACGAAAACGGCGTCATCATCAATACCGGCACGCCAAACGGGTTTGGCGTTACGGGCGTCTCGCTCAATTACGACCGCGCTGTGCTGCCCAACGCACTTTGGCGCGTGGAAGGGCGTTTGCTAAACAGCGCCGACGATGCTATTTTTGTCAGCGATGGCGATGCGGTGAACGCCAACTTTTGCCTGACCACTTCCATCGCGATCTCCTTTTAAACCCGGCATATGCCTTCTCCCGATTACTTTTTGGAGCTCATCCGGCTTTCCCGCAGGGGCAAATTCAAAATATACATCGGTATGAGCGCCGGTGTGGGAAAAACATACCGCATGCTGCAGGAAGCGCACGCCCTCAAACGCAATGGAGTGAATGTGCAGATTGGGTTTGTGGAAACCCACGGACGAAAAGAAACGGAAGCCCTCATGGACGGGCTGACCGTTATTCCCCGCCGGCGCACTTTTTACAAAGGCAAAGAACTGGAAGAGATGGACCTGCAAGCCATCCTCAACCTGCGGCCCGACATTGTAATCGTGGATGAACTGGCGCACACCAACATTCCCGGCAGCCAAAACGAAAAACGCTGGCAGGATGTGCTGGCACTTCTTGATGCCGGCATCAACGTGATCTCTGCCGTGAACATCCAACACCTGGAAAGCCTGAATCGCGACGTGCGCGACATCACCGGTGTCGAAGTGTCGGAACGGTTACCCGACAGCGTTCTGAGGCAAGCAGACGAAGTGGTGAACATCGACCTGACCTCCGACGAGCTTATCGCCCGCCTCAGGGAAGGGAAAATTTACGCGCCGGACAAGGTCGAGCAGGCCCTGCAGCAC
This sequence comes from Saprospiraceae bacterium, assembly GCA_033764075.1. GTDB lineage: Bacteria > Bacteroidota > Bacteroidia > Chitinophagales > Saprospiraceae > M3007. Next base: position 18,750 of record JANRJH010000014.1, on the reverse strand, counting down.
TTTTTCAAGCCGGAGCACATCCTGCAACTCCGTGAGTTGGCCCTGCGCGAGGTGGCCTCACAGGTGGAGCGCAAGGTGGAGAGCGAGGTGCCGCGCACCAGCCCGGGGTTGCGCATCGAGCGATTTATGGCCTGCATCAGCAGCAATGAAAAAACGGCTCGCCACATCATCCGGAAAACAGCACGCCTGGCCAATTACTACAACAGCCAGTGGTTTGTGTTGTACGTACAAACGCCGGCTGAAGACGCCGACTCCATTTCGCTAGCAGCCCAGCGCCATTTGATCAATAACTTCAAAACCGCCACCGAACTGGGCGCTGAAGTGATTCAGGTGAAAAGCCCCGACATTGCCCAAACCATCATCGATGTTGCTGAAAACCGACAGGTAACAACCATTTGCATTGGTAAGCCGCATTTATCTATCTGGCGCATCCTGTTGGCGGGTGGCGAATTTAACCGGCTGCTGAAGAAACTGACCAGCTCGGACATTGATCTCATCATCCTGTCCTAACCTTTTTATTATGCGACTAAGATACAAATTAGCCCTTGCCTTCGGCTTGTTCTTCGCCGCCGTCGTGCTGGTGGCCACGCTGGGCGCCTGGAGCATTCACTACCTGAACGGGGCCACCCGAATCATTCTGGAGGACAACTACGACAGCATCGAGTACGTGCAAGATATGTTCAAGGCCCTCGACCAGGATTCCTTCCCGCTGTTTGCCATGGCCTTGGACAGGCAGCAGCATAACATCACGGAGCCTGACGAGGAAGTGATCACCCAATCGATTGCCGACGCCTTTGCCGCCCTAAAAAATGCGTCTGCGCCAGAAAAGAACGTATACGATGCACGGATCCGGGAGGGCTTGCATCGGGTGTTGGATCTGAACCAGGCGGCCATTGTTTCCAAAAGCGAGACGGCGCGCCGGCAAGGCGAATCGGTTTACCAATGGATCGTAGCCATCTCCACCCTGATGGTGCTGCTGCTGTTCAGCTTCCTGTTGAACCTGCCCACGTACATCAGCGAGCCCCTGACCAAATTGCGCGATGGTATCCGCCGGATCCTGCATCAGGACTACAGCACACGGGTGGAAGTCCGGGGGCACGACGAGTTGGGTGAGCTGGCCGCTGCCTTTAATGAAATGGCGCAAAAACTCGATTTTTGGGAGCACAGCAACTGGGCCAGGGTGTTGTTCGAGAAAAAACGGATTGAAGCCATCATCGACGGGCTGCAAGACGCCGTCATTGGCGTCGACGAACACCAGCAAGTGCTGTTCGTTAACCCCGTCATGGAAAAACTGCTTGGTCTGAAAGCCGCCACGCTGTTGGGCCAAAATGCGCTGGAGCTCGCCTTGCACAACGATCTGTTGCGGCGCCTCATGCGCTCGGAGGAACCCAAGGAACTGAACATCGTGCTGGACAACAAGGAATGCTGGTTCAAGCCTGAAATCCAGGCGGTGGAGAGCGACAAACATTTTCTGGGCAAGGTCATCCTGTTGAAAAATGTAACCCCTTACCGGGCACTCGACGAAGCCAAAACCAACTTCATCGCCACCATTTCCCACGAGTTAAAAACACCCATTGCCGCCCTGCAAATGTCGCTTCGCCTGCTGAACGACGACCGCGTGGGCAATACCAACGAGGAACAAAAGCTGCTGGTGCAACAAATGCGCAGCGACCTGTCGCGCCTGCAACGCATCACCGGCGAGCTGCTGGACCTGGCCCAGGTGGAAAGCGGCAACCTGCGCCTGAACATGACGCCGACGACCGCCGATTTCATTCTGGAGCATACCGAGTCGTCCGTCGAGGTTGCGCTCCGCGAAAAAAAGCTGGCATTGCACATTGAAAAAGAGAATGATCTGCCGATGGTGCGCGTGGATGCCGAAAAAACAACTTGGGTGATGATTAACCTGCTCACCAATGCCATCAAGTTTTCTCCCGAAGGCAGCTCCATTTACCTCTCGGTCAAAAAAGAGGGCGATTTTGTGTCGTTTGCCGTCAGGGATCAGGGCCCCGGCATTGATCCGCAATTCATCGACCGCATTTTCGACCGCTTTTTCCGGGCGCCATACGGAATGGGCAAGGAGGGCGCGGGTATCGGCTTGTCGATCGCGCGGGATTTCCTGGAAGCGCAGGGCGGCCGCATTCAGGTGCACAGCACGCCCGGAAAGGGAGCTGAGTTTGTTTGCCAACTTCCGGTTGCCTGAACACCTGCCCTCGACAATAATTTTGAACATTGGCGGTTATTGCGTAACTCGCACCGTTTTTTACACCAGTGTCTATCCAGCATGAAGATGTACCGACTCAACGCCTCATTGATCCTTTTACTGATCCTTGAAGGGGCAACAGCCCAATCCGACACCTCCGGAAGTTATTACCAGCGCATTGTTCCCGCCAAACCGCCCAAACCACGGGTAAAAGAATATTCGCTGCCCGACGCCGCCCCGTTCGGCGCCACCATCACCGCAGCCGACGCACAGGCCCTGCTCCTGACCCTGACGAGCGATGCCCTGGGCGGTCGAGAGACGGGCGAGGAGGGCCAGCGCAAGGCGGCCGAATTCATTGCCGACCAGTTCAAGGCCATGGGCCTTCCGCCCAAGGCCGACAACGGAACCTACTTTCAAAGGATCACCCTGCAAAAAGAACCCTGGAAAGACCTTGCGGTGGCTGCGGGCGAAACGACCTTCAAAGACCGCACCGACTATTACGCCTTCCCGACCTTTAACCCCTCCCTGCCGAAGATGGCCATCAAGGAGGTCGTGTTTGTCGGCTACGGCATCCAGGAACCCGGATTCGACAACTACGCCGGCACAGACGTACGCGGAAAAACGGTGGTGTTCTACGACGGGGAACCGCTTGACGACGCCGGACGCTCGGTCATCACCGGCAACATGGACCGCTCCAAATGGGCCATCGACTGGCGCCGCAAGGTGCGCCTCGCCAAGGAAAAAGGCGCTGTCCTCTGCCTGATCATCGACCCTGCGCTCTCGGAAAACGTGCAAAAAAACCGGCGCGACCTCAGCGCACGCCGCTGGACACCCACCACCAGCGACCCCGAAGCGGTGAAAAAAGATTACGTCAACAGCCTGTTCATCACACCTGAAATGGCCGCCGCAATCCTGGGTAAAAAAGCTGCCAAAGTGGAAGAGGCGCGTCAGGCGTTGTTATCCAAGGGCAAATACAAACCGGTATCCGCCAAAACAAGCCTGTCGGTGACCATGGAAAAAGACCTGCAGCGGCTGGAAGGCTCCAACGTTGTCGGCTTCATCGAAGGCTCCGATCCGGTGCTCAAAAACGAATATGTGATCATCACCGCCCACTACGACCACCTTGGCCAGGTGGACAGCGTGATCTACTACGGCGCCGACGATAACGCATCCGGCACCTCAGGTGTCATCGAAATTGCCCAGGCATTCGCCGAGGCGCGCAAAAAAGGGGTTGGCCCCAAGCGAAGCGTGGTATGTATGCTGGTCAGCGGTGAGGAAAAAGGGCTGTTGGGTTCCCAGTTTTACGTTGATTTCCCGCTTTTCCCCTTGAAAAGCACAATCGCCAACGTCAACATCGACATGATCGGCCGCGTGGATGCCGAACACGCCGCCAATCCGGACTACATTTATGTGATCGGATCCGACCGCATGAGCTCCGATTTGCACAACATCAATGAGGACGCCAACAACACTTACACCAAACTGACGCTCGATTACCGCTTCAACGACCCCGCCGACCCCAACCACTTCTACGAACGTTCCGACCACTACAACTTCGCACTGCAGGGCATCCCGGCCATTTTTTATTTCAACGGTACCCACCCCGATTACCATAAACCCACCGATACGCCCGACAAGATCAACTTCGACGCCCTGGCCAAACGGGCTCAACTGGCGTTCTACACCGCCTGGGATCTGGCGAACCGGCCGGTAAAATTGATCATTGACCGGAAAAACTAAGACGAGTGACGAGTGTCGAATGCCGAATGTCGAGTGTCGAATGTCGAGTGTCGAGTACGCTTGGTTATCCGAGATAATTAAGCGTACAAGGTATTCGACACTCGACACTCGACACTCGACACTCGACATTCGACATTCGTCATTTTCGGTACTTTTCAATCGCCTTCCTTATCTGTTCCGCCCTGTTTTCCGGGCTGGGGTGTGTACTCTGAAACTCAGGCGTCTGGTTAGGACCGGAGGCTTCGGCGAGTATGGCCATCACGTCTATAAGCGCTTCCGGCTCGTAACCGGCTTCGAGCATAAAGCGCACGCCGAGGTCGTCGCTCTGCAGTTCCTGGTCGCGTCCGTATTTCAGCTGGAGCATATTGGACACGGCCTGGGCGATGTAGGCCCCTGAATTGATTCCGCCTGGATCGTAGGTGGCCATGGTAACGGCGCCGGTGAGTCCCTGGGCCAGTTCCATTTGCGCCAGCTTTTCGGCGCTGTGGCGGGCCACCACGTGCCCGACTTCGTGCCCCAGTACACCGGCGAGCTGGTCTTCGGTGTCCAGGCGCTTGAGCAGCCCCTCGGTGATGAAGATTTGCCCGCCCGGCAGGGCAAAGGCGTTTACGGTTGCCGGGTCGGCGAGCAGGTGAAAATTATAGCGGTAAGGGGTTTTGGCGGCGGTTGAATTTTGGACGATTGCCGTGCCTACTTTTTGCACAAGGGCGGTCGCCTGCGGGTTTCTGCTCAGTCCGCCGAACTCGGCCGCCATCTGCGGGGCGCTTTGCAAGCCCATGGCGATCTCTTGTTCGGGACTCAGGGAGATGTGTTGTTTTTCTCCAGTGATTTCATTTACGGAAGAGTTGGCGCAATAGCGAAAAAGGGCGGCCCCGGCCATCACCAGAGCAACCAGAATGACCGGGCTAATGCCACGTGAACGGCGATTGTACATGGGTTTACGTTTGTTTTGGTGGATGTTCAGGGTAAAATTACGCACGGAAATGGTTTGTAACAAACCTTATTTTTCGCCGAGTAATGTTTGCGCCAGATTGCGCCAGCTGAAGCGGGCTTTTGCGTTCAGCAGCGCTTCGGGCATGTCCGGCGGAGGGGCTCCAAAAAATGTTCGGATGGCGCCGGCGATGGCCACAGGGTCTGCCGGCACCACGTAACCCGTTTTTCCGTCGGTCACCGTCTCCGGCAAGCCGCCAACGTCGGTGACCACCATCGGCTTTTCAAAATGGCAGGCGATCTGGGAGATGCCGCTTTGTGTGGCGCTCCGGTAGGGTTGCACCACCAGGTCGGTCGCCGAAAAGAACGCCGCCACCTGCTGGTTGGGCACAAAATCGAGGAAAAGGTGCACACGCGCCGACAACCCGTGTCGGTCGATGATCGACTGGTATGGCGCCCAGTCGCCATAGGGCTCTCCAGCCACCACTACGTGTACGTCCGGACAGTGCGGCATTGCGTCGAGCAGCAGGTCGAGGCCTTTGTACGTTCGGATGAGGCCGAAAAACAGCACCAGGGGCTTGTCCGGCGGCAGGTTCAACTGCCTGCGGGCCTCCGCCGACGCAAAAGCCTCGCCGTAGATGTCGTACACCGGATGGGGGGCGTATCCCACCGGCTTGCCGGTGGCGGCCTGCAGATCGGCCTGCACGCTGCGCGACATGGCCACAAAGTCGGTGCAGGCGCCGGCAAAATAGCGGGCCAGCAGCGCGTCGCCCGGGCGTTTTTCGTGGGGAATAAAGTTGTCCACCAGCCCGGTGACCGGCGCCTCACCACCGGCAAAACGCAAGGCCGTGCCCGTGCTCATCGCCATAAACGGCAGCCAGAACCGCGCCACTATCCGATCGGCGCGCTCCCGCCGCATCTCCCGGCCCACAACCGGCCAGTTGAACGGGTTGACCGAGTTGAGCCGGGTCTTGATGACCAAACCCTGCGGCGCCGGGTCGCGGGTGTATTGGGTCTTGCCCGGAAACAGCCAGCGGGGGTATTGCAAGGAAAAACTGTACACGACCACCGCATGGCCCATGCCGGTGAACTCCTGGGCCAGGCGTTCGGACGAAGCGGCAATGCCGCCGCGAAGCGGGTGTGCGGGCGAGAGCAATAAAAGCTTCATCGAGTGGCGAATGTCGAGTGTCGAGTGTCAAATAAGGTCACCGGGGAATGGGGAATGGGGAATGGGTGGACCATCATATTTCATGTTCAATCAAATACGTATTCCGCGTCGAGGAGTTCCGGGAGATCAGTTCGGCGAGGAACCCGGTCAGGAAAAGCTGGGATCCGACGATGAGCGCAAGAATGCCCAGATAAAACAGCGGTCGGTCCGTGATGCCCCATTGTTGATAAAAGAGTTTGGAAACGCTGAGATAGATCAAAATGCCCACGCCAGTCAGCACGCTCAGGATGCCGAGCGGCCCGAAGAAGTGCATCGGCCGTTTGCTAAACCGGCCCACGAAGGTGATGGTGGCCAGGTCAAGAAAACCGTTCAGAAAGCGTTCGAGGCCGAATTTCGAGGCGCCGTATTTGCGGGGCCGGTGCTCCACCACCTTCTCGCCGATCTGGGTGAAGCCCGCCATTTTGGCGATGACGGGTATGTACCGGTGCATCTCCCCGTACACCTCAATGCCCTTGACGACCTCCTGCCGGTAGGATTTGAGCCCGCAGTTGAAGTCGTGTAGCGGGATGCCGCTCACCAGGCGCGTGACGGCATTGTAGAGCTTGGTAGGCACGGTTTTACTGGCCGGGTCGTGCCGCACCTTTTTCCAGCCGCTGACCACGTCGAAGCCGTCCTCGACAATCATCCGATACAGTTCGGGGATCTCGTCGGGACTGTCCTGCAGGTCGGCATCCATGGTGATCACTACCCGGCCCGTCGCCGCCTGAAAGCCGGTGTGCAGGGCGGCCGACTTGCCGTAGTTGCGCCTGAATTTGATGCCGCGCACGTTGGGGTTGGTGGCCTGGAGCTGCTGAATGACCTTCCAGGAGCCGTCGGTGCTGCCGTCATCAACAAAAATGATCTCGTATGCGTACCGGTGTTCCGTCGCGACCCGGCGTATCCAGGCTTCCAGTTCGGGCAGGCTTTCTGCTTCGTTCTTCAGGGGGATGACGAGGGTGATGTCGGGCAATGGCATGTGGGAGTACCGATTTTTCTAATGTAGTGGTTAGGGTGCTGGATGGCCTGTCTTACAGGTCATAACGGGTTATCGGTGAAGGGCGAACGGGCTTTTTTTCAGGCGCTTGGGGGTCTCGTTCTACAAAAACCGGCGGGATGGGTGGCGAATCAATGTCAATTTGGATGGCCTCCTGCGGGTTGTTGTCCCGGTCGCGCAACATGGCCGTCCATCGCTGAAAGAGCATGTCCTGCTGTTCGGCATTCAGTTTGGGATATTGGTCGTAAGCCCCCTGGGCGAAGCGTTGGCGACAGGCTTCGTAGAGGGTGACGGCGCAGGCTACACTGATGTTCAGGCTTTCAGCGAAACCCATCTGGGGGATGATAAAATTGCCGTCGGACATCGCCAGGGCCTCCGGGCTGATGCCCTCATCTTCATTGCCGAAAAGCAAGGCCGTGGGCCTGGCCAGGTCGAGCGCGTACACCGAGGGGCTGTCGGCATACAGGTGGGTGGCCAGGATGCGCTGATAGCGCTCGCGCACCCGGCTGAAACACTCCTGCAGGTTGTCGAACACGTACACGTCGATCCATTTGAAGGTGCCTGCGGATGTTTTTTTGCCCAACTTGAGCCCACGGCGCTGCAAGTAATCGCGGGTGTACACGACAAAAAGTTCGCGCACCCCAACGGCGTCGCAGGAGCGCATGATGGCGCTGACGTTCAGCGGATCAAAAATATTTTCCAGCACCACGGTCAGATCGGGCTGAGAGCGGCGGATGACATCCCGTATTTTTTTTTCTCGTTCTGCGGTCAATGGCGTTGGGTTTAGTCGGCCGGCGCATAGCCGAACCGGTTGAACCGGAGGATGTGGACAAAAGAATTCTCCAGGTAATCAAAGGAGCGGGTTTCGGGGGTTGCCGCGCCGACGGGCCGGAAGCGCATGCGGGTGTGCAGTCCGGTAAAATCGGCGCGGTCTTGTTTTTCGGGAAAAGAAAGCCCGTATTGCCGAAGCATGCGTCCGGCAAACAGGGTGATGTCGTACCCGTTGAACGCATACGCGTCGGGTATGGTGCCATAAGCATCAAAAAACGCCTTTTGGAAGGCGACCACTTCGGGGCGGTTGTAATCGATGTATGCGGCCTGGGGAATATGCACGTTGTTATCGAAAAAAAACTCCGGCTCGATGTTTTCAAAATCGGCCCACTGCGGCATACCGTACACCGTTACCGGTGCATTTTCGTCTTTAAGTTTGCGCAGGAACGTGTTGATAAAGTCCTGACTGGCCCAGCTGGGCACGATGAACACACTCGTTTTTCCGGGCTTCAGGCGGCTGCGCAGGTCGGCGTCGGAGACACTGGCGGTGTTGTCCGGCACTATCCACTCGCGAAAGGCAGGCAGCCCCTTTTTTCGGAGCACATTCTGGAAATAGGTCAGGCGTTCGGTTTCTTTTTGTTTGCAAACCAGCGTGACGTCTGCCGATGTGTATTTGCGCAAAACGTGTTCTACAATGGCTTCGCAGTGGGCGCGCAACGACGGTTTGCACTGCAAAAAGTCGGGAAAGTCGCTCACCAGGTCGCTATTGGGCGTTTCGGGCGACAATACAATCTGGCGGCGGCTTCTGGCCTGGGGCGCCAGCAGGCTCACGTGTGTGGGCCGAAAAGGGCCGATGATCACCTGAGCATCGGCGAGCAGTGGGTTGCGCATGGCCGACTGGAATTCGGCGTCGCTGAGCTGGGAGTCCACCACATCGATCTTCAGGTCGGGGCCGCCCTGGCGCGACAATTCCTCGGCGGCCAGGCGGGCGCCCCCATAAAACTGCAGGGCCAGCGTGCTTTTGTCCGGAACGGCGCCCTCGTTGAACTGGTTGGTGAGAAACGGCAGCACCAGTGCGATGCGGTAAGGCCCGGCGGTGTTGGCCGGGCGCTCGGGAGGCGCGGGCCGGGCGCCGGGCTTCCACACCACGGTATCCACCGGAGGCCTGGCCGGCACGGGTTTGCCGGCGCCGGGGGTGATGGGCTTGCCGGGCGACGACGCTGTCTGCTTCGGCGAATGGCAGGAGACGACCAGCAGGGCGGCCAGCAGCAGGATGGAGATGCGCAGGGTGTGCATAATTTTTTCAGGACAACGGTCGGGCCGTGCTAGCCGCCCGCTTTTTTGGTTTTGGCGTAGCCTTGTTCGAGGAGCAGCTTGAGCACCTTGTCGCGGTGGTCACCCTGAAGGATGATCTCGCCCTCCTTGGCGTTGCCCCCGGTAGCGCACTTGCTTTTCAGCACACGGGCGAGTTCGGCCAGGTCGGTGTCGGCCCCGGCAAAGCCGCGAATAACGGTAGCTTCTTTATTGCCTTTGAGGCGGTCCAGCCAGATGCGCAAATTTTGTTGGGCGGGCGGCGGCGTATGGGTGGGCATGTCGTCGTTGTCGGGTAGCCTGAAATCAGGATCGGTGGAAAAAACGAACCCACCGGCGGATTTGTTTTTGCTGGGTTTGGACACGTTGAATGTTTTGGGCAAAAATAGGTGTTTTTGGGGTTATTCGGGCGGCAGACCCAACCCTTCATCCACCAAATCGCCGCTTTGATCGAATCATTTGCCCTTCTGTCGCCGCTTTGCGCATCTTTGACGCAAATTTTACCGCACCATGATGACCAACCTCCAGCATTTTTTCCGGATCATCAGCGAGGGCGCCGCCCAGGCCTGGCAGCAGCTCATGGCCAATAAGCTGCGTTCCTTCCTGTCGATCCTGGGGGTCACCATCGGCATTTTTTGCATCATCGGTGTCAAAAGCGCGGTGGACAGCCTGGAGGCCAACATCCGGGGCAGCCTGCAAAAGCTGGGCGAGGACGTGATCTACGTCGAGAAATTCTCCTGGGGTGAAGACCCCGGCGCCAACTACTGGAAGTGGATGCGGCGGCCCAATTTTTCTTTTGGCGAGTACGAGGCACTGGTTGAGCGGCTGAAAAGCGCTTCCAAAATCGGATACTGGCAGTTCCTGGGCATGAAAACGCTGAAGTGGCGCTCCTCCAGCACGGAAAATGTGTTTATTTTGGGCATCACCGAAGACTGCTACGACCTCTTCGGACTTGAATTCAGCGGCGGTCGCTACTTCTCCCCGCTGGAGTACCAAAACGGTTCGGACGTGATCATCCTCGGCGCCAAGATCGCCGATGGCCTGTTCGGCGAAGGCATCGATCCGGTGGATAAAATGGTCAACGTCGGCGGCCGAAAACTGCGCGTGATCGGCGTGCTCAAGGAATCGGGCAAGGACATCCTCAAGCCTTTCAACTTCGACAACGGCGCGCTGGTGAGCTACACCCTGGCACGCCGGGGGTTCAGCATACGCCGCAAGGGGCAGTTTGAGCGCACCAGCATTCTCGTGAAGGCCGCCCCGGGGGTGGCGTTGGACGACATGAAGGACGAGATCACCGGCGTCATGCGCGCCGAGCGCAGGCTCAGGCCACGCGAGGAAAACAATTTTGCGCTCAACACCCTGAGCATACTTAGCGGACTGTTCGACAACATCTTCCAGACCATCAACATCGCCGGCTTCATCATCGGCATTTTCGCCTTGCTGGTGGGCATGTTTTCGGTGGCCAACATCATGTTCGTGTCTGTCAAGGAGCGCACCAACATCATCGGCATCAAAATGGCCCTGGGCGCCAAGCGCTGGTTCATCCTGCTGGAGATCCTCATCGAGGCCGTGGTGCTCTGCCTCGTGGGTGGCGCCTTCGGGCTGCTGTTCATCTGGGCCGGCGCCTACATCATCACCAAGGCGATCGACTTTGAAATATTCCTTTCCTGGAACAACATGATCATCGGCGTGCTCACCTCGGTCGCGGTGGGCGTGATCTCCGGTATGATTCCTGCATTGCAAGCCAGCCGTATGGATCCGGTGGAAGCCATTCGGGCGAAGTAGCCGGTAAACAAACCAATAACATGAAAGCAGCCATTCGCACCCAGTACGGCCCACCCGAAGTGCTCGACGTCCGGGAGGTGCCCAAGCCCACACCCAAAGACAATGAGTTGCTTATTCGCGTGCATGCCACCACCGTAAACCGCACCGATTGCGGCGTGCTGTGGGGAGCGCCTTTTGTGTTCCGGTTTTTCACCGGACTCACCAGGCCCCGGCACGCGACCACCGGTACGGATTTCGCCGGCCGGGTCGAGGCAGTGGGCGCCCGGGTGACCGCTTTCAAGCCTGGAGACCGCGTCTTTGGCTTCGACGACAACGGCCTGCCCTCCCACGCCGAGTACATGACCCTGGCGGAAGACAGGCCCGTGGCACTCATCCCCGCCGGACGCTCCTACCCCGAGGCCGCCGCCAGCATCGAAGGCGCCCACTACGCTTATAATTACGCCAGGGCCATTCAAAAACGCGGCGCAAAGCAAGTGCTTGTGTACGGCGCTACCGGGGCCATCGGGTCGGCAGCGGTGCAAATCCTCAAAGCGGCCGGGCTTTACGTGACCGCGGTGTGCAACACCAAAAACATGGAAACAGTGCGCGCCCTGGGTCCGGACAAGGTGGTGGACTATGAGCGCGAAGACTTTACCCAGGACTCAGAACGCTACGATGCCGTGCTCGACGCGGTGGGCAAAAGCGAGTTCGGCGTGTGCAAAAAACTGCTCCGGGAAAGCGGCGGGGTGTACATGTCCAGTGAACTGGGCCCCCGCGCCGAAAACGTGTACTTGCCCCTGCTGTCGCCGTTTATGGGCCCCAAAAAGGTCGCTTTCCCCATCCCTGTGGACATCAAAGGCTCCCTGCGACACATCTGCAGCCTCATCGAGGCGGGCAAGTTCCGGCCGCTCATCGACCGGACGTACCCGCTGGAACAGATACGCGAGGCATTTGCGTATGTGCATTCAGGGCAGAAAACGGGAAATGTGATTTTGGAGATGGCCGCGGAGGAGTGAGGGCGAAGGATGCGCCGATTTGGGCGAGCATTTTTAAATCCATTTTTAAAACAACTCCGTTGTCCATTTTCCAGAAAAACATACATCCTTTGGTGATCAAGCGGTTGTGGGCGTTCCTGCTCGACTACCTGCTCATTTTGGCGTACGCATTGGTGATTTATTGCCTGACGCAAATTGTCCGGCATGTGTTTCGGATTGAGATGACAGCCCTCTCCCCGGTCATCGGGCAATTGATCGGTTTCACCACTTTGACCCTGCCGGTGTTTTTTTACTTTTATCTAAGCGAACGGAGTACGTATCGGGGCACCCTCGGAAAAAGACGTATGGGAATTGCCGTTGGAAACCAGCATACGCACAAGGCAGGAAATGTTCTTTTGCGGAATGTGCTGAAGTTTTTACCCTGGGAGGTAGCGCACATGGGTGTTCACTGGGTCGTTTTTTATGGCTCAGCCGGAAATAATACGCCTGTATGGGTGTGGATTCTGCTGGTTTTTCCACAAATAACGGCCCTGCTGTACGTCGCCAGTATTTTCCGATATGGAGACAGCAGTTTGTACGACGGTCCGGCAGGTACGCGAATTGTTTTGCGATGACCGGTTGACTTCCTGGTCAATGCGGGTAATTACCAAACTGAACGGGCGCCCAACGCATGCGTAGCGGGCCTAGCTAATGCTTATTTGGCCAAAAAATGCCGGATATACCGACGGCGGGCTTGTCCGGCACGAAAAAAGCCCATTTTGCCATATCGCTGATCAATCACCCTTCAAAATAAACTACAGGGGAGATTTTTTATAAAAAAACACCCATCTTCACCCATAGAAACCAACGCTTGTTTTCGCTGCATCCAAACCGCTATGATCCGCGTTCAAAGCCCACTCGAAACGGCCGGTACCGAAATAGCCGAGCACAAAGGAATCGGCCATCCCGATACCATTTGCGATGAAGTGGCGGAGGCCGTTTCGGTCGCGTTATCCCGGTATTACCTCGAAGCATTCGGCAGTGTTTTGCACCACAACGTCGATAAGGCCCTGCTGGTTGGCGGGAGCGCGTTACCCAAATTTGGCGGGGGTATGGTGACAGCCCCGATGGAGCTCTATCTGGCGGGCAGGGCCACCACCCGAGTTGGTGACAAGGACGTTCCTGTCGGTGAAATCGCCGTCGAAACCGCCAGGCGATGGCTTCGCGAGCACATGCGTTTTGTGGATCCAGACCGGCACATACGCATCATCCCGAAGATTCGCAGTGGCAGTGCCGATCTGGTGGACCTGTTCCGGCGCTTCGGCCGCGGCGACGTTCCCCTTTCCAACGACACTTCTTTCGGCGTAGGTTTTTTTCCGTTCACCCCGCTGGAACAGCAGGTGCTGTCCATAGGCCGACTGTTAAACAGCAAGGAAACCCAGGGGCGCTTCCCCAGCCTGGGTGAGGACATCAAGGTGATGGGTGTTCAGGATGCCCAGGCACCGCAATTCACCATAGCCATCGCAATGGTCGACCGCTTTTTGTCCGGTGTGGACGACTACCGGAACCAGCTGACTTCAATCGCCCAATACCTGCGCGATACGCTGGACCTGCACCATGCCACCATTGCGGTGAACACTGCAGACGACTACGACGCCGGCAGCGTATACCTCACGGTTACGGGCACCAGCGCAGAGGGCGGCGATGACGGGCAGGTTGGTCGAGGCAACCGAATCAACGGCCTCATCACGCCCTACCGACCCATGAGCCTGGAAGCGGTGGCCGGAAAAAACCCGATTAGTCACGTTGGCAAAATCTACAATCGGTTCGCCCATGCACTCAGCCGGGAGATCGTCATGCATGGATATGCTGCCGAGGCGACCGTGTTTATTGTGTCACAGATAGGCAAGCCCATCAACGAACCGCAGTTACTGGACATACGGGTGAAAGGCCAACACACGAATGAGGCCCTCATTCGGCAATTGGCCCGGGATAGTTTGGCGGGTATGCCCCAGCTGTGGAAATTCGGACTACGCGAATAGTCGTATTAACAGCAGGGTAATCTTGAATTCATTCCAACTGTTTACCTTTGGATGTCCGATTCAATTGCCGACGGTTCATCTGAAAACGGGCGCATTCCAACCATTAAAATATATCGTAAAACCCAGTCATTCAGTCATGCATCCAAAACTTTTCTTTTTTTTCATCATCCTGACAATGCTGGTTTTTGCCTGCCGCCAGGACCAACCGGCTGCGGGCGACGCCGCCACACGCCAGGCCGGACTTTCCGGATCCGATTCCACCCTTCTGAAAAGCGCTGCCACGGCCTATATGTACGGACTGCCTTTGGTGCTCATGGACATCACGCGGCGACAGTCCACCGCCAAAAAAGAAGGCAACGGCCTCTATGCGCCTTTGAATCAGTTTTATCACAATGCCTTTTTCCCGGATGCCTCCTTCAAGGAGGTCGTTCGGCCCAACAACGATACCTATTACTCCATAGCCTGGCTGGATCTGGAGCAGGAACCCGTCGTCCTGTCTGTTCCGAATACCGGCGGCCGGTATTACATGATGCCCATGCTGGACGCCTATTCGAACGTATTTGCCTCACCCGGCACGCGAACCACCGGCAACAAGGCAGGGACTTTCCTCATCAGCGGCCCCCAATGGACAGGCGCTATTCCCGATGGCATGCAGCAGATCAAGTCGCCCACCAATATGGTCTGGATCATCGGCAGAACCCAGGTGAACAGCAAGGAAGACGGCGCCAAGGTGGTAGCGCCCCTGCAAAAACAGTACACCCTTACGCCCCTGAGTGCCCGCGGCAAAGCCCGTACGGCCGATCCGGCGCCAACGGATTCCGCCGTGCCCGCAGGCGATCCCAATACCATTGTCCGGAACATGCCGATAAACGAGTATTTCAACTACGTGAACCAGCTCATGGCCCGCAACCCGCCCCCGGAGGCCGACCAGGAAGCCCTCCGTCAGTTTGCCGCCCTGGGCGTTGGTCCCGGTAAAACATTCGACGTGAGCGCCTATTCCGATGGTTTAAAAAAGGCCATGACCGCCCTTCCGGGGCAGGTACTGTCTGGTCTGGAAAAAGCGAATACATCGGCTGCAGAATTGATCAACGGCTGGAACCCCGGCCCCAAGGTCATCGGCACTTACGGCACGGACTATCTCAGCCGGGCTGCTGTTGCCTTTTTCGGGTTGGGGGCCAACCTCAGGGAAGACGCCATTTACCCCAACTGCTTCTACGACCAGGAGGGAAAAGAGCTGACCGGGAGTAAACGGTATACCCTGCGTTTTGAGAAAGGACAAACGCCCCCGGCCAACGCTTTCTGGTCGATTACCCTGTACGATGCGGACGGGTATTTTATCGATAACCCCATCAACCGCTATGCCGTCGGCGACCGGAGCAACCTGAAAACCAATGCGGACGGCTCTGTAGAAATATACATCCAGCACGACAACCCGGGCAAAGACAAGGAGTCCAACTGGCTGCCTGCCCCTACCGGGCCCTTCAACCTCCTGATGCGCGTTTACTGGCCCAAACCGGGCATGCTGGACAGGACCTGGACACCGCCGGCTGTGGTGGCGGTGAAGTAGTAAAAAAATTCGTCCTACGAGTATACTCGTAGGACGAATTTTCCAACAAGGTAACTAACTTTGTACCGATGCTTAATTGACATAAGCAGTCAATTACGATACGAGCCCTTTTCTGTGTTTTGCGCTGTTCCATTTTCATTTAAAATTTTCAAAATGAACAAAAACGCATTACTACTCGTATCCGTCGTTTTTTACCTGCAAGGCGCAAACGCACAGGTATGCGGCGAACCTTCGGCCCAGGCCGACATTCACGCCAACAACATCAGGGCTCGCCTGCTCACGGGGGGAGACATGTTTTGGGATTTGCGTGAGTCCATGTACTTTCCAGGGTATGTCTCCGGTCAGGACAACCCCTCGACCATCTTTTTGGCCGGTTTGTGGATAGGGGGAATAGGTCCAGATACTACGCTGAAGTTGGCCACTGTAGATTATCGAACTGATGGTAATGCAGAGTTTTGGCCCGGGCCGTTGAATACGGACGGCACCACGAATGCGGATGCCTGTGCCCAATGGGATCGCTTCTTTCGGGGGCGGGCCCAGGATGTGGATGCTTTTTTGACAGCACTTCCCGATTTGGCCGGCAATCCTCCCCAGGCGATGACACAATTTCCGGACATTATGGGATGGCCGGGCAGGGGCAATCCCTATTTTGCGTTGGTCAATGGCTTTACCCTGCCGGATCAGTCGCTCGCGCCATTTGTAGACTCCGACAACAATGGCCTTTACGATCCTTTGGTCGGGGATTATCCCTGCATGCGCCTGGAAGACAAAGATTCGTTTGTCCCCACGGAGTTTTATTGGTGGGTGTACAACGATGAAGGTGCCGGCAGTGCTCATTACAATAGCTGGGGGGAGCCGTTGCAAGTGGAGGTACAACAAATGGCCTGGGGGTTTAGCTGTCCGGGGCCGACACCCATCAACAATACGCTGTTTACAACACACAGGGTGATCCTTAAAAGTGATGCAGCGCTGGACTCCACTTATATGGCGATCTGGACGGATTTTGACATTGGTTGCCAACATGATGACTACCCGGGCACGGTACCCGAACTGAATACGTTTTACGCTTACAATAGAGATACCATTGACGGCGACCTGAATAATTTTTGCCCTCCGGCAGGTGACAACAACAGCTTTCCGGGGAATGCGCCTGTTCAGTCTGCCACCTATTTGAACAGAACCCTGTCTTCTGTATTTGGATTTCAGTCCGGTGGAGGCCCCGGGCAATCGCCGAATGGTCCAACGGGCCCAATAGCGTTTTATCAAGCTTTAAGCGGAAATTTTAGCGGACAGCCCTCTGAATTTATTTTTCCCGACGATCCGGCCGATCCGGATGGTTGGAGCGCCTGTTCCGCTAATCCGCCTGAGGGAGATTGGCGGGTACTGCCATCCACCAAAATCGGTCGCCTGGAGCCGGGCGTGCCGGTGGAGCTCCATACTGCCTGGATTACCCACTTCAATCCGCCCTTACCTTGCAACCTTGGCAGTATGCGGGATAACATCCAGGCGGTGCAGGCCATTTTCGACAATGGGTTTCAGGATGTCTGTCAGGTAGTGGCAACCCTGAATCCCGAAATCAACGACTGGCAACTTTTCCCCAATCCGGCCACAGACAAATTAACCCTGGTATTTGAACAAATCGTTGTGCGCGAAATCCGGGCCCTTGCGGCCGACGGCCGATGCATGCAGCGCCTGGCACCCCTCCCCGGAGCGGTTCGTGCAGCGTTGGACACCAGAACGTGGGCGCCAGGATTGTATACCATTCAATTGGTATCGGGCAGCGAAATTTTGACAAAAAAAGTGATTGTGCAACGGTAACCAGAAGAGGCTGACTCACAAGTATTTAACGGAATCGGTTAGTAAAATAAAAATTCGATCGGCATAGTGTCGGCGTGACTTAAAGCCGACACTTATCCTGCCGATTTTTAAAATTACATTTTGACAGTCTCGTATTACTACAATTTATGAGTCTGCCTCAATTCCAAAGCGTGTTTTTTGAAATTTCAGCAATGACACCTTTCAATTATTAACAAGTTACCTGCTATACAATAAATTTCAAGTGTACAAATACCATATGTAATTTCTAGATAATTACCTGAGGTTTTATTAATAGTAAACTCCATATCCCTGTCCAATCTGAAAAGTGCGTCAAAAATTAGAAAACCTTCCTGTAATGAGTAGCTTCCGGGCAAATAGTACTCTGCAAACCACCCCTTTTCAGTAGGACTACATTCAACTATAATACCTCCCTCAAATACAAATTGTTCATACCGGCTATAAGAGACCGCGTCCCTTTCTTCTTTTAAACTATGCCCAATTAATTTATTATGCTGAAGAAAACAACTATCCAGACCCCACGAACAATTATCCTGGGGGATATCACAAGGTTGCAGGCGAGACAAGTACCCATCAAAAACGTATCCTGTTTTTTCATCAACCTGCACTTTTATCCAATATCCCCATAAAATCAAGTTTCCCTTGCCATCTTCCTGTATGCCATCATCTTCATTGTTTTCCATTTCGTTACCCTTAACTACTTGAATGGAATAATCTCTACCGGGGTGCTCATGCCTATTTTCTAAGACAGTAACTTTTGTGCCAAAGGGGAGTAAATCAAGTACTTTTGCCTTGATTCCGGGCGCGGCTCGTAGTTTAAGTCCTGATGGCGCCCATGTCCATAATGTGTCTCCAACTTGATAATAATCAATGGAATATGCAATGGTAGCCGGAAATAATGTTGTGACAATAATTAGTGTAACTATGTGTCTGCTGAAATTCATTTTTTAAGATTTTGGGCTGTGGTAATTTCAAATTTGCAAAAGCCAAATATCCGCAGATAAAGGCAAAGTGCAAGACTATCTTTTAGCTCAAACAATACCCGTCTAAAACGCCAAATTGTTGGGGCAACCGACAATTGCCCCAACAACAAATTGGAAATTCGTCCTACGAGTATAGTCTGTCCACTACACACAAGTTCATTGAAATCGTAGCATGTCGAGAATTGACGGCGTGTTTAGGTAAAGATTTCTTATGCTAGGCGCTAGGGTGTTGCGGTTAGCTTTTACAAATGCTCGACCTCTCCGAGGTCGTAAAACGTTGATACTGCACCATTCTACAAAGGTTTGACCTCTCCGAGGTCATTCCGTTGAGGTCGTTTCTGATAACCCTTGCAGCACCTCGGAGAGGTGCTGCATTTGTAGTAGAATCGTTCGTTCACAACGTTTTTCGACCTCGGAGAGGTCGTGCATTT
>JANRJH010000012.1:0-32632 GCA_033764075.1 Saprospiraceae bacterium | reverse complement strand
AAATGCACGACCTCTCCGAGGTCGAAAAACGTTGTGAACGAACGATTCTACTACAAATGCAGCACCTCTCCGAGGTGCTGCAAGGGTTATCAGAAACGACCTCAACGGAATGACCTCGGAGAGGTCAAACCTTTGTAGAATAGTGCAGTATCAACGTTTTACGACCTCGGAGAGGTCGAGCATTTGTAAAAGCTAACCGCAACACCCTAGCGCCCAGCATAAGAAATCTTCACCTAAACACGCCGTCAATTCTCGACATGCTACGATTTCAATGAACTTGTGTGTAATGGACAGACTTTACTCGTAGGACGAATGGGGATGAAAAAATAAAAAACAATTTGGAACATTCATTCCAATACCACTACCTTTGCATTCGGAACGATCGTTCCATTATTGTTAAACAGCCAAATTTTTTCAAAATGAGTAAATTGAACGGAAAAGTAGCCGTCGTAACGGGTGGCAACAGTGGGATCGGTTATGCAGCAGCCGAAGATTTCATCGCCAACGGCGCAACGGTCGTCATTACCGGTCGCAACCCGGAAAAGGTACAGGAGGCTGCGACTCGCCTGGGTGCTACCGGCATCGTGGCCGACCAGGGCCAACTGGGTGATTTGGACCATCTGGTGGGGCAGGTAAAGGCACAATTCGGCCAGGTGGACGTGTTGTTCGTCAACGCCGGCATTTTTTTCCCGTCTCCGGTTGAATACCTTACGGAAGAACACTTTGACAGCCTGATGGACATCAATTTCAAAGGCGCTGTTTTTACCGTCCAAAAGTTTCTGCCCATCCTCAACGACGGCGCGTCCATCATCAACCTCTCGTCCGTAAACGCTTACACAGGCATGGCCAATACGGCGATTTACGCTGCCAGCAAAGCTGCGCTCAACTCTTTTACCCGCACAGCAGCCACAGAACTGGCGCCGCGAAAAATCCGGGTAAATGCGGTAAATCCGGGCCCCGTAGCCACTGAAATATTCAGCAAGTCCGGTTTGCCGGAAGAGGCTGTAAACGGCTTTGCCACGGCCATGCAACAAAGGGTTCCGCTCAAACAATTCGGCACGCCGGAAACCATCGCCAAACTGGTGACCTTCCTCGCCTCAGACGATGCCTGGTTCATCACCGGCGCTGAATACAACATAGACGGGGGCGTAAACGTCAATCCGCTGCTGGCCAATTGATTTTTTTTGTATTTTTTTGGAACGTTTGTTCAAATAAACTAATTTTGAAGGCGGGAACAGTCCCGCTTTCAAAATTTTTATGAGCCATGCCGCGTACCAAGCAATTCGACGAACAGGAAGTATTGCAAAAAGCCACCGAACTTTTCTGGAAAAAAGGCTTCCACGACACCTCCATACAGGAATTGGTAGACCACCTTGGTATCAACCGGGCGAGTCTGTACGATACTTATGGCGGTAAAGAGGCGCTTTTTGAAAAAACATTTGAGCTGTACCGGCAGCGAAATACCCAGGCGGCCGAAACCCTGCTGTCCGGAGAGCCCTCCGTCAAAGAGGCTTTCCACAAGTTGTTTAAGGTCATACTCGACACTACCGTAAAAGACTCCGAAAAAAAGGGTTGTTTCGTGGTCAATACCACCGCCGAACTGCTCCCCAACGAGGCCAAATGGGCCCCGGTGCTTAACCGCAACCGCAAGACGTTTGAAGCGCTTTTTCTCAAACACCTGCAACGGGGTGTGGCCCAGGGCGAAATCAGCCCCGAAAAAGACCTGCCGTCCATTGCAGCCATGCTGTATACCCTGAACAACGGCCTCGGGGTAGTCGCCAAGATCAACCCGTCGAAAAAAGATTTGCTAAAGGTGGTTGAGACGGCGCTTCAGGTGCTGGATTAAAAGCCCCGCCATCATCGTTTGGCCACCTTCCCTGCGTGGATTAACACCCTGCCGGATTTTAGTTTATAAAAATACATCCCATCGCGCAAGTCCCGGGTGTCCAGCACAAGGGAGTCGCGAAAGTTTTGCTGAAGAATCAGTCTGCCGGACGGGCCGTACAGAAAAAACTCCATTGCTAGTCCGCCGGAAACGGCGACGTTGAGTTGACCGTCGAAAGGGTTGGGGTAAACAGCGGTTTCCGGGGCTACAATTGGCCCGCCGGCGCCGGTCGCCGGGCACAGTTCGCAGTTGCGGAGGTAGTTGACGGCCGAATCGACGGCGATGGTGGCATCGAATAACCGGCCGGACGGGCAGTCGCCCTTCAATTGAAACCTCAGCCAGGGCAGCAGGTAGCGTTCGATGACCTGGTGCTGCTCCTCCCGGCTGATGGCCGGCGCGGGGCTGCAGGTCGCCTCGCCGATGTTGCAGAACACATTGCTTTCGGCCATCAGGCAGTGGCTGCCCCCAAGGATGCCGACGTAGGTTTTGCAGGCACTCAGCAGCGCCTCATACATAGGCAGTTGGTGGACGGCGGGCGGCGTCACGCAGTCGTTTTCGCCTGAAATAATGAGCGCCGGTCTGGTCAGTTTGCCTGCCGCCTGAATGGCCGAAACGGAGGTTTCGGCAGGCGCCAGCGTGGCAATTGCCGTGATGGATGTGTCGGATGCCGCAGCCAGGAAAGAGGCGCCGCCGCCCATGCTGTGCCCCATGACGCAACTCGTTCCGCCAATGCGGTTGAAAAAAAGCGAGCCGCCATCCTGACCCAGTGACTGCACCCGGCGGATGGCGAAGGCGAGGTCCAGTCCAAAATCCTGATGCGAGGGCGAAAAGCCCGTTTCTGTTTTCGGAAAAACAAGGATAAAACCCTGCGGCGTCACCGCCTCCCAGATGTTCTGGTAGGCCTGCCAGGTCATGACAAAGCCGTGCCCGAAACTGATAACCGGGAACGTTCCGCCTTGTACGGGCAACGGCACATTGTCGCCCGCAGTGTCGGCCGGGTAATATATTTCGCAGGGCACGCTGCGGTTGTTCCGGGAAGGGTCGGCGAAAGTGATGGTTGTATGACCTATCTGGAAAGACTGAGCGATCAGCTGGGCGTGCTGAAACAGCAGCCAGGCCAGGAGGGTGAGCAATGGCCGGCACATAGCTGAATTCATGGCATAGATCATGGTTCGGTATTTTTGTTGAAGTTAAGATTGCACTTGAAATAAAACGATATATCAACCATCGTCTTCAATAAACCAGGCAAAACAACGAATCCGTTTCCATAAGGCGGCCCTAAAACGCAAAAAATTCGTCCTACGACTATACTCGTAGGACGAGTGGGGATGTAATTTTGTACCAAAAGGAATCTATGACCAGGCAAAATGTGAAAACTGCGCTCCTTTCCCTGCTCACCTTGCCACTCTGGGTATTTGGCCAAACCGAAAAAGGAGTTGCCCCCATGCGCAATACCTCGTCTGGCAACACCCAAACCCGTGCCGTCGTTATCGGCATCTCTGATTACCAGGACGCACAAATCCCCGACCTGCGTTTTGCCGACCGAGACGCGGAGGCGTTTGCCAATTTCCTCCGCTCACCGGCCGGCGGCAGCCTTGAACAGGAAAGGCTACAGGTGTTGCTCAACCAAAACGCCACGGCGGGTCGGGTAGCCGAAGCATTCGACGCCCTGTTGGAACAAACCAAAGAGGGCGAGCAGGTCGTCATCTACTACTCCGGACACGGCGACGTGGAGCGCAAAACCGTCTCCCAACCTGGCTTTTTGCTCTGCTGGGACGCGCCCAGCCGGGTATACATGGGCGGCGGAACGTACTCCCTGGCGTACCTGCAGGAAATCGTCACCACCCTATCTACCCAAAACAAGGCTAAAGTGGTGGTGATTACCGACGCCTGCCATGCAGGCAAGCTGGCCGGCAGCCAGATCGGGGGCGCACAACTCACCGCCGCCAACCTGGCCAAACAATTTGCCAACGAAATCAAAATCCTTAGTTGTCAGCCTGGTGAGCTGAGTCTGGAGGGCGAACAATGGGGTGGCGGACGCGGCATTTTTTCCTACCACCTGATAAACGGGTTGTTTGGACTGGCCGACAAAAATGCCGACGGGCAGGTAACGCTGGGTGAACTTGACCGCTATCTCGAAGACTATGTGACTACCGAAGCGGCCCCGCAGAGCCAGGTGCCGATGTTGCTGGGCAATAAAACCGAAAAGCTTGCAGCGGTGAACGCCCAATTGCTCGCCGATTTGAAAAAAGCAAAATCGGGCGAGTTGGCTGTTTTTGCCTCTATTGAAGGGCGGGGGTTGGAGGAGGATGTGTTGGCGAAAGCAGACTCCGGCACACGGGAGGGGTATGTTGCGTTTAAAAAGGCCGTTGAGGAGAAGCGGTTTTTCCACCCTGAAAACGACTGTGCGGATCAATATTACGCACAACTGGAAGTAAATGGCGCGCTCGCCCCGCTCCGGGGAATCATGAAACGAAACTACGCCGCCGCCCTGCAGGACTTTGCCCAGCAGTCCATCAACACCTTTTTGAAAGCAGACGTACAACAGTTGGAGTGCCTCGGCAATTCGCCCGAATTTGACTCCATTCCCAGTCAACTGGCCAGGGCTGCCGAGTTGTTGGGCGAGCAACATTACATGTATCGCTCGCTGATGGCCAGGAAACTACTTTTTGAAGGCATCATTTTGAGGACTTCAAGTTTGACGCTTGATCCGTTGGTGACTTCCCAATGTCTTTCCCTGTTTCGGCAGTCAATGGCCCTTGAGCCGCAATCCCCTCTGGTCTGGTTCAACATGAGCCTGCTGTATTCCTGGAACCTTCCGCAACCCGATTCCGCGTTTTTTTATGCGCAGGAGGCCACCAATCTGGCGCCCAATTGGGTTTTACCCTATGCCGAACTCGCTTATTCCTTTATCCATAAGGATGATCTGGCTTTGTCCCGAAAGGCACTGGAGGCCGCCGAAGCCATTGATCCGCAACACCCTTACGTCATCAACCGCTGGGCTACCTGGCACAAATTACACGGAGACCGGGAAAACCTGGAAAAGGCCGTGGCACTTTTCGAAAAATACCGGGACGGCGGGGGAGCTGTTTACCCCTGTTGGTTCAGCGATTATGCCGGAGCCTTGAAAGAACTAGGCAGAAACGAGGAAGCGGAGGCTGCCTTTTTCAAGGCCCTCGAATTAGATTCCGCAGCTGCTCCTATTTGGGCCAACCTCGGGTATTTGTATATCGAAACCGGCCGCTTCGACGAAGCAGAGCAGGTGTTGGGGGAAGCCATTGCACTCGATTCGACTTATTTTGCCGGTTGGTACAACCTGGCTATGGCGTACATGTACACGCGCCGGTACGCGGAAGCAGAGAAACCCTTTAAAAAAGCCATTTCAATTGACTCAACCTACGCTACTGCCTGGGGCAACCTCGGGGCCGCCTTCAACATGACCGGTCGCTTCGCCGAAGCAGAACCGTATTTGTTAAAATCGATCGCACTGGATTCTACCAACATTGTTGCCCGGGCAAACCTCGGATTCAGCTACACAGGCGTCCAACGCTACGCTGATGCAGAAAAAATTTACAAGTATTGCCTTGACATTGACTCGAATTACGTTACGGCTTGGAACAACCTCGGATATATTTATCTCATTACCTCGCGGCTTCCCGAGGCCGAGGCTGCTCTAAGAAAAGCCATTTTGTTTGATTCAACTGCCGCTAATACCCGCAAACACCTCGGTACGGTTTGTTTCAAGACCAACCGCCCGGAAGAAGCCCGACAGCAATTTCTTAAAGCGCTTGAACTATCCCCTAACTACGCAGCGGCCATGCTCGGCCTGGCATATGTGTCTGCCCAAACCCTGGCGAGAGCTGATGCAACCGCCTCCGCCAAGACCTCGGCAGCCATGGAAGCCCTTGATTACGTCGAACAAGCCATCGAGAAAGGCAGCACCTACGAGCAGTTGGAAAAGGACGCTGACCTCGCTCCACTGCGTACGCTCCCGGAGTGGACGGCATTGATGAAAAAACACTTCCCGGATCAAGGCAGATAATTCGTCCTACGACTATACTCGTAGGACGAGTGGGGATGCCTACCTTAGCCCCGCGAATGCTACCCTCGATGCGCCGTTTTACGTTGCCGCTCTGCTCCCTGCTGGCCCTGCTGGCCACATCCGGGCCTGTCCGTGCCCAGCCGGCCTACCCGTCGCCGGGCCGCTTACAGCGCATTACCATAGAGAAAAAACCCCTTAGCGCCAACGTACTGACCATATTTCAGGATTCCAAAGGGCTCTTGTGGTTCGGCACCCTGGAAGGGCTCATCCGCTACGACGGCTACCAGACCAAAACCTACCGGCAGGCGCCGGGCGCGTCAAATGGCCTGCTCAACAACGCCATCAACGCCATAGATGAAGACGCCCAAGGCGCACTCTGGATCGGCACCAACAACGGCCTGTACGCGTTCGACCCGCTGACCGAGCGCTTCACCCGGTTCGAACCGGACTCGTTCTTCCGCAACAACGTCGGCAGCCAGATCATTCTGTCGCTGCGCACAGACCCGGCCGGCAACGTCTGGGCGTCGACCAATACCTGTGGCGTTGCCCGTTTCGACCTGAAAAACCGTCAAACCCGGCACTTTTTCCCCGATCCGGACTGGCCGGAGCGGTACGACAACTCCTTCTGCTCCGGGCTTTATTTGAACAGCGAAAAAACTGCTGTGTGGGCGGCCATGCAGTCCGCCGGAAGCTGGAAACTCTGCCGCACCGATCCGGTTACCCTGGCGGTCACGGTGTTTGACATCCCGGGTTTCTCCACCGTAAGGGGCATACACCGGGTACTGGAAGACCGCCGGGGCCGTATCTGGCTGGCCACCGACATAGGGATGTGGAAGTTCGACCCCGAAAAGGGGATTTGTACCGACACCCGGGATGAACCGTTTCTCCCCGAAATCCTGAAAAAAAACCGCATTTTTTCCTTGATGGAGGGCAAAGACGGCACCCTGTGGGTGGGTACGTTCTCGCACGGTTTGTTCGGCTGCCGGCTCGAGTCCGGCCAGATCACACATTATCCGTTTAAAAGTGCTGCCGGCGACGGGTCTTCCAGCACTTCCACTGTGTCCAGCATTTTGGAAGACCAATTGGGCGATATCTGGGTTGGCCTCACCGGTGGCGGCTTGTACCGCCTGGAACGCAATTACAATATTTTCCACCTCTTGGAGTACCCCAAAGTGGAGCCTTCCGACCGGACGGTGGAGGTCGTCTGCGAAGACCTGAACGGCAACCTGTACTTCGGCAGCGGCTTCGGGTTTCTGTATGAGTGGGACCGGACAACCCGACAAACCCGACTCCTGAGCGACCGGTTGCCGGGGCTTGGGCAAATACCGGGATTTATCGCCATGGACGTCGACCGGCATAACAACCTCTGGCTCGGCCTGAACAGCGGCGGACTCCTGCGCATCGCGCCCGACCGAAAAAACACCCAAAAATACCGCCAACCGTCCGCATCGGCCGATGTGAATCCGCGTGATTACGTGGCCTCGCTGGCCATAGACGCCAACGACAATATCTGGGAAGGCACCTACGAAGGATTGTACAAGCTGGACGTCTCAAGCCACACCTACACCAGCTTCCTGCACGACCCCTCAAATCCACAGGGCCTCGTCACTGATTTTGTCGGTGCACTCCTATTCGACAGCGCCGGACGGTTGTGGGTCGGCACCGATGGGGCTGTCTCCCTTCGCGAACCCGGGTCGGACGCCTTTGTCCACCTGATTCGCGACGCCGACACTTCGGCCGGGCGCATGCCCCTGCAAGTATTCAATCTTTACCAGGACCATACCCAGGCCGTATGGGCAGGCACGAACTACGGGCTGTACCGCATCCGTTCTTCCGCAGACGCGCCGCACACCTGGCCCGTCGATCATTTTACGGAAGCCGACGGGCTGCCCAATGCCAACGTCCTGGCCATGCTCGAAGACCGCCATTACCGGCTGTGGATCACCACCCAGCCGGGCATAACCTGCCTGACCAACCCGCAGGCCGCCCCCGGCGTTCCGCTCCGTTTTCGGAATTTTGGACGCGAATTTAACTACGAAGAACCCCATTTCTACGTAGACAATGCCTGCCGTAGCAGAGACGGAAAGCTGTTTTTTTGCAGCCCGAACGGACTGCTGTACATACACGAAGACAGCGTGTTCGAAAACAGCCGCCCCCCGCAAATCGCCATCACCACCCTGGAAAAGTACAACACCGATTTTCCGGAAAAACCGGCAGAATCGGAAACGGGCATCACCCACCGTTCGGAAGTGCGCCTTTCCTATAAAAACAACATATTTACCCTCGAATTTGCAGCGCTCGACTACCGCGCACCCGAGCAGAACCAGTACGCCTACCGCATGACCGGATTCAACGACAACTGGATTCAGCTGGGCAACCGCCGTCGGGTTACCTTTACCAACCTCGACCCCGGCACGTACTTTTTCACGGTAATAGGCAGCAACAGCGACGGCGTGTGGAACGAGGAGGGCGTCACCCTGAAAATCGTGATCACCCCGCCCTGGTGGCGCACGGTATGGGCGTATCTTGCCTATGTGCTGTTGTTTGCCGGCGCCGTCTCGGCTTTCATCCGTGCCCGCACCGGCTACCTGAAACGGCGGGCTGCGGAACTGGAAGAGGCGGTGCGGCTCGGCACGGCGCAGATTGTTGCCCAAAAAGAAAAGATCGAGCAACAGGCGGTCGAACTCCAGGAGCTGGAGCGCATCAAATGGCGCTTTTACACCAACATCACCCACGAGCTCCGCACCCCCCTGACCCTCATGCTGGGCCCGCTGAGCACCCTGCTCAAGGGCAAATCGCCCAACGCCCCCGATTTCCACCTGCTGAAAATCGCCCAGCAAAACGGCCGCAAACTGTTCCGCCGCGTGAGCGAAATGCTCGACTTCAGCAAGCTGGAGTCCGAAAACATCGAGCTGGCAGAGAAGCCGGTGCGCATCGTATCCCTCACGTCGCGCCTGGTCGGCAATTTTGAGTCGCACGCCCAGTTCCTGGGCATTGACCTCACCCACCGCACCGACATCGCCCCGGAACGCTCGGTAATGCTCGACACTGACAAATACGAGACCATCGTGGACAACCTCCTGTCCAATGCCCTCAAATTCACGTCCCGTGGTGGATGGGTAAAGGTGTCGCTGGAAGAACCCGAAGCAGGCTTCCTGCGCCTGACGGTGCGCGACAACGGCCCCGGCATACACCCACAAGACCTGCCCCACATCTTCAACCGATACTACCAGACCCGCCACGCCGACGTGCGCGCCGAAGGCGGCACCGGCATCGGGCTGGCCCTGTGCGCCGAGCTGGCGCGCCTGTTCGGCGGCGACATCCGGGCCGACAGCTCTCCCGGCGCCGGCAGCGCCTTTGTGGTGCAATGGCCGGTGACCGACGCGCCCGACCCGGATACGCCCGCCGACGAGCAGGCCTGGTTCGCAGCGCCGCCGACCGGCGCGACGGCCGACGCCACCCCGGCGCCCGCCCGCCCCGAAGGTGTACCCCGGCTGCTGGTGGTCGAAGACAACCCCGACCTGCAGGCCTTCCTCGTGCACCTGCTCTCCGACGCCTATGTGGTGCATACGGCCCCCAACGGCGAAGAGGCCCTCGAATGGCTGGGCGCCAACGCCGCGCCCGACCTCATCCTGTCGGACATCATGATGCCGCGCATGGACGGCTACCAACTGCTGGACCAGCTCAAATCCGACGACCGCTACCGACACATACCCGTGGTGCTGCTCACCGCCCGGGCCGACATCAGCGACCGCCTCCGCGCCCTGCGGGCCGGCGTGCACGACTACCTAACCAAACCCTTCGAGGAGGAAGAACTCACCACGCGCATCGAAAACCTGCTCCGCCACGGACAGGAGCGGCGGTCGGCCCGGGAGGCGGACAACCACCAGGGGGCCGGCGCCGCGATGTCGGAAGCCGACGCCGAGTGGCTGGCCGCCCTCGAACAGTGGACACGCGAAAACCTGCGCAGCGACCTGCTCAACGTGCCCGCCATGGCCCAACAGGCGAACCTCAGTGAGCGCCAGTTGCTGCGCCGCCTGCGCGAGACCACCGGCATGTCGCCCCAGCAGTACATTCAGGAACTGCGGCTCATCAACGCCCGCGACCTGCTTGAGCGGGGCGCCTGTCGCACGGTGGCCGAGGCGGCCTATGCCGCGGGGTTTGGGCACCCCAAAGTGTTCTCGCGGGCGTACCGGGAGCGGTTCGGGCGCTTACCGTCGACGTATTTCTGACCGTTCGGGCCGAAATGTCCGATTTTGTGCCTCCTTTGTCCGATTTCATCCCTTCGGGTGCACGCAGTTTTGTGCGCAGAACGAAAGCCGCCGCGACGGCGCCAGTTCCCGCTGCAAAACTTTTTTTTCACCACCATTGAATGCACCCATACCATGAAGAAGGTACTTTCCCGCTCCCTCATTCTGCTGTTCATACTCGCCACCGCCGTCGGCGCGCACGCCCAAACAGCCAAGCTCAGCATACAAGGCATCCTGAAAAAGCTGGACGGCAACGCCGTAGACAACGGCACGTATACCCTCCGCTTCAGACTGTACACACAGGAATCCGGCGGGACATCCATCTGGGAAGAGACCCAGTCCGACATAGAGGTCAACAACGGCATCTACAGCGCCGTGCTCGGATCGGCGCAGCCGCTGAACGTAGCGTTTGACACCACCTACTGGCTGGGTGTGGCGGTTGGCGGCGGCCCGGAAATGACGCCCCGCGCCGAGCTGACCACCGCCCCCTACGCACTGTCGCTCATCGGGCAGACCAACAAGTTCCCCAGCACCGGCCGCGTAGAGGCCGACTCCATCGTCACCCGCAAGCTGCGCGGAAATGGCGGCCCGCTGCCCGTCGAAGGCGCCATCCTCGCCCGCGGCGGCGCCCCAGGCAGCAACAATTCGAACAACAACGGCTTTGCCTTTCAGGGCAACAGCGGCGACAACGACAGTGGGCTGTTCAGCACGGCCCAGGGCAGCGTCAGTCTGTACTCCAACAACACCGAGGTGCTCAAGATCAGCGCCGTTTCCGGATCGAGCACCCAGCTGATCGACCTCAACGGGCGCGTCAACACCAACCTGACCATGAACAGCGGAGACGCCATTCAGTACCACAACGGCAGCGAGACAATAAAAGACTGGCGGCTGGTGGACACCGACGATTTCACCGGAGGCGCTACAGAAAACTGGCAGGTGAGCACCGGCCTGTACAGCGGCACCCTCTCGAATGCCACCTCGGTAGACTTCGGCGATTTCAACGGCTCGGGGGTGCGCCAAACCAGCTCCAGCCAGGTCCTTAAAAAATCTTTCAATCCGGATGAAAACGTCGTCGGCGCCTTCGACTGGGTAAAAGTCAAGTTCAAATATTACATACTGGACGACTGGGACGCCGGCGCCGAAGTCGCCATCGGGGGGTTCATGAGCAGCAGTGCCGGGTCCATCACCCGCATCTGCTGGCAAGTGTCCCCTGAAGTCTATGCCGGCGACAACCGCTCCGAAATCAATTTCTTCGGTCAGCAAGAGTACTCCGACGGCGCCGTCAGCGGCGAAATGATCATGCGTGTACGGGACACAAACGCCTTTTGGGTGTTCTTCGGCTCCAGGGTGAACGAAAGCGACGAACTGTTCGGCATCAGCAACATTGAAGTGTGGGTGCGATAAGCCGCCGGCTGCTCCTGTATTTCCTCATCCATCAATGCTGAACACATGAAATCATACATCTATACCGGGCTGCTGACCCTGCTGGCTTTTGCCCGAACAGTGCAGGCGCAAAACCCTGCCTGCCTGCCCCCCGTGCCCCCCGGCACGAGCGGGTTCACCACCACCGTGTTTTTCAATTACGGCGGACAGTCCAACGCCATAGGCCCCAAAAACCGCAACACCTTCACCGTGGGTGAGCCGGTAATCGGCGCCTTTTTCGGACGCGACACCAGCGGGGCTTTGGGCTTTTACAGCCGCTTTCTGTTGCCGCCGTTTGCGCCTGAGGTATTCGCCAGCGAGGGCAACCTGGCCGACCGCATCCAGGTGGAGTGGGTACCGAACCTGCTCAGCCCCTTCGCCGAGGACGGTTTTAACATTTACCGCGACGGCGCCTATATCGCTTCGGTGGAAAAAAACATCCGTGTATTCATCGACTTCAACGTGCTGCCGGGCGTTTTTTACAACTACCAGGTGGCCGGCAAAAACGAATTCGGCGAAGGTATTAGCGGCAGCGGACTGGGCTTCCTCAACCCCAACGGTGTGGTCACCGGTCAGGTGCGCACCCAAAACGGCAACCCGGTGCCCGATGCCTCCATCACCCTCTCCCCCACCCTGGGCACCGCGCTGTCCTTTTCCGGCGACGACGGGGCGCTCACCGACCCCGACACGGCTTTCGTGTCGCCCAAATGGACCTTCAGCTGCTGGGTAAAGATCGGCGCCGGAAACAACCGCGCCATGATCGCCGACCTGGGCTCTTCCACCCGCCAAAACTGGTGGATCACCACCGGCACGCCCGCCAACAAGGGCATCCGCTTTTTCATCGGTAGCGGAAGCGGGGCCGACTCCATCGCGGCCAGCTTCAGCACCGACCCCGACGGCTGGCACCATGTGGCGGCGACCTACACCGGCATGTCGATCCTGCTGTACGTAGACGGCAACCTTGTGGGCACCAAACCGGCCACCCAAAGCCCCAACAATACCCTGCCCCTGTACTTCGGCCGCAGCAATGCTGCCCAGGACACCCGCTTTTTCAACGGATCCATCGACGACGCGCGCCTGTTCCGGCGGCAGATGTCACAAACCGAAATCAATCAGTACAAAAACCGAACGGTCAACAGCGACGCCGAAGGGCTCGTCGCCTACTGGAAGTTCGACGAAGCGGTGGGCGCCAAAGCCTACGACATCTCGCCCGCCCGGCACGTCCTCTACCTCTGTGGTCCGGAATGGTCCGGCGACCGACCCAACGTGGTGAACGGCGCGGTGACCGACGCGACGGGCTTTTACCGGATTGAAGGCATTAACTACGGCAGCGGCCAAACGTTTACGGCTACTCCGGAGAAAAACACCTACGAACACTATGCCCTGGAGTTCAACAACGCCAACGAGCACTACGCTTTGTTGCCGGATTCCATCCTGATGGGCGCCCAACAAAAGACCGTAGAAATCAGGGTCAAGAGCTTTGAGACCGTGCCCGATGTGCGCACTTTGCTGGCCAACCAGTCGGCCAACGGCGCAACCAGCTTTTTCAAACTGTTCGTGGAGAACGGAAACCTGAAACTCACCCTGGGCGCTCAAACCGAGGACTTTGGGCTGCTGGATACCGGCTACCAACACCTGGTTTTCACCCTGAACAGCACTACCAACACCGTTACCCTGTTCAAAAACGGCGCTTCGGGTGTGTTGCGCAGCTACCCGCAAGTCAATCAGCCCACAGGCCCGCAGCGCTGGACGCTCGGCGCCAACACCACAGCGTCGGGATTCGACCAGTTTTTCACCGGACTGATCGACGAAGTGGCATTTTACGACAGCCTGCTCACCCAGGCCGAGGCACAAACCAACCGGAACGTCGGTGTGCAAACCAACAACCGGTTCCTGCGCTCGTATTTCCCCATCAATGAAAGCAAGGGCGACAGGCTGGAAGACATCGGCCGGGACCGCACCGGCTTCGGCGCCGTTGAGGGCGCCCTGTGGAGTGCCCTGTCGGCCAACCCCAACCCCTCGCCCCACGAATTCAACCCGTCGCAAAGACTGGTCACCCTGAACCCCAGCAACACCAGCGTAGACAACGTCGATTTCACCGACCTGAGCACCGTGCCCGTCACCGGATATGTGCGCTACGCCGGCACCAACTGCTACGCAGAAAACGTGGAAATCCTCGTCAACGGCGCATCCTACTCACCTCCGGCCTACACCGACACCGACGGAAAATTTGTGATAGACCTGGAGCCAGGTGTTTCGGTCAGGCTGACACCCGTGTTCAAGACGCACCAGTTCGCACCCGCTTTTTGGGATATCCAGAACATCAATGCGCCGGTTTCCGGATTGTTGTTTGAAAATACAACCAAACGGACGCTCAGCGGGATCATCGCCGGGGGACTTTGCAGAAGCTCCATCCTCAGGCCCAACCAGATCATGAAGCTGCAGGTCGAAACCCTCGACGGATGCCTCGAACGGGAAATTTCCATTTCCGATCCCGACGGCCGGTTCCTGCTCACCGGCCTGCCGCCGGTGCCGTTCACCGTGGGGGTTTCAGAGCATTCGGACCCCGTTATTTTCGATTATTTTGCCACCCGTGGCGGGCAACGGGCAGATCTGACCGACAGCAATGCCGAGCAGGAGTTTATCTACTTCGCCCCCTTATCGGTGGAATTGACCCCGCTCGATTTCGACTCCATCCTGTGGTGTGGCGCCGCCTACGGCGCCCTCTACCAGGCCGATCAATACCGCGTGAACGTCCGGGTGTACGAGGAGTATGCCGGTTCCGACGCCGGAGAGCTGCTCCTGGAGCGCTGTTACCTCGACACGGCCCTGCTCACCATCACCAACAACATAGCCGAAGACCTTAACCAGTTTGACACCCTCATGACCGGGGGCAGGCTTGTACACCGTTTCAGGGCCGGTGTGCCGAACATCGTGGCGCCCTACCTCAAGTCCTTGCAGGTGTCGGCCGAGTACAACAACCGGGAAGGCACTGCGAATACCGGCATTGTGGTGCTGGGTACGCGCCCGCGCGTCTCTACCTTTACCACGGTGGCGCCGGCCATACCCACGCTTATCCTGAGAGACCCGCCGGGCGATGCCAGCTCGGCCACGGTGTCCAAAGGCACGACCATTTGCAGCAAAATGAACGTGAAAGCGGTAGACACCGATGGGGAAGTTATCGGCGACAAAGTGTCTCTGGCCCCAACCTGGAATGTAACCACCGGTTTATTCGGCTACTTTGTAGGCACAGAAACCAATATTGTCGTCAAACAGAACAACGAATTCACCACCACCACCACCAGCCTGACCGAGTCGTCGCTGGCCACCTGCTTCACCACCAATGAAACCATCTCGACCTCCGGCGGGGCGACCGGGATCGGCGCCGACGGTGATGTGTTCATGGGCGGGGCCATGAACCTGGTGTACGGCGCTACCGATATTGTGCTGTTCGACTCCGCGACGTGTGCGTTCATCCGCGATACCGGTCTGGTCATCTCTCCCCAGGGGTTTGCCACCACATTTGTGTACTCGCGCGCGCAGATCGTCAACGACGTCATTCCCAGTGCCACACTGATCGGCGATACCATCGCTGCCAGGCAATGGCGCCGCATACTTGAGCAAGACAGCATTTTGCAGGCAGAGGCTGTTTTCAGACGCAACCTTTCCTTCGATGCCGGCGCCGGATATCAGTACGACGAGGAGATCACCACCAGTTCATCGCGTACGATCACCTCGACCACCCAGATCGATCAGAATTTTGCCCAGGAACTCGGTTTGTTCATCAACAACGTCGGCGGTCAGGTAGATTTTTCCTTTAGCTTCTCGGAAATTGAAGAAGAAACAACCATCGACGACACCACCCAGACCGTGGTGACCACTTTCATCCTGGGAGACAAAGACGCGGGGGACAATTTTTCCGTTGACGTCCTGCACGACGCAACCTACCAAACCCCCGTTTTCCGCCTGAAAGCGGGCGAAACATCGTGCCCCTGGGAAGCCGGCTCCCTCAACCGCGAGGAGGTGAGCCTGTTTGTGCCCCAAACCCAGGCCATCAACGTGCCCTCGCACGAGCCGGCCATTTTCAACATCAAACTGGGTAACATCAGCCAGTCGGAGGAGGAGCGCATCTACTACCTTCGCCTGGTGCCGGGCAGCAACCCCGGCGGCGCCATCGTGAAGGCCAACGGCTTTAACCTGGAAAACGAAACGCCGTTCAGCATCCCCTTCGGCGAGCCTCAGGACGTGCTACTCACCGTGGAGCGTGGCCCGCTGGCGTACGACTACGAAGACATCCAGGTAGCGTTTTACTCCGGCTGCGAGTACGGCGGCGGCGTTGCGGGCCCTGATCCCGACCCCCGGTTTTACCAGACGGCTTCGCTCGATGTGTCTTTTATCGAACCCTGTTCGGAAGTGGATCTCAGTTTCCCACAGCCGGGCTGGGTGGTCACCAACAACCCGCTGGTATCCATCAACCTCTCCGGATACGACGAAACCGACCCCGACCTGGAACTGATTCTGGTGCAATACCGAAACACCACCGGAAACGGCATCTGGATCAACCTGGACACCGTGCTCAAGGCCGACCTCGGGCCGGTGAACACCCTGGTGCCGTGGAACACGACCGGCCTTTCCGACGCCCGGTATGAGCTCAGGGCTGTCAGCCAGTGTACCGGCCAGCTTCCGGCCGGGTTCTCGGACTTCATTCCCGGAAAAATTGAACGCACGGCGCCCGAGCTCTTCGGCGCCCCGGAGCCGGCCGACGGGGTGCTGTCGCCCGGCGACCAGATCAGCGTGGTGTTCAGTGAAGACATCGCCTGCGACGAACTCTTTCCGGCGTTCATCAACGCACCGGGCAACATCGGCCTCTATGATGTGGCCACCGGAAACCTGGTGGGTTTCACCTTCGTGTGCCAGGGCAACAAGATCATCATCACGCCCACCGACCCGAACACCTTCCTGGAAAACCGCATCCTGCGCGCCGAAGTCACCGATGTGGAAGACCTCGTGGGCAATGTGGCTGCAACCATCGAGTGGAGCTTCGTAGTGGACCGCAACGGCATCCAGTGGCTCGACGGCGACTTGCAGGTGAGCACCATTGAAAAAAACGCCCTGACGGTGATCAAACGCATACAGAACAGGAGCGGCCAACCGATGAACTACAGCATAGACAGCATCCCCGACTGGGCCAATGTGTACCCCGACGAAGGCATTCTGCAGCCCGGACAGCAGGCGTTCATCACGTTCTTTTTCCCGACTACCCTGCCCGTCGGTCAGTATGCCGATACTATTTTCCTGAATACGCCCGACGGCGATGAGCCCCTGGCCATTGACCTGCGCGTGCTGTGCAGCCCGCCCGACTGGCTTGACTTCGACCCCGCCGCCTTCTCCGCTTCCATGAACTTCACGGCCCTGCTCAACATCGAAGGCGACCTCTCCACCGACGAGGCCGACCTCGTGGCCGCGTTCATCGACGGCGAACTGCGCGGCGTGGCGCCCGTCCGGTACCTGCCTTCGCTCGACACTTTTATGGCCTTCCTGACCGTGTATGGTGAAACGGGCGACAACGGCAAGCCCATCGACCTGGAAATCTGGGACGCCTCGGCCTGCCTGCGCTACGGCGAGGTGGTGGAGCAGTTCGACTTCCTCATCGACGACGTGATCGGCTCCCTGGGCAACCCCCAGGTGTTGAACACCAACAGCAACATCCGCCGCGACATCCCGCTGGGGAACGGCTGGAACTGGATATCGTTCAACCTTGACTTCCCCGACCCGGCGCTCGACGCCGCCCTGGGCACCCTCGCGCATCCGCAAAACGACCTGATCAAAACCCTGGGCGACTATGCCGAATACCTCAGTGCCGGCAACACCTGGGTGGGCGACCTGGCTGAGCTCGACAACACCCGCCTGTTCCAGTACCGCGCCGACCAGCCCGACACCATCCGCATGTCCGGCGCCCTCATCGACCCGGCCACCGTGCCGATACCGGTGAACACGGGCTGGAACTGGATCGGGTACGTGCCCAACTATGCGCTGCCGGTCTCTCAGGCGCTCGCCGGGCTCAACCCGTTGAACGGCGACATCATCAAGGGTCAGACGGCCTTCGCCCAGTACCTGGCAGGCTTCGGCTGGCTCGGCTCCCTGCAGTTCCTGGAAGCACCCAAAGGGTACCAGTTGCGCATCAGCAACCCGGGAACGCTCACCTACCCGGCCGCCAACGTGCACAACCCGGCCGTCGTGCAGACCCGCGGCGACCAGTCGGCGTCCTTCTGGAACATCAATCCGGCGCAGTACGAGCACACCATGACCCTCACCGGCGCTTTCAGCGCAAACGGGCAAAACGCCACCGAAAGCGCGTTCGAGCTGGGCGCCTTCGTCGGAAACGAGCTCCGCGGATCGGCACAGGCCCTGTACGTGCAACCCCTGGGCGTTCACCTGTACTTCCTCACGATGTACGCCAACGCTGCAGGCGAACAGGTGACGTTCCGGCAGTACGACGCCGCTACCGGTGAGATCATGCCCCTGAGCGAGCAACTGTTCTTCACGCCCAACCAGCATGTGGGGTCTGCCGTAGAACCCTACCTGTTCACCGCCGCTTCGAGCAGCACGGGCAGCGCAGCGGCGCCGGACCTGTACCTGAACGTGCAGCCCAACCCGTTCGAGTCCGACGCCACCATCCGCTTCCACAGCCTCCGCAGCCAGGCGGTGGCGCTGAGCGTCACCGACGCCCTCGGACGGCAGGTGTTGCGCGAAAACGTGCAGGCAGCCGCCGGCGACAACGCCTACGTATGGCATGCTCACGGCCTGAGTGCCGGACTGTACCTCATCCGCCTCGAAACAGCCGACGGCAGCGCCGTGCAGCAAGTGGTCAAACGATAAGCGAATATGCAAAACACCATGGTCATGCAACCACTGCGCACCGCCGCCCTGGTCCTGCTCCTGGCGCTGCCAGGATGGGCATGGACGCAACCGGACGCCTGGCTCTTCCAGCCAAACTTTCAGTTCAACATGACGCTGACCGGGGTGGTCCTGTTCGACGGCACACAGGATACCCTGCTGAACAATGCAGTGGCGGTCATCTCGCGGGGGCAACTCCGCGGGATGGCCACCCCGCAGCGGGTGGCCGGCAAAACCCTGTACTTCCTGTCCATGTTCTCCGCCAAAAGCACGGGCGACACCTTGCAGTTGCTGGCCTACCGCGGCAGCGACGGGAAGGTGTACCGGTCGGCCAGGATCGTCGTCTTTGCGCACCAGGGAGCCCTCGGCACGGCGCTCGTGCCCGACACCCTGCGCTTTACCCTGGACGGCAACCCGGTGCTCTTCAACACCACCGAGGTAGATTACCTGGAAAACACCTGCGCCAAAGTGCTCGACGTGGCCGCTTCGGACCGCGAAAATCGCGAAGGCAACGGACTGACGTTCAGCCTGGTGGGCGGCGCCGATGAAAACCGGTTCAAAATAAACGCGAATACCGGCATGTTGCGCTGGGACAATTTCGCGCCCGACGCCGACAACCCCGCCGACGACAACGGCGACAATGTGTACCTCGTGCGGGTACGGGTAAAAGACGCCAACAACAACACCCACGAACAGGAGATCCGGGTGCGGGTGATCAAAAACCTGGGCATTGCTGCCATCAAGTGCCCCGGCAACCAGGTGCTGCGCACCAACGACGACGGCTCCGGCAACTG
The DNA here is from genome assembly GCA_033764075.1 of Saprospiraceae bacterium. Taxonomy (GTDB): domain Bacteria; phylum Bacteroidota; class Bacteroidia; order Chitinophagales; family Saprospiraceae; genus M3007. The sequence continues at coordinate 13,342 of JANRJH010000012.1, read as the reverse complement.
TACCTCCGTGGCGCCCCGCACCGGCGTACCCCTGCCCACCCTGTGCGCGTACGACGACCTGACCTACACCCTGACCGGTGCGCTGGTCGACAACGGCGACGGCCTTGTTCCGTTTCAGACCCCGTTCCCGCCTGGTGTCACCACCGTGCAGTACACGTTTCAGCAGGGAAGCACCTACACCTGCTCGTTTTCCGTGACGGTAACCGATCAGGAGCGGCCGTCGTTGACCTGCCCCACCAACAAGACCGTGCCCGCCCAGCAGGTGCAGCCCTGCGCCGCCACCGTAACCGACCTCAACGCCGCCGCTTCGGACAACTGCCCCGACTTTTCCCTGCAATACGCGATCAGCGGCGCCACGACGGCCACCGGTACAGGTCAACTCGGCAGCCGGCTGTTTCTCACCGGCCTGAGCACCGTCGCCTACACCATCACCGACGACGCGGGCCTCTCGGCCTCCTGCTCGTTCACCGTTTCCGTCGGCGCCTGCCTGTCGTTTGAAGGAAAGATCAACTTCGCCAACGGACAAACGTCGCTGGGCGTTAAAGACGCCATCCTGACGCTCACCGGCAGCGCCGGCGCTACCGACACCACCGACGCCGGCGGCTTGTACTTCATCGAAGTGCCCCAGCCCACCGGCACCTTCACGCTCCGCCCCGCCAAGAGCATCAACAAGCTCAACGGCGTGACCAGCGCCGACGCGCTGGCCATCCAGCGCCACCTCTCCGGCGTGGGGCCCATCACCAACATGTACCGGCTGGCGGCGGCCGACGTCAACCAGTCCAACTCCGTTACCACCGCCGACGCAGGCATCATCTCCCAGGCCATCCTCAACAACCCCACCGCGCTGGCCCAGTTCCTCAGTTCCTGGCGCTTTGTGCCCAAAAGCCACACCATGACCAACCCGCCCTGGAACTACCCGGAGCAGATTGTGTTCACCAACATCAGCCAGGATCAGGTGAACCAGGATTTCTGGGGCATCAAGATGGGCGACGTGGCGAGCCCGTTTGCCAACCCGGCCAACTTCGGCGGAAGCGCGGAGTACCTGCGCTGGACGGTGGATGACGCGATCCTGCAAGCCGGCGAAACCCGGGCTGTAGCGTTTTATGCCGCACCGGTGGCCGACCTGTCGGCCTGGCAGTTTGCCCTGCGCTTCGACACCGCCGCGCTGCGCTTCGAACGCCTGGAAACCGCTCCCGGCTTTCCGGTCCTGGACGCCGGCGCGTTCGGCACGTTCAACCTCGACGAGGGCGTGGTGCGCTCCGCCTGGTCATCGGCGCAGCCCATGGTCATCAAGCAGGCGTCGGTGGTGTTCACGCTGTACCTGCAGGCCCTGCACGACGGGGTTCGGCTCAGCGAGGTGCTGTCCCTCGACCCCGTTGCCCTGGAGCCGCTCAGCTACACGTCGGCGTTCGCCGAAACGCCCATTGCGCTCGAGTACCGCGGCGTCACGTCCGCGCACGATCCGACGCGTCCGGCCCCAAGGCTGCTGAGCAACCGGCCCAATCCGTTCGAGGGCCGGACAACCCTGCGGTTCGACATCCCGGAAGCCTGCGACGCCACCCTGCGCGTGTACGACACCACCGGCCGCCTCGTGGCAGCACAGCAGGCCTCTTTTCAGGCCGGCACGCACGAGTGGGTGTTTGAGGTGGAGGAAGGTCATTCGCAAGTGTACATCGCCGAACTGGTGACGCCGTGGGGGGTTAGCGCGCTGAAAATGTTGTGCGTGCGGTAGCCTGATTTTGAGGTGGGGGATACGGTATTCATCATTGTACATTGGACATTGTACATTGAAAATAATTAATTTATAAAATTTAAATTTTTAAATTAAATTTTTCAATGTACAATGTCCAATGTACAAGGCCCAATTTTCAGGCCACAGGAGACACCCGCAATGGATTCATTCAATACCTTGCGCCGCAATAAACCCGCCCACCTGTCCTGAATAAATGGAAACTCACCTGTCAAAATCGGCCCTGCTCGCGCTGGGCATCACCGTCGTCGTATTGTGTAGTCTGGAATGGCGCCTCCGAAGCCGGGGGGTGGACATCTCCTACGACGACGGCATAGGATGGCTCCAAGCCCAATTGCTTCAACTTAGCGTCAAAAAATTGGTTTTCAGTTATTGACTGTCGCCGCGCTAAGCTACTTATTCATTATTTTTTTGTCGCGAATTGCGCGAATTAGCGCTAATTCGCGGCAAAAAACAGGCATCTAATTTCGTTGTAAACAACATGGCAACACTGCTTTTACGATAGGTTTACGCCATTGGCTTTAAGCCATCTTCTATTGGCTAATGTCGTCTTTTAAATTTTCAATTGGATGAATCCCGTTTTTTCGACTTATGATACAACCTCTTCCGGTTTTACTGTGTGTTAGTACATCACCCAAAGAAAGGAGCCGACCATGCAAGGATACCCAAAACCAGTCCGATAATACCCAAAATCAACCCTGTTATTGCCGCACCTTTTCCCCTTCTTTCAGGGTGTTTCTTAACTCGTATTATGCCGATAATTCCAAAGATTACGCCAAGAAAGCTGGGTAAAAGAAGGAAGAACAATAGCAAACCAACAAATCCCAAAATAGCGGCGGTTGTGCACATGCCATCATTTTTAGCTTTGGGGTCAAGGTCGACCAGCTTCCTTTTTAACCTTAACTGCCCTTTAAGCTTTCGAAGTTCATCGGTGTCGGCGTGTCGTAAGTGGGCCCCGAGTATTTCTTTACTGTCGAATGATTGCCAACTTCTGAAGAAGTAAGCCCGTTGGTCTCCAAGGGGTGCTTCGTTATCCGCAAAAAGATCGCCTGCTAAAAGCAAAAGGAGCGGCATACATGTCAAAATAATGATATTTCGCATAATCATACGAAGTTTGATTTGATTTGATTTGAGTTGAGTTGATGTTTTCGATTTTTCAGTACAAATATATGTTAATTTATATTTTTATGCAAATAAAAATTTATTCTGTAAACTTTATTCTCAATACTCATAATCGCCCTAAAACTGGCTTCCTTATCAGAAAGGAGGTTTTTTCTACACCCCAACGGAAAAGAATTGTGACCTTGATCCAGAAGTGATGGTTACGAGCCAACGCCTTCGTATAATAACCCCGCCGCAAAAGAAAGCAGATTAAGATGACACCAAGCTTTGCCCACAGCTTCTGCCTTGGCTGCTAAAATTCGAAGCCCGCCGTCTCCATCGGAAAAAAATTGTCCGTTGGACTTCAATGGGTGTTCCATGATGGAAGCGGAAACTTCCTCAAAGCAAACAAAGCTTTTAACCTAAGCATTGACCATATTCGTAGCCCTGCTAAAGGCAAATGAACTTCCGGTAATCTTTTTGTCTCTTTTTCTGGTATATTCAATCCGCGGTGGACATGCCCGAAAAAGGTTGATAAAAGTTCAAGTTTTGTGGGCCGCCCTCAAACGCATATTTTTCAATACCTTGCGCCGCAATAAACCCGCCCACCTGTCCTGAATAAATGAAAACCAACCTGTCAAAATCGGCCCTGCTCGCGCTGGGCATCACCGTCGTCGTATTGTGTAGTCTGGAATGGCGCCTCCGAAGCCGGGGGGTGGACATCTCTTACGACGACGGCCCGCCGCTTTGGGCGCACAAACGGGCCATGGTGTACGAACCCGCCGACCGCGCCACGGTGTTCATCGGCTCCTCCCGCATCAAGTACGACCTGGACATCCCTACCTGGGAGCGCACTACCGGATGCCATGCCGTGCAGCTGGCCATGGAGGGCAGTTCGCCCAGGCCCGTACTCGAAAACCTGGCCGACGACCCCCTGTTCACCGGCCGCCTGATCGTGGATGTGACCGAGGGGCTGTTTTTTTCCAATGCGCCCCACCACCGGGAGACGCCCGAAAAAAACCTGGCCTATTGCAAAGACCAAACGCCGGCGCAACGGTGGAGCTTTCCCCTGAACCGCGTGCTGGAGTCGCAGTGGGTGTTGCTGGACAAGGATAATTTCTCCCTCAATGCCTGCCTCAATGCCCTGGAAATACCCAGCCGCCCGGGCGTTTTTATGATGCCCATTTTCCCCCTGGATTTCCAGCGCGTGACGTTTGAACGGCAGATGTACGTGACCGACCGGTTCGTAGCAGACACCGCCCTGCAAAACCAGGTGAAAGGGATTTGGGCGCTTTTCGGGCGGATGGCCCAGGGCGCACCACCCATGCCGGAATCGGAGCTGGATGCCATTTTTCAGTCTGTGCAAACCGCTACGGACAAGATCCGGGCGCGCGGCGGGCAGGTGCTGTTCGTGCGTACGCCTTCCAGCGGGCCCCTGCTGGAAAACGAGCAACGCGTTTTTCCGCGCGACAAATACTGGGACCGCCTGCTGGCGGTGACCCAATGCCCCGGCATTCACTTTTCCGACTACGAATCGTTGGCGCATTTTGTGTGTCCGGAGGATTCCCATTTAAGCCGGGCAGATGCCGCCGTGTTCACGCAGGCGCTCACCCAAATCCTGGAACAGGAAAAAAGCTGGCGTTTTTGCCGCTAACCCCCCTTTTGTTTCCGGAAGAACCATTCAATTGACCCAACATGGTTTTCAACTCATACACGTTTGTCGCTTTTTTTATTGTTGTACTCGGTTTACACCACTTGCCGCTCCCCTGGAAGGTCAAAAAGGTGAACTTGCTGCTGGCGAGCTACCTGTTTTATGCGGCCTGGAATCCGCCATTCATCCTGCTTCTGTGGCTGTCCACGGTCGTTGACTTTTTTGTCGGGCGGGCCTTGTACACCCAGGAGAACCCCCACAAAAAGAAGCTGTTGCTGGTCGTCAGCCTGATCGGCAACCTGGGCATGTTGTGTTTTTTCAAGTACGGCACTTTTTTGCTCGACAATTTTGTGCTGCTGGTAAACGCCGTTGGCGTGGCGTACCACCCGGCGAAGCCCAACATCATCCTGCCGGCGGGCATTTCGTTCTACACGTTCACCACGCTGTGCTACACCATCGACATGTACCAGAAAAAGAGCAAACCCGTGGGTTCATTGCTCGACTTTTCGCTGTTCGTCACGTTTTTTCCGCACCTGGTGGCCGGCCCCATCGTCCGACCGCCGCAATTGGTACCGCAGTTCGAAACGCCGCGCACCGCCACGCGACGGCAAATGTTCGACGGGCTGCTGCTGCTCACCCTGGGGCTGTTTATGAAGGTCATTCTGGCCGACGGCATGCTGGCCAAGACGGCCGATGACGTGTTTGGCGCCAGGACGCTCCTGGTTGCGATGGACGCCTGGGCGGGTGTTTTTGCCTTTTCCGGACAGATATTTTTTGACTTTGCCGGATACTCCACCTGCGCCGTTGGCGCCGCCTTGTGCCTGGGTTTTGTGTTGCCGCAAAACTTCAACTACCCGTACGCCGCCATCGGCTTTTCCGATTTCTGGCGGCGCTGGCACATCACCCTGTCCGCCTGGCTGCGCGACTACCTGTACATTCCGCTGGGCGGCAACCGGCACGGCCCTGTGCGCACCTATTTTGCGCTGATGGTCACCATGCTCCTCGGCGGTCTGTGGCATGGCGCCAACTGGACGTTTGTCGTGTGGGGCGGTTTGCACGGGCTATACCTGTGGGTGGAGCGTTTTTTCCGCGAGCGCCGTCCGGGGGGCCTGCACGAACCGGCCAACGCCCTGACCGGTTTTGCACTGGCCCTGCTCACCTTTATGCTGGTCAACATCACGTGGGTATTTTTTCGCTCCGAAACATTCGATAAAGCGTGGCAGATGCTGCAATCGATGTCCGGCCAGGCGCCCGATGCCAAGGCGTTGCTCACCTCCCTGGCCCTCCTCAAGGTAGCGGTGGTGATTCCGGGCATGGTGCTCGTTCACTGGCTGATGCGCAGGACATCGGTGCTGGAAGTGGCACACCGGATGTCGTGGTGGGCGGTGGGCCTTGTATGGGCATCTATGCTGCTGCTGCTGGTGTGGGCACAGGAAAGCGGCAGCTCGTTCATTTATTTTCAGTTTTGAGGCGGTGTTGGGCGGACTGCCTGCGCGACTTCAGGTAAACCGGGAAGTCGCGCAGGGGTACGGTCGCCTTACTTCGTTTTCACATAGACGCCCTTCAGCTTGTCCACCCGGTACTCCGGCAGGTCGCCTTCCGCGCCGATGTTTTTTGTATCCCAGATCCGCAGCGTATCGCCGCGCACTTGCCAGGCTACGGCGGTGGGTGTTTCCGCTTCGCTGTTTTTCACCAGGTACATCAGATTGCGGGCCGGCTCCTGGATAAAAGCACTACCGGCGCCGGAGGGCCAGGGCTCGTAGGCATCGAAGTCGCCGAGGCCCACCTGGGTGCCGTCGGCGCGCAGTTCCACCAGGGCCGTAACGGTCGCCTCTCCCGGTGCGGGCAGCACCGTGTAGCTGCCGGCGAGGCGTTTGCGGCCCAGGTTGACGGCGGCGGCGTCGAAGGCGGCGGCATCAATGTCGTCGTGCGCAACGTACGCCATCGGCCAGCCCGCGTCGGTGGCGCCGGGCAACTGAAAGTGCAGGATGCCGGTGGCCTTGTCGAATCGCACGGTTGCCGGCTGCCCCTCAAACCCTTCTACGGCAATCTCGAGGGTGGAATCGGAGGTTACCTTGTACTTGCCCAGGCCGGTGTCGGACAGGCAGGCGGTGAGGAAAACGGTGTCCAGGTTGCGGAATACCAACTCACCGCAGGGCAGGTAGGCCAGGGTGTCTACGATGTTTTCTGCAAACAGGGCATCGTGAAAGGGCTTGGAAACCCAGTACTTGTGTTGGAGGATGGCCGAGGCGGTGGGCGCAGCGGCCTGTTGGGCCGGCGGGTTTTGACAGGCGAGCCAGCACAGGGCTGCGGCCGGCAGAAGAAGAATGGATTTTGTCATGATGGTGGTGTCAATTTTTTGTCCGGCAAAGGTCATACAATTCGCTTTACGCGTTTATTCGTTGGATGGAATTGATTCATTTTGCTGCCCACGGGTGAAGCCGCCCACGGGTGAAGCCGTGGGCTAATAGCCGTGGGCTAATGGCCTGCTTCACATGCGTCACGTGGGCCATACTATAACCGCCCATTTACCCACGGCTTCACCTGCGGGTAACGCCGAAAGCCGTACCTTCGTGCGCATGACAGACCTCTCCGCGCTCAACCCACAGCAACGCGAAGCCGTCACCGCCGCCGACAAGCGCATCCTGGTGCTGGCCGGCGCCGGTTCGGGCAAAACCAAAACCCTGCTCCAAAAGATCATCTACCTGATCGAAGAAAAAGGCGTGCCGGCGGCCCACATCCTGGCCATCACCTTCACCAAAAATGCCGCCAACGAAATGGTCGACCGGCTCATCCTGTCGGCCGACAAATCCGGCGAATACGAGGCCGTTTTACAAAATAAAAAGACCACCGCACAGGCACAGGAAGACGCCCGCCGCACCTTCAGGTCGCGCTACCGCTGGATCGACGCCCTCACCGTGCGCACTTTCCACAGTTATGGGTACCGACTCCTGCGCAACTACGGCGTTCATGAATTCGACAACCGCTTCCGCATCGTCGGTGAAGACAAGGTGCGCGAGGAGGACGAATTCCTGCGCTACGTAGCCCCCGAAACGGTGTACGAGGTGTTCAGCAAACTGCTCATCCAGCGCTGCGAAGACCGCACTTACCTGCTCCGTCTCAAACGTTATGTGCTCGACTACCTGGTTGACCGCATCCACAAGCACGACGCGCCCAACCGACCCCTCCACCCCGAAGGCAAACGCTACACCGCCCTCGACGGCACGCGGGTGCGCTCCAAATCCGAACAGTTCATTGCCGACTACCTGTTTCGCAACAGCATCCCCTACCGGTACGAACCCCAGGTGCTCGTGCGCGACTTCCCCTTCCGGCCCGACTTCTACATCCCCGACGCCAACCTGTACATCGAGCACGTGAGCAACCGCAGCCACCCGATGCAAGGCAAAGAGGCACAGTTCGAACAAGGCGGGCTGCTGTACGCCAAAACCTTTGAGCACCTGGCGGAAGACTCCTCCCTGTTCACCCATACCCTCGACCGGCTCATCCGGGGGCGGCTGCCGGCACGCTTCGCCCACGAACGGCTGCTCAGCTACGAAGAAGCGTTCAAAGGGCACCTGGACCACCTGCGCGAGTTTCTGTTGACGGTCATGCGGGTGAACGACATGATCAAGGTCGACGGCCTCGACCCTCAAAAAATGCTCGAACAGGCCCAAACCGACCCCCATGAACGCATCCGTGCCTTCTACGCGCTGGCCATACCCTTGCTGCACGACTACGCCGCCTACTGCACCGACCACTCCTACCTGGACTTCAACGATCTCATCGGCCGAACCCTGTCGCTCCTGCGCAACCACGAAGACATCGCACGCCGCGAACGCAACCAATACCGGTATGTGCTGGTCGACGAGTTTCAGGATGTAAACACCCTGCAGGTCGAACTCATCAAACAACTGCTGTCCGACGACACCCAGCTCTTCTGCGTGGGCGACGACTGGCAGAGCATTTACGGCTTCCGCGGCTCCGACGTGCAGTACATCCTCGACTTTGAAAAGCACTTTCCCGGCGCCCGCCTCATCCAGCTCGACCTCAACTACCGCAGCACCCAGCACATCGTGGGCGCCGGCAACGAGGTAATTCGACACAACCGCCTGCGCATCGACAAAACCATCCGGGCCACCAAGATGTCGGATCACAAGATCGTGGTATACGCGGGCAGCAGCCTGGCGGAAAACATCGCGTTTTGCCTGCGCACCGTCCGGGAATGCCTCGACGAAGGACTCGGCGCCGACGACATCCTGTTCCTGTACCGGCGCACCGCCATGATGAGCCCTTTTGCAGACGCCCTGCGGCGCCATAGCCTGCGCATACAAACCAAAACCATACACGCCGCCAAAGGGCTGGAGGCCAGGGTGGTGTTTATCGTGGGCCTCACGGACGGCTTCGGTGGCTTTCCGGACATCTGGCTCGAAGACCGCATTTTTCAGGTGGTCAAAAAAGGCAACTACGACCTCCTGCTCGAAGAGGAGCGACGCCTGTTTTACGTGGCCATCACCCGCGCCCGCGACCGGCTGTTCCTGATCACCGAAAAAGGCCGCGAATCGTCGTTCCTGCGGGAAATACCCGAAGCATACACCGTGCGCACCGGGGAACCGATGCTGCCCACCGTGGAAGAGGCGCGGCTGTGCCCACAATGCCGGAGCCGTTTGGAGCCACTGTTTGCGTATTGTCCGTATTGCGGGGCGGGGGCGAAATGAACATACCGGCGCGTTAAATTGTGTGGTTGGTGTTTTTTTAGGCGTGCCATCACGCGCAATCGGCAGCCATCCAAACTGGAACGATTTTAGCCACTCCCCGCATACCGCAACACCCCGGCCCCATGCAACTCTACCTCGACTCCTTCGGCGCCTTCCTGGCGGTGCGCAACGGCGCCTTTTGGGTGCGCCTGCGCGAAGCCGGCGAACGCGCGTTCGCCGTCCGGCAGGTCGACGCCATACTGCTGACCCGCGGCACGGCCATGAGCGCCGACGCCCTGCTGCTGGCCGTAGAACACGACGTGCCGGTGCTGCTCATCGACGCCCACACGCACCGTCCGCTCGCGCAGGTGTTTGCCGGGCGACCGGGCAATATCGCCACCGTGCGCAAGCAGCAGGCCCTGTTTGCGATGCAGGCGCAGGGCATGGCCTGGGTGGCTGCTACGGTGGCCCGCAAGATCGACCGGCAGCGGGCCCACCTGCGCGCGCTGGCCGCCGACCCCGAAGCGCCCGACGACTGGCGCGCCGACACCCGCCTCATCGATACCGGACTGGCGTCGCTGCAGGCCGGCTTCGAGCGGTGGCAGGCGCCTGCCGACTGGACCAGCGCCGCCCAGCAGCAGGCCGCGCAGACCTTCCGCGGGCAGGAGGGCACCGCCTCCCGATTGTACTTCCAGCACCTGTCCCGCCGCCTGTCCGGACGACTGGCGTTCGACGGCCGCAGCAAGCGCCCCGCATACGACCCCTTTAACGCCCTGCTCAACTACCTGTACGGCATGCTGTACACCCAAACACACCTTGCCCTGCTCAAAAGCGGCCTTGACCCGTACCTGGGCGTGCTGCACGTTGACCAGCACGGCGACCGCCCCACCCTGGTGTTCGACTTCATTGAGCCCTTCCGGCCCTGGGCCGAAACCGTGGCCACCGCCCTGGTGCTGGAAGGGCTGGTGGACGACACCCTGTTTGAGGAAAACAGTCCGGAAGAAGGCTTTCTGCTCAGCCGCCGCGGCAAGGACGTGGTGATCGGCCGCATGCTCGCCTATTTGCAGGCGCCGGCGCCGTATGGCGGGCGGCAGGTGAAGCGGGGGGTGCAGATTGATTTGGAGGCTCAGGGGATGGCGGCGCGGATGTAGGCCTCACCCCCCCTGCCCCCCCTCTCCAATGGAGAGGGAGGGACGTATACCCTTGGCTTTTCGTAGAAACAGGCCGAAATATTTCCTTTTCATTCATCGTAAAGTCCAAGCGTACACGCTCCCCGCTCTCCAATGGAGAGGGGGGCCGGGGGGGTGAGGCCGAACCTCTGGCCAGATTTTTGCTATACCTCCCCTCAAAAAACCACCCCATACCATGCGAACCTTTATTACCATCCTTTTCCTCCTGCCCTTTTGCGCCGCGCTGCCCGCCCAGGACCCGCCCGGAGACGTCGCCTCGCTCGAAGAAGTATTCCGCAGCAGCGAGCAGCCGGGCGAAACGCCCACCGGCCGGCGCGAGCGGCACCGGGTGAAGATCGACCTGCCGGCCGGCGCTTTCCGCGTGGGGTGTTATTGCATGGACGGCTCGTTCAGCGCCGCCCAGAGCGTGGGCGCCTGCAGCGGACACGGGGGCGTGCGCTACTGGCTGTACCGCACGCCGGCAGCAGACACCATTTTGTATCCCACCGACCGGCATGTGCGACACCCTGCGCCGTACAGCGCGGCCGAGATGAGCGAAATGGCCCGGCGCAGCCAGTTTGCGCGCCACCCGGCTGGCGACTCGGCCGCGCAGGTGACCATCGGGCCGGCGCCGCTGGCGCCCTGGCTGCCGACCGACGACCCGGACGACCTGTTTGACCTCTTCGACTGGAGCGACGTGGCCGGCATGGGCGTGGTCGGCACCTGGCTGTACGCCATGTTCCGCCTCGCCGCCCGATACGCCGATAAACACCCCGAAATCATACGCGATGCACTGGATCATTTGCTACGACGTAACCGGCGACCGCCTGCGGAACCTGACGGCCAAAATACTGACGAAACACGGGTGTAAACGCGTGCAAAAGTCCGTGTACGCCGCCCCGTTCATGGACAAAAAAGACCTCGCGCGCCTGCAACTCGACCTCCGGCGCCTGTTCGCCATACTGCCGCCCGAACCCGCGGACAGCGTGCTCTTCGTGCCCCTGCGCGAGGAATTGCGCGACAAAATAGACGTGCTCGGCCATAACAATATACTTGCGGAACTCGACGACCCACCCCTGCAAATCATCCTGTAACCGCCAAAAATTTTCGGGAAAAAACTGCCTGTGAATGCGAAACACATTATATTTGCTACGACTTTCAGACCGTATCCAGAGGGAAGAGGATTGCGACAGGCTCTGGAAAAAACGGGCGTTAGAGCGTGGGACTTTCAGACCGTATCCAGAGGGAAGAGGATTGCGACCCGGACTTTTGCAACTTTTCGTATTCATCCTGAATGCTTTCAGACCGTATCCAGAGGGAAGAGGATTGCGACCCCACAGCGCCGGGGCTGGGCGAACAGTTGTCCGGCCTCTTTCAGACCGTATCCAGAGGGAAGAGGATTGCGACCCAGGGCCAACGATCGAGATTCCTTGGCATCCGACACTTTCAGACCGTATCCAGAGGGAAGAGGATTGCGACAGCCAGGCAACACTGTGATCAGATTTAAGGAGATATCTTTCAGACCGTATCCAGAGGGAAGAGGATTGCGACCATAGTAGGGGATGCAGCTTCGGTCCGCCATAACTCTTTCAGACCGTATCCAGAGGGAAGAGGATTGCGACGAATGTGCCACACCAAAGGCTTGAGGCTTCGGCACTCTTTCAGACCGTATCCAGAGGGAAGAGGATTGCGACAGGAGGCAATGTATTGGGCATCATCATCGAAATCGCTTTCAGACCGTATCCAGAGGGAAGAGGATTGCGACGTTCCTTGGCTCAACCGACTGGACAGACATTGTGACACTTTCAGACCGTATCCAGAGGGAAGAGGATTGCGACCTTGCCCAAGCAAACTTTGAAGTTAATGCCTTGAAGCTTTCAGACCGTATCCAGAGGGAAGAGGATTGCGACGTCCATATTCATGACCCGCACATGAATATCGTGATCACTTTCAGACCGTATCCAGAGGGAAGAGGATTGCGACGCCTACGCCTTGCAGCATGGCCTCATAGTTGTCGGCTTTCAGACCGTATCCAGAGGGAAGAGGATTGCGACGACTCGACAGGACTTGACGGTTCTCCGGGCTATTGCTTTCAGACCGTATCCAGAGGGAAGAGGATTGCGACTGTTGTCGAGGGGCCCTTTATGTTCTTCTGGGACACTTTCAGACCGTATCCAGAGGGAAGAGGATTGCGACTTTTTGCCCCCCACTTCAATTTTTTCCTCCGTCCCCCTTTCAGACCGTATCCAGAGGGAAGAGGATTGCGACCCGGTCAAACCATTTGCTCGTTACCTGCAATTTGCTTTCAGACCGTATCCAGAGGGAAGAGGATTGCGACTTCAGGCGACGCATCTTGGTCAGATTAGAATGGTACTTTCAGACCGTATCCAGAGGGAAGAGGATTGCGACAGTCTAATGATGCAAAGACCTGGTTCCGGCAATTTCTTTCAGACCGTATCCAGAGGGAAGAGGATTGCGACTGCATATCGGAAAGCACGCCATCATCTTCAAGGGCTCTTTCAGACCGTATCCAGAGGGAAGAGGATTGCGACATCACGATACTGTAGTGCCATGTTTCAATCAGGTTGGCTTTCAGACCGTATCCAGAGGGAAGAGGATTGCGACTATGCCCTCCACTCATCGACTACTGGTTAACGTAGACTTTCAGACCGTATCCAGAGGGAAGAGGATTGCGACAAATCGGGCGATAAACGCCTTCTTTGAGATGTTATCTTTCAGACCGTATCCAGAGGGAAGAGGATTGCGACGAGCCTTTGCGCTTTCGAGAGCAGCCTTGTGGCGAGGCTTTCAGACCGTATCCAGAGGGAAGAGGATTGCGACGCCGATGTACTCTACAGTACATTTTTCCCCGTTTTCTTTCAGACCGTATCCAGAGGGAAGAGGATTGCGACTGCACGGAACATTCAATGGTTGGTGCCGAACATCGAGGCTTTCAGACCGTATCCAGAGGGAAGAG
>JANRJH010000054.1:0-77166 GCA_033764075.1 Saprospiraceae bacterium | reverse complement strand
GGAGATATTTTCATACAAACAAAATGTTGAAAATGATCGCCAATTAAAACTCGACTTCAATTAACAATTCACTAATTCTTGTCAACCTATTTTAGGAACACACAATTCGACACTCGACACTCGACACTCGACACTCGACATTCGACACTCGATCCTATCTTTTCTCTCGGAAAAACGCCTTCACCAGCGCTCCGGTCTCCTCCTCCAGAATCCCCATTTCCAGCCGGGTTTTCGGGTGCAGCAGGCTTTTGCCGCCGTAGCGCATGAAGCCGCGCTTGTCGTCGGAGGCGCCGAACACCACGCGGCCCATCTGCGCCCAGGCCAGGGCGCCGGCGCACATAACGCAGGGTTCGAGGGTGACAAACAGCTCGCAGTCCGCCAGGTATTTGCTGCCCAGGTGGTTGGAGGCTGCGGTGATGGCCAGAATTTCGGCGTGTGCGGTGACGTCCGTCAATTGCTCGGTCTGGTTGTGGGCGCGGGCGATGATGCGGTTTTCGCACACAATCACGGCGCCCACGGGCACTTCCCCGGCTTCATAGGCCTTTTGCGCTTCTTTGAGCGCCTGTTGCATGTAGTAGGTATCGGAATAAACGGTCAACACGACGGGGCGAAAATGGGGTTTTTTCAAATATTTATCAAACGATGTGCAGGTATACTTTTTCAAATGAAAAAAATACCGACCTTTGCGCATGGAACGTAAGAATAGCCCTCAGCAAAAATTCATCGGCCAATCGCTTACCTACGACGACGTCCTGCTCGTCCCGGCCTACAGTGAAGTCCTTCCCCGCGAAGTTGACATTTCCACCCAGTTCACCCGAGGCCTGCGCCTCAACCTGCCCATCGTCTCTGCCGCCATGGACACCGTGACCGAAAAGGCCATGGCCATTGCCATTGCGCGACAGGGCGGCATCGGCATCATCCACAAAAACATGACGATCGCCGAACAGGCCGAACAGGTGCGCTCTGTCAAGCGCTCCGAATCCGGCATGATCATCGACCCGGTCACCCTGCACCCCGACGCCACCGTCGGCGAGGCGTTCGAACTCATGCGCCGGTACAGCATCGGCGGTATTCCCATCACCGACAAAAAAGGCAAGCTGGTGGGCATCCTCACCAACCGCGACCTGCGCTTCGAAACCAACCTCGGGCGCAAGGTCAAGGAGATTATGACCAAACGCAACCTCGTGACCGCCCCCGCCGGCACCACCCTGGAAATGGCCCAGGCCATCCTCCAGCAGCGCAAGATCGAAAAGCTGCCGGTGGTCGACAAGGATTTCCGCCTCGTCGGGCTGCTCACCTACAAAGACATCATGCGGGTAACCAACTTCCCCCATGCCTGCAAGGATTCCCTGGGCCGGCTGGTGGTCGGCGCCGCCGTAGGCGTCACCGCCGACATGATGGAGCGCGTGGACGCCCTGGTCAAAGCAGGCGCCGATGTTGTTTGTGTGGATACCGCCCACGGCCACTCGCGCGGGGTGCTCCACGCCATCCGCGACGTAAAGGCTGCCTATCCGGATCTTCAGGTCATTGGCGGCAACGTCGCCACCGGCGAAGGCGCCAAGGCCCTGGTGGATGCCGGGGTCGACGGCGTGAAGGTGGGCGTCGGGCCGGGCTCCATCTGCACCACCCGGGTGGTGGCCGGCGTGGGTGTTCCCCAATTATCAGCCATTTTCAATGCAGCCGAAGGCATCCGGGGTAGTGGTGTTCCGATCATTGGCGACGGTGGTATCCGCTACACCGGCGACATCGTCAAGGCGTTGGCTGCCGGCGCCGGCGCCATCATGGCCGGTTCGCTCTTTGCCGGCACCGAGGAGTCGCCCGGCGAAACCATTATTTTCGAAGGACGAAAATTCAAGACCTATCGCGGCATGGGCAGCCTGGGCGCCATGCAGGAGGGGTCCAAAGACCGCTATTTCCAGGATGTGGAAGACGACATTAAAAAGCTCGTTCCCGAAGGCATCGAAGGTCGTGTGCCGTACAAGGGCACCCTGGCCGAGGTCATGCTCCAGTACACCGGCGGCTTGCGCGCGGGCATGGGCTACTGCGGCGCCCGTACCGTGGATGAATTGCAGGAAAAAGGTCAGTTTGTGCAAATCACGCACGCCGGCCGACAGGAAAGCCATCCGCACACGGTAGCCATCACCAAGGAAGCGCCGAACTACAGCCGGAACTGACGCGCCGGTCAGCCCGGTAACGCGATTTTTCCCATGCCCATCCAGGGCATTCCCTGGACACCGGGCAGTGGCTCGCCGGCCACGGTCTCGTTGGCCAGCAAGGCAAACAGCACCGCCTCCTTGGCGTTGGCCGGGATGCCCAGCGCATCCACGCGGCGCAGGGGCAATGCGGGCAGATGCCGTTGAAGCCGGCGGCACAGCTCCGGGTTGTCGGCTCCGCCGCCGCTGACGTACACCGCTGCGGGCAGGTCAGGTCTGGCCACATTCCTTATGGCCAGGCCGATGCTTCGGGCGGTGTACTCGGTCAATGTAGCCATGAGGTCGTATGGGTTGTGGTGCCCTTTGGGCATCCGGTCGATGATGCCTGCCGTTGTTTCCCAGGAGAACCGCTCGGGGCCGGTGGTTTTGGGTGTCGGCATGGCCAAAAAAGGGTCTGCCATCAGGTTGTCCAGCAGGGCGTCCAGCACCTGACCGCGCGCCGCGAGCAGCCCGTCCCGGTCGAACGGCACCGAAAACAAGTGACGGGCGGCGGCGTCAATCAGGGTGTTGCCGGGGCCGGTATCGGTGGCAAACGCCTGTAGGGTTGCGGATTCGCGGGTAGCGGGCAGCCAGGTGAAATTGGCGATCCCGCCGATATTCAGCAAAAACCGGTCTTCGGTGTCGTCTGAAAAAAGCAGCACATCGCCGTACAGGGCCAACGGCGCACCTTCACCACCGAAGGCAACGTGTTTTTGCCGGAAGTCGCACACCGTGATCAGGCCGGTGCGGACGGCAAGGTGGTCGCCGTCGCCCAGTTGCAGGGTAGCGTTGGGGGCACCGGGCACGCCGTGCCAGTTACGGGGTGCATGAAAGACCGTTTGGCCGTGGCTGGCCAGGAGGTCGACCCGCGGTTGTCCGTTTTTTTGCAAAAAAGCGCGCACCAAACGCGCATGCGCTTCGGCCACCTGAACGTTAAGCAAAGTTAAGGTCAGCTGATCGACGTCTCTCCGGGCGAAAACGCGGCGCACCGCCTGTCGAAAGTCGTCGGTGTAAGCAGCCGTTTCAAAAGCCAGCAACTGCACCTTTGTGCGCAATCCGGCGCCCGAAACCGCACAAAGGGCCATATCCAGCCCGTCCAGCGAGGTGCCGGACATCAGGCCCAGGATGTGCCGAACAGGGGCCTGGGAGAGGTGGTGGAGTTGTTGGAGGTGAAGCCTCATGGGAGTGTCGAGTGTCGAGTGGCGAGTGGCGAGTGGCGAGTGGCGAGTGGCGAGTGGGATTTACCCTTAATTTCCCGGAAAGATCAAGCGTACACGTCATTCGACATTCGACACTCGACACTCGACATTCGTCAGGATTCTGTTGTCCGCAGCAGCCGCACATTTCGGGCAACCGGTTCTCCGCGTTCGTTGCGGCCGATGGTAAACTCCACCAGATCGCCTTCATGCAGGTCGTTGAAGTCGGTGTCTACCAGGAACGAGTAGTGGAAGAACAGGTTGTTGGTCAGTGGGTAGTTGATGAACCCATAGCCGTCTTTGAGTGCGAAGATGGTGCTGGTTTTGACCTCGCCTTCCACTTCGTCTTCGATGACAAATCCACCTTTGCCCCCGGCCGGTTGGGGTTGCTTTTTGCGTTCGACAAAGAGCTGGTCGACCACAAAGGAGGTTTCTACGTGGCCGTTCCCGTCAATGATGTTGTGCATCGGAATGGGATAGTTGGTCACTTCGAGCAAGGCCTGGGAAGTAACGGTGCTTCTGCGGCCGCCTTCTTCGTCGTAGTATTCAAAATCCCAACCCAGCACCATCACACGGGTGCCGAGGGTGTTCAGCTTGCGTACCAGGGGAACGTAGTCGCCGTCGGAGGCAACCAGGCAAATAACGTCATAACGTTTTGAAATGGCCAGCTCCAGGGCTTCCAGCGCCAGCCATACGTCGATTCCGCGTTCCTGTCGGTATCCCTGGATGTAACGCACCGGAAGGTAGTGGGTGGTGACACCCTCCATCATCAGGATGTCGTCGAACAGGCGCTCGAAGTAGAGCCTGTTGCCCTCATTGCTAACTTCCTGGGCGCTGAGGCGACCGCGGAAGTAGTGCGCATCGACGATGGAGTTGAGGTGAAACAAGGTATTTTCCTCTTCTGCTACCTTGTGCCGGATAAAACTGTGCAAGCCGGCGACGCTGATGCGTGCCCGGCGCTCGTGGTGGTAAGCGTAGTAGTTGCTGATGTGCTGAAAGTAATTACCGTCGTAAAAGACTGCGATCCTCGTCAGTTTTCCCTGATTACCGTTCATTGAAGGGTATTTAAAAAGATTTGATGTAAAAAATCATGTAATATGGTATGAGTCGGGGTTATATGGATTCAGTTATGGAGTTATCTTTAGCATTACAATGGGTTTTTGGTTGAAGCGCGGGAAATATTTCGGCAAAATTAAGGCCAATTGACTACAATCTGTCAAAATTGCTGAAAATTCGATCCGGCAATTGTTCGGCCCGAATCCGGTAGGCAAGCCAGGGTCCCTGCATGAGGTTGTTGATGCGTTCAATAACATGCTCCCGTTCCCGGGCCAGGGTCTCCATGGCCACGCGGGCGCTTTCGCCGGGCGCTCCGCCGGTGGCATTGATGTATTGCAGGGCCTTATAGTGTAAAGCATTTAATGTGTTTGGGTTGCGTTGAATTCCCTTCGCCTCTTTGTGGGTAAAAAAGACTTCCTTGAGGGCGCCGATGCTGTCCCGCAGTGTTTTTGCCTGCGCCGTCACCTCTTTTTTCAGGCTGTCCGGTACATTCTCCAGTTTGGCCTCGACCAGGCCGATTATTTTTTCGGCTTCGCGCAGTTGCTCATAGGCCTGAACGGAGCGATCTGCCGAACGCTGCCATTCCTGCACCACGGCGCGATGCGCTTCCCGGTCGGCAGCAGGTACCGGGGTTGTACGCGGGTCATCGAGCACCTGAAGCGTGGTGGAGTCGGAAAATTCGCGCCAGGAAACGCCGATGCGGTATTTTCCAGGCATTACGGAGGGGCCGCCGCCGGGTTCATCGGCGTCTTTTTTGGGTTTTTCTTTGGCAGGCAGGTATATACCCCGGGTGTCAAGATCCCAGGAAATGACCGAGAAAAAAGAATCGACGGTGGCGGTGAAGCGCCGTAGGGTGTCGCCGGCGTCGCTGCAAACCGTTACGGTTACTTTCTCTTCTTTTTTTCGGGCTTGCTTGCCATCCCCGTTTTTTTCGGTATCCCCACCGGGTTTGGTGTCTGCCGGTTTCTCGACGGCTGCTCCCGGGTTTAGCCAAATCGGAATGCGTGCGCCGGCGGACTTGTTCTGGCCTTTGAATGTTTCGTCGGCGACAAATCGGGGGCCGTCGTACGAAACGTAATTGGCCAGCACGGCGTCCTGGGGACGGAACACGGCGAAGGGCTTCTCCATCAATTTTCCGTTGCTGCGGGCTAGCGCGCGCAGCGGCTCAAGGTTGTCGAGTATCCAGATGGCGCGCCCGAAGGTGCCGAGCACCAGGTCGCCGTCGCGCGGGTGGATCTTCATATCCTGCACCGGTACGCTGGGCAGGCCCTTCGACGGCCAGTGGGTCCAGGTATCGCCATAGTCCAGACTGACGTATAACCCCTGGTCCGTGCCGAGAAACAGCAGTTCGGGCACGGTGGGGTCTTGCACTACCGACAGGCAAAAGCTACGGACGTTTTTGGCGTTCGCGATCCGCTTCCATTTTTTACCGTAGTCTTTTGTGTGGTACAGGTAGGGCTCCCAGTCGTTCTGCCGGTAGTTATTGGCGACCACGAAGGCTTCACCCGGGTTGTGTGCCGACAGCTCAATTTGCGGGATCCAGGCGTTTTCCGGGAGCCCGGGCAATCGCTTGGTGAGGTCGTCCCAGTTTTTGCCGCCGTCGCGGGTCAGGTGCAAACGGCCGTCGTCGCTGCCTACCCAGATGGTTCCTTTTTCGGCAGGGGAGGGGGCTATGGCGATGATGGTGCAGAAATTTTCGGCGTTGGTGGCGTCAATGGTGAGTCCGCCCGACACACCCTGGTGCATTTTGGCGGTGTCGTTGGTGGTCAGGTCAGGCGAGAGGATCCGCCAGGTACTCCCCATGTCGGGGGAATAGTGGAGAAACTGGCTACCGAAGTACAGCCCTTCGGGGCGGTGCGGGTCCTGGGCGATGGCGGCATTCCAGTTGAAGCGCAGTTCCCGGCCTTCGGGGTGCAAGGGTTTGATGTAGCGGGTATTGCCCGTGTGTATGTCGATGTGGGCCAGTTCGCCGCCCTGCGACATGGCGTAGCAGTACCGGCTGTTGCCGGGCTGTGGCACCACGTCGAACCCGTCGCCGAAGTACACCTCCCGCCATTCGCTGTTGCGCATGCCGCCGCGTTTCCATACGGCAGAGGGGCCCACCCAGGAGCCGTTGTCCTGCAAGCCGCCGTAGAGGTTGTAGGGCTGCTCGTTGTCGAGGTTAATGTGGTAAAATTGGCCAACGGGGATGTTATCGGCGTAGCGCCAGGTTTGGCCGCCGTCGTAGGTGATGTTCAGGCCGCCGTCGTTGCCGTCGATGATGTGTTTGGGGTCGTTGGGGTTGATCCAGAAGGCGTGGTGGTCGGGATGGATGTCCCAAAAGCCCACCCAGTTGTCGAACGTGCGGCCCCCGTCAATGCTGCGGGTAATGCGGGAATGCACAGAGTACACGGTGTTTTCATTCCGGGGGTCTACGAATATCTCGCCGTAGTAGAAGGGGCGGTCGCCCATGTTTTTATCGGCCATTTTCCGCCACGATTTACCGCTGTCGGTGCTTTTGTACAGCGCATTTTCCCGGGCTTCCACCAGCGCGTACACCACATCGGGGTTCGAGGGCGCGATGGCGGGTCCGATGCGGCCCAGCTCGCCTTCCGGCAGGCCGTCGCGTTCGGTGCGGCGCGTCCAGGATTCGCCGCCGTCCACGCTGGTGTAGAGGCCCGAGCCCGGGCCGCCGCTTTTGAAGAACCAGGGCCAGCGGCGGTACTCCCACATGGCGGCGATGAGCTTATTGGGGTTGGCGGGATCGAGCACCAGGTCTCCACAGCCGGTCAGGTCATTGACAAACAGCACTTTTCGCCAGGTTTTTCCGCCGTCGGTGGTCTTGAACACGCCGCGTTCATCGTTGGGGCCGTAGGCGGAACCGAGGGAGGCCACCCACACCGTTTTGGGGTCGTGGGGGTGAACAATGATGCGGTGTATGGTGCGCGTTTTTTCCAGGCCCACGCACGCCCAGGTTTGCCCGCCGTCTATGCTTTTAAACACGCCGGCGCCGAAATTCTGTGAGTTCCGTGGGTTGCCTTCGCCGGTGCCCACCCAGATCTCGTCCGGGTTATCCGGGCTGATGGCCAGGGCGCCGATGCTCTGTGTGGGCGCCTCGTCGAAAATGGGCTTCCAGTCGGTGCCACCGCTGCGGCTGCGCCATACCCCGCCCGAAGCGGCGCCGGCGTAGATTACCCGGCTGTCGCGCGGGTCGCAGGCGATGGCGGTGATGCGGCCCGACATGGCTGCGGGGCCGATGGCGCGGAAGCGCAGGGTTTCCAGGGGCGCATTTTCCTGGGCAAATGCCGGCGCAACGGACAACAGGAACAGGGACAGGGCGAGAAAACGGTTCATCAGAAACAGGTCGGGCAGCGAGCAAATCATGAGCAGGGCGGCAAATTAACGGCGCTGTGACCGTTTTTATCTCATTTGCCGGGTGTTTTTTTATTTTTTCGGCGTGCAGACCGTATGACAATATCATACAAACCGGTGATTTTCGTCATGCGGCGAACCTGCTACATTCCAATACGTTTGCCGGGGAAATCAACATGTGCATAATTCTATATGCTCAATGTTCCATTCTGTTAAAAAAAATATTGCCGTTTGGCGAAAATAGGTTAACCTTGTCTTTTGAACCTTCTTTTTTTTAAGAAAATTTGATCAAAATGAGACCAACACTTTTTACCCTAATGATTTGTTTTGTTTGCTTCGGAGCAAACGTCATGGCACAGGAGGATGGCGCCAAAACCATGGAGATTTATGGTTTTGTGATGACAGACGTTGGTTACAACTTTAATCAAATCCAGTCGGAATGGTTTGATGTGGTGCGGCCAACCAAGTTGCCTACCTTCGAAAATGAGTACGGCACCAATGGCAATGTGTACTTCAGCGTACGCCAAACCCGTTTCGGCGCCAAAAATTACTTCCAGACATCCCTGGGTGAGTTGTTTACGCAGTTTGAATGGGAGCTTTTCGGGGTGGGCGCGGACGCCGGCCAAACCACCTTTCGTCTTCGCCATGCGTACGGACAACTGGGGAAATTTGGCGCCGGCCAGTACTGGAGTCCTTTTATGGACATTGACATATTTCCCAACTCTCTGGAATACTGGGGACCCTCCGGTATGGTATTTTTCCGCAACCTGCAAGTGCGCTACATGCCCATACAGGGCGATTCCCGGCTGACGATCGCGCTGGAACGACCGGGCGCTACAGGCGACGAAGGGGTCTACGCCGATCGGCTGCGGGAGGAAAACCTCCGGGGACGCTCTCCGATGGCCGACCTGTCGGCTGAGTATCGCCATTCGCTGGGGAGCGGACGCTATGTTGAGCTGGCCGGCATCGTGCGCCACATTGAATGGGAGGATCTGGACACCAATTCGACCGACTTGTCCGGCTCCGTAGTGGGTTGGGGGTTCAATCTGACCACGAACCTGAAACTCGGCGCGGCCACGACCTTTCGGGGTGGGGTTGTGTATGGCGCCGGCATCCAAAACTACATGAACGATGCCGAGGCGGACATGGCTATTGACAACAGGGAGGTAATCGTGCTGCCCCAGCTTGGCATCTCCGCCTTCATCGACCACCAATGGAACGAAAAGTTCAGCTCTGCGGTCGGTTATTCCCTGAACGACGTGGACAACGGCGACGGGCAGCTGGCCAGTGCCTTCAATTCCGGGAGCTACGCGCTGGCCAACCTCCTGTACTATCCGGCCAAAAATGCCATGGCAGGCGTGGAGCTGCAATACGGCAACCGCCGGAACAAGGCGGAGGATCCCGTGACAGGATTCGACGGTTCGGAAATCGTCAAAATCCAGTTCTCTTTCAAGTACAATTTCTCCCAGTCGTTTTATTCAAAAAAGAGTTGACATCCAAACCGCCTTTTTTCAAACCTGAAAATGTCATCAACAATGCAACGATCAATTCTCCAACTGTCGGCCATCCTCTGGCTCATGGTATGGGTGGCGCCCGCCACAACGATGGCCCAGGATTTATCCAGGGCAAACATTGAAAAAGTGCTGAACGAGGCCTATGCCAAGTTCAAGGACAACAAAGATGGCAAAAACGCCGACTATATCAAGGAACTGGCCCGGGTAGACCCCAATATTTTCGGGATCGCCATCGTGACGGTGGACGGGCAGGTGATTACGGCCGGCGATGTGAAGTCTCAGGTGTCGATTCAAAGCATCTCCAAGGCCTTCGTGATGGCGCAGGTCATCGAGGAGCAAGGGCACCAGGCAGTGCAGGACAAGATCGGCGTGGACGCCACGGGCATGCGTTTCAACTCCATCATTGCCATCGAAATGCAAAAAGGCCGTGAGATAAACCCGATGGTGAACCCGGGCGCCATTGCGGCGACGAGCATGGTGGCTGGCGCCGACTCCTCGGCCAAGTGGAAAAGCATCCTGAAAAAGCAAGGCGAATTTGCCGGAAGAGACCTGACGCTTGACGTACCGGTTTACATCAGCGAAGCCGGCGATAACCTGCGCAACCAGGCCATCGCACACCTCCTTTACGCCTACGGCCGTATGTACTTCGACCCGGTACAGGCTACCGACATTTACACCAAGCAGTGCGCCATCAGCGTGAACGCCAAAGACCTGGCTACCATGGGGGCTACCCTGGCCAACGGCGGCCTCAATCCGGTGACGAAAAAGAAGGTGGTTTCTCCAGAAACGGCGATGTACACCATGCCGGTGATGGCGACTGCCGGTTTGTACGACAACTCCGGCATCTGGTTTTACAACGCAGGCATACCCGCCAAGAGCGGTGTCGGCGGCGGAATTGTGGCCATTTGCCCCGGTAAGTTCGGCATTGCCGCCATTGCCCCGCCGCTGGATGAAGCCGGTAACAGCGTGAAGGCACAAATGGCCATCAAGTACATCATTGAAAAACTGGGCGTCAACCCGTACCTGATTACGCCGAAGAAGTAGCACCTAAAACCCGCTCGCTCTTTCGATCGGCTTCGGCTGTATTTTCCCTTGCAGAGACGTAAAAAGCAATTGAACTCAACTGTTGCCTTTTTGCGGCTCTGCTTTTTTGCCAAAATGATAAAATTATAAGCCATTTAAACGGTTTAAACATGGATTTTTACGCCAACATCTTCCGACAGCCAGGTTTTATGCTCCTCCTGCTGGCGTTTTTGCCACCATCCCGGTACCAGGCCCAGGATGCAGATTCTTCCCGCTTTCTGGAGGTCAGCTACGATACCGTGCTGATTGACGGGCATTCGTACCGCAACCAGATTGGTGGTGAGTTCTCTCCCGGCAAGGGCTTCGACGTGTTCAAGTCAAGATGGGCCAGTTTGAACATTAGTTTGTACGGATTGGCCCGGTACGTCAACCAGATGACGGCGGACAGCGATACGTTTACCGACCACCTCGGCCGTTCGCGGGTTACCGATTTGCGCAACGACATCCACTGGCACCGTACTTTCGTGTGGCTGACCGGCTTTTTTTACACGCCCCGTCTGCGGTACAATGTCTCCATTTGGGGGTTGACCACCACCGACCAGGTGCTGATTTTCGGTAACCTGCAGTATTTTGCCCACAAAGCCCTTCGGGTCGGCGTCGGTATCGGCCCCAACCTGGGCTCCCGATCTATGCAGGGCTCCTGGCCGTACTGGTACGCGTCCGACCGCCAGATGGCCGATGAATTTTTCAGGCCCGGGTTTACCAACGGATTCTGGATTACCGGCGAACCGTTGCCGAAAGTCGGTTACACCCTGATGCTGGGCAACGCCCTCAGTAACCTGGGCGTAACCGCTGCTTCGCTAACCCGTGACCTGTCGCAAAGCGCCAGCGTTTGGTGGATGCCCACCACCGGAGAGTTTGGCCCGCGGGGCGGTTTCAGCGATTTTGAAATCCACGACAAGGTCGCCACCCGTTTCGGTTCGTCGTACACCTTCATGAACGATGACCGCCTGAACCAACCCACCAACCCCAGTCCGGCGAACACCCAGGTGCGCCTGTCCGACGCCGTGCTGTTGTACGAAACGGGCTCTCTTGCCGACGGCGTGACCATCCAGAAGTCAAAATACCAACTACTCTGCGTCGACGCCGGCATGAAGTACAAAGGCTTTGCCCTGGCAACCGAGTTCTACTTCCGCAGGCTCTCCGACTTCAAAACGGATGGCGGCACAGTTCCCTTCGATGCGCTTAACGACCGGGGTTTTTATGTCCAGTCGTCCTACCAGGTCATCAAAAAACGACTGGAAGTGTACGGTGTGTACGGCACGGTCATGGATGAGTTTGAACGCAATCCCTGGGAGGTTTCCGGCGGACTCAACTACTTCCCCGCCGGGGTGCGCAACTGGCGCATCAACTTTCACGTGATCCGGATCGAAAAGTCGCCGCAGAGTTCCTATTTCGGCTACTACACAGCCGGGCAGACGGGCACTACGATTTCCATTGGAACGGACTTCCTGCTTTGATGCAGCACGTGCGCCAGTCCGAATTTCGTGCGGGTAAGGGGCGAAGCGCTCGACCCACTTTTCTAAATAAAAAGCACTAAGCATGAAAAATAAATTTTTCGGTTTGTTGGTCGCGGTTGCATTCGTCAGTACATCAGCCGCCTGGGCCCAACCCAAACCATCGGCATACGCGAATGCCTTGTTTCACGATTCGCACTTTCACCTGACCAACTACATTCAGGAAGGCATCGGCATCCAGCAACTGATCGACATCATGGGTGATAAAGTGGGGCGCTCCACGTTGTTCGGCATTCCGTTGCAACAGCAGTGGTCGTACCGCGTTACGGGCGACTTCGCGCCCAAGTATTACCTCGACTCCGATGCGCCGCTGTATTATTACTCCTTTACGGATGCGTACATTGCCATGGCGTACAAGTCGCTCAGCCCCGAACAGCAGCAGCGCTTCGATCCGATGATCACGGGCTTTAACCCGACCGATATGTACGCGGCTGCCCACATCCGGCGGGTGCTGGAAACGTTTCCCGGCGTCTTTACCGGTATCGGCGAGTTCTCCATCCACAAAGAATTTGTCTCTCCAAAGGTGGCGGGCGATGTGGCCAGCCTGACCGACCCGGCGCTGGACAGCATTTTTTCTTTCTGCGAAGAAACGGGTCTGGCCATTATTTTGCACAATGATGTCGACGACCCTTTTCCCAAACCCAATACGCCCAATTACCTTGACGATCTGGTGCGGCTGTTCAGGCGTCACCCCAATACCACCATCATCTGGGCGCACGTAGGGGTAGGGCGTATTGTTGCGCCACCAAAGGACTACTTCAAGTTTCTGGAGCCGATCCTGGATGATCCCGAACTGAAACACGTGTATTTTGATCTTTCCTGGGACGAGACCGCCAAATACGTAGTACACGACGAAACCTCCCTCTCCAACACCGCCCGGATACTCAACAAATACCCCGACCGTTTTTTGTTCGGTACCGACAACGTGGCGCCCACCACCCAGGAACAACACTTGAAGGTGTATCACATTTACGATCCATTGTGGAAACTGCTGAGCAAGGAAGCCGGCGAGAAAGTGCGCAAAGGCAACTATGTACGGCTGTTTGACGCTGCCCGTTCCAGGGTGCGGGCCTGGGAAAAAGCGAACGTCGGCAAACCCAAAAAAATACCGGAGCCAACACCGGTCTCCGGGTACCCGAAAAATTGAACCGGCATTTGTCCAACAAACCGTACGTTTACGCCGCAAACGTCAGATGAACTTTCAAGTTATGCATAGACCCGGTTTGTTGATTGTATTACTCTTGATCGGCGCATTGTTGGGCTGCGGGGAAAAAGAAGCCCCGGCTCCGCCACCACCGCCGGATGTAAACGTAGTGGCGGTTGGTAAACGGAATGTCCCCATCATCAGCGAATACATCGGGCAGACCTACGGGGCGACCGACGTGGAGATACAATCCCGGATTGACGGATGGGTCACCGCCATCCATTTCAAGGAAGGCGACAGGGTGCGGAAAGGGCAACTGCTGTATTCCCTGGACGACCAACCGCTGCTCAACGACATCGACCAGGCGAAGGCTCGCCTGACGTCCGCCACGTCAACGCATGTGAAAGCCCGGTCCGACCTGTCGCGGGTAGAGCCCCTGACGGCCATGAACGCCTTGAGTAAGCGGGAACTCGATGCTGCGCAGGCCGCTGAAAAAGCCGCCGCATCAGAGGTGCAGGCTGCTCAGGCGGCACTAAACAACGCGCAGGTGCGACTGGGCTACACCAAGGTCAAATCGCCCATTGACGGCGTCATCGGCATTTCCAACGTGCAGGTAGGCGATTACGTGCGCATCATGTCGTCGCAACCCCTGAATACCGTCTCTGCCCTCGGTTCTGTGCGGGTGCGCTTTTCGGTGAGCGAGCAGGACTTTCTTCGGTACACCAAGGCCAAAGGCAGCGGTGCTTTGTCCAACTTCCCCATGGAGCTGGTGCTGAGCGACGGCACCTCCTTCACCGAACCAGGCCGCCTGGACCTGACCAACCGGGAGATCGACCCGCAGACCGGCTCTATTCTGGTGCAAGCTGTCTTCCAAAATGCGCGCGGCCTGCTCAAGCCAGGTCAGTATGTAAAATTGCGCCTGACCACCCAGGAACTCAAAGACGCCATTGTAGTGCCCCAGCAAGCCGTTAACCAGATGCAGGAGGTGTACATGGTGTATGTGCTGAATGAAAACAACACCATCTCTCCCCGTCAGGTAAAAATGGGCCCCCGCATTGGCGCCAATTGGGTAGTGACCGAAGGCCTTCGCGACGGGGAGCGCGTAGCCGTACTGGGCAGCACCTCCATTAAGCCCGACGTAACCATCTATCCGGTAGTGATGCCCTGGAATTACGATTCCACCTCCGTTTCCACCCGTTAAACCTGTTACGGTATGAGTTCATTTTTTATCAACAGGCCCATATTTGCCATGGTGGTGTCCATCCTGATGGTTATTCTGGGCCTGGTGATCCTGCGCGGCATCCCGGTGTCCAAGTACCCGGAGATCACGCCGCCCATGGTACAGGTCACCGCGTTTTATACGGGCGCCAACGCGTTGGACATGGAGAAGTCGGTGGCTGCCCCGCTGGAGCAGCAGGTCAACGGTGTGGAGGAAATGATCTACATGAAGTCGGTCAACGCCGGCAACGGCGCCACTACCCTGCAGGTCTCTTTTGAGGTGGGCACCAACCTGGACAACGCCAACATGTTGACCCAAAACCGGGTATCGGCGGCCACGCCTTTTCTTCCGCCGGAAGTGACCAAGCTGGGGGTGAATGTGAAAAAGTCGCTCACCTTTCCGCTGCTCATCATTTCCCTGTACTCCCCCGAGGATGCGTTTTCGGCTTCGTTCATCAATAACTTCGCCTACCTGAACGTCATTGACGAGCTGAAGCGCATCAAAGGTGTCGGCGACGTGACCATGTTTGGCGGTTCGGAATATGCCATGCGCATCTGGCTGCAGCCCGACCGGCTGGCGTCGTTCGGGCTTACGCCGGCCGACGTGATGAAGGCCATTTCGGAACAGAGTAACATCGTTCCCGGTGGTTCTTTCGGTGAGCAACCGGCAGCGCCCGGCAACCAGAATACGTACACAGCCACGCTGCAACAGCAGTTGGTGGAAGCGGAGGCGTTTGGCAATATCCTTTTGAAAACGAATGATAACGGCGGGCAGATTCGGGTCAGGGATGTCGCCCGCACCGAGTTGGGTAACCAATACTACACGGCCTCCAGCCGGATCGACGGGCTTCCGTCGGCAGCCATCGCCATCTATCAGGTTCCGGGCTCCAACGGTCTGGAGGTGGCCAACACCGTCTTTGAAAAAATGGAGGCGCTCAAAGGGCGATTCCCGCAAGGAATGGACTATAAAGTGTCGCTGGACACCACGGAGGCGATTACGGCCGGCATTGAGGAGATCAACCACACGCTGCTGGAAGCGGTGGTTCTGGTGCTTTTGGTGGTGTTCATTTTCCTGCAAAATTTCAGGGCAACGTTTATACCGCTGCTAACGGTGCCGGTGTCGCTCATTGGCACGTTCATCATTTTCCCGCTGCTGGGTTTTTCCGTCAATACGCTCTCGCTGCTGGGTCTGGTGCTGGCCATCGGGCTGGTGGTTGACGATGCCATTGTGGTGGTGGAGGCGGTCATGCACCACATGGAGCACGGACTGTCGCCTCTGGAGGCCACCCGAAAGGCCATGAAAGAGGTTGCCGGCCCGGTGGTGGCCATCGCGGTCATTCTGGCGGCGGTGTTCATTCCGGTGGCGCTCACCGGCGGCATTACCGGGTTGTTGTACCAGCAATTTGCCATCACCATCGCCATTTCAGTAGCCGTTTCGGCGTTCAACGCGCTCACGCTCAGTCCGGCGCTCAGCGCCCTGATGCTGAGGCCGGCCCGGGAACAAAAGGGACCCCTGGGTGTCTTTTTCAGGGGTTTCAATCGCGTGTTCGATTGGTTTACGGATCGGTACATGGCCGTCGCCGGCTTTTTCGCCCGTAAGCCCATACTGGCCGTGCTTTGCCTGGCCGGCATTGTGCTGGCCACGTACGTGCTGGCCACTCGTGTGCCTTCCGGGTTTGTGCCTGAGGAGGACGAAGGATATTACATGATGGCCGTTCAGTTGCCCGACGCGGCATCGCTGGAGCGCACCAAGGCGGTCACCCGCAAGGTGGAGTCTCTGTTGAAAGAAATCGAGGGCATCCAGTCGGTTACGGTTGTTGATGGCAACAGTTTCCTGTCCGGTACCACCACGCCCAATGCCGCCGTGGTGTTCATCTCGCTGGAAAACTGGCACCACCGCCACCACACGGCAGCTGAGCTGATTGCCCGGACCAACAAGCTTATGCGTGCGCACATCAACGAGGCTACGGTTGTGGCATTTGCGCCCCCCCCCATTCCCGGACTGGGCACGTCGGCCGGCTTCTCCCTGATGGTGCAGGATCGCTCCGGTCAGTCGCCGCAGTTCCTGGCCGAGCAGGTGCAGGCGTTCATCAGCGAAGCCTCCAAAAGACCAGAGATTGGCTATGCAATGAGCTTGTACCGCGCCAATGTACCGCAGAAGCGGATTGTGGTTGACAAAGACAAGGTGCAGAAACTGGGGCTGAGCATCAACGACGTGAACGCCACCATCTCTACCATGCTCGGCGGGGCGTACGTGAATAACTTTGTTGCCTTTGGGCGCCAGTATAAAACATACGTGCAGGCGGATGCGCCGTTCCGTTCAAACCCGCAGGACCTAAAGCAGCTCTTTGTACGCGACAGCAAGGGCAATATGGTTAACCTGGGTACGCTGTGTCACGTGGAAGAATCCAGCGGCCCTTCGTACATTAATCGTTTCAACGTATATCGGTCGGCCGAGATCACCGGCGTGCCGGCACCCGGATACAGCTCCTCCCAGGCGTTGAAAGCCCTGGAAGAGACTGCGGACAAAGTGCTTTCGCCCAATTGCAACATCGCCTGGAGCAACATGTCGTACCAGGAAAAAGCGGCTGAAGGACAGGGCGCCGCCGTGTTTGGTATGGCTCTCCTGTTTGTGTTCCTCATTCTCGCCGCCCAGTACGAGAGTTGGTCGCTGCCGTTCAGCGTATTGCTCGGCACCCCGTGGGCTGCGATGGGCGCTTTTCTGGGCCTCTACCTGGCCGGCCTAAGCTCTCCATCGTTCGTGAATAACGTCTTTGCACAGATCGGCCTGGTCATGCTCATAGGCCTGAACGCCAAAAACGCCATCCTGATCGTTGAGTTTGCCAAGATGAAACAGGAGCAGGAGGGGCTCACGCCTTTACAGGCCGCCCTGGAAGGCGCGCGCCTGCGCTTCCGGCCCATCCTCATGACCTCTTTCGCCTTTATTCTGGGGGTAGTGCCCCTGTTGCGCGCCACCGGCGCCGGCGCGGAGGCGCGCAAGGTGATGGGCATGGCTGTGTTCAGCGGGATGCTGGTGGCCACCATCATCGGGGTGATCCTCATCCCGGCTTTTTACACGTTGCTCGCCGCCAAAGGCAAACCCAAAACACCGCCCGCGCCACCCACCGAAACCCCTCACGAAAACGACCACCACGCATGAGGCCTTTTCTTAGCGCATGGGCAATTTTGCTGTTCCTCCTCAGCATGCTGTTGTGGCAGTGCAAGGTAGGCCCAAACTACACGCCGCCCGAAATGGCGTTGCCCGACTCTTTTTCTTACGCCACCACGTCGGACACCGGCGAGCTGCTCCAGTGGTTCGACGTCTTTCAGGATACGGTCCTGCAAAACATCATCCGCTCCACCCTGGAGAATAACCTCGACCTGATGGCAGCCACCGCCCGTTTGGAGGAGGCTCGCTTGCAGGCAGGGATCGTTAAAACATTTCAGTATCCGGGCTTTGGGTACGAGGCTGCCGGCGGTGGTGGCGCTGCCGGCCAAAACGCACGGGCGGTGGCGGCCGCTGTAGACGGCGGACTGGTGCGCACGGAGGGTTTTATGACCTGGGAGGTCGACCTGTGGGGCAAGTTGCGCCGCGCCTCCCGATCCGCTCAGCTGGCCTACCTCTCCGTTGGTGAGAATCGCAACGCCCTGCAACTCGGACTGGTAGCCGAAGCGGCCTCCCAGTACTTCCTGTTGTGCGACCTGAACAACCGCTTGCGCATCGCCGAGTCGACCCTGCTCAGCAGGCAGCGCTATACGGAAATCCTGACGGCGCGTTTCGACACCGGTTACATCTCTGAAGTGGACAAGCTGCAGGCCATCCAGCAGGAAGCGGATGTGGCGGCGCTGATCCCCGGCCTGCGGCGGCAGATCGTGACCGTAGAAAACGCCCTGCACATCCTGATGGGCGAGTATCCCGGGGCGGTGAACCAGGGCGAGGACTTGTTCGCCCAGCGCATGCCGGACACAGTGCCGGAGGGGCTACCCTCCCAGTTGCTGCAGCGCCGGCCCGACGTGCGCGCCGCCGAGCTGGCGCTGGCTGCCCAGTTCGAGCGCATAGGGGTCGCCACGGCCAACCTGTATCCCAGTTTTACGCTGACGGGGGTGCTCGGGCTGGCCAGCCCGCAACTGAGCAGTTTTGTGAGTGGCGAGTCCGCTTACGCAAATGGCTTCGGTGGACTGGCCGGGCCCATTTTTCAGTTTCGCAGAAACAAAATGCAGGTGGAGGTGGAGCAGCAACGCACCGATGCCCTGGCCAGGGAGTTTGAACAGACCATGCTCATCGCGCTCGCTGAAGTGGAAAATGCGCTGAACGCCCGCATCAACGTCGAAGAAGAAATTGTACAACGAAAACGGCGGGTGGATGCGGCGGAAAAGGCCCTGGAACTCTCCCGTGCCCGGTACGACTTTGGTTATACCTCTTACCTGGAAGTGATTATTCAGGAGAATAATCTGTTTGATGCACAACTACAACTCTCCGCTACCCAGCGCGAACGCATGGACGCCTTGGTGCGGCTCTACCGCGCGCTTGGCGGAGGCTGGTAAATTCCTTTTCTTTGCCCCTTGAAGAAGCGCGGCGATGGCTCGCAGCCATTCAAAGCGCGGCGATGGCTCGCAGCCATCGCCTCGCTGTCCAAAATGAAGCATCAAAGCGAGGCGATGGCTCGTAGCCATCGCCTCGTTGAAAAAAGTAACCAACACACACATGACTGTCATGAGAAATATCACCCTGACTGCTCTGGCAGCGCTGTTGCTTTTTGCCGCCTGCCGCAACAATTCCACAGAACCAGGCGTCCAAACAGACACCTCGGCAGACGCTGTAGCCAGTGGCCCTGTCGATACCCTGTACGGAATTGAAGGGGCCGAACGCGCCACCATGGAGATCACACCCGAAGGCGAAAAACAACTGACCTACCAGGGCTACCGCATCCGCATCCGGGAGAACAGCCAGTCACCCGGGGAAAAAGTCTTTGTTACACCACTTGACAGCGGCGCGATCACCTACTCCATTCCGATGGAAGACGGCGCCTACTTTCAGGGCATAAACCGGAACAAGGCCTTTATCGACATCGGCACCGGGCCCAGCGGTAGAGAGGTGGCCATCTTCGACCTGCAAAAACGGATGATCCAATTCCGGTCCGTTTACGCCGATACGCTCCTCATCAGCTACAACGGCAAACTGTGGTACTACTTCCCGGTGGATCCCGCGCAGATCGACTCGCTGCCCGATTGCCCGCAACAAACCGAGTGGGAAGCCTCCGGGCTGCGCACCGGATGGGCGGAAAGGCGTTTATATGACTTTGGAAACCGCTCGCTGACGCGGAAGTCAGAGTATAAGTGTGTGGCCTTGCAGTAGCGAGTGTCGAATGTCGAATGTCGAGTGTCGAGTGTCGAGTGGGGGAGTGGGGGAGGGCGTTTGGTGGATGGATTTGGTTGGGTGGTTTTATGCAATACCAAACAGTATTGCCTGACAAACAAACGTTGATAAACCTTTTAAATGAGAGTAGGGAATGAAATCCCCCCTTGAATACCCGCGGATCCTGTTCTGACCATATTTGAGGTTAAATATGGTGAACTTGACTTTACATTTCCTCGCGTGCGCTGTTTATAATGCCACGCCTACGGCGTATCTACATGCACGTTCCACCCAAGGCTACAAGAAGGCCGCCCCTACGGGGCTTAGGTGGGCTTCTGCCATGCATACGGGGAAATGCGTTGGTTCAAAGCGGGAACGGCTGGGGTGAATGGTCGCATTCCAAATGTATCGGCCGACAGCCGACGACCGACGACCGACGACCGACGACCGACTACCGACTACCGACTACCGACGACCGACGACCGACACCACCAGCTTCCCAAACTGCGCTCCCCCAGCCATCCGGTCAAAAGCATGCTGCGCCTCCGGTATGGGGCGCACGCTGTCCACCACCGGCACAATCTTGTGGCGTGTCACGAAGTTGAGCATGGTTTGAAATTCGCGTCGGTGGCCCATGGTCGAGCCCAGTATGCTGAGCTGTTTCCAAAAGATGATCTGTGGGCTTAGCCCGTTTATTTTACCGGCCGTGCCACCGTACACACCGATGCGTGCGCCCGGATTGCAGATGCCGGGCAGTTCAGCAAACCCCGGGCCGCCACCGGAGTCAATGACCACGTCGAACCCGCCGGCCGTACTTTTCAATTGTTTGGCCCAATCCGGGTCTTTGTAGTTGGCACCGCCGGCGGCGCCGAGGGCGCGGGCGCGGGCCATCTTTTCAGGGCTGCCGGAAGTTGCCCACACCTCGGCGCCCACCGCCAGGGCGAACTGCATGGCCATGAGTGCCACCCCGCCGCCGATGCCGGTGATCAGCACACGCTCCCCTTGGCGCAGACGGCAGCGGGTGGCCAGGGTTCGCCAGGCGGTCAGGCCGGCCAGGGGCAGGGCAGCGGCCTGTTCGAAGGTGAGGTGCGCGGGCATGTCGTACACCTGCCGGCGGGGTACGGCCACCCGCTGGGCGAAGGTGCCGTTGCGCGGCATGCCTAAAATTTCGAAATCGGGGCTCTGGAACCGGGTTGTGTTTCCCCAATTCATCGAGGGGTTGATGAGTACCGGACGCCCGTCCAGCGTTCCGGCGCCGTCGCTGCCAAGGATGCAGGGCAGGCGGATTTTGGCGTATTGCCCTTTGCTGATCCATACATCCCTGGAGTTCAGCGCGGCCGCGTGTATCGAAACGACCACCTCGCCGGGGCAGGGTTCCGGTTCATGGTAATCGGTCTGCCATTCCAGGGGGTGGCCTATGTCTGTCAGTACGAGTGCTTGCATGGATAAAAATTAAAGGTGCGAATCGGGGCTCTCGGTTCAACGATGCAAACGCAACGGCGGTAAACCTTGAATACCCTTCCGGGAAGTCAGGCCATGGTGGGAAGCGCCAGCACAAACTCGGCGCCTTCACCGGCCCGGCTGTTCACCCTCAGGGTGCCTCCGTGCTGTTCGGCGATGAGGCGGCTGATGTGCAGACCTAGCCCGCTGCCGTCGGGTTTGCCGCTTTCGGCGGTGGATACCTGGGTGAATTTTTCAAAAATATGCTCCTGTAAGGCAGCCGGCACACCGGGGCCATTGTCCTTCACCTGCACGTTTGCCAGCCGGTTTTCGGCGTCTGCGTGCACGGCGACGGTGATGGCGCCGCCGGTCGCCGGCACAAACTTAATGGCATTGGACAACAGGTTGAGCAAAATTTGTTTGAGCTGGTCGGACTGCCCGGACACCTCCACCTCGTTTTCCGGCAGCAGCAGGCGGTGTTCGATGCCTTTGCCCTCCATGAGCGGGATCATGGTTGTGTAAACACTTTGCACGAGTGCGCCGATCGGAATGGGCTGGTTATCTGTTTTTTGGATGTAGGTCAGCTTCTCCAGATCGAGCACCTGGTTGATCAGGCGTGCGATGCGGTCGCTTTCGGTGATGAGAATTTGCAGGTACTCCACTTTTTGCGCTTCGCTGAGGGTGTCGCGATAGTCCAGCAGAATTTTCGACCACGCTTTGATGCTGGTGATGGGTGTGCGCAATTCGTGGGTCACGGTGGTGATGAACTCAGCCTTCATCTGGTCCAACTCCTTGAGCCGCTTGTTGGCGTTGCTCAGCTGTTTGGTAGCGATCTCCAACTGGGCGCTGTGCCACTCCAGCTCTTTGGAATACCGCAGCACCTCCTGGGTGCGCTCGAGCACCTGCATGACCTGTTCGGAGGAAATGGGCTCCTCCTGCACGATGTTCTCCATAACCAGGCGTGCCGACGCCGAACCGATGGCGCCCGCCAGATGGGTTTCGGCAAAACGGATGAATTCGGCCGGCGCAAAGCCCGCCTGGCCGAGGCTTTTTTCGTGCCGACGCTCAAATTCCTGTACGAGTTGCAGGCATCGCTCATCGCCCAAAAACCGGTTCAGCACCTGCAACACGTCCTTGGTGGCGGCGCGGCGGTCTACGGGGTAAAACGACGAATCGCCCACATACCGGTAAATGTTGACAAACAAGTCGGCCTGCGTGATGCTCAGTGTGTTGGGGCGCGTCCAGAGCGAGACACACGCGTACATCAGGCAGTTGAACAGCAGGCTCCAGAACGCGCTGTGCCCCACCGGATCGAGACCCTCCAGGCCGAAGAGGGCATGCGGGCGCAGGAGGCGACAACCCAGCAACCCCTCTGTTTCAAAATGGCGCGCCAGGAAACCGGCGTCGGCGATGATCGGCAAGGGCAAAGTGAATGCCCAGATACAGAAACCGGTGATCAACCCGGCCATAGCGCCTGCCCGGGTTGCCCGCTTCCAATACATGCCGCCGAGGGCTGCGGGCGCAAACTGTGCAACGGCAGTGAACGAAGTGAGACCCACCGAAACCAGGCTGTACGAACCGCTCACCGCCCGCAGGTAGGCGTAGGCCAGCAGCAAAACGCCGATGATGCTCACCCGACGGATG
Organism: Saprospiraceae bacterium; assembly: GCA_033764075.1. Classification (GTDB taxonomy): domain Bacteria; phylum Bacteroidota; class Bacteroidia; order Chitinophagales; family Saprospiraceae; genus M3007. The sequence goes on along the minus strand of JANRJH010000054.1, from coordinate 54,455 downwards.
TCGAGCAGGCGCGCCGACGCACCTACGTGCGGCTCGCGGCCCAGTATGCTGCCGCGCAGCAGCAAGGGCACAACCACGTGGTTGCTCAGCATGATCGAGAGCGCCGTGGTCGACACAATCACCATGCTCGTAGCCGCCGAAAAGCCGCCCATAAATGCCAGCAGTGCAATGCCCCGGGCGCCGTGCGCCAGCGGGACGCTCAGCACGTAGGTGTCCGGATCCACCGTGTCGCCCAGCTCCAGCCGTCCCGCCAGTGCGATGGGCATCACAAAGATGTTGATCAACAACAGGTACAAAGGAAACAGCCACATGGCGGTCCGCACATGACCCGGCCGGGTATTCTCCACAACCCCCATGTGAAACTGGCGGGGCAGGAGAAAAATAGCGAGCCCGGACAAGAGCATCAGCATGGTCCACGAAAACGGCGTTACGCCCGAATCGGACAACCGCAACAACCGGCGGGTGTTCGGCTCGACAGCCGCGCGGGCAAAAACGTCCCCAAACCCGTCGTATAAATGAAAAGTGATGAAAAAGCCTACGATCAGAAAGGCCAGCAGCTTGACCATAGACTCAAATGCGATGGCCGCCGTCAGGCCTTCGTGTTGCTCGTTGGGGTCCAGTTTACGGGTGCCAAACAGCCCGGTGAACAGCGCCAGCGACACGGCCGACCAGAACGCTACATCCTGCCACACCGGTACGCCGGCCTGTCGGTAGGCGTGTGGCAGTCCCGTGAGCACGTCGATGCCCGCGGCGATGGCTTTGAGCTGGATCGAAATGTAGGGCACGATGCCCAGCACGGCAATCAGGGTGACCACTACACCCAGCAATGTGCTCTTGCCGTAACGCGCCGAGATGAAGTCGGCGATGGAGGTGATGCGCTGTTGTTTGGAAATGAGGATCATCTTGCGCAACACCAGCCACCACAGTGGCACCGCCAGCACAGGGCCCAGGTACGTGGTCAGAAAGCTGAGTCCCGAAACGGAAGCGCGCCCTACGGAGCCGAAAAAGGTCCAGGCGGTGCAATACACGGCCAGCGACAGGCTGTATACGTAGGGGTTGGCCACAATGTTGTTGCCCCTGCCGGTACGGCGGTCGACCCACCAGGCGGTCAGGAACAGGAACCCGACGTACAACAGACAAATGAGCAATACCCACTGCAAAGCCATGCACAAAGCGATTTATCGTTTCTTTGGGCGCTTGCGCCGGAAGTTCAGCAGGATGAGGGCTGCAATCATCAACGCCCACATGCCGAAGAAGTATACAACAGGCCGCGGCGCCCCCCAAACCGTCCCCTCCTGCTCGGTAAGCAGCAAGAGGGGATAGTTGAAAAGCGCCGCAGCCACCACAAACACCACCACCAGACGGGCGTTCTGATCGTCGTTCATGGTACAAACGTACAAAGTTCCCGCTACAAGAAGATGTGTGTTTGCAGGATAAACTCCCCTTTGTATCCGTCGAGTACGTTGGCGGTGCTCTCGGTCACGTAGACCGGACGGGTTTGATACTCCAGGGTGATTTTCGCGTGGTGACCGACCACGAAGTAATTTATCCCCAGTCCGTACTGGGTGGAGGCGTCGGCCAGCCGCCCGAAGTCCTTGTGGGTCAGGGTGGCGTAGGGCATGAATGACGAGCCGTTTTTCAGTTTGGGCAGCAGGTAGCCGGTTTGCAGGTAGAAGATGTTGCCGGTTCCGATCGTAGGCTGCGCGTTTCCGCCGCCGGCAAAACTCTCTGAGGTGGGTGTGGGTGTGGTGTGCAGGTTGAGGATACCGATGTTGCGCAGGTAGTTCGGCCCGAAGTCGAAATTGTAGTAGGTGGCCAGCGCGTGGAACATGGTGCCTTTTTCCTTGTTGAGCGGGAGCTCCATGATCGCGTCGACGCCCAGTTGCAGGTGGTCGTGGAAGGTGGAGTCGGCGCCCGACTTGGACAGCGATGCGTCCGGATGGTGGTAAAAACCTGCACCCACGTTCAGGATTTTCTTGCCGCCCAGGTGGCTGCCGACGAAGAAAGGCAGTTTGTTGCTTTCCTTGTCCCAGAACATCCAGTTGACATAGCCTGCGGTGGCCCAGTTTTCGTTGAGCACGTTCACGGCGATGCCGTTGTTGGCCACCTGGGCCGGCGCGGCGCCGAAGGCAAAAGGCTTGTTGAGGGCCAGACGGTAGTCCAGCCGCCCCAGTTGTCCTTTGGCGTAGAAGCCAAACTGGCGGGCGAACTGGTCGGTTGCCTCGATGTTGGGCCAGTTGAAAATGGGGGCGTCGATGGTCATGAAGTTGAGTGTGCTGGCGCTGCTCATGCGCGAAACACCGTTCCAGTAGTGGAGGCCTACGCCGATGTACAGCTTGTCTTTCACCGCCTCAAACTCGCCCCAGGCGTCGTGCATAAACAGTTGGGGCTTTTTGCCGGCGTTGCTGGCGCCGGCGGCCAGTTGTACGCTGGTGCCCGCGTTAGGGCCGCCGTTGATGAAGCTCTGGTTGTTGATGCCCCAGTGGGTGAGGATCAGGAAACGCGGCGAGATCTGGGCGTAGGCCAGGAAACGGGAGCGGCGCAGGGCGATGTCGAAGGAGTTGTCCGTCTCTTGCCCCTGCACATCCACCGTGCCGGGGTTGTTCTGGGTGTAGGTGGCCCAGAATTGGTGCCACATGAGGAAGCGCACGTATTTGCTGCCGTCCTCGTTTAGCTTGAGAGTCAGCGGCTTGTAGGAGTGGTCGGCCGCCGGCTTGTCCGGCTTGGCGGTTGCGGCGTTGGGCGTGTTCTGGGCAGACAGGCATGCTGCGCCACCGAAAAGGAAGAGAAGAAGAAGGTATAAACGAGCCATGGTTGAGCATTTTTTGTTGGATGTAGAAAAGTCCGGCCACCCGCCGTCGATGGGCAGGCGGCCGGATACGAACCTGGATTATTCAGCAATTTTGTCGTATTCCCCTTTCAGGGCGTACCACCCGAACAAGGCGAGGCCAAGCATGAGCGGCACGTACACCGGCAGGATGCTGTACCAGAAAATTTGCTTGGAAGGGTCGACCTTGTCGCCCGACAACTCGGCTGAAGCGCGGGAGAAAAGAAACCAGATGGCCACCAGGGCCGCGACGATCCAGAGGATGCCGGCTATGCGTTTGAGCGAATTCATGGTTGCGTAGTTGAGTTTATGAAAGGAGCGCGCAGGCGCCGGGTTAATCTTCGTGGTGTTCCGTTTGATCCGTTCGGGCCGGCATGTACAGGATGCCGATCAGCAGGCACACCCCGGCGATGATCATGGGGTAAAAAAGACCAGCCAGCGGGTCGCCTGAGGGCTTGTCAGCCGTCTTGCTGCTCTCCACCAGGAAGGTGGCGATATAGGGCACGAGCCCCCCGAAGATGCCATTGCCGATGTGGTAGGGCAGCGACATGGAGGTGTAGCGGATGCGCGTGGGGAACAATTCCACCAGAAAGGCCGCTATCGGCCCGTACACCATGGTCACGTACAAGATCTGTATAAAGACCAAAAATGCCATGAACCACCAGTTGCCCGAACTGAGCCAGACGGTTTTTTTGACCTCGGCTTTGGGCGCGGTTTTGGAGGCGTCGGCCAGGATTTTTTCGGTTTTCACTTCTTTATACGTGTTGCCGTCGACAAACGTCCTGACGGTGGTGGTAACCACCGTGGAGTCGCCCGTAGCCGCATCCACCGTGGCGACGCTGCCCACCGAACTCTTTTCGGCCACGGTCTCTTTGTTCACACTGGACAGATCGAGCATTTTCTGGTAAATGGGCCGGTATGTCAGAATACCCAAGAGCATACCCGCCATCATGATCCACTTGCGACCGATCTTGTCGGACAGGCTACCGAAAATCAGGAAGAACGGCGTGCCGAAAATGATCGCCACCGCCAGGATGTACCGCACGGAGTTGAACTCCAGGTTGCACACCTTATCCATAAACGACATGGCGTAAAACTGTCCGGTGTACCAGATAACCCCCTGACCTGCCACGGCGCCGAACAACGCCAGCAGCACCATTTTCAGGTTGTCGCGTTTGGCAAAGGACTCCTTGAGCGGGTTGGCCGACAGCTTGCCGCTGTGCTTGATCTTGCTGAACATGGGCGACTCCTGCATTTTCAACCGGATGTACACCGATATGCCCACCATCACAATGGAGATCAGGAAGGGCAATCGCCATCCCCACTCGTTGAACGGCTCTTCACCCACCGCTCCCTTGGTGCCCAAAATGACCGCAATGGAAATCAGCAGACCCACCGTGGCCGTGGTCTGGATGTAACCGGTGTAATAACCGCGCTGGTGGGCCGGCGAGTGCTCCGCCACGTACGTGGCAGCCCCCCCGTATTCACCCCCGAGCGCCAGCCCCTGCAACAACCGCAGAAACAGGATGAGGATGGGGGCCGCCATGCCGATTTGTGCGTATCCGGGGATCAGGCCAATCACAAAGGTTGACAAGCCCATCAGCAGGAGCGTCACCAAAAAAGTGTACTTCCGCCCGATCAGGTCGCCCAAACGCCCAAAAAACAACGCGCCAAAAGGCCGCACGATAAACCCCGCCGCAAACGTCCCCAGGGCCGCCAGATAAGAGGCCGTGACGTTGCCCGCCGGAAAAAAGTGCTTGGCGATGTACGGCGCCAGTGTGCCGTAAATGTAAAAGTCGTACCACTCGATCAATGTGCCGACCGAGGACGCCAGGATGACGCTCATCAAACCCCAACCGGTTTTGATGTGGTCGTCTGTCCGCTTCGCAGTGTCTGTAGATGTTGAGACCATAGAACAGTTGTTTTATTTTTCGCAATGAAGTTTCCCGGTTACCCGGTTTGGCAAACGCCTCTCGACACAAAAGTATATAGCTATGTATATATGTAGACTCATTTCGCGTATTTTTTTTTAAAAAAAAATCAAATTTTATTGGAACAATCGCTGTTAAATCAAAATATATGAATTTAATTTGGATAATGACAGAATATATTCCCGAAAACAAATGAATATTTGGCGTTCCTTTGTCTAATTTTGCAGTTTGTTCAATCCGTTAACCTTCTTCTTCATGCAGTCTGTTGATTATTTTAAAAACCTGAAGTACGACTTCTCGGCCGGCCTGGTCGTTTTCCTGATCGCTGTTCCGTTGTGTCTGGGCATTGCGCTGGCGTCGGGCGCGCCTTTGTTTTCCGGCCTGATCTCGGGCATCATCGGCGGCATTGTGGTGGGCTATATGAGTGCCTCGCACACCTCCGTGAGCGGGCCGGCGGCCGGTTTGGCGGCTGTGGTGTTTATCGCCTTACAGGATTTGGGCTCTTTCGAGGTGTTTCTCATGGCGGTATTCCTGGCCGGTTTGCTACAAATCGCCCTGGGCTACCTGCGCGCCGGCGGTATAGCCGACTATTTACCCAACAACGTAATCAAAGGTATGCTGACGGCCATCGGCATCATTATTATCCTCAAACAGCTCCCGCACGCCGTGGGCTTCGACCACGATGCGGAGGGCGATTTCGGCTTTTGGGAGCGCGACGGGTACAACACGCTGACGTCCCTGTGGGATGCGTTCACGCACTTCCTCCATCCAGGCGCGGTGGCCACCGCGTTGGTGTCTATGGGCATATTGCTGTTGTGGGAAAGACCCTATTTCAAAAAGAACATTCCGTATATCCCCGGCGCCCTGGTAGCCGTGGTGGTTTCCGTGCTGTTGAACGCGGTATTTACCGGCATGGGTGATCCGTGGGCCATCCGCAACGAGCACCTCGTGCAGATTCCGATGGCCGGTAACCTGAGCGAGGTTGCCGGCTTGTTCACCCTGCCGGATTTCAACCAATGGGCAAACCCCGAGGTGTATATTGTTGCCCTCACGATCTGCGCAGTGGCTTCGGTAGAAACCTTGTTATGCATTGAAGCCGTGGACAAAATCGACCCGCACAAGCGCCGCTCCAATCCCAACCGCGAACTCATCGCCCAGGGCATCGGCAACTCGATTTCCGGCCTGGTGGGCGGGCTGCCCATCACCTCTGTGATCGTGCGCAGCTCGGCCAACATCGACGCCGGCGCCCAAACCAAACTGGCGGCCATTTTGCACGGTGTGCTCATTCTGGTCTGTGCCATGCTCATCCCCGGGCTGCTGAACCTGATCCCGCTGGCCTCCCTGGCGGCTATTCTGATCCTCACCGGTTACAAGCTGGCCAAGGTGTCTATCTTTAAAAAAATGTGGTCCGACGGCCCGTACCAATGGTGGCCTTTCATCATCACCGTGGTGGCCGTAGTGTTTACCGATCTGCTCACCGGTGTGGGCATCGGACTGGCGGCCAGCGTGTATGCCATTCTGCGCCACAACCTGACCAACTCCTACCGCTTCCAGAACAACTACCATTCGGGCGACCTGATCAGCATCAAACTCGCCGAAGAAGTGTCATTTCTGAATAAAGCCGCGATCAAACAAAGCCTCGACGCCCTGCCGTCCGGCAGCCGGGTGGTCATCGACGCGCGCGACACCGTATACATCGACCACGACGTGGTGGAAATCCTTCGCGAATTTCAGGAGGTGCAGGCGCTTGAACGCCGCATCCAGCTGCAAATGCTCGGTTTCAAGGACCACTACAATTTGTCGGAATCGGCGCACGTGCACCTGGAGCACGGATAAGCGCCCGTACCGGCTTACTGAACCTTTTCGAGCGTAAACCCGAACGTGGTGCCCTGTCCAGGTGTGCTGCGCACGGTCACTTTTTGTTTGTGCGCTTCGACGATGTGTTTTACAATGGAGAGGCCCAGGCCGGTACCGCCGGCATCCCGGGAGCGGCTTTTATCCACCCGGTAAAAGCGTTCGAACACGTGCTTGAGGTTTTCCGGGGAGATGCCAATGCCGTTATCGCTCACTTCTACGAGGATGTACGACTCCATGTCGTAGAAGCTCAGCTTGGTCACGCCGCCCTCTTTGCCGTATTTGATGGAATTGTGAATGAGGTTGGTGAGCACCTGGCGAATGCTCTCCCTGTCGGCACGCACCATGAAGTGTTGTCCGGCGCCTTCCTTGAACACCATGCGGATGTTGCGCTCCCGGGCGCGCATCTCCAGGTCTCCGAACACTTCCTGGCAGAGCTCATGTACGTCGAACTCGATCAGGTCGAGCACCATTTGCCCCGCTTCGAGCTTGCTGATGGTCTCCAGGTCCTCCACGATGACCTGCAGCCGCTCCACATTTTTGGCCGCCCGCCGGAGGTAAAGGAGGTTGATGCTGTTGTCGTACAGACCGCCGTCGAGCAGGGTGTGGATGAAACCCTGGATGTTGAATATGGGGGTTTTGAGTTCGTGGGAGACATTGCCGACGAATTCTCGCCGGAAGGCCGACTGTTTGACGGTTTCCTCTGCCTCTTTGTTTTGCCGCAACATCCAGTCCGACACTTCTTTTTCCACCTCGGCGATGACATCCTGGCTCATGTCTACCTTGGCATCACTAAAATCGGCGGGCAGCTTGCCACTGTGGATCAGTTTGTAGATCAGCTTGATTCGCCGGAAAATAAAGTAGCGGATGAACCGGTAGTTGGTGTAATAGGTAGCGCCGAACACGGCGCACAGCAGGACTATTGCGGCCCAGGACTCCATCTGGGCGAGGTTAAGCGACAGCAAAATGAGGTATAGCACCAGCACCGTAATGGCGGTGATGAGGGCAATAATGACCGATAATTGCTGGGGTGTCTGGTTTTTGAACAACACTTAAAACTCGAACTTGTAACCGATGCCTTTCATGGTTTTGATGTACTTCTCGCCCAAGCGTTCGCGCAATTTGCGGATGTGCACGTCGATGGTGCGGTTGCCCACGATCACGTCGCTGCCCCAAATTTTGTCGAATATCTCCTCCCGGGTAAACACGCGACCCGGTTTGGAGGCGAGAAGCCAAAGGATTTCGAACTCCTTTCGGGGCAGTTCGATGGACTCCTCTCCTCTGAAGACCATGACCTTATGTCGGTCTATTACCAGGTCGTGCAGGGCAATCTGCGCGGTGTCTTCATCCAAATGACGGGTAGACCTGCGCATAAGTGCATTGATGCGGCTGACCAGCACACGGGGTTTGATGGGCTTGGTGATGTAATCGTCGCCACCCACGTCGAGGGCCGTGATCTGGGAGAAGTCTTCGTCGCGGGCAGTAAGGAAGGCAATCGGGGTGTCGGCAAATTCTTTTTTGCCACGCAAGACCCGACAGGTTTCAACGCCGTCGAGCTCGGGCATCATGATGTCCAGCAGAATGAGGTTGGGTTTTTCCCGCTCCGCTACGATGATGGCCTGTCTGCCGTCGGGGGCTGAAACAACCTGATAGCCTTCCTTTTTCAGGTTGTACTGAAGGAACTCTACGATATCCGGCTCGTCGTCTACAATCAGAATTTTTTTGGCTTGGCCGCTTTCCAACATCTCAAGGGTATTATGCTTACGGCAAAGGTAGCCTTGAAACCCACCGCCGGCTTGGACTCGTGGTTAACAAATTGTTAAGTTTGAGCCGCTTAACAGATAAAAAAAATCCCACCGCATTCGGCAGGATTTTTTTGATATCATCCCATGAACATTTGCAATCATTTTAGCTTTTTGGAGTGCCTACCCGGCAGACTGCAGGAAGCACTAAGCCTGCATTACGCGAACAGTGCCGTTTTGAATTTTGATCTTGACAGTAGGGCGCATAAAGCAAACTTGTTTTAGTGAAGGAATCAAATGACAATACAAAGGTGTGGGCGTGGTCGGGGGATTCATAGAACAGAATTTGTAAGTTGTGAGTTATTATTAAATTAATTTAATTCTTAAAATATTAAAAAACAATAGTTTTTTATGTTTTATTGTGAGTTTTTTGTTTCTTCTTTTTGCCTCGCCAATGTGAAATGTCGGTTAAAATACATTTAAATTTGCTGAAATGCGTCACATACCCTACCTTTGCCCTGCAATCCAAAAGGGGTTGCCGCTAATCCCCCCTTCAAAGAAAAATGATCCCGTTATAATCCCATGTACCCATCTTTGAGATGAATGCAAGGTCGGCTTTAACAGCCGGCCTTTTTTTATTGCATCAAGCAAGCGGTACGTTTTCCTTTACCTTTGCGGTCAATTCATCTTTTTCCACCCTATGCAGCACGTTCTTGTTATTGGCGCCGGCCGTTCCGCCACGGCGCTCATTCTTTACCTGCTGGAACAATCCGTTCAGAACCGGTTCTTCGTTACGGTTGGCGACGCTGATCTCGAGCTGGCGCGCCGGAAGGTCAACAACCACCCCAACGGCCGGGCCATCTGGCTCGACGCATCGAAGCCCAATGACCGGCGGGACGTGATCCAGCGCCACGATGTGGTCGTTTCCCTGCTGCCGCCCCAAATGCACCTGGAGGTAGCCCAGGACTGTATTGCGCTCGGCAAACACATGGTCACCGCCAGTTATGTATCCAAACAGGTTTTCCGACTGGGCGACGAGGCCCGCCAACGCGCCCTGGTGTTTATGAACGAACTGGGTCTTGATCCCGGCATAGACCACATGAGCGCCATGCAGCGGATACACGAAATCACGCGGGACGGGGGCCGGATCACCGAGTTCTACTCCTACACGGGCGGACTCGTGGCGCCTGAAAGCGACGATAATCCCTGGCATTACAAATTCAGCTGGAATCCCCGCAACGTCGTATTGGCCGGCCAGGGCACCGCCCAGTTCCTCGAAGAAGGCAAGCTCAAGTACATCCCCTACCGCCGCCTTTTTCGCCAGTACCGCCTCATTGATGTGCCCGGTATGGCGCAGTGGGAAGTGTACGCCAACCGCGACTCCATGTTGTACCGCGACGCTTATGGGTTGCAGGACGTCAAAACCCTGTTTCGCGGCACCATACGCCACAAAGGTTTCTGCGACGCCTGGAATGCCCTGGTGCGCATCGGCATGACGGATGCTACTTTCCCCATCGTCAACTCCGACCAGCTCACCTACCACGACCTGATGGAGGCTTTCCTGGGCATCAGCACGCACACCGGCTCGGTAAAGGAGCGCATGGCCAAGATGCTGGAAGCCGATCCGGAGGGCGATATCATGAAAAAACTCGAATGGCTCGGGCTGTTCAGCCGCCGCCGAATCCCGGTCAAGGATGCCACCCCGGCCCTCATCCTGGAAAATTTGTTGCTGGAGAAATGGGCCCTCAAACCCGAGGACAAAGACATGGTGATCATGCAGCACGTTTTCAGGTACGAAAAAAACCGGAAAAAACACCGCAGAACATCCACCCTGGTGATGAAAGGTGAGGACGGGGCCAACACCGCCATGTCCAAACTGGTCGGCCTGCCGCTGGGCATCTTCGTAAAATTGCTCATCCAGGGAAAAATCTCCACCACCGGGGTAAACATCCCCACCATGCCCGAAGTGTATGCGCCGGTAATGCGCGAACTGGAGGATTATGGTGTTCGGTTCATCGAGGAAGAGGGGTGAGGTGGATGGCAAACAAGCAGCACATGGATCTATGAAAGTGCTCCTGGTTTCGGCAACGCCGTTTGAAATAGCCCCGCTCTTGCAGGGGCTGGAGGAGGGCAGCCTGGTTCCGGCGCACCCTGTGGAGGTATTGATCACCGGCGTGGGCATGACGGCTGCCGCTTTTGCCCTTGGCCGCCGCCTCGCTGCAGACCCGCACACCTGGGTGTTGCAGGCAGGTGTTGCCGGCAGCCTGGACCCCGCCTACCCGCCCGGCGCTGTGGTTCAGGTGCTCAGCGAGACCTTTGCCGACCTCGCCGTGGAGGAGTCGGACGGTAGTCTGGTCGACCTGTTTACGCTGGGACTTACCTACGCAGACACCCACCCCTTCCGGGCCGGCCGACTTTGGAATGACGCCGCCGAAAAATTCCCGTTCCTGCCGGCCGTACACGCCCTGACCGTCAATTGCGTAACCGGCGCGGTCGCCGGCATCGAAAGGCTGAAACAACGCTATCCCTATGGACAGATAGAAACCATGGAGGGCGCCGCCGCTTTTTACGCCTGCCTGGTGGCCGGTGTACCCTTCGCACAGGTCCGCGCGATTTCAAACCGGGTAGAACCCCGCAACCGCGCCAACTGGAAGCTTCAGGAGGCCATTGACAATCTGTGCGCGGTGCTGGCTGAAATGATTTGACGGCAAAAACGAACAAGCGCTTAGTTTTGCAGCACAAATCTACCGTCATTATGGCCAAAGAATGGTTCGAATTGTGGTTCGATTCCCCGTACTATCATATCCTGTACAGAAAACACGACGAGCAGGACGCCCAAACGGCCATCGACAACCTGCTCGGCGTGATGGACCTGCAGCCCGGGGCACGGGTGCTCGACCTGGCGTGTGGCAAAGGGCGACATGCACGGTACCTGGCCGACAAAGGGTTTGCCGTCACCGGACTGGATATTTCGGACGCCAGTATTTCCTACGCCAGGCAGTTTGAGCATGCGGGGCTGGAGTTTTACCAGCACGACATGCGGCATCCCTTCCGTATGCGGTATTTCGACGCTGTATTTAATTTTTTTACCAGTTTTGGTTACTTCAATACAGACAAGGATCATCTGTCAGCACTCATCAACATCTCCAGGGGGCTGCGCCCTGGTGGACGCCTGCTGCTCGATTTTTTCAACAGCCATTATGTGGCGGCGCATTTGACGCCCGAGGAGGAGCAGACGATAGACGGCATCCGGTTCACCCTGCGTAGAAAACTGGACAACGGGTACGTGGTCAAATCGGTCGATTTTGATCACGCGGGCCGCCATCATCACTTCACCGAACGGGTGCGCCTGCTGGAATTGTCGGATTTTAACGCCATGTTCCAACAGGCCGGCCTGCGCATCTCCGACACTTTTGGCGATTACAACCTGCAAGCCTTTTCATCCAGCGCGTCGCCCCGGCTCATACTGGTCGCCGAGACAACACAACCGATCAACTGATGTGGGAAACCGTACTGCAATGGGATCAACAGGCTTTTTTAGCGGTGAACAACGGCTGGAGCAACGCCCTGTTTGACGCACTCCTGCCGTTTTTCCGGGAAAAATGGTTCTGGGCGCCACTCTACCTGTTTGTCGTCGTATTTGTGTTCGTGAACTTCAACCGAAAAAGCGCCGCGCTGTTTGTGTTGGGTCTGGTGCTGACGGTGGCGTTGTGCGACGTGAGCAGCAGTCGGCTGATTAAGCCCAATGTGCAGCGGCTTCGTCCCTGTCGCGCACCTGAATTGCAAGAAAAGGTGGTGTTGCGTGTGTCATGCGGAGGCGGGTACAGCTTCCCGTCGTCGCATGCCGCCAATCATTTTGGCGTTGCGGTGTATGTGGTGAATCTGCTTGGGTTTGCCTTTCGGCGGATGTGGACCTGGATGCCTGCCTGGGCGGCCGCTATTGCCCTGGCACAGGTATATGTAGGCGTACACTATCCATTGGATGTTATGGCAGGGGCTCTGTTGGGTTGCGCTATCGGCGCACTGGTCGCCCGCCTGTTTGGCAGGGTAAAGAAAGCATTTGTCAACGGGGCATCAGCGAACCAAAGGCGTGCAGCAGACGCTGTATAACTTCTGTATCGGGCAGGATAAAATGGCCGCCGCCTTCCTGCTCCTGTTGCTCTTCACGGGCGGCTTCCTGCCGCAGCAACACCGTACTTTCGTTCCCCGTTGAAGGGGCGCCAACGAGCGCGTGGACGTTCACATACAGGAACGCTGCCAGGCTGACGATGACCAAAGCGGAAAATAACCAAGCGGATTTTGGCCGGCTTCTCATAAGGCAATTGAATTGGTAGGACAAACAAATGTACAGGTTTTCGGGCAATGCTGTCAGAAATCCGACAAACAAATCTTTTTATAAGACCAACAAAGGGTAAAAAAGGTTGCAAGTACCCCAAAAAAAAATCCGGCTCGCTCCTGAAGGAGCAGCCGGATCAGCGTCAAATCAAAATCAAATGCTTCTTATTGCTTCAGACCGCCATTGCCGGCCGGAACACTTTCCTGGGTCGGGCCGGTTTTTACGTCGCCCTTGATGGTCAGGGTCTTGGTGTCAACGGCTTCATTGGTGGTCAGCGTGATGGTTTTGTTGAATGCACCTACGCGGTTGGTGTCGTAGCGTACTTCGATCACGTTGGATTCGCCGGGCATGATGGGTTCTTTCGGGTAGGTAGGCACCGTACAGCCGCAGGAGCCTTTGGCATTTTTGATGATCAGGGGCTCGTTTCCGGTATTGGTGAATTTAAATTTACGGATCGGGTCGCTCCCTTTGTCAATGCTGCCGTAGTCCATGGTAGTTTGTTCGAACTGCATGTTCGGGCCGGATTGGGCGGCGAGGCTGAGGGCGCCGAAGGCAACAAAGGAGAGGATGAACAAAAACTGTTTCATTGTTATGGTGATTTTTTTGTGAAAAATGTTGTTCTTTTTTGTCTCACAAAAGTATGGGGGTTCTAAAATCCCTAAAATACCTCCGCTGTTAACGATTCTCAAAGAATCCCTAATTTTTACCCAATGCATTGCCTTTTCGTCCGGCGAACACCTGATCGGTGATGCGACGCAAGAATGATTTTTCTTCGGTGACGATTTCAGCCTGCCCTTGCAGTTGCTGCTGGAAGGGCAGATCCCGGTTGTAGCTGGTGTGCAGGCCGTGTTCGAGCAGCACCTGTATGCGATAGGCGTTGTCTCTGGGCACCAGGGATTTGGCGAATACGGTTCCCTCCACGGTGCCGAACTCGCTGTAGGGGTAGTTGTCCAGCTTAATGATTACCCGCTGTTTGGGCTGCACCCTTCCGCTGCCGCCGATGGGCAGTGCCATGCGGCCAAAGAGGGTATCGGTGCCCGGCGGCACGATGGTGAGCACAACGTCGCCGGTTTTGACGAATTGTCTTTGCCCGAAAAAGGAGCTGTTGAGCGACACCTGTCCGCCGACAGGGGCGGTCAGCAGGTAGGATTTTTTCCAGCGGGCGATGCTCCCGCGCAGCGCATTGATGCTGCTGTTCAGGGTGGAACGCGATCCTGCCTGTTCCTCCAGCGCCGAACTGCGCACATCACCCGTCGATTTTTGAAGGGTAATGATCTCGTTTTCCTTTTGAAAAATGGCGCCTTCGGTTTGCTCCAGCTCGCGTTCGAGCAGGGTCACTTTGGTGCGTTCTTTTTCCAGTTCCATGCGCGAGACAATGCCCTCGTTGTACAGTTTTTTCTGGTTGAGGTACAGTTCACGGGCGGTTTTCAGTTGGTCTTCCAGGCGTTCGGCGGAGCGCCGTTCGTTGTTGATGCTTTGCCGCAGGCGGTCGATCCGGGAGGCGTTGGCCGATTCGTTCCGACTCACATTTGTTTGCTGACTGCGTACGCCCAGTCTGAGCTGCTCAAACTGCCGTAGCAGGGCCGCGTACTCGGCCTGCAGGTCGCCCAGCATGAGGTTGGCCGGCGGGTTTACGGCAGCCAGGGAGTCGGGGTCTGTGCGCGACCACACAGAGAGCAGGGACTCCAACGTCCGCACGTCTTCATAATGCGCCGTGCTTTCGAGCAGCCCGACCACCGCCTGAGCCGTCACCTCTGCCTGGTCTTTGACAAATACCCGCTCCAGATACCCGTCTGCTTGCGCCACTACGTCTACAGGTGGCACTGCTGTGGTGATCTCAATGCGACCGCTCACGACATCGGGGTAGCGCACGAGGGCGCTCACCGCCAGCATGACGGCCAGGCAAAAGAAGATGACCAGGGACCCCCAGCGTACCAGCCAGGAGGGCGGAGTGCCCAGGATCTCCTGCACTTCCTCCGACCGGAGTTCTATGTATTCACGTACTTCCATGCGGTTGGCTTTCAGGTGCCCAGTTCGAGTTGGTTTTTCACCAACTGGTAGTAGTGGCCTTTGTTTTTGGTCAGAGCGTCGTGGGTGCCTTGTTCCACGACCTCGCCTTTTTCCAGTACAATAATGTTGTCGGCGTTGCGCACGGTGCTGAGTCGGTGGGCGACGATGATCACCGTTTTGTTGCGGAACACATGTTCGAGGTTATGCATAATTACCCGTTCATTGTAGGCGTCGAGCGCGTTGGTGGCTTCGTCGAAAAACAGGTATTCCGGGTTTTTGTAAACGGCGCGGGCGATGAGCAGCCGTTGTATCTGCCCCTGGCTGAGGCCGACTCCGTCCTGCCCGATTTTGGTGTTGTAGCCCAGGGGTAATGCTTCGATAAAGCTTTGAATGTTGGCCACCTTGGTAGCGTACAGGAGCCGGCGCCGGTCGATGTTCTCTTCCCCGAGGGCGATGTTCCGGGCGATGGTGTCGGAGAACAGGAACCCGTCCTGCATGACCACACCGCAATGGCTGCGCCAGCGTTGGTACGAAAAATTGGAAAGGGAGATATCGCCCACGCGAATCACGCCCTCCACCGGTTGATAAAAGTGCAGGAGCAGCTTGATCAGGGTTGTTTTACCGCTGCCGCTGGTGCCCACGATGGCGGTGGTTTTGCCTTCGGGGAAGCGCGCGCTCACGTTGCGCAGTACCCAGGGGTCGTAGGGGCCGCCATAGCGAAAGGATACGTTTTCCAGCGCCAGGTCGCCGTTGGCGGGCAAAGTGGACACCTTGGCCAACCCGGAGGGCTCTTCGTCGGCTTTCTGGTGGATCTCGTTCATGCGTTCCAGGCTGAGCGAGGCTTCCTGGGCGGCGAGGATGAACTGCACCAGCGACTCCAGCGGGGCGTTCATGTGGCCGATGATGTATTGCACGGCCAGCATCATGCCCAGGGTCATGTCGCCCTGTATGACGGCCCGTGCGGCGATCACGGAGATGAGGATGTTTTTGCCTTCGTTGATGAAAGCGGCGCCCGCGCGTTGGATCTGGTCGGTGGCTAAATATTGTACGTTCACCCGGAAAAGCCGGGCCTGTATGCGCTCCCAGGCCCATCGTTTCTGGCGTTCGGCGTTGTGCAGTTTAATCTCCTGCATGCCGTTAACCAGTTGGAAAAGGGCGGACTGGTTTTCGGCCATCTGCTCAAAACGGCGATTGTCGAGCCGGCGGCGCTGGTTCAGGAACAAAGCCACCCAGCCGAAGTAGATAATGGCCGCCAGAAAGAAGATGAAGAATATGAGGCTGTCGTAAAACAAGAGCACCACGCTGAACACCAGCAGGCTGACGATGGAGAACAGGGTGACCAGGGAAGACGAGGTGAGGAAGCGCTCCACCCGTTCGTTGTCGTAAATGCGCTGCAAAAGGTCTCCCGTCATTTTGGCGTCGAAAAACGACATGGGCAGGCGCATGAGCTTGATGAGGAAGTCTGAAACCAGGCTGATGTTGATGCGCGTACCGATGTGCAGCAATATCCAGCCCCGCAGAAACTCGACCGCCACCTGGCTAAAAAACAGCATTCCTTGTGCGGCGAGGATCAGGTAGACGAAGTTCAGATCGCTGAGCTGCACCCCCTTGTCCACCAAGGCCTGCATCAGGAAGGGGAAAACGAGTTGGATCAGACTGCCAATCAGCAGGCCGAAAAACAGTTGCCAGCCCAGGTTGCGGTGTTGGCGCAGGTAAATGCCCAATGAGCGGAAGCCTTTGCGCGTGGACTGCTCGCCCTCTCTGCGGTAAAACTCGGGTGTGGCCTCCAGAAGCAGCAATACTCCCTGGGGTTCGGTGTTGACCACATCGCTGATCCAGCCCTCCAGAAATTCCTGTTCGCTGAGCCGCAGCTTGCCGACGGCCGGATCGGCCACGTGCACTTTTCCGGCCGACAACCGGTACACCACCACAAAGTGGTTTTGGCGCCAGTGCGCGATGCAGGGCAGGGGGATGTCCTCTTTCAGCCGGGAAAAGCCCGTTTTGACCCCCAGGGTGCGGAAGCCGACGCGCTCGGCGGCGTCGGAAATGCCCATGAGCGACACCCCCTCCCGGTCTAGGTAGGATATGTCCCGCAGATAGTCCAGCGTGTAGTGACGACCGTAATGCCGCGCCACCATGCGCAGGCAGGTGGCGCCGCAGTCGGCACTATCGTATTGTTTGTAAAAGGGAAAATTGTCTGGAAACACGGTGCGGCAGAGGCTAAACAGCGGTCGTCAGGGAAACATTATAACGCAAAACTACGCATTTGTATGCAAACGACCGCTGTTTATCCGTGCCGGGATGCCGGGCTAGAAAAATTTGCTCCGCAAATCCTTGATCTCTGCCGATTTTTTGATGGAATTCAGAAATCCTACGCGCAAGCCGGAGACCATGGTGGACAGGGCCTGGCGTCGGAAAAGGGTGTCATCACCGGGCATTTGCACCTGCGATTTTTCCGACACGGGCTGCACTAGGTAAACGCCGGTGTTGCCCACGATGGGGCCTTTGACCGTGCCGGCGGTGGCGCCGAATGCTGTGCCAACCACTTTTGGCTCCAGGCCGCCATTTTGCACGGCAGGCTGCAGAAGGGTGGCGTTGAGCGAGGTGTCGATGGTCACGCCAAAGGCTTCCACAGCCGCCTGCAGGGAGGTGGCGCCTTTCAGTTTGGCGGTAATCACGTCTGCTTTTTTGCGGTTTTTAACCTCCTGTACCACCCGGTTATTGGCCTTGAGCGACTCGACGGTGGCCTTGCCTGCCGGCGAAATGGCCTTGAGGCCCGCCACCACGTAGCGGCTGTCGTAGTAGCCACCGTTGGGATCGCGGAAGGAGAACACCTCTTTGGAGATGCCGCCCACGCGTGTCTTTTTGTCGAATGCCCAGCGGATGACCTCCCGCGCTTCATCGCCCATGCCGAAGGCGCCCAGGGCGAAGTCGTTGATTTTGAGCCCCGCCGCCGGTTGGAGGGAGAGTCCTTTTTCGGTAGACTTCTGGGTGAGCTCGTCGAGGTTGTCGGTGACCTCAATCAGTTCGATGGCCTTATCCTTAACAGCGCGCTGGGTGGCGGTGCTCGGCTCGATGGGGCGGCTGATGTACGCTGCTTTCACGGCGGGGTCGCCACTCAGGAATTTTTTGTCGGTGATCTCGATCAGGTGCCAGCCGAATTGGGTGGCTACTTTGTAGTATTTACCCATTTCGCCGGTGACGAAGCACACTTCGTTGAACTCAGGCACCATCACGCCCTCGGGAAAATAGCCCAGGTCACCGCCTTTTTGTGCAGAGCCGGGGTCGGCGCTGTTGGCCACGGCCAGGGAGTCGAAACGGGCTTTCCCGCCTTCCAGCAGGGCTTTGAGGCTGTCGATGCGCGCCTCGGAGGCCGGCGTGGCCTCACGGACGAGGATGTGGCGCGCCTGGACGGAGTCCGGGATGGACTTGCGGCCGAGTACCTTGACCAGGTTCCATGCGCCGTTTTCAATGAACGGGCCGATGACCGTACCCATGGGCACCCGCATCATGGAGTCGGCCACGGTGGCCGGCAGCTTGGATTTGGGCGTGTAGCCCGGGCTAATCTGGCCGTCATTGACCATCACGAAGGCGGAGTCGTTTTCGGCGGTGCGGAAGTTGTCGGCCAGCGTGATGATGTTCTGGTAGGCTGCGGCGCTGTCTTCGGCGGTGGGCAGCACGTCGAAACTGAGGTAATGGATGGTGCGCGTTTCTTCCGGCTGGTCGTAGAGCTTGGGGAATTCGTCCAGATAAGCCCTGTAATCGGCGTCAGTCACCTGGATTTCCGCATCGGACACGCGCTCAAAAGGCACGCGTGCGTAGAGGAAGTCGAGTCGCTCATTGCTTTCGCGGAAGGTCATCTCAGCCTGCCAGGCGGGTGTGAACATGCCCTTGACCAGCAGTGCATTGACCTTGTTTTGCAGGCGTTCTTTCTGGATCTCCTTTTCCTGCACGGCCCAGTAGGCGCGGTTGGTAGGGTCGGTGAACTGGCCCGACTCGATGGCCTGTTTGATGCTGGCCAGGGTTTGCCGGTTGGCCTGCCCGTCGGGGGTTTTAAAACGCTCGACGATGATGGGGCTGAGGTTGTTGCCGAACTGAAGGTCGTTCAGTTCTTCGGCGCCCACACTCAGGCCCATGGCTTCGGCCAACTGGTTAATGAGGCTTTGCTCTACAAAATAGTTCCAGACCTGGGTCCGGA
This sequence comes from Saprospiraceae bacterium, assembly GCA_033764075.1. GTDB lineage: Bacteria > Bacteroidota > Bacteroidia > Chitinophagales > Saprospiraceae > M3007. Next base: position 35,557 of record JANRJH010000054.1, on the reverse strand, counting down.
TCTGATACGGGCTGGTTTGTGCGTTGGAATAGATGAGTTTTTCGTAGTCCTCAAACTCGCTGCGTTTCACCTCCGCGCCGTTTACCTTGCCGAGCGTGTTGATGTCGCCCGCGCTGTTGCGCTGTGCATTTTGGATGATCTCCATGAGGATAAAGCCGCCAAGGGCCAGGGTCATGAGCACGATGAGAATCCAACCGTTCTTCCGGATCGAACCGATTAAAGCCATTGTAGTTGATACAATTTATTGACTGTCAAATTGTTAAATGCGAAAATTGAATGCTTTTAAAAAAGCAGACGCAAAGATAAGGGTGGTCTGTGAAATTTGGATGAAAAAAGTTGAAAGGGTAGTAGAAAGGGTGGGGGATGTGTCCGGGAGAGGGCCCACGGCATTAGCCCACGGCTTTAGCCGTGGGAAAACATCACCCCACCACCTCCACCAACCCCTCCAGCGTCCGTTTCGCCTCCCGAATACTCCGCACCTCATCCTGCACCAGGATCAGCTCCCGCGCCGTTTGTTTCATGGACAGGTTCATCATCCGCCCTTTGGCGCCCACGAACTGCACCAGTTTGGTAAATTGGGCCGTTTCGAAAAAAGACGACTGGGGGTCGCTCAGGAAGTAGCAGCGCAGCTTGCGGTTCTTAAGAATGAGCCTTTCGAAGCCCAGTTTTTTGCACAGCCAGCGCAGGCGCAGGGCTTCGAACAGGGCGTTCACCTGTGCGGGCAGCTTGCCGAAGCGGTCTTCGAGGCGTTTGGCGTAGGCGTCTACGTCTTCCTCGGTTTCCAGGGTGTCGAGTTCGGTGTACAGGTTGAGGCGTTCCTGGGTGTTGGTCACGTAGTCGTCGGGGATGAGCATTTCCACATCGGTCTCGATGATCACGTCGCGCACGTAGTCGCCTTTTTGGGCGATCTCGTCTTTGAACAGGTCTTTGAAATCGGTTTCCTTGAGTTCTCGGATGGCTTCTTCGAGGATTTTCTGATAGGTGTCGTAGCCGATGTCGGCGATGAAGCCGCTTTGCTCGCCGCCGAGCATGTTGCCGGCGCCGCGGATGTCGAGGTCGCGCATGGCCACCTGAAAGCCGCTGCCCAGGTCGCTGAATTCCTCGATGGTGCGCAGGCGGCGGCGGGCTTCCTGGGTGAGCACGCTCGTGGGCGGCGCCAGCAGGTAGCAGAAGGCCTTGGCGTTGGAGCGCCCCACACGGCCGCGAAGCTGGTGGAGGTCGGAGAGGCCGAACATGTCGGCCCGGTTGATGAGGATGGTGTTGGCGTTGGGGATGTCGAGGCCCGTTTCGATGATGTTGGTGCACACCAGCACGTCGAAGCGTCGTTCTATGAAGTCGATGAGCACCTGTTCGAGCTTTTCGGCGTCCAGCTGTCCGTGGGCCATAGCAATGTCCACGTCGGGGCACAGCCGGTGCAGCATTTCGGCGATGCGGGGCAGGTCGGTCACACGGTTGTGCACGAAGAACACCTGTCCGCCCCGGTGCACTTCGTAATAAATGGCGTCTTTGATGAGTTCCTCGTCATGCACGCGGATCTCGGTGTGTATGGGTTGGCGGTTGGGCGGCGGGGTGCGGATCACGCTCAGGTCGCGTGCGGCCATGAGGCTGAACTGGAGGGTGCGTGGTATGGGCGTAGCGGTGAGGGTCAGGGTGTCGACGCTCACCTGGAGGGCGCGCAGTTTTTCCTTGGCGGCCACGCCGAATTTTTGCTCCTCGTCTACGATGAGCAGGCCCAGGTCTTTGAACGCAATGTCCTTGGTGAGCAGCGCGTGGGTGCCGATGACGATGTCGATTGCGCCGGTTTTCAGGCGGGCGGCGATTTCCTTTTTTTCTTTGGCGGAGCGGAAGCGGTTGAGGTAGTCGACGGTGACGGCAAAGTCCTTGAGTCGGTCGGAAAACGTTTTCCAGTGTTGGAGGGCCAGAATGGTGGTGGGCACGAGCACGGCCACCTGTTTGCCGTCGGTCACGGCTTTGAACGCGGCGCGGATGGCCACCTCGGTTTTGCCGAAGCCGACGTCGCCGCAGATGAGGCGGTCCATGGGGTAGGGCTTTTCCATGTCGGCCTTCACATCCTGGGTGGCTTTGAACTGGTCGGGTGTGTCTTCGTACATAAACGAGGCCTCGAGCTCGTCCTGCAGGTAGGAGTCGGGCGGGAATTGGTGCCCGGGGGCGGCGCGGCGTTTGGCGTAGAGCTTGATGAGGTCGGCCGCGATGTCTTTGATCTTCTTTTTGGTGCGTGCCTTGAGCTGCTTCCAGGCGTCGGAGCCGAGTTTGGAGAGTTGGGGCTCCTCGCCGTCGCGGCCCAGGTACTTGCTGATCTTGTGCAGCGAATGGATGCTGACGTAGAGGATGTCGTTGTTTTTGTAAAAAAGGCGCACCGACTCCTGGGCCTGTCCGCCGATCTCGATCTTTTGCAGGCCGCTGAAGCGGCCGATGCCGTGGTCGATGTGGGTCACGAAGTCGCCGGGCTGCAGCTCACGCAGCAGGCGGATGTTGAGGGCCTGTTCCTTGGAGAATCCGGTGCGCAGCTTGAAGTGATGGTGGCGCTGGAAGATCTGGTGGTCGGTGAGGCAGGCCAGGTGGAGGGTTTCGTCGATGAACCCTTCGGACAGGGCGATTTCCACGGGCGACCACTCGGTTTCGGCCTTGAGGTCGCGGAAGATGTGGCCCAGGCGTTCGAGTTGGCGCGGGTTGTCGGAGAACACGAAGGTTTCGTATCCGCCGGCCTTGTTTTCGTGCAGGTGGCGGATGAGCAGGTCGAACTGTTTATTGAACGAGGGCTGGGGCTTGGAAAAAAAGGTGAATTTTTCGGGGGCGCCAAAGGCCTCTTCGGTTTGTTTGCCCTGCCGGTCGGTGAACACGAGGGTGCGCGCCTGTATGTCGTCGGCCACCTGGCCGGGGTAGAGGAAGGCGCGGTCGCGGAATATCTCGCGCAGCTCGGGTTCTTCGAGCGAGTTGAGGTTGACGGCGAACTGCTCGGCGCGGTCGAAGCAATACTGGAGCCGGTCGAGCAGAAACTGGACGTTGTGCACCCAAAGCACGGTGTTTTCGGGCAGCACTTCGAGCAGCGACACCTTTTGGTTTTGTTCGAAGCGCGTATTGAGGTTGGGCACGATGCTCACGCGGCCGATGTTCTGGCGCGAGAGCTGGGTCATGGGGTCGAACAGGCGGATGGTCTCCACCTCGTCGCCGAACAGTTCGATGCGGTAGGGCAGCTCGTTGCCGTAAGAGAACAGGTCGACGATACCGCCGCGGATGCTGAACTGACCGGGCTCGTACACAAAATCGGTGCGTTCGAAGCCGTACTCGACGAGCACTTCGATGATGAAATCGATATCGAGTCGGGCCCCGACGACCACCTCGATGCGGTTCCGGGAGAGCACATCGGGGCGCACCACCTTTTCGAACAGCGCCTCGGGGTAGGCGACGATGCAGCGCAGGTCGGCCGCGCCCTGGCTCATCTTGTTGACCAACTCGCTGCGCTGGAGCACCTGCGTGGCATTGAGGTGGTCGAAGTAGGCCGGGCGCTTGAAGCTGTCGGGGAAAAAGTGTACGGCCGCGTCGCCGAGCACACCGGCCAGGTTGTTCAGGGCATACGCCGCGTCTTCCTTGGTGTTGGCGATGAAAAGGTGCAGACCCTGGGTGGCGGTTGCGGCGAGGACAAAAGACGCCTGAGCGCCCGTGAGGCCGGAGAGTTGCGCACGGGCGTGGGTTTTCGTTTGGAGGAAGCGTACGAGGCGCTCGACCTCCGGGTGTTTGCGGTAGCGGTCGAGCAGGTAAGCGATGTTGCTCATGTGCGGCGAAGGTACGGGGGAAACAGGGAAGGGATCAAATTCGTCCTACGAGTTTATTCGTAGGACGAATTGTTTCATTACCTTTGTAGCATGGGTGTCCCGGATATTCGATGGCAACAACGATTCAGTAATTACAGAAACCGAACTGGACGACTTGCTGCTGCCCTACTGCCCTACACGATTGATCTTTCCTTGTTCCGGCATATTGAAAACCCTGATCTGGTGGCGCATATTGATCGGGTGGGGGTGGATTTTTACGTTGCAGCGTGATCAGATTCGTCCTACGAGTATACTCGTAGGACGAGTACACCATAAAACTAATTGCACACCCCATGCGTATAGCAGCAGGCAGCGACATGAATGCCCACCTCACGACCGTAGTCGTAGATGAGCTCCGGCGCCGGGGCCACACGGTCGAGGTATTCGGCGCCCTGGTGGAAACCCCGGCCATGTGGTCGAAAGTGGGCGTGGAAGTCGCCCAAAAAGTATCGAACAAGGAATACGACCAGGCGGTATTGTTCTGCTGGACCGGCACCGGCATCAGCATCGCCGCCAACAGGGTGCCCGGCGTCCGCGCCGCCCTTTGCCACGACGCCGAAACGGCACGCGGCGCCCGCCGCTGGAACGACGCCAATGTGCTGGTGATGAGCCTGCGCAGTACCTCCGAGTTTGTAGCCCTGGAAATACTGGACGCCTGGTTCATCACGGCGCCGAGCGCGGAGGCGGAGGACGTGGCATGTTTGCGGTATTTGGAGGTTGGGGAAGGACTGCTCTCTCGGGTGTACGGTAACACTGCACCAAACAGTGGAAGCGAAAAAGACCCCGGACAACTGCATGCCCATGCTATTGCACCCGGCTGACGACATTGGCCATCACCACTTCGCCTCGACCTCCAAAATCAGTTCCTCCCCCCTGACCGGGTGCACCAGCCCCAACCGAAAACTGTGCAGCCGGATCGACGCGTCCGGCAACGGTTCCGGCGCACCGTATTTGACATCGCCGACGATCGGGCAGCCCATGGCCGCCAATTGCACGCGTATCTGGTGGGGCCGTCCGGTGAGTGGGTGTACCTCCAGCAGGTAGCCTTGCGGCGTTTCACCGATGAGCGTATAGTCCAGCAAGGCCTCTTTGGCATCCGGGTGGCGGGTCGGGGGCGTGGTGTAGGCGTGCACGATGTTGCGGCTTTCGTCCTTCCAAAGCCAGTGGCGGAGCCGGCCGCGTTCCTGGGGTGGTTTTTTCAGCACGAGGGCGCGGTAAGTCTTCACCACCTTGCGGTCCCGGAACAGCGTCGTCAGCCGCCCCAGCGCCTTGTCGGTGCGGGCAAACAGTACCACACCGCTCACCGGCCGGTCGATGCGGTGCACCGGGTGCAGGAACACGGCGCCCGGCTTGTGGTATTTTTCCTTCAGGTATTGCTTGCCCCAGTCGGTGAGCGTGGGGTCGCCGGTGCGGTCGCCCTGAACCAGCCAGCCCGCAGGTTTGTTTATGGCGAGCAGGTGGTTGTCTTCGTAGAGAATGGTGGGAGTGGTCAAGTGGTCGTGCCGGATGGTTGCTAAAACGGTAAAAGTAAGGCTGTTTATCAATTTGATAATCTATAATTGCCGCTCGTACCTAATGGAACACGGATGAAACGGATCGCTTCGCGAATACGGATTCTCGCGGATTTGTACGCTGTGGTAAAAAAAATCCGTAAAATCCGCGTTCGCGCAGCGATCCGTCTAATCCGCGTGCCATTTGCAACACGGATGAAACGGATCTTTCGCCAGGAACGAGTAAAAATCCGTAACATCCGCGTTCGCGCAGCGATCCGTTTGATCCGCGTGCCATCCGCCACGAGCGGAAAATCAACCGTCCAGCACAAACCGCAAAACGTCCACAAGCACCCCCTTTCACAACTGCCCACCATGACCATCGGCTTCTCCCCCTGCCCCAACGACACCTTCATCTTCGACGCCCTCATCCACGGCAAAATCGACACTGAAGGCCTGTCGTTCGAGCCCGTGATCGACGACGTGGAGGCCCTCAACCGCCGCGCCTTCGCGGGCGACATCGACGTCACCAAGCTCAGCTACCACGCCCTGGCACACCTCACCGACCGGTACGCACTGCTCAACGCCGGCAGCGCCCTGGGGCGCAACTGCGGCCCCTTGCTGGTGGCCCGCGAGCCCTTGACCCCCGGCGAGATCAACTGCGCCAGGATCGCCATACCCGGCCGTATGACAACGGCCAACTTCCTGCTGGGCCTGGCCTACCCGGAGTCGACGCACAAGGAGGAATTGTTGTTTTCCGACATCGAAGACGCGGTGGTGGCCGGCCGATTTGATGCCGGACTCATCATCCACGAGAACCGTTTCACCTACGAAAGCAAAGGCCTGGTCAGGCTGCGCGACCTGGGCGAATTCTGGGAGGAACACACGGGGTTCCCCATTCCCTTGGGGGGTATTGTGGTGAACAGAAAGGTCGATCCGCAGCTGTGGCCGGTCATCGACCGCGTGTTGCGGCGCAGCGTTGCGTATGCGTTTGACCACACGGCCGACGTGATGCCCTACGTGCGCCGGCACGCCCAGGCCATGGAAGAGTCGGTGATGAAAGCCCACATCGACCTGTATGTCACCGACTTTACCCGCGACCTGGGCGCCGAGGGCCGGGCTGCCGTGGCGGAACTGTTCAGCAGGGGCCGCGCGTCGGGCGTAGTGCCGTTAATTAACAAGCAAATTTTTATTGATTAGAAAAATACCACAATTCCGGCATGATTTTCGCATACCAAAAATTGTGTAAGTATTGTTTCGAATTTTTCGGAATTCGGGGCACGTGAAAAGTCACGTGCCTTTTTTATTTTACCCAGGGACCCAATTGATCGAACGGAATAAACAGATCGATCTGCCCATTGGCGTAGGCGGCAATCTCGTAGGGCGGGTAGCTGAAGACTATACCCTTGCCGGTGAGGTAAAAATTGTCAGTGACCGGGATTTTCTCCACCAGGTAGGCGTTTTCGAGTTTATCGGTGGGTTTCAGTTCCATGTACACCCGCGCAGCCCGGTCCAGTGCCCCTTCCAGCGGTTTTTCGTATCCGGGGCTGAACACGTCCGACAGTTCGATGGCTTTTCGCTTTTTCAGGTCGTAGCTGCGCGTGGTGGTCGCGTAGTTGCCGTGGGCGCCACCGGAGTAGAAATAGTGGGTAAACCCGAGGCTGAGCAGGTGCTTGTCGTTGTACAACACCGCCACGACCTGTTCGTCCGAAAAATTCATCATGTGCTCCGGCATCTCGGGGTCTTGCTGGAGTGTTTCCCTGAACTCCTCGTCGTACATGCGGAATTGCTCGTCGCGAATCGTCTCGAACGCTTTTTCAGGGCCAGGGCAACAGGGCTGGGTTGTGCCCATCATTTCACGGTGGATCACTTCCCGGAGAAACTTGCGTGTTTCTTCCGGCATCTTGCCGGAGGGTTCCAGCCAGCAGAGGTTTACCTGCATTCCGGGAGAGGTGTTCTTTTGCGGGAACAGGGGCTTGCGGTCGTAGAAGGAATACCCGGTGAAGGCAACGCTTCCGTTGGGATAGGCTTCCCGGAGCTCAACGGGGTAGGTTTTGGTGCTGCCTTCGTCGGTCCAGGTTCCGCTGAGTGTTGTGCCGGTTTGCACCAACTGCATGCTGCTGCGGGCTTCATACAGGTTGAGGCGCCCTGCCTCGTCGGGCGATCCGTTAATGGCGACCGGCATGTCGTGTGCAGCGTTGTAAAACATCCCGCGGTACTGCACGACGTTGAGGTTTTCCCCGTTGACGTACTCCCTGAAGGCGTTTTTGTGCAGGTGGAGGACGACGCGCTTGTCGCCGATGGTGCCCTCATACCTGTGGTAATCGAATTCCTGGGCACACATGATGCCGGGAAAAACGAAGAGCAAAACGAATAGACAACTGAATCTCATACGACGTTATTTGGTCACGAAGGTAAGCAATCTGCCGAATGTGACATTCTGTGTGTGGATGCGCAAATATTTTGTGTGTGGTACAAAAGCTGTTTTTCTACCTTTGCTGCCCCCAACGTCCGACCCTTTGTGCCCTTCCACCTCCTAACCATCCAACATTCAAGATCCATGATCATAGGTGTTCCGAAAGAAATCAAAAGCAACGAAAACCGCGTAGCCCTCACCCCCGCCGGCGCGCTGGAACTGCATCGCCGGGGCCATCAGGTGTTCGTAGAAACACAGGCCGGCGTCGGCAGCGGTTTTGAAGATGAAGAATACCAGGGCGCGCACGCCACGGTATTGTCCTCCGCCGATGAGGTATGGGCCAAGGCCGACATGATCATGAAGGTGAAAGAGCCTATTGCTGTGGAGTACAAGCGCGCGCGGGCCGGCCAGCTGATTTTCACCTATTTTCACTTCGCCTCCAGCGAGGAGCTCACCCGCGCCATGATCGACAGTGGCGCGGTGTGCCTGGCCTACGAAACGGTGGAAACCACCGACCGCCAGTTGCCTCTGCTCATTCCCATGAGCGAGGTGGCGGGCCGCATGGCCATTCAGCAGGGCGCCAAATACCTGGAGAAACCCGTTAAGGGGCGCGGGGTGTTGCTGGGTGGCGTTCCCGGCGTGCCGCCCGGCCGCGTGTTGATCATCGGTGGCGGCGTGGTGGGCACACAGGCAGCCCGCATGGCCGCAGGCCTGGGCGCCCAGGTGACCATTCTCGACGTGAACCTCACCCGCCTGCGTTACCTCAACGACGTGATGCCCGCCAATGTGGTGACCCTGTTCTCCAACGAGTACAACATGCGCCAGCTCATCCAGACCCACGACCTCATCGTGGGCGCCGTGCTCATCCCTGGCGCCAAAGCCCCCAAGCTGATCACCCGCGACATGCTCAAGCTGATCAAGCCCGGCACCGTGCTGGTCGACGTAGCGGTGGATCAGGGCGGATGCTTCGAAACTACCCGCCCCACAACGCACGACGACCCCATCTACATCATCGATCACGTGGTGCACTACTCGGTGGCCAACATGCCGGGCGCCGTGCCCTTCACCTCCACCGTGGCGCTCACCAACGCTACACTGCCCTACGCCATCCAGCTGGCCAATAAAAACTGGCAGCAGGCTTGCCGCGACAACCATGAACTTCGACTGGGTCTTAACGTTGTACATGGAAAGGTGGTCTACAAAGGCGTTTCCGAGGCATTTGACCTTCCGTATACCGACGTGGCCGCCGTGCTTTGACCCGTCTTATGAAACAACTGATCCTGCTGCTCAAATTCGGCGTGCTCGTGCTGCTGTTTTTTCTGCGCAGCGGCGAGGTGGAATTGGCAACACTCATCCGGAATCCCAAGCTGAAAGCCGGCTTTGCATTTTATGCCGAAACCATTCTGAGTATTGCCATTTTCCTCCTGCTGCTCGATTTTTTGCAGGTCTTCATCGTCGCGTATTACAAACGGCGGCACAAGATTACCGGGACAGACAATTTTATCATCGGCATCAACCAGATTTACTCCCTGCTGCTGGTGATGGGCGTAATGCTCGGAATACTCTCGCTGTTTCACATCAACGTCCGGGAACTGTTCACTTCCCTGTCGATCATCTTTGCCGGTCTGGCCATCCTGTTCAAGGACTACATTTCCAACATGCTCAACGGCATGATCATCACGTTTTCAGGTCAGCTCGACCTCCGGGATGATGTGCGCATTGGCAACCAGCGCGGTCGCATCATCGACATCACCCTGCAAAACGTGCACCTGCTCAACGACGACGACGACGTGATCTACATCCCCAACAACGTCGTGATGAACGCAGAAGTGATCAATTACACCAAAACGGTCAACAAACGCACCAGCATCGATTTTACCATCGACCTGAAATACCTCAACTCGGTCGAGGAACTGGAACGCGAACTCGTCAACTCCCTCGAAGCTTATCACCACCTGATCAAGCCCGACAGTTACTACCTGCGCGTCGTCGAAATGCGCAAGGACAGCCTGGTGATGAAGTTCCAGTATATTCTCAATCAACCCAACAAGGAACTCGAGCGCGCCATACGTAAAACCGCCAACCGCAGCCTGGTGTCCATCATCAGCAACCGCGGCCGGTTGGTGGATAACATTCCGGATTTGGAGGCGTTGTCGGGTTTGGCTTGAACGGGCGCGCCTTAATCTTTCGTGTAATAGGTAATAGAACACGGATTTAACGGATCGCTGCGCGAACACGGATTAACGCGGATTAAAAAAATCCGTTCTATCCGCGTTCGCGCAGCGATCCGTTAAATCCGTGTGCCATTTAAGTTAATGGCCGGCCAGAACGAAAACACCCAACCAACGTTTTATCCATCAACAAATCCACCCAAAGCCGACAACCGACAACCGACAACCGACAACCGACAACCGACTACCGACTACCGAAAGCCGACTACCGACCACCGTAAGCCGTAAGCCATGAACCGCCTCCACACCGAAACCTCCCCCTACCTCCTCCAGCACGCCCACAACCCGGTCGACTGGTACGCCTGGAAGCCCGAAGCCTTTGCGCGTGCGCAGGCAGAAGACAAGCCGTTGCTGGTCAGCATCGGCTACTCCACCTGTCACTGGTGCCACGTCATGGAGCGGGAATCGTTCGAGAACGAGGACATCGCGGCGTTTATGAACGAACGATTTATAAATATTAAAGTGGACCGCGAGGAGCGCCCCGACGTGGACGCCGTATATATGGATGCCTGTCAGGTGCTGACCGGCGGCGGCGGGTGGCCGCTGAACGCTTTTTTGCTGCCCGACGGCAGGCCGTTTTTCGCCGGCACCTACTACCCGCCCCGGCCTGCCTTCAACCGCCCCTCCTGGCTGCAGCTGCTGCAGCACATCGCCAACCTGTGGGATACCAAACGCGAGGTCATCGAGGAACAGGCCGAGCGAATCATGGGCTTCCTGCACCGCAACGACAACGTGCTGGTAAAAAAAGTGGGTTCCGATGTGCCGGCTGCAGATGCGGTGGGAGTGTCCGCTGAGAACCCGTTCAGCCGGGATTTGCTCGACAACATCTACTATCGGATGCGCGACCAGTTCGACCGCCAGGAAGGCGGTTTTGGGGCGGCGCCGAAGTTCCCGTCCACCATGGCCATCCGCTTCCTGTTCAACTACCACCATTTCACCGGAAATGCCGAAGCGCTGGAACACGCACGGCTGTCGCTGGACAAGATGATTCAGGGCGGCATGTACGACCAGATCGGCGGCGGGTTTGCGCGTTACAGCACCGACGCGGCCTGGCTGGTGCCACATTTCGAAAAAATGCTGTACGATAACGCCCTGCTGGTCGCCCTGCTGGCCGACGCCTACAAGATCACCGGCGAGGAACGCTACCGGGCAACGATTTCGGAGACGCTGGCCTATGTGGAACGCGAGATGACCCACGCGGAAGGGGGCTTTTTCTCCGCCCAGGATGCCGACTCCGAAGGGGTGGAAGGAAAATATTACGTGTGGGACAAGGCGGAGATAGACGCCCTGCTGCCTCCCGATGAAGCGGCACTGTTCGAGGCGTTTTACGGCGTCAGTGAAGCGGGCAACTGGGAGCACCGCAACATCCTGTGGCGGGCGGAAGACTACGACGCGTTCGCCGAACGCCACCAGATGGATCCGGCAGCGCTGCGCGCGCAAATCCAGCGCGCCGGCGCCATGTTGCTCGAGGCTCGTAGGCAGCGGGTGCCGCCCGGACTCGACGATAAATGCCTGCTCAGCTGGAACGCCCTCATGTGCACCGCCTACGCAGCCGCCTACACCGCCACGGGGCACGAACCCTGGAAAGCCGTCGCACTGCGCAGCATGACCTTTATGCTGGACAAATTTGTCGACGGCGAACGCGTATTCCATACCTGGAAAAACGGTCGGACACAGTACGACGCTTTCCTGGAAGACTACGCTTTTTTGATCGAAGCGCTGATCCATGTTTACGAGATCAGCTTTGATGTCGGCTATTTGCAACAAGCAGAAAAATATACGGACGTTGTTTGGAGTTATTTCTCCGAGCAGGACGGCCCGTTGTTCTATTTCACCGACAGCCGCCGCCACGATCTGGTCATGCGCAAAAAAGACCTGTACGACAACGCCACGCCATCGGGCAACAGCACCATGGCGCTCAACCTCCAACGCCTGGGGTTGTTGTTGGACAAGTCCGACTGGCGGACGCGTTCGGAGGCTATGCTGCTCGAACTGCGGGATACGGTTGAGCGTTTCCCGCTGTCTTTCGAACGGTGGGCAGACGCCATGCAGTACGCCGTCTTCGGGTGGCACGAAGTGGCCATCGTTGGCCGGAATGCATCGGACAAGGCAAAAAGTATCCGGCAAAAGCACGTGCCCAATGCCGTGCTGGCCGCCACGCCGGTCGAAAGTGCCGAGCTGCCCCTGTTGGAAAACAAAACCGGACAAGCGGATGCACTCATCTACGTTTGTCGTAACTATGCGTGTCAACAGCCTGTTCAAACCATTGCGGCGTTTCTGGAACTTGTCCATGCGTGAAAATATCCGTCCTATGCATTCAACTGATACCTTCCGTTTTCCGGCATTTGTGATCTGGATGCTGGCGCTGACGGGTTGGTCTGCGCCCCTTGCGGCCCAGCAGGCGCCCCAGTACACCTTGTTTATGCTGAATCCTTATGCCTATAATCCGGCATTTGCGGGCTTGGAAAACACCCTGGTGGCCACTGGTGTGTACCGGCAGCAATGGAGCAACCTGGAAGGCGCGCCGGCCAGCCAGCAGGTGAACGCCCACCTGCCCCTGTTTGCGATCAACAGCGGGGTTGGTCTGAAAGTGGACAACGATATCATCGGCGCACACCGGGCTACCCAGGCAGTGCTCAGCTATAGCTACCAGATCGGACTGGGCAAGAACAGTGCGCTCTCTGTCGGCGGCAGCGCCGGGTTCATGCAGTACGTGCTCGACGGGAACAAGCTACGCGCGCCCGAAGGCACCTACGACAGCCCGAGCGGTATTTTCCAGCACAACGACCCCTTCCTGCCCGAGGCCAGCGTAACCGCCTCCACACCGGTGTTCGAGGCAGGGGTTTGGGCGGTGCTGGGCCGGATGAACCTGGGTGCGGCTGTACAACCTGTTTTCGCCCCGGAACTCGAAGCATCGGGCGGCAGTTTCCGACTGAAACCCGTCCAGCAAGCGATTGTCCAGGGGGGCTATCGGTTTGGAGAGCCGGATGGGCTGCAGATCAAACCGGCGTTTTTGGTTAAAACTGACATAATTGAGACACAACTGGAAATTTCTGCCGTTTTGCAATGGCAGGAAAATATTTTTGCCGGTGCTTCTTTCCGGGGGGCGGGCGCGAACAGCAAGGATGCGGTAACTATTTTGGGTGGATTCCGGTTGAATGAAAAAACCACCCTCGCCTATGGTTACGACATCCCGTTGTCTGCCTTGCGCGACGTGAACCGGGGTAGCCACGAGTTATTGCTCCGGTACAGCCTCAATAAACCCATCGGCGTAGGTAAGCTGCCGCCGGTAATCTATAATCCGCGCTTCTTTTAGCGCACCCAGCAGCCCTTTTGCGTTTTTTTGTTAAAAAAAGACCGGGGCGCATACCACAAAACGTTAACGAAACGTTACTGCGTAGCTTTAAACAAAACAAGGTTTGGCAAAAATTTCGCTTAATCCACTTGTATTCTTCACAATGCTGCTATCTTTACGGCCACTTTTCCAAACCGACTAAAAAAGTAGGAAAAAACACGGGTGTTAACATGAAAAAACTGCAAAATTCAATCCTGCTTCTGTTCATTGTGGCAGTGGCTGCATCTTCGTGCGGCAGAAAGGAATCCGGCCAACTGCTTGGCGTGGCCGATCGCCCTACGTGGAACGGTCTTAATCCTTATGGTATGGTGTACGTACCGTCGGGAGTTGTACACGTTGGCTCGGGTGACGAGGACGTTTCTCGCAACCTGGTAGCCAGACCCAAAGCGATCTCCGTCCAAGGCTTTTACATGGACGAAACAGAGATCACCAACAACGAGTACCGCCAGTTTGTACAGTGGGTGTCCGACTCGCTGGCGCTGGAAACCATGGGCCTCTATCTGGAAGATGACGGCTCAACCTCCGACAAGCAGTTGCTGGACTGGGACCAGGAGGTGGACTGGGAAGAGAGCGCCGAGGAACTCGAAGACCTTTACTATCAGGGCAACGAGCGTTTCTCCGGCCGCAAAGAACTCGACGTGTCCAAACTGGTCTTTGAATACCAGTGGATGGACTGGCAGCGCGCGGCCCACGACCGCAACAGCAACCGCACCAGCCACCTGCGCAAGGAAAAGATCAAGATTTATCCCGATACCCTGTGCTGGATTCGCGATTACGCCTACTCGTACAACGAGCCCATGACGCGTAACTACTTCTGGCACCCGGCCTTCGACGAGTATCCGGTGGTGGGCGTAAACTGGAAAATGGCCAAGGCTTTCTGCTACTGGCGCTCCAAAATCTGGGATATGTACAACGACCAGGGCATCAACACCGAAGACTTCCGTCTGCCTACTGAAACGGAATGGGAATACGCCGCCCGGGGCGGGCACGACAACGCGCCGTACCCCTGGGGTGCCTACTATACCCGCAACGCCAAAGGCTGTCTGCTGGCCAACTTCAAGCCCGGTCGCGGTAACTATCCGGAAGACGGCGGTCTGTACACCGTAAAGGCCGACGGCTACTACCCGAATGACTACGGCCTGTACAATATGGCTGGAAATGCAGCGGAATGGACAGAGTCGGCGTACTTTGAAAATGCATACAATTTTATGCATGATCTCAACCCCGACATCCGCTACGACGCGAAAGAGGAGGACCAGAAAACCGCAAAACGCAAAGTTGTGCGCGGCGGTTCCTGGAAAGACGTAGCGCACTATCTGCAAACGTCTACCCGTTCCTTTGAATATCAGGACACCACCAAATGCTATATCGGATTCCGTTGCGTGCTGACCTTCCTGGGTCGGTCCATCAACGACTTCTAAGATTGGCTACGGAACTTAGTCGTCTATTTGTCCCTCCACAACAGGTTTGTAATGACCCTGTGTAAAAAAACACAGGCCTTTCCTTCAACAGCGCTGCAATGTTGAATGGAGTGTTTCCGGTCTGTCTTAACTGTTTTTCGGTAATTTATTCGAAATAAAATTCGAATATATAACCACACTGAGTTACATTTGCCGCACTTTTTGACAACCTAACCCTTTTTCCCTGCCGGGGAAATTCATTCGTAACTGAAAAAAGCTTTTAAACCAATGAGTTTCGTAAAAACAAAAGGTTTCAAGTACTTTAAAAACCTCCTCATCGGTGTTGGCGCCGCCATCGTTCTTTTGGGTGCTCTTTTCAAACTGGAAAGCTGGCCCCTTGCCTCTGAGTTTCTAATCGTAGGTCTTTCCATGGAAGCCATCATCTTCCTTTTCCTCGGTCTTATCGGCCCGGAGCCCGACTACTACTGGAACAAACTGTATCCTGGTCTGGACGACTACCACGCCCGGCTCCAGCCGCTGACCAGTGGCGGCGTGAACAACATGCCCGATGTAGCACCGCTGCACGGTGACGTGGTTGAGCGCCAGTTGGGTGGTATGCTTACTGAACTGCAATCGATGTCCAAAAGCCTCGGCGCCCTCAAAGCACTGCAAGAGGTAGACTTCTCCGGCACGCAGGATCAGGTCAAATCGATGAGCAATTTCTACACCAAAATGAACGAGGCTATGGCCGACATGGCCAAGTCTGCCGAAGACGTTCGCATGTACAAAGACCAGCTGGGCGCACTGAACAAGAACCTTGGCTCGCTCAACACGGTATACGGCAACATGCTGGCCGCAATGTCTAACATCGGTCGTCAATAACCACCGCATCCTTTTGGTAACCATTCCTTTTTCAATTCTTTTAAAACAAGGAGATTATGTCCATTCCAAAGGAACCGCGACAGTTGATGATCAACCTGATGTACCTTGTACTGACGGCCCTGCTGGCGCTCAACGTGTCCGCCGAGGTGATGAACGCTTTCTTCTCGCTTGACCGCGGCCTGAAAGGCAGCCGCGAGATCGTGGAGCAGAGCAACGAGGCGCTTATGGCAGGCATCGCTAAAACCGCGGAAGCCTATCCCACAGAGAAAAATGCCGAGTTCCGCCGCAAAGCGGAAGAAGCCAAGCGTTTGTCTGCGGAATACAATACTTACATTGATGGCATCCGCCAGCAACTTTTCGACGCGGCGAAAGGCCCTTCGAAAGACGATCCGACCATCCCGCGCGACATTCGCAACAAGGATATCACCACCCACCTGTTCGTGAACGAGGACGGTCCCAAACTGGGCGCCGAAATCGAGGCGAAAACAAAGGAATACCGCGAGAAATTTTTGGCACTCACCGGCAATGCGCCCGAAGTGAAGATTCCGCTGGAAGTGGAAGAAATTCCCGCCAATTCCAAAAGCAAAAATTGGGTGGAGTTCAAGTTCAAGCAGATGCCGGTAGCTGCCCTTTTCCCTGTGTTGGGTAAAATGCAAAGCGACTCCAAGAGCTCGGCCACGGCCGTTATGAACTGGGCCGCCAAGCAAATGGGTGAGGTTGACATCAAATTTGACGCATTTGAACCGGCGTACTCCGCTGAGAAAAACTATGTGATCGCCGGCGAAAAGTTTGCAGCCGACATCTTCCTCAGCGCGTACAGCACCACCGCCGACAACGTGAGCATCTCGGTCAACGGCCAGGGACTCGCGGTAAAAGAAGGCAAGGCCCACTACGAGGCCACCGCCAGTGGCCTGGGTGAAAAGCCCTTCAAAGTGAGCATCAACGTGAAAAACCCGCTGACCGGCGAGGTGAAAAACTACACCAAGGAGTTCAAATACGAAGTAGGACAGCGCGCAGTGGCCATCTCGCTCGACAAGATGAACGTGTTCTACATCGGTGTAGACAACCCCGTTTCCGTCTCGGCAGCCGGTGTGGCCACCAAAGACATCCGGGTGTCCGCCTCCGGTGTGAACCTCGAATCCAAAGGCGGCGGCAAGTACAACGTACGCGCGACAACCCCCGGCGAGGCGTCCCTGACGGTCTCCGGCGGCGGCGTCAACCAGACGTTCACTTACCGCGTGAAACGCATCCCCGACCCCGTGCCGACCCTCGGTATGAAACACAAGGGTGGTAAAATTGGTAACGGTGAGTTCAAAGCCCAGGGTGGTATCATCCCCGTGCTTGAGAACTTCGACTTCGAAGCCAAATGCGACGTGGCCGGTTTTGAGTTGACTTATGTGGCCAAACGTCAGGACCCGGTGACCGAGCAAAACCCGGGCGCTCGTTGGACGTCGGCCGTTGGCGGTCTGATTCAAAAGGCCAAGCCGGGAGACCTCTACATGTTCTCAGACATCAAGGTGCGCTGCCCGGGAGACCCGGCTCCGCGTAACCTTGGCACCATTTCCTTTAACATTAAGTAAGCACAAAATAACGGCGCCTCAGTTTGCGTTTTAACGGCTGAGGCGCCAATTTTGACCTGCTCCATACCTACTTAATCACTCAAACGCGAGCCATGCACATTGCTATGAAGAAAATTCCGGCCATCGCCCTCCTTTTCCTGTTGGGGGTCACCGGTGTTTGGGCCCAAGACCCCGAAGAAATTGAGGTCGCTACCGAAACCAGCGAACCTGTTTTTGTGGAGGACGCTCCATTGGATGAGGTAGTCGAAAAAGAAATTATGCTGGAACGTCGTGTGCTTTCCTATCAGCCGGTTCGCGAAAGCGACATTATGTGGGAAAAACGCATCTGGCGCATCATTGATGTTCGTGAAAAAATCAACTTGCCTTTCGCATATCCGGAAGAGCCCTTCTTCAAGATCATCGCCGACGCCGTGACCAACGGCGACCTGCCGGCGTACAGCGTAGAAGACGATAAATTCAAACGCCGGCTTAGCACCGACGACGTACTGGGGATGTTGTCGAAAACAGATACGGTCGTTACTTTTGACCCGGAAACCTACGAGGAAAAGGTGCAGGTGGTGCGCAACGACATCAACTATGACGATGTGAAGCGCATCCGCCTCAAAGAAATCTGGTTCTTCGACAAGGAATCCTCGCAGCTTCAGGTGCGTATCCTGGGTATCGCCCCTTTGATCGATGTGACCGACAACAACGGCAACTTTTTGTTCGAAAAGCCGCTGTTCTGGATCTATTACCCGCATGCCCGCGAACTGTTTGCCCGCCACCGCGTATTCACCATGGGCGGCAACCAAAACGCTACCATTTCCTGGGAAGACCTGTTGGAAATGCGTGTGTTCAACAGCTACATCTACAAAGAGTCCAATGTTTACGACCGCAAACTGGAAGACTACCTGAGCGGGGTTGATCTGCTCATGCAGTCCGAGCGGATCAAAGCCGAGATTTTCAACTTTGAGCACGACCTCTGGCAGTTCTAACGACTTCCGGGTTTATACACATAAACGGTTGAAACAAAAGCGGCCTGTGTCCATGAAGACGCAGGCCGCTTTTTTTAGGGTACTCGGCGTTCATTAAAACCACACTTCCGTCGCGCCAAACCCGTATTTGGGATGGAAGTTATTTTCGAATTTTCGGACGTGCGGATGGATGCGGAGCATTTCCGCGATCTCGCCACGCAGTTTGCCCTCTCCAAGCCCGTGAATGATGAATACGTTGGACAGGCCGAGCCGGATCGCTTTATCGATAAATGCCCGGCATCGGTGCATTTGCGTGCGTAATATATCGGCGTTGGACAACTTCTGCCAGTTGGTCACCAGTTTTTCGATGTGCAGATCGATCTCCGGCTCGAAGGTGGCAAAATCATGCACGTCGAAAATCGGGTAGGGCTTGCTGTTGTCGACGGGCCCCTTTGCGGAGGATGTTTTGACGTGTTGTTTGGTGTACGTTTTCAGGTCGTTGGCGGGGCCGGAATCGTCTGTTTTCGACTCAAAGCGGTCAAACAATACAAAGTGGTGAACGGGCATTTGCAAAATCGGAACGTACTGTATCCGATTAAAAAATTGCTTGGGTTTCACCTTTATGATGCGCTCGATCGGGTCGTCCGTTCCGGCCGTGGTCATGCGCTGCACCAGGGCGTCGATCTCCGGGTGGTCGTTGAGGTCGTCGGCCAGCAGTTCGCCGAGCTCCATGGCCGAACCGGCGGGAGAAAAATCCTCCACGTGAAATAAAGCCTCATCGCCGATGTACATACCGATGTCGGCGAGAAAGTCGAACCGCGTATCGTTGAGCAGCCAGGCTTTAAACCGGGCAACAGTACCGTCGCGCCCGGGCATGGGTTCGAAACACATTTGCAGGCCCTGCGGCTGGGCAACGGGTTGTTCTGCCCGGATCACCCGCCTGGGGGGAGGCGCAGCCTGGGTTGGCGGCGCTTTCTTGGGCGCATACGGATTGGGCGGCAGTGCCGGCTTTTCCGAGGCCGGCTGCAGGTCTTCCGGGTAAGTCGGGATATCAAGGTCCGGATCCGTATCGAGGCGCACCAGTACCATGCCACCCTCCAGGAGGGCAACTACGATGCCCGTTTCGCCGGTAAACCGGAATCGGACTTTGACGCCAAGGTTGAAGGACATACTTTTGAAACTGAAAGATCGATAAAAAGTTCAGGCTTATGCAACGCCGACAATTTGTGCGACATACCATTGCCGGGTGCCTTGGTTTGGTTTATCTGCCCTCCGGGCTTCGAAAAACCGGCCCGGGGCTGCGCCGCCCACCCTTGCTGACCCCCGGCGATCGCGTAGCCCTCGTGGCGCCGGGCAGCGCCCCGGCGCCCGAAAAGATAGACATTGCCCTGCACAACATCCAAACGCTGGGGCTGGTCGCCCGGGAGGGCCGGCACCTGCGCGTTCAAAAGGGTTTTCTGGCGGGCACGGACGAGCAACGCTTGTCTGACCTGCATGCGGCTTTTGCCGACCCGGACATCAGGGCCATCTGGTGCATCCGTGGCGGTTATGGGTGTACCCGGCTGTTGCCGCACCTGGATTATAAACTGATTCGCGGTCATCCGAAGGCCCTGATCGGGTACAGCGACATCACGGCCCTTCACCTGGCCATGCTGCGCAAAACAGGTTTGATGACCTTTCACGGGCCGGTTGCCTATGAGAGCCTGGCGCCGACGGCGCTGGAATCCCTGCGCCGCAGGTTGTTCGAAGGGCTCGCCGCACCCTGGCAGCCCGACCCCGAACACCCGTTCACCGTTCGCGGCGGAACTGCGCGCGGGCCGCTGGTTGGCGGCAACCTGTCGGTGCTTGCCGCAATGGCAGGTACGCCCTGGGCGCCGGATTTTCGCCGTGCCGTGGTGGCATTGGAGGACATCGGCGAGAAGCCCTACCGCATAGACCGTATGCTGACCCAACTGCTGCAAGCCACCAACCTTGGGGCGGCGGCAGGCATTCTGCTGGGCGACTTTACCGACTGTGAGGCCAAAGCCGGGGAGCCGAGTCAGACCCTGGCCGAGGTTTTTGAGGACCGGTTGGGTGGGCTGGGCATTCCGGTGATTGGCGGCTTCCCGATGGGACACATCAACCACCAACTGACGTGGGGGTACGGGGAGATCAGGGAAATTGCGGCGCGCTGAAGCACGAACCGGCAGGGGGGCTACCACTCCAGTCCCGGGTACATCCGCTGCAGGTGCTGCATTTCTGCCAGGATGAACCCGAGTTTCTCGGTGTGCCGACCCTGCTTGCCTCCGCTTTGCATCCAGTCGCCGGAAGGACGCACGAGGGTGGCCTCTTCGAGCACCTGATTTACTTTTTCATTCCAGGCGTTGCGGATGGTGCGGAGGTCGGGGCCCAAGCCCGATGCAAAGGCCGCTTCATCAACCGCGTCGGGTTCGGTGAGCTCGCCGGTAAACGGCCAGAGCTCGTCCACCGCAGTTTGTATTTTTTGGTGACTGAGCTCGGTGCCGTCGCCGAGTCGGAGCATCCACTCGCTGCTGAACCGCAGGTGGTAGGTGATCTCTTTAACCGCTTTTTCGGCGATGGCGGCCAACTGTGCGTCGCTGCTGTGGCACAACGCCTGGAACAGGGGCAGGTTGAAAGCGTCGAAAAAAAACTGGCGGGCAATGGTGAAGGCCCAGTCTTCGTTTGGGTGCTCCACGAGCAGTACATTGAAATACTGGTGTGCATCCCTAAAGTAAGCCAGGTCATCTTCGCTCCGGCCCTGTCCTTCGAGGGTGCCGGCATGGGTGAGCAACATACGCGCCTGACCGATCAGGTCGAGGGCGATATTGGACAAGGCTATGTCCTGTTCCAGGACCGGGCCATGGCCGCACCATTCGCTGAGGCGATGGGAAAGGATAAGCGCGTTGTCGCCGAGTCGGAGGGTATATAAAAAAGCGTCGTTCATGCCGTCGGGTTAGCGCAGGTGCGCCTTTGCGTGAAAAGATTACATGTGTTTGACCTCATCCGGCAGGTCATAAAAAGTGGGGTGGCGGTACACCTTGTCGTTGGCGGGGTCGAAAAAAGCTTCGCTGTCTTCAGTGGAGGCGTGGATGTGTTTGGACTCCACCACCCAGATGCTGATGCCCTCGTTGCGCCGGCAGTACACGTCTCGCGCGTTTTCGATGGCCATTTCGGCGTCGGCGGCGTGGAGACTGCCGGCGTGCTTGTGGCTTAGACCTTGTTTGGAGCGGATGAATACTTCCCAGAGCGGCCAGTCTTTCATATCAGTCAGAATTTACCGCAAATTTGCATCTTTGCCGGCAAATAAACATGAAATGATTCGAGCGATTCTTTTTATTGGTTTTCTCCTCGCAGGCCACGGTGTGTATGCGCAATTTCACTTCGGCTTCAAAACGGGGCTGAACTTTTCACAAATTGATGGCCCCTCGGAGAAGGACGATGCTGGAAAAGATCTGGAGGACTGGAGCAGTTCCACCGGCTTCCTCGTCGGCATGTCGTTTGCCTACCAGTTCAACGAATATTTTTCGGTGCGCAGCGAGCTGATGTATTCCAAAAAAGGCACCGAGTACGAATTCGACGGCCAGAGCTACCGTTTTTTCCGCGACAACCAAACGAACGTCCTTTCCTTTGGACAGTCGCGGTACAGCCTGCGGGTCAGCAATTCGTATATCGACATGCCGGTGATGGCCGCCGGCAAGTGGAAACGCCTGGAACTGGCCGGCGGCTTTTACGCTGCCGCCCTGGTACAGTCGATCGGAGAAGGTTCGCTGAACTACTCCCAGGGGCGCACGGCCGTGTTGAACAACCCCATCGATTCCATACGGTATACGTTGGATTAT
Organism: Saprospiraceae bacterium; assembly: GCA_033764075.1. GTDB lineage: Bacteria > Bacteroidota > Bacteroidia > Chitinophagales > Saprospiraceae > M3007. Next base: position 13,578 of record JANRJH010000054.1, on the reverse strand, counting down.
AACTATAAAAAAGACGGTCCGGGTGGGGCGGATTTTGGGGAGACCTTCACCGTGCGCGTCGACAACCGCGATGTGACCCAACCCCAAACCGTTGGTGCCTATTTTGACCAGACAGAAGACAACGGCCCGTTGTATGCGCCTTTCGACTTTGGACTGATCGGAGAACTGAGCTTCTTTCTAACCGAGACGCTCTACCTCAGTGGACGCATACAATACGGATTGACCGACATCACCCGCAATGAGGCCGACCTCTCCAAGGTTCGGGTGGCGGATGACAACAGTTTGCTTTACCGCGACGATAAACACAGAAACTTCACGATACAGGCCTGTCTGGGTTTTTCGTTCTGACAAATAATCCGTTCTTTGCGTCGTCACTACACCGTTATGTCTATGTCTATTCCGCATTTTTACCGCCCGGTGCTGCTTTTTGCACTGCTTGTCTGGGTTTTTTCCTGTACACTATCGGATTTTGAAGATCTGGAGTTGGCCGAGCGCGACGCCGAATACGCTTTCCCGCTGTTTCAAACCAGCCTCAACCTGAAAGACCTGATGGATGAGGTGCTGAACGACACCTTGCCAGGCGACACCATTCTGGTGAATGCCGACGGAACCATGACCCTGATCTATTCGGGCGACCTGGTCTCCAAGCCGGCGCTGGACTTGTTCAACTTTTTTCCGGACACCCTCATTCCGCTGACAGACAGCCTCGCTGAATTACCGTTGGATGAGATTCCCAATTCGATCCGGGTAGACCGGGTTGATTTTTCCGGGGGCACCATCGCACTGGTCGCGTTCAATTCCTGGACGGACTCTGTTGACCTCACGGTGACCATTCCGCAAATGCTCAAAAACGGTCAGGCATTTGAAGTGGGCACCAAACTGGCGCCCAGCCAGTTCTACTTTGGGCCAACCATCCCCATTGCCGGCTATGTGCTGGCGCCGACCAACAACAACCTGGTTGCCCGGTACGTGGCGGTGGATAAAAACGGAACGCGGGTAAAACTGGAGCCCTTTTTCCCCAATCCTGAAATCGACGGCGTGGCGCTTGACCTCGACAAACCGGCTTTTTCCTACATGCAGGGCTATTGGGGTTATGAAGTATACCCACTGACCGAAGACACAATAGAGATCGATCTTAACCAGACCGATCTGGAGGGTGAGGTGTACATCACCGATCCGAAGGTAACCTTCACGGTCGCCAATTCATGGGGTTTCCCAACCCGTTTGCTGATCGAAAAAATGGTGTTTGTCGGCCGGAACGGGCAGGAAATTCCGCTGCAAACCACCGCGCTCGACAGCGGTGCGCTGGATCTGGCCTATCCCTCTTTCGCCGCTGGCGAGGTTGGACAAACCAAGTTTACCAAGATTTTTTTTGACAAGAACAACTCCAACATCGACGATATTTTTAATGCCCAGCCGGTTCAATTGATTTACGACATCGACGGAATTGCCAATGTCGAACAAGACCCCGACGTCACCGGGTTCATCACCGACAGCAGCGTGGTAGACCTGCTGGTGAGCGTTGAGCTGTTGCTCGAAGGATCGGCGTTGAATTTCGGCGCAGAGCAGACCGTGGAATTAAACTTCGGTGAATACGACGACCTGGATACCGCCAACATTACTGCTGTCGAGTTCAAGCTCGTCACGGAGAATGAAATGCCCATTTCAAGCGACCTGCAAATTTATTTTCTCGATGACCAGGAGCAGGTGCTGGACTCCTTGTTCCTCGATGGCCCGCAAACCATGCTCCGGGCGGCTCCGGTGGACAACAATGGGGTTGCCATGGGTGTAGAGCGCACAGAGACCTTTATCCCTATGTCCACTGCGCGCTTTAATCGCATCCGGACCTCGCCCAAGGCCCAACTGCTGACTTATTTCACCACGGCCCAGGGCGGGCAGGTGCCCGTCAAACTCATCGCCACCCAGGATGCGGTGGTGAAAATGGGCCTGCGCATCAGCACCAGGTTTTAGCCTTTGAAAACTACCCATGTCTATGAGAGCCATTTTGTTTGCAGGCCTTAGCCTCCTTACCGGAACCGTGCTGAAAGCCCAGCAGGAGTTAATGTTTTACCAGATGCCGGAGTACTGGCACGCCAATGCACTGAACCCGGCTTTTTTTCCCCAGGACCGTACGGTGCAGATCGGCCTTCCGGGCTACGGTCTGGATGCCTGGAACAGCGGTGACATTACATTTGACGATTTTCTCGATCGCGACGGCGACAAGTTATATCTCGATTTCAGCAAGCTCATCCAGGAACTGGAGCCGGAAAATGATTTTATCGCCGACCAACGGCTGGAGACCGTTTCGCTTGGATTGCGTCTCAAGGGCGGATTTTACGCTTCCTTCGCGCATGCCGTACGGGCTCACGGCGTAGTTGTGTACCCCAAAGGGCTGCCCCAAATACTGTGGGAAGGAAACGGCGGTCCGGATTTTCTGGGTCAGACGGTTGAGGTGGCGCCGATCGTACGCGGGTTTGGCTGGCATGAAATCCGACTGGGGCTGGCCAAAGACCTGGGCAAATGGACCGTCGGCGGGCATGTGAATGTGATCTCCGGCCTGGCCGCCCTCGAATCGGATCAAAGCCGCAGGACAGCGACCGTCTTCACCGATCCGGACATATACCAGCTGACGCTGAAGGCCGACTACGGCTTCTGGTCGTCGAATATCGTGGAAAGCATCGATACCTTCGAGCTCGGATACCGGGTGAAGTTTGTAGATGACTTCAATAGCGCCGACCTGTTTTCTAACACCGGTGTTTCCTTCAACCTTGGCGCCCAATATCGCATCAACGAGCAGCTCTCCGTGAGTGCAAGTATTCTGGATATTGGCGGAAACCTTTCCTGGAAAAATAATTCTTACTACTTCAGTACCAAGGGTGAATACCTGTACGAAGGCGACATCATCGATGGCAAGGAACTCATCCAGGGGTCAGACAGCATAGACCTGGACGACGGCCTGGACACCTTGAACGATGTATTTGCCTTTTCTCGCTCAGACGGTTCGTTTTCCAGCGCCATCCCGACGCGTTATTATGCCGGTGTGCAATACCAGCTGGGAGCTGACTGGGCGGTAAACGCCACCGTCTTTCACCAGCAAAGCTCGTTGGTCAGCCAGACAGCCGTAGGTCTGGGCCTTCGGTGGACGCCGTTGTACTGGCTGTCTTTGGGCGCCAACTACGGCATCAACACCCGCTCTGCGGCCAATGTAGGCTTTCATCTGGGCGTCCGGCCCGGCCCGGTTCAATTCTATTTCGCTTCAGATAACCTGTTGACCTTGTTTCAGCCTTATGCATCGCCGCAGGTGAACGTGCGAACGGGCCTGTCCCTGGCGTTCGGCAAGCCACGAACCTGACAGGTTAAAAACATTTAAACCCCCTTAAGGAGGCCAGAGGCCTCCTTAAGGGGGTTTAAATGTTTTTAACCTGTCAGGTTTGCGCCTACTTTGGAACCGAATTCGGGTTCAACAAATCGTAAAACTGATCCAACTTCGGCATGATAATGATGCGCGTGCGGCGGTTGGTGGCGCGCCCTTCGGGTGTAGTATTGGCAGCCAGGGTATTGTACTCTCCGCGTCCGGCGGCGATCAGGCGATTGGGGTCGATGCCGTAGTCGCTTTGCAATACCCGAACGACAGACGTCGAGCGTTTTACACTGAGGTCCCAATTGTCCACCATGCAGTTGTTTTTGATCGGCACATTGTCGGTGTAGCCTTCCACCATCACTTCCACTTCGGGGCGGGATTCCACGATCTGGGCGATTTTGCCGAGTACCTCTTTGGCGCGCGGGGTCAGGGTAGCGCTGCCGCTTTGGAACAGCATTTTGTCGGACAGGTTGATGAACACCACGGTTTTATCCACTTTAACCTCCACGTCTTCGTCGTCCAGACCGTCTTTTAGCACGCTTTTAAGGTTTACGGCGAGGGCCAGGTTAATGGAGTCGGCCTTTGTTTTAGCCGCCTGGATCAACTGGATGTACTTGTCCTTTTTCTCTAGTTGGGAAAGGGTCTCCTTGATGTTGTCGTTGGCGGACTGGGAGAGCACCGTCAGGTTGCCCACCTGAGACACTTGCCGTTCCAATTGCGCTTTGAAATCGGCGATCTGCTCCTCGCGCAGTTTGAGCAGCGCCTGCAACTTGTCGCGTTCCTGATTAGACATGGAGAGGTCGTTCATACACTTGTTCAGGTCTTTGCCACACACGCCGATCTGTTTGTTGGCGGCACTCAGTTGGCTGCGCAGGTCGGTCTCCATGGCGGCGAACTTTTTCTTGCTGACGCAGGCGGTGAAGCTCAATCCGACAAGCAGGATGGCAAGTAGTTTGATCGTGTTCATAAAAGAATGCGGGTATTTGAACGGTGAAATTTTTGGCGAATGAACGTTAAACGCGGCAAACGGCAAAACATTTTGCATAATTTGAACACCGACATGGGTAATTTATCCCCAGACCGGTCATGTAACGGTAGAAAAGGCCGTCCGGGTTCATCGACCCACCACCTCAAAAACCTGCTCAATGCGGTAACCATCGGTGTCGACCACGGCCAGGGTATGTTTGCCGATTGCCGGTTGAAGCGACATTTGGTGAAAGGTTTGCGTGCTGCCCAGAAAGCGTCCGTCCAGGTGCCAGTATAAAACCTGGTTCGGCTGGTTGTGGGCTACTTCAAACACGGTGCTGCCCAAGCGGCCATCCAGTTCCACCGGAACGTAAATGCGGGTTGGTCTTTTGGGGTAAATGAGTTGCATGGGCGGTTGCTGAGGCTCCGCGACGGCGCCCGGGCAGTCGGCCCGAAATGGCGGAGGGGGTTGGTACCAGGGGTGCTTGCGTATGAAGTAGTGGGCCTCCATGGGGGGCAAAACGAACCAAGGGGTATGAATCATTTCCGAAGGGTCGGCACAAGCACTGTTCACCTGCCAGACACCGGAGGCATCCAGGTGCAACAGCTGATGGTTCGGACACGCCTTTGCGTTTAGCCCGGGTTTGGGTATCCAGGCGGTGTCGATCGGGCAATGCGGCCCGGCCCTCCAGCCGCTTTGCGGGCACACCTGCACAGGCACCATGGCGTCGTAAGGAGGGTCGAACCAACCGCTATGGGGCAGCAGTTCCAGCAGTTCAAACAACACGGGCGCGGCGGCCTGCACGCCAATCAGTCCGGGGCGCCCTTCTCCATCGGCGTTGCCTACCCACACACCAACGGCGTGGCGCGGCGTGACCCCCGCAGCCCAGGCATCCCGGAAACCAAAGCTGGTGCCGGTTTTCCAGGCGACAGGCCGGCTGCCCTGGAACAGCTCCCACTCACCGCTGCTGAGCGGACGCTCTACTTGTTGCATGGCTTCGAATGTATGCCAAACAGCCCCGGCACCCAGGACCGGCGCCTCCTTTTGCAAGGCCGATAGGTGCTGCCGGGCCAATTCGAAAGTGGGTGGTCGCATGTCATCCGGCGCATATCGTCCGTCGCGGTTGTAAAAGTTACCCAGAACCCTGCTCATGCCGGCATACGCATTGGTAATGTCGATCAGCGATGCCTCCGCACCACCAAGAATAAGCGATAGCCCGTAGTGCTCGGAGGGGCGGTTCAGGGTGCTCAGCCCAAGGCGCTTGAGGTTGTAGTGAAATTTGTTTAACCCGTATTGTTGCAGGAGCAATACGAAGGGCACGTTGAGCGAGCGCACCAATGCGCGCTTTGCTGCCACGGCGCCGTCATACGTCTCAAAGTAGTTTTCCGGCTTGTACCGTCCCAGTTGGGTAGGCACATCGTGCAACAGGCTGTTGGGAAGAATGTCGCCGCTCTCCAGGGCCAGTGCGTACAAATAGGGTTTCAGGATACTACCCGTGCTGCGGGGGGCGGCAGCACAATCAACAGACTCCCCGTGGTCCTTTCCGGCGCCGGCCACATTGCCGGCATAGGCCAGGATTTCACCTGTCGGTACGTCAATGACCACCGCAGCCAAATTATGCACTTCATTGCCCCGGTACACCGCCTGGCGGCGTTCCAGTATGTCGTTCACCCGTTCCTGAAGGTAGGCGTCCAGCGAGCTGTTCAGTCTCCGCCGGTTGATGCCGAAACGGCCGCCGGTAATCATGTCCAGCACGTGGGGCGCCATTTGTGGCAAAGGGTGGGGGGCCTCGGGCAACTGCTCCTCCTTGGCCAGTTCGGCGTCGAGGGGGTCGAGTCGCCCCAGCTCCACAAGCCTGTCCAGCAGTCGGTTGCGTTTAACCAACAATCGTTCTGCGTTTCGGCCGGGACGTATCAGACCCGGGCTGTTGGGCAATACAGCCAGGGTGGCGGCTTCGGCCCACGAGAGTTGATGCGGTTTTTTACCGTAGTAGCGCCAGGCAGCGGCTTCTATGCCCACCACATTTCCGCCGAAAGGTGCATGGGCGGCATACAGGCGCAGGATGGCACGCTTGGAATAGCCGGCGTCGAGCCGCAGGGCGAGGAAAATTTCCAGCAATTTTTCCCGCATTGTGCGCGGCGGGTTGCCGCGGGACAACCGGACGACCTGCATGGACAGGGTGCTGCCCCCGCTGATGACTTTTCCCGCCCGGATATTTTGCCGGGTAGCCCGCAGGAGGCTCAGTACGTCCACGCCCGGATGCATCCAGAACCGCCTGTCCTCAAAGGCGACCACGCAGGTTATGTATTTCTCCGGAAGGCTGTCCGGCTCCGGAAAGCGCCACTGCCCATCGCCGGCTATCCGGGCGCCCATCAGCCGTCCTTGACGGTCTTCCAGCACGGCGCTGTAGGGCGTGTCGAAAAGGGGGTAGGGTAGCGCAAAAATCCATAGAAGCAGTAATCCGGCCGCCAGTACAAGAAACAGGTGAGATCGGCGGAAAAACGGTTGCGTGGAAGTAGTTCTTGCGGGCATGCCTTACTGCTGAAACCTTCAAAAGTAAGGCGCTCTTCCGAAAGTTCAATTGCCCGCGCGTACCATTTTTCGTACTTCCGAAAAACGATCCGTTTCCAGCCGATAATACAGCACCCTTTTTTCCGGCAACATTGATCCGTCCAGCAAAACTGTGTTGTATCCTTCTGTGAAGGGTTCCGTCTGTGAATAGCAGACGCGCCCCGATTCGTCGGAAATGGTCAGTGTTGCCACCGCCTGCTCCGGCAGGTAGAATCCAATTACGGTTTTATCTGTGAACGGGTTAGGATGGTTTTGCAGCAACGCAAAGCCGTTATTTTGTGTCCGCTGATCCTTGAACCGAAGCGCCACATCCAGCAAGTTGCCGTGCAAATCGTATGCTTCTGCCCGCGTGATGCGATCGGATACGGACATCATTTCGCTCAGTTGTCCTCCCTTTCGGGCCCTGAAGGTGACTGAAAACGCGCCGGCTGCATCTCCCTCTGCCGAAACCGTGAGGGCATCGGCAAACACACCAAAATGATCAGCCGAGGCGTGTTCCCCTGGCGTCACACCGGCAACCTCCAGCCCATTCAGGTGCAGGGTGAGCTGATATCCCAGGACCTGCTGGTTGTGCTGAAACGTCACAGTACACAACTCGCCCGCGCTGACTTCCCGATCCTCGGTGTCGAACAATAGGGCGCCGGCTGAGCGGTCGTTGGATTTTGTACTGTAAGCCGGAATGGCGTTGCCGTTTACATCGCCCACCTTAATGGCCACAAAATCATGGTTTACACCCGGCCCCACCGGTAGCACCCCGGCGATGTGCTCCGGGAAAGACGGCTGGAAAGGGTTGGCCGGGTTGGTGAAGCCGAACGCCTTGTCCACAAACCGCCAACTATGGTTGTTGGGCAAGGTGGTGTAAATGCCGAGGATGAGCTTGCGCAATTCAACAATGTCAAACGTGGTGATGGAGCCCGATTTGTTGGCGTCGGCGGCGATCATGCGGTACGGATTGGCGATGGGTTCTATGCCCAGAATGTGCCTGGAAATGAGCACCAAATCGTAGGTGGAGACGCCATTGAGTGGGTTGTCGGTTTTCTTCGGCGTCACAACGTATGCGCTGGCGGGCGGAAGGATGTTCAAAAACGAAAAAAATCCACTGTTGTCGGAAGATTGTGAATGCATAAAAGACTGGCCGGCCGGGCTCTGTACTTCAAATGCCAATTCGGCATTTGCCAGACCCGTCTGGAGGTCAGTCAGCAGGAATCCGGCTACCTGAGCCATAGAATCCGGGTCACATATTTGCATGTTATCCTGAATGTTTACCTGGGCCTGGCAAAAGTCGGCGTTGCCGGCCAGGTCCTTCGCCCACAATTCCACGTACTGTTTGCCAAGGTCTGTACAGGTGAAATCAACCATTTGGATCGGATTTCCCTGCACATCCTCCGGAAATCCCGTTCCGGTACCTGCGCGGCGCAAGCCGTAGCGAAGCTGGGTGGAAGGCGTACAATTGTCGTCGGCATATTGCAGGAAGTCGCTTGTATTCAGGCTGATGGCGCCACTGGCCATGATGTTGACAGACAGGCCGTTCAGGCAGGCTACCGTCGGTTTTTTGCAGTCCTGAACGTCAAAGGAATATTCGCATACGGATTCATTGCCGCAGTTGTCGGTCACGAACCACTTGATCTTGTGTTTGCCGTACGGCAGTTGCGGGTCGACGTACACACCCGGATTTTGGGCGGTGTTCCATGCCACACGGGCCGTGCGTGTATTGCCGGCGGTGGTAATTTGCAACGCAAAACCGAATTTCTGGTTGGCGGGTACCGGACGATGATCGAAACCCAGGGGCGTACCGCCCTGGTAGTTGGGGAGGAGTGCGTTGCCGACATGGATGGTGTTGTATCCGGGTAAATTGGTGCTGGACACCACCGTCTCCATGTCATCATCCTGATCCAAATCCAGGAACAGCAGATACCGGAAGTTGACTTCCGTGCCGGAGCAGTCGTCCGTGGCGCTGATGTGCAAGTCGGTCGGCGTCTCACACAGGTCGTGCTGCCCGGTTAAGGGGTCTGTGTAAGTGCTCGCATGCCAGAACAACGGGTCGTTATCGCTTAGATCGCACACCGCTACCTGAGCGGGGCAATCGATTATCTCGGGTTGTTTGGCATCGATGACCTTGATGATCTGCTGATAGGTGTAACAGTTGGCCAGTGAGTCCCAAAACACAGAAAAGTTGGTGGGCGTCACATCGGAAGCCTTGATCCTGACCTGTGACGCGGCCCAGGCGCCGGTAGTGTTGGGCGCGGATACGACTGGTCCGGGCAAGTTGGCGGGTTGGTTGATTCCGGTTACCGGTTCCGGATTAGGAACGCGAATGCAGGGCTTGTTCGGGTCATAAGTACACCAGTTGATGATTTTCCAGGTGCGTTCGATCTTGTAGCATGCGTCGGGTACGAGGTTAAATATTTCGTCCTGATGCGACAAAGCGAGCAGTTCGCAATCTTCACCGAAAAATTGGGGTTGGCCATACAGGCCGAAAGAGTCGCAAAAGGTCGACAACGCGTCGTCCGGAAAACGAATAAAATACCCCTGGTCGGGCGTAACGAATACGCGCTGGGTGCACTGGGTAACCAGGCCGGCACAGTCCATGGCACGGAAAATACGTGAAACGGTGCCTCTGTTGCAAACGGTATCAAACGTTGAGAACAGGTTGTTGACGGTGACGGTGTCGGCACAGCAATTATCCAATACGCGGGCCACCCCGTAGGCGGCGAGGCTGAAATCAAAATTTTCGCAAGAGACGGTCACGTCGGCGGGTGGCAAACAGGCAGGCTTGATCTTGTCGTCGACTAAAACTTTCACGACGCACTCATTGATGTTTTGATCCAAAAAGGTCAGCGACACTTCGCCAACGGGCAGCGGGATGTCGTAGACCCTGAGCAGTACGTCAACCGTATCGCGCACATCCTCGCAGCAAAAGCGCACCTCATCAAAAAAGCGGTTGTTGGGCTGGCAGGAGTTGACCTGTAAACGCCTGACCTTTAGCGTTATGCCGTTACAGTTGTCGTAGGAACCGTTGTTAAGCGATTCGGCGAACAGCAGTGCGCTGCCCCCGGAACCGAGCGAAACCTGGACAAATTCCTTACAGGCGGCCACCGGCGGCACTTGATCTTCCACCGTAATGGTAAACAGGCAGGTAGAGGTGTTGCCGCATTCATCCGCAATGATGTACCGTACCGGCACCAATCCCCTGGGCAGGTCGATCAGTCCCAAAACACCCAACGTGTCCCGATCGCCAGGATTATTACCCGGGAAATCGGAAAGCGAGCCGCTTAATCCAAAAGGTGCTGCGCTCAGCGTCCATTCGGCGCGCAGGGAGGCAATTCCGGAGCAATTATCCGAAATAAAAAGGTCGGGCAAATCAACCCGCGCCGTGCAGCCTGTCGGTAAGACGTCCACTGTCAGGTTTCCCGGGCAGTTCACCACGGGGCCCTGGTTGTCTTCCACCCTGATGGCCTGGATAAACGAAAAAGGGTTGGTGTCCTGAACAGCGGGCGAACACCCGTCTGCCAGCGTCCAGGTGCGCAGCACCGTGTAGGCGCCCTTGCAAGCCGGCAACAGTTTGTCTGTATAAACGATGGCGACCTCGCAGGCGAAGTTGTTGGGAAAAAGGGGGAAAAAGCGGTTGTTGAACGAGAGGCCCGGCAACCCCGTTGACGTCGGGTCTATCTGCGGGTTATCGCATGGCAGTACGGTGTCTGCCGGCAGCACCAGGTCGCCCGGGCGGATTCTTTCCAGCGAAATATTTTGGGTGCAGTTGCCCTGATTGCCAAAAGCGTCGATTGCTTGCCAAGCGCGCACGAGCCGGGCGCTCACCCCCTGGCTGCTGCAATCTTCATCCACATAGGTATCGGTATGGGTCAACGAGAATGGGGTGCAGTTTTCGGCCACCTCGGGCCGGCCGGCGGCAATGCCGAGGGTGTCGGTCAGAAATGTCGGGGAGAGGTCGGGCAGGGCGCAAGGCACGGTCAGATCGACGCAGGTCAGTACGGGCGCCAGTTTGTCTTCGAGGGTGATCCTGCCCCAACAGGTGTTGCCGCTCCCCAGATGCTCAACGGTGGCAACCAAGGTGTGACCGGCCTGGGCAAGCCCCGGCGGATTGGTTACCGGCACTCCGAAAGTGTCGGCCAGCGTTACCCGGTAATCGTCGAAGCAGCCATAGGACCCTTCCAGTATGAGGTCTGGCGTGATGGTTGCAACACAGTTTTCGTCGAAGGACACCTGAACGTGGTCATTGCAGACAACCGTAGATGGTGTGGGCACCACCTGTACGCCCAGTTCCAGCCATTGTACGCATCCCGGATCGCCGGTACTCTTAAACTTTGCCTGTCCACCGTTAACGGTGTAGCGGATCAGGTAAGTGCCAATGCCCAGTGCGCCGGGATCAAATACAGAATCCTGTTGCCCGTTGATGGTAAATTGGGCATCGAGAAAATGATCGTCGCCCGGAAGCCCGTTCAGGGTCAGCGGGGTGGAGTACAGACACAAGGTGTTGTTGATGGCCGAAACGATGGCAATTTCCGGATACCGGCACCCGTTGCTGATGGACAGGGTGTCTCCGGCGTTGCTCACAACGGTCAGGCTGTAACCCAGCGAGTCCACGTGCACACCCGGCAGACGGTAATCGCCGCTGCCTGCGGGATATTCTTCCAGTACGGTGCCGGCCGTAACGGGAACGGGCCCGGCTGGCGGCGCAGGGCTGGAAGGCAGGAAAAAACCGTTGGCGGAAGCGACCGTCCAGCTTTTGCCGGTCAGTGACCGCACGTAAACGGTTTCTTCGAACTGGCCATTGGCCATGGTCGTGGCATTGTTTTTGCACCTGCAAGGGTCAGGGACAGAAATTTTGGCGTGGCACCGATCGAAAGGGTTGACCGTAACTTTGACTACGCAGGAGCCGATGTTGCCGCAGGTGTCGGTAACAGACAGCGCAAAACCTTGCGTAGAGCCGGCAACGCTGCAGGTGTAAATAACCGAAGACGGGATGGGCGTAACGTCGCCACAGTTGTTTGTAGCAGTAAAAGGGATGTCCGTTGCATTCAGGATGGCCACGCCCTCATTGTTCAGGTTTACTACCACCGGAAGGCAGTTCAATACCGGAGGGTCGTTCTGAAAAGACAGACCAAAAGCAGTAAAATAGGTCCCGACGGTTATGGGAAAAAGGAGTAAAATTGTTTTCATGCTACGCGCGATTATATGGAAACTGAATGTGCTTGTGACTGAGCCGATTAGACGAATAAACATGCAAGCGCCAACTGCCGGATTTCAGCAGTGGCCAAACGAATTGCCCATAAGAGTGGTAGCAAACTGACTGTTTAGCTTTACCGTAAGGAAGTGTGGGAAAGAGAGCGCTTGAGAAAAACTTGCCTGCCTACCGGGGCAGTAACACGAATAGCGCGCGGGAATGCCAATCAGTCATGAGATTAGTTGGACTAAAAAGGATTAGTTCAGATACCCGACGCAAAAGTAAATTGTTTCACGTTACCTGTACAATACCCTGCGAAGGTTTCTCCAAATTTTAACTTTTACACTTTTTTATATGTATCTGAAAAGAATTAACGTACCTTGTAGGAACTTTTTGCCGTTTCCGGTTGTACTAATCTGTGGAGTCGCCGCGCATTTAAGATTCTTCCGGCGCATTTCCAACCGTAATCCAGATTTCTTCGGTTCGATCCGAAACTTTTTGACCAACTCACCGTCTTAAAAAACCAGACATATTTAAGCACCATGCGTCAACTCAAAATTTCACACAAGATCACCACGCGCGAAAGCCTCGCGCTGGATAAGTATCTCAACGATATAGGCAAAATTCCGATGCTGACCGGCGATGAAGAAGCCGAGCTTGCTCGTCGCATCCGGGAAGGCGACCAACAAGCGCTGGACAAGCTCACGCGCTCCAACCTCCGTTTTGTCGTTTCAGTTGCCAAACAATACCAAAACCAGGGGCTTTCCCTGTCGGATCTCATCAACGAGGGCAACGTCGGTTTGATGAAAGCCGCACGCCGTTTCGACGAGACGAAAGGTTTCAAATTCATCTCCTACGCCGTGTGGTGGATTCGCCAGAGCATCCTGCAAGCCATTGTAGAAAACAGCCGGATTGTGCGCATGCCGCTCAACAAGGTGGGCTCATACAACAAAGTAAATGAGGCCTATATCTCCTTTGTGCAAAGCTTTGAACGCGAGCCGTCGGAGGAAGAGCTGGCAGAACTGCTGGATATGAGTCCACGTGAAGTACAAACCATGATGCGCAGCACCCTCCGCCACGTGTCGCTCGACGCCCCCCTGGGCAACAGCGATGAAAGCGAGGCCACCATGCTGGACGTGTTTATGCCCGAAGGCGCCGAAGAACCCGACCTGGATTTGATGGCCGAATCCCTGCGGGAAGAGGTCGCACAAGGCTTGTCCATCCTTTCGCCCCGCGAAATAGAGGTGATCGCCTCCTACTACGGCCTGAGCGGTTACAAACAGCTCACCCTGGAGGAAATCGGCGAAACATACGGCCTTACCCGCGAACGCGTACGGCAGATCAAGGAGCGCGCCATCCGCCGCCTGCGTAAATCGTACAACCGTAACGCGTTGCGCTCCTACCTGGGATGAGGCGAGTGTCGAGTGTCGGATTTGGTGTGTGGGATAAAAAGGGGCTTGTTTTTAACAGGGGTGGCCCGAGGCCCGTGGTTAGAAC
>JANRJH010000051.1:0-79945 GCA_033764075.1 Saprospiraceae bacterium | reverse complement strand
GCCCGCGTCCCTGGGTTCCCCCCCCGGGGTTGGTTTTTGGGTAGGGGGGTGGGCGGTCGCGGGCCGCCGTCGGCCGCCCCCCGACCGTACTTAAAACAGTTCTACGCCGGCGAAGTGGAAAGCGCCTTCAATCGCGGCGTTTTCATCGCTGTCGGAGCCATGAACGGCGTTTTCGCCCACGTTGGATGCGTACAGTGCGCGAATGGTGCCGGGTTCGGCCTTGGCGGGGTCGGTGGCGCCGATGAGTTTGCGGAAATCTTCCACCGCGTTGTCTTTTTCCAGAATGGCGGCTACAATGGGGCCACTGCTCATGAATTCGCACAACTCCTGGTAAAAACCACGCTCTTTGTGCACGTCGTAGAATTGACCGGCGCGCTCCATGGAGAGTTTGGTCATTTTCATCGCCACGATCCGGAAGCCGGCGGCGTTGATCATTTGAAGGATGTTGCCGATGTTGCCGGCGCGCACGGCGTCGGGCTTGATCATGGTGAATGTGCGGTTGCCTGCCATAGGTATGGGTTCAGTCTTGAAGGTGAGGGCCCGTTAAAAAGGCGCGAGGATGGTTTTTAAAAGCGGCGCAAATTTAGTGCAAGATTTTATTCTAAAAATCATCATCCAAAAGCTTTATAAAAAAATAAACTTGGGTTGCCTTTAAACTGCCATGGTATTCAAGTACCTTTGCGCGCTTATTACTAGACGTTAATGGATATTGCACCCGCCTTACGGCAGTTATTGCATGTGCCTCAGAATGTAGCGATCTGCTCCCACCGCAATCCCGACGGCGATGCGATCGGCAGTTGCCTGGCTATGCAACATTATCTGGAGCAATACGGGCATACCGTCACCGTGTATTTTCCTTCGGAATACCCGGCGGAATTTGAAGCGCTGCCCAAGGCAGAGGATATCCTGATCTGGGACATAAATGCCGAGGAGTGCAGGCAGTCGCTAATGCGGAAAAACGTATTTTTTTTTCTGGATTTCAACGCCTACAACCGGATCGATAAAATGGGGGAGGCCATCCGCGATTTGCCGGGCGCCCGCATCCTGATTGATCACCATTTGTTCCCGGAGCCGATTGCCGATTATGTGTTCAGCGAAACCACCGCGAGCAGCACATGCGAGCTCGTGTATCGATTTATGGTGGCCATGGGCGATGCCCAACGGATCAACCCCCTGGTCGGCAAGTGCATCTACACGGGTATCGTAACCGATACCGGCTCGTTCCGGCACGCCACCAACCCCGAGGTGTTCCGTATTGCGGCAGACCTGGTGCAGCGCGGGGTAGACGACACCGCCGTGCAGGATATGGTGTTCAATTCCAACGTCGAAAAAAACCTGCGGCTGCTGGGCCATTGCCTCGCAAACCGAATGGAGGTGCTCCCGGAGTATCGGACTGCGTACATTTACCTCACCAAAAAGGACTACGAGGATTTCAACATCCAACGGGGCGACACCGAGGGCATCGTGAATTATCTCCTGACCATGAAAGACGTGCGGCTGGCCGCTTTCATCCACAATCAACCGACTGTGGTCAAACTTAGCCTGCGGTCCAAAGGCAATATTGACGTGCAGGCCATCTGCCGGAAACACTTCAACGGCGGCGGACACGTAAATGCCGCCGGCGCCTACTCGAACGAGAGCCTCACCAGAACCATCGAAAAATTCAAAAGCCTGCTGCCAACCTATCGGGCAGCACTATGGAAGGACTGAAGATCCGCTTCACGCGGCTTTCCAACCCCCTTCCTGCAGGCCAACATCCAACATTTAAATTTACCGTCAACTTTTCCACCATGCGTCTAGTATCAGCAACCCTCATTTTGGCAAGCCTTGTGTTGTTTGCCGCTTGCAAAAAGGAAACGACCACCGAACACGGTTTCCGTTTCATCCACCACGTCAATAAGGGCGGAACCAAAGCCGTCCCGGGAGATATGGTTCGTATGCACTTTTACACTTATCTGGGCGACTCGCTCATGATGTCCAGCCGCATGCGCGATGCCAAACCCTATGAAATGAAACTGCCGACCACGGAAGAACTTACCCGTTTTGGCGACAAATTCCCCGCACCGCTCGATGCCCTCTTCATGATGGCCGAAGGCGACAGCGCCACGGTGTTTGAACCCCTGGACTCTATGGTGCAAATGTCGCTTCCCGAAGGCCTGCGCGACAACAAGGAGGCGCGGCACTGCATCATGCTGGTCGACATCCTCTCCAAGGAAGAAGTTGCCCAGATGGAGGCCGAAGAGCAGGCCAAGCAGGCGGAGATCATGGCCAAGGCACAAGCCGCACAGGCCGCCTTCCCGGCGGTGCAGGCCAAAGTGTCCGATGTCGCCAAGCAATACCGCAGCGGTTCACTCAACAGCCAGCTCCAGTCTACACCCACCGGCCTCAAAATGATGGTGGTGGAACAAGGCGCCGGCGAAAAACTGAAAACCGGCGAAACAGCCCAGATTCAGTACTACGGATGCCTGACCAACGGTAAAATGTTCGACAATTCGTTTGAGCGAGGCCAGCCCCTGCCCGTTTCCGTGAGTGGCGGACAGATGATTCCCGGGTTCGACGAAGGCGTTGCACTGCTCAAGCATGGCGACAAAGCGTTCCTGTTCATCCCCTCCAAACTCGGCTACGGCCCGCAAGGCGCCGGCGAAACCATCCCGCCGGATTCAGACCTTATCTTCTACGTGGAAGTGCTGTAAGGCGCACCCTTTTTCCCTGCCCGGGGGGATGCGCGTTGAACGCTTTTGCACAACGCGCATCCCCCCCAACCTTCGGCGCCGGAAAGCGCCGCAGTGACCTGCCTAGTTTTCATTCCTTTTTAAACAACTCCCGTTTCCAGCCATGACGATAGAGCAACTCAAAGAGTTGAAGCAGAAGCTGGCGGTCCTTAGGGGGTATCTTTGACGTGGATAACCGACTCCACGAGATTGAAGACCTGACCGCCCAAACCCTCGACCCAAACTTCTGGAATGACCCCAAGCGGGCCCAGGGCATCCAGCGCAAGCTGGGTGTCAATAAAAAGTGGATCGACGAATACAATGCACTGGCCCGCGAGGTAGACGACCTCGAAGGGCTGTTTGAATTTCAGAAAGAAGGCGCAGCGACCGAAGAGGAAGTCGACGCGCAATACGCCCGGTCCAACGAGATCCTGGCAGATGCCGAGTTCCGGGGTACCCTCAACCAGAAAGAAGACGAATTGTCGGCCGTTATGACCATCAACGCGGGCGCCGGCGGAACCGAAGCCTGCGATTGGGCCGCCATGCTCTTTCGTATGTATAAAATGTGGGCCGCGCGCGCAGGATTCAAGGTCAATGAACTGTTCGAGCAGGAGGGCGAGGTGGCCGGCATCAAGTCGGCCAGCATCGAAATCGTAGGCGATTACGCCTACGGGTGGCTGAAAGGCGAGAACGGCGTGCACCGGCTGGTGCGCATCAGCCCCTTTAACGCCCAGGGGAAACGGCAAACCTCCTTCGCCTCAGTGTTCGTGTATCCAATGATAGACGACGAAATCGAGGTCGTTATCAATCCGGATGACATAGAAATGGATGTGTTCCGCGCTTCCGGCGCCGGAGGCCAGCACGTAAACCGGACCGAATCGGCCGTTCGTTTGCGCCACTTACCCTCGGGGGTGGTGGTCGAATGCCAGGCCGAAAGAAGTCAGCACCAAAACCGCGACCGCGCGATGCAGATGTTGAAAAGCCGGCTCTACCAACTGGAGCTGCGCAAAAGACAAGAAGAAAAAGACAAAATCGAGGCCGGAAAAAGCAAAATCGAATGGGGGAGCCAGATCCGCTCCTACGTGCTCGACGACCGGTGGGTCAAAGACCTGCGCTCCGGCTATAAAGTCCACAACCCCGATGCCGTGCTTGACGGCGACCTCGACGGGTTCCTCAAGGCATACCTGATGTGGCACCGAAACCCGGTTGGTAACGTGGTGGACGACGAGGATTGAGCAAAAAGGTTGTCGGTCGTCGGTCGTCGGTCGTCGGCTGTCGGATGTGTTAAGGGGGAATGCGGTATTGTTCATACGCATTCCCCCTCCAAGCCGTAAATAATCCCGGGATGGTGTTTTCTAATCGCCTTCCTCTTCGGAAACGACTTCAAACGGCAGTTCAACGACCACCTGGGGGTGGAATTTGACGATGGCAGTGTATTTGCCCAGTTCTTTTACCTCGTCGGGCATCTCAATGATGCGCTTTTCGGCGTCCACACCGCGTGCTTTCATGGCATCGGCAATATGGCTGGCGGTAACAGAGCCGAAGAGACGGCCGCTGTCGCCCGCTTTGGCGGCGATCCGAAGGGCTATCCCTTTCAGTTTGTCGGCCACCTCGCGGAAAGCAGCCACCACGGCTTCTTCTTTCTTGGCGGCCTGTTTGCGCATGCCTTCCAGTTGGGCAAGGTTGGACTTGTTGGCCACGATGGCCAGTCCCTGGGGAATCAGGTAGTTGCGCCCGTATCCATCGCGTACTTTGACGACCTCGTGCTTAGCGCCTACCTTTTCAATATGGTCGAGAAGAATAACTTCCATGACGATTCAGTTCAGTTGTGCGGTTGAAAAATAATTACTTCATGAGGTCGGCCACATAGGGCAACATGCCCAGGTGTCGGGCGCGCTTCACAGCCGTAGCTACGCGGCGCTGGTATTTGAGGCTGTTGCCGGTGATGCGGCGGGGCAGCAGTTTGCCTTGTTCATTGATGAACTGGAGCAGAAAATCGGCATCTTTGTAATCGATGTATTTGATTCCAAATTTGCGGAAGCGGCAATATTTTTTGCGCTTGAGACCGATTTTAGGGTTGCTCAGGAATTTAACGTCTTCGCGAGAAGCAGCCATATGTCAGGTGGTGGAATTGAAAAGTGGAGAAATGAAGGGTTAATCTTCAACCGTTTCGTCAAGGTCAATCACGCCAGGAGCCGGAACGGCAGCGACGGGCGCAGCCACTGCAGCCGGTTGTGCTTGCGGTTCTGCCTTGCGCTTGCCGATGCGGCCGTTGCGCTTGTCGTCGTTGTACTTGATGCCGTACTTGTCGAGCTTCACCGTCAGAAAACGGAGAATGCGCTCGTCGCGCTTCATGTTCAACTCCAACTTGCCCAGCCAGTCGGTAGCCTGCGCGGCAAACTCCACGCAAAAATATACCCCGGAGGAACGTTTGTTGATCGGGTACGCCAAGGGGCGCAATCCCATTTCATCCACCGCTACAATGGTAGCGCCAAAACCTTTGAGTTCCGATTGGATGGCTTCTGCTGTCGATTTGACTTCATCGCCCGACAGCACTGGATCTGCGATGAAGGTGACTTCGTAATGTCTCATTATCAGTCAAATGTGAAAAGAAAAAAAGAACGTTTTTAAAAGCGGACGCAAAGATACCACCTTTTATTGAAAATTACAAATGATTTGCACAATGGATAATGTTTGGTTTGGCGTTCACAAACTCTTCGTCCGTCCGCCGTCTACCGGCAAATTCACCCCGTTGATGTAACCGGCGGCCGGACTGGCCAGGAAGGCCACCGCCGCCGCCACCTCGGCGGGTTCGGCAAAGCGGCGCAGCGGCACGTGTTGTCTGAATTGTTCGGCGACCTGCCCGGGTTGCACGCCCGTGGCCTGGGCGCGCTTGTCGATGATCTCCTGCAGGCGTCCGGTATTGGTGTACCCGGGCAACACGTTATTGACGGTGACGCCATACGGGCCGACTTCACCGGCCCAGGTTTTGGCCCATCCGGCCACCGCCCAGCGGGTCGTGTTGGACACCCCCAGATTGTCCAGCGGCTCTTTGACCGATGTGCTGATTACGTTGACGATTCGCCCGTAAGCGGCGGCCTTCATGCCGGGCAACACGGCCTGCGCCAGTAAATGGTTGCAAACAAGATGGTTGTTGTAGGCCTGCAAAAAGGCGTCTACGCCGGCTTCCACGATCGGGCCACCCGGCGGGCCGCCTGTGTTGTTCACCAGGATGTGCACGGGAAATTGGGCCAGCAGGGCCTGCACTTTGGGCAGCACGTCCGCCGTGTCTGCAAAATCCACTACAATATAACGGTGTCCGGAACCGGGCAGGGCATCCATGGCCTCCTGCAAGCGGCTTTCCGTCCGGGCCAAAAGCACCACCTGCGCGCCCAGCGTCGCCAGTTCGTGCGCTACTGCGCGGCCGATGCCGGCGCTGGCGCCGCCTACCAGGGCGGTTTTTCCTGTCAGATCGATGTTCATCGGTTCAAAAGCTGTTCAAAATGAATTTTTTCTTCGTTCAGGTCAATGTCGGGGTGCTGTGCGCGAATGTCCGCAATTTCGGCCAGGCGCTCGAGGCAAAACTTTTGGTGGGCCGGTGTTTCGGGGTTAAAAGGCCGATGTGCCGAAGCCAGCACCAGTTTTTCCAGGCGGTGTACCAGGCGAATGGTGCTTTCGCTGAAGACGGCGCGGCAAAAATAATCCCAAATATACTGTATTGCCGGTTGCGCAGGATGCAACATATCGGGGGTGTAGAACCGGTAGTCGCGCAGGTCGTCGAGCAAAAGCTCATAGGCCGGAAAGTACCAGGCGTTGGGGAAAAGCCGCTCCAATTCGGCGCAGGCCAACACCAGCACGGCCTTGCTGCGTTGGTTTTCAACCATGCCCAGACGCAAATGGCGCACGGGCGACACGGTGAGCACCACACGCAGCCCGGGCCGCCGATGCGCCAGGGTTTCCAGCGCCGGCGCCAGCGCGTCGATTACTTCCTGCACCCGCAGCGTGTGGTGGGTGAACCAGTTTGCCGGGGCTTTGTGGTTGTTGGCTACCACCTGCCCTGTTTCGGCCAGCCGATGCACCTGGGCTGTTCCCAGGGTGATCATCAGGCAGGTGCAAGACTCCGTGAACACTGCGTGCGCCTCGTCGAAGGCGCGTTGGATGCGCCCCAGGGTCTCCTCCGCTGCCGGCGCCGAGAAGTGGCCGTGGTGATCCCAGGAGTGCCAAAGGTCGTTTAGTGCAAACAGTGCTTCGCGGGTGTAAGGCTCCGGCGCCAGCGCCCGGCCTATGCATTGCCCGATGGACACCGGGTTGTACACAATGCCGTTGGGATTGACCAGCGTACGAAATTTAACCCGCCGCAAACGATCACCCAGGTGTTCGGTGAAACAGGAGCCGATCAGCGCCAGGTGATCGCTGTGCGTCAGCACAAATGGCGCGTCTGCAGGGGGCATTGTCGTTCGAAAGGTTTCCATGCGCTTGCTTTACAGGGCAAACTTGCTATTTTTACCGCAGTTTTACCCCGCATAGGAAAAATGAAATTTTGGCGCAGCCTTTTTACCGCCCGCAGCAAACATGATCCGCAGCCGAACATCTCCTTCGGACGTTACACCGATGCCCATAAAACGCCCGTTCAACTCACCGCCTGGGACCATTCACTGGATCTGTTCGAATCGGGGCAGTACCTGAAAGCTTACCGGGAATTTTTTCGGTACCTGCGCGACGACCGGCTCGACAATGTGCGCTGGACGGACAGCCCAGGGCGCGTGGATTTCGAGTTTGTACAGGGCTCCCGAAAAATCAACGGCACCGCAACCCCCCACCATGTGCAGGTCGTGAGCAAACTGGCCCATGCCGAAAACCTCGATGTGGGCTTCCTGCGCAGGCTGGTGGAACACAATTACGTGCTCAAGTTCAGCCGTTATGCCCTGAGCCCCGATAATGAACTGTGCATCGTGTTCGACAGCGCCACCACCGACGGATCACCGCTCAAACTGCTGCACGCCCTCCGCGAATTGTCCATTCACGCCGATAAACAGGACGACCTGCTCTTCGAAGAGTTTGCCTCGCTCAAACGAACAGATCCGGCCCTGCACATCGACCTTCCGGAAAAAGAAAAAACCGTGAAGTACGAATATATGGTGCGCGCCTTCGAACAAACGCTGGACTTGCTGAAAAAAGGGAAACCCGACCCCAACCAGTACCCCGGCGGGTATGCCTACCACATCCTTGGTACAGCGTACCGGGTGGACTACCTCGTGCGGCCGGAGGGTTTCGTGATGGATCAGCTGGAAAGCATGCACGCCTTATACTTCACCAAAGGAGAGCGCAATACCCGCCAGAAAATCGACCTGCTGACCCGCGATATCCGCAAAATACTGGATCGCCCGCGCGAACTCGTCCTGCGCGAACTCTACCGAACCACCAGCACCTTCGGCGTGAACCCGCCGGTCAACCACGAGCGCGTCGCCAACCTCATTGAAATGGAGCTGCCCAACATGGACTGGCACCTGCAACAGGGCAACAACGAACTCGCACTTGGCATACCCCGGTACATTGCCGGATATGCCATGTTTCATTTTTCACCGCCCCAACCCGATCGTGAACTGTTTCACCTGTTCTTCCGCGTCACCGAGGCCGACTTTTTCCGGAATATCGGCTTCTCCGAAACGTTTACCGACGGGGCCGGCATGCCGCTAAAAAAGCCCATTCTTCAGGCCATAGATGACATTGCCAGTCGCTACGCCGCCGATTTTCCGCAGATGAAACCCAGACTCCAATCCCTGGATTTCAAAAGCTTACCCCTGTGGGCAAAAAGCCACCTTGAAATGATCAAGAACCTCAAACTGTCCTGACCTGTATGCGCGATTTTGTCGATACCTACCGGAACATCATCATCCAGATCGCCACGCCATACAGCACCGGAACAGGGTTTTTCCTGAAATCGGCCGGCCTCATCATCACCAACCAACACGTGGTGGACGGCTGCCGGCGCGCCATCATCGAGGGCGCCCGCTTCCCCAAGCAACTCGCCACCGTCGTGTATGTGGATAAAAAATACGACCTCGCCTTTTTACAGGGCCCCTCCGAGGCCGACGATATGCCCCACGTGCGCCTCGGCATCGGCAAAAACCTGCGGGAACGCGACCCGGTGACCGCCATAGGTCATCCTTTCGGACTCAAGCTGTCGGTCAAAAGCGGCATCGTGTCCAACACCCGGGAACTGATGAACGGCATCCCTTACCTGCACATCGACGCCGCGCTCAACCCGGGAAACAGCGGGGGCCCCCTGGTCAACGACGACGGGGAGGTGGTCGGGGTCAATACGTTCATCATTCAAAACGGCGACAACACCGGCTTTTCCCTTCCGGCAGACTTTGTCGACCTATGCCTTCGCGAGTTCACTGAAAAAGGCGCCCCCAACGCAGCACGCTGCACGGCCTGCTCCAATGTGGTCACGGCCGAATCCGTCAGCGGCGAACATTGCGCCATCTGCGGCAACCGGGTGCAACTGCCCGGCGCCACCGAAGAATACCAGCCCTCGGGGGTGGCGGCCACCATGGAGCGCATCATCGGACGCATAGGACACCCTGTGGAGCTCAGCCGCAGCGGCCCCAATGCGTGGGAAATCAAGCAGGGCAGTGCGCGGATCGTGGTAACCTACCACGAAAAAACCGGGCTGATTACCGCCGATGCCGTGCTTTGCCAGCTGCCCCAGGAGAACATCAAGCCGCTGTACGAATTTCTGTTGCGCGAAAATTTCAAAAACCAGGCGCTCACCTTCAGTGTGAACGGTCAGGACATATTGCTGTCACTGCTTGTCTACGACCGATATCTGAACGAAGATACCGGACAGGCGCTGTTTCAAAACCTGTTCGAACGGGCGGATGAATACGACAACATCCTGGTAGAACAATACGGCGCGGGGTGGAAACCCGTCTGATCAGCCGCTTATTTCTTTTCTACCTCCCGGGGCTCCAGCGGGCGTTTTTCTGCCTCGCGCATCCCCTGACGAATTTCATCTTCCACAGAATTTTTGGCGCTGTTGAACTCACGGATGCCGCGGCCCAGGCCGCGCATCAGTTCGGGAATTTTGCTGCCGCCGAACAACAACAACAGAACCAAAAAAATGAGAATTAACTCGGAGGCGCCGATGTTGCCCAAAAAAAGCAAAATGGATATCATGGTGTATCGATTTTAGAATGAAAAACACAAAACGCGCGCACAGTCGCGTCAAGTGTCCTGTTTGACCGGATCAAGTCAACAAAGTTACATCCATCTTCGTTTAATTGTTTCCCGCCTGTTCAAGTTTAACGCATCATAAACACCCTATGTTGATAAAAAACGTCATCGATGTGCTCGAGACGGTTGCCCCTCCCTCCCTTCAGGAAAGTTACGACAACGCCGGGCTGCTGGTCGGCCGGGCCGATGCACCCCTCACAGGAGTGCTCTTTTGCCTCGATTCGACCGAAAGTATTGTTCAGGAGGCCATCAACCTGGGCTGCAACCTCATCGTGGCGCACCACCCCATCATTTTTCGCGGACTCAAACAGCTCAACGGAAAAAACTACGTGGAGCGCACCGTCATGCTGGCCCTGCGCAACAACATCGCCGTATACGCCATACACACCAACCTCGATAATGTGCACGCCCGGGGCGTCAATGCGCGCATCGCCGAACAACTCAACCTGACCGATACCCGTATCCTGCTGCCCCGACCCGGCGCCATCGACACCGGCGCCGGCCTCATCGGGCGGCTGCCGGAACCCATGGACGAAAGGGACTTCCTGCACTTCGTCAAACAACGCATGCAAACAGGCTGCGTGCGGCATACAGCGTGGCTCGGGCGACCGGTGCAAACCGTCGCCGTTTGCGGTGGCGCCGGCAGCTTCCTGGTGCACGAAGCCCGGCGGCAAAAGGCCGATGCCTTCGTTACCGCCGACTTCAAATACCACGAATTTTTCGACGCCGAAGGTGAACTCATCATCGCCGACATCGGGCATTATGAAAGCGAACAATACACCATTTCGCTTTTATTTGACATTGTTTCCGAAAAATTCCCTAATTTTGCGCTCCATTGCACGAAGCAAAACACCAATCCGGTGAGCTATCTGGTGTAACCGCTTCGTTGTCAGTGCCCTATATTCACTTTCCGGCATAGCCGGATCACCACAACTCCAAGGTCGCATGTCTGTTGAAATCAGCATCACGGAAAAATTGAAAAAACTTTGGGAACTCCAGCAGGTCGATTCCCAACTCGACGAAATCCAGATCATCAAAGGCGAGTTGCCCATCGAGGTAGCCGACCTCGAAGATGAAGTGGCCGGTCTGGAGACCCGCATCGGCAAGTTGCAATCCAATGCCAAAGAATTGGAGATGGACATCGCCAAGCAGCAAAACGCCGGAAAAGAAGCAGAGGCCAACATTAAGAAATACCAGAAGCAACTCGACGAAGTCAAGAACAACCGGGAATATGAGGCCCTGACCAAGGAGATCGAACTGGCCAAGCTCGACATACAGCTGGCCGAGAAGCGCGCCAACGACCTGCGCGGCCAACTGGAGTCCCGGAAAGAAGCCCTTACGATCGCCGAAGCCAAATTCGCCGCCAAACAGACCGAATTGGGCAACAAGAAAGTCGAACTACAGGGCATTATCGAAAAAACAGAACAGGAAGAAAACAAACTGCGCGAGGCCTCCAACAAGGCGCGTACCGGCATCGAAGACCGTTTGCTCAACGCCTACGATAAAATCCGCCGCACCTACCGCAACGGATTGGCCGTGGTGTCGGTGGAGCGCGATGCCTGCGGCGGCTGCTTCAACCGCGTCCCGCCGCAAAAACAACTCGAGGTAGGGCTGCACATGCGCATCATCGCCTGCGAACATTGCGGCCGCATTCTGGTTGACCACACCATCGCCCACAACGAAGCAGGGGTAGAAGCCTGAACAGGCACAGACGCCAAATAGACCGAAAACCCTTCGTAAACAGCACGTTTACGAAGGGTTTTTTGTGTTTAAATAAATTTAACATTTTTTTTCGTCGGAAAATGGGAACAGAAGAACGATTAATTGCAGGAAAACCCGTTACTTGCATTGTTTTTTTTAATAAGGTGTTATCATGTTCCCGTCTCGAAAAATTGGTCTCTTGATATTAGCGTGTTTCTTTTGCCACTGGGCCCCGGTTCAGGCGCAAAAGGTGGTCCTCTGCGACAGCTTTTCGCAGCTGGAAAAACACATACAGCCTTACCTGGATGCACAGCATACCGTTGTGATCAACTTCTGGGCTACCTGGTGCAGTCCCTGCGTGGAAGAATTGCCGTTCTTCGAACAACTCTTCCGGCAATACGGCGACGAAAAGGTGGAAGTCGTGCTGGTTAGCCTCGATTTTAAGAGCAACCACGAGAAACGGGTGGTTCCGTTTGTGCGGGACAACAAGGTGTCTGCCGATGTGCTGCACCTCACCGATATGCAGACCAATACGTGGATGCCCAAAGTGCATCCGGACTGGGATGGCGCACTGCCTTTTACAGTTGTCATCCGCGGCGATCGCCGGGAAGCGTACGCAGAGAAGTTTAAGGATTTTGCCGAATTGGACACTTTCGTGCGGCCTTTTCTGGTCGCCAGCCATCCCCCCTCCTCCGCATCCAACGGGAGTACCAAAAAGTAAGACGCCTTCCCGCGTTCGTTTTCGCTGCGTGTTGGCGTCCCCCTCATCCCTAAAACTCGATTACCATGAAAAACACCACGTGCACGCTGTTCTTGCTCGCCCTTATTTTCCTTTTTGTCCGGGCCGGACACCCCACCACATACATCGTCGGCGATAGGGTGGAGGCTTTTAGCCTGCCTGGTGTCGACAATAAAAAGGTTACCCTCGACAATTACCCGAATGCGCGGGGCTTTTTTATCATTTTCACCTGCAACCACTGCCCCTACGCCCAACTGTACGAACAGCGCATCATCGATCTGCACAACAAATACGCCCCTAAGGGCTATCCGGTCATTGCCATCAACCCGAACGACCCCAACATTGTTCCGGAAGACAGTTTCGAGGAAATGCAAAAACGCGCGAAGACCAAGCGCTATCCCTTCGCGTACGCTTTCGACGACCAGCAAGAGGTTTTCCGCCGGTTTGGCGCCAACCGAACCCCGCACGTTTTCCTCCTGGATCAGGACCGCATTGTGCGCTACATCGGTGCGATCGACGACAACCCGGAAATGGCCTCCGCCGCCAAAAACAAATACGCCGAACTGGCGGTGGAAGCACTCATGCGCGGCGACCGCCCCAATCCGGACTTCACCCGGGCTGTGGGATGCCAGATAAAGTACCGGAAGAATTAGTTTCTTTGATCAGTGCGCGCACCAGAATGGGGGCGAGGAGTAAATCGCAAAACAACGCCCCGGCCAGGGTCACACTGACCAACAACCCGACGATCAGCGACGGCGGATGGATGGAAAACAACATCACCAAAAAGCTGAAAAACAAGATGATGCTGCTCAGCACCATGGCTTTTCCGGTTTCCTTTAGCGTGAAATGCAGCGCGTTTTCGACCGACATTCGCTTGTCCCGGTAAATCTTGAAGGTACTCAGAAAGTGTATGGTGTCGTCGGTCGCAATGCCAAAGACAATGCTGAACACCGTGGCGATGCCCGCCTCCAGCGGAATGCCGGCAAAACCGATGAGTGCGCCGGCAAAAAACAGCGGGAACACGTTGGGCACCAGGAACACCAGCACGATGCGCACGTCGCGGAACAATAAACCCATGAGCAGCGCCACAATGAGCACCGAGGGAATGAGCCCCTGGAGCATGTTGTCCCGGATGTAACTGGAGTTTTTATCGAGAATCAGCCCCGTGCCCGTCAGCCGGAAACGAACAACCGAAGAATCGGTATTGGCCGCCCACCAGCTTTCGATGCTGCGCTGCATGGCCTGCACGCTGTCGCGCCCCACGTCGGTTACCCGCGTGGCGATGCGCGTTTTATCCCGGTTTTTACTGATGAGCACCTCCGTGGCCGCAGCGGGGGCCTTGGCAGCCAGGGGCCGGAACTGCTCAAACAAGTCCTCACTTTCCGGGAAACGGTACGCGTCGGCTCGGTTCCCGTGGCGCATGGCGTTCAGGCTCCTATACAGGTCGTTGACGGAGCTCACCGTTTTGATCGGCGCGTAGCTGCGCAGGTGGGTCTCCAGCTTGTCCATCTCCCGCAGCACCGGATAGTCGTCGGCCGCCCACCCGTTTTGGGGCATCACCGCCACCTCCATGGGCCGAAAGCCGGCAAATTTCTGTTCAAAATACAGGAAATCGGCGGTTATCTGCTGCCCGCGCGGCAGGTTGTTCTTTATCCTATAGTTGGTGTGTATCATGGAAATACCCCAGAAACACAGGGCGAGCAGCACGAGGCTGACCCCCACGATGGCGCGCTTTTTTTCCGCCGTGAACCGGTAGGTCCACTCCATAAAAGTATCCCAAAAGGCGTACTCCCTGGTCGGCTTGATGAGCTGTTCGGCGGTAAACCGCGGCAGCATGGCCCACAGCCAGCCGTAAATGACAAAAAAGGCAATGACCACCCCCAGGGCCGCGTTGATCCCGAATCCCTGTATGGGCAGCGTTCGGTTGGTGAGCAGGGAGGCGAATCCCAGCGCGGTAGTGGTGCAGGTAATGAAGGTGGCCAGCCCAACCTCACGCATGGTGATGCGCATGGCCGTGCGCCGGTCGTGCCCTTTCTCCAACTCGTCCAGATACTTGGTGGTCAGGTGGATCGTATCGGCCACACCGACAATGCACATCAGTATGGGGTACAGGGCCGCCAGGGCGTTCAGCTCCCGGCCCAGTGCGCTGAGCGCGCCGAGGAAAAACAACAGGGCCAGCCCAATGCCCGCCATGGCGATGAATACCATGGACCACTTGCGGTAAATAAAGAACAAAACAGCCGCCGACAACAGTGCGGCCACCAGTATCGACACGGTAATCTCCCGCTTCTCCATCCACACCAGATCCCGCTGGAAATAGGGGCGCCCCAGCTTGTGCACCTGCTCAAACCGGTATTGCGCCAGCAGCGCTTCCAGATCGGCCATCAGTGCCTCGGACTCCTCCAGTTGCATCTGGTTTTTTGTTTTGAGCACCAGGTTGATGGCGGTGGCGTCTTCCGAAATCAAGTTGTGCACAAACCGCTGGTCCTGCAGAATGCGCACCTTGTCTGTCTCGTAATAGTCGGGTTGATCCAGGTGAATGGCCGGCACCGTCGTGATGCCGAAAGGTGTCTTGAGCGGGTATTGCAGCTTGGTGATCGAAAGCGTGTTCGTGACATAGGGCAGGTCGGCGGCCCGCAGGGATAAATCGTGGAAATCGGCCAAAAAAGCGCTGTCGAACACGCCGCCTGTGCGCTCCACGGCGATGAGCAGAAAATTGTCATCGCTTTCAAAGTCGGCCGTAAACGTTTTGAAAAAAGCGTAGTCCGGGTCTCCTATCGGAAAAAATTGCTCGAAATCGAACGTGAATTTCAGCCGGGTGAGCAAAAAGGCGCTGACAAGGACCAGCACGCCGTAGGCGCCGAGAAGGTAATTGCGGTGTTTGTGCATGGACGAAACGGGGTAAGGGCATCAGGCGATTGTCCATGCAGGAACGGATGAGAAGGGGATTCGTTGAGGTCGCGAAAAAATTTAGACTGGTTCTAATCTGTCAACTGAGCAGCAACTCCAGATCGGCCCGGCTCAACCCGGGCGCATCTCCGCCATCAGCAAAAAGGGCCTGTCCCAGCGTTTTTTTCCGTTCCTGCAATTGCACAATCTTCTCCTCGATACTGTCGCGGCTGATGAAGCGCAGGGCGGTCACCGGCCGCGTCTGCCCGATCCGGTGGGCCCGGGCGATGGCCTGGCTTTCGGCCGCAGGGTTCCACCAGGGGTCGAGCACGAACACGTAGTCGGCCGCCGTCAGGTTCAGCCCGACACCGCCTGCTTTGACGGTCATCAAAAAAGCCTGCACGCCCTCGTCCTCCTGGAAACGACGGACGGCCTCGGCGCGCTCCGGTCCGGGGGTCTCGCCCGTCAGCCAGGCGAAAGCGTGTCCCTGCGCTTCAAATGCTGCGCGGAACAACCGCAGGTGTTTTTCAAAACTGCTGAAAAACAAAACTTTATGCCTGGCCTTTCGAATGGTTTCCCATTGCGCCATCACGTCGGCAAACTTGCCACTTTCTCCCCCGTAACCGGGATCGGCCAGCACCGGGTGGTTGGCCAGCTGCCGGAGTCGGGTGAGTGCCTGGAGTGCCTGCAGGCGTGTTTTGGGGTCGTCGAACAGGGACAAAATTTCGTTGCGGGCGGCCGATTTTATTTTTTCATACACCTTGTGCTGGTCGGCGGCCATTTCGGTGTAAAAAATTTGCTCGCTGAGGGGCGGCAGGTCGGGCGCCACCTCCTCCTTGGTGCGGCGCAGGAAGAAGGGGCGCACGCGTTCGAACAGCAGCTGTTTGGCCACCGGGTCTCCCTTTTTTTCAATGGGCGCCTGAAACCGCTCGCGAAAATCGGCGTAAGTGCCCAGTGTTTCGGGGTTGATGAACTCCATTTGGGTCCACAAATCCGACAACGAATTTTCGATCGGCGTGCCGGAAAGCGACACGCGAAAGTCGCCCTGCAGGCTGCGCACCACTTTGGAAATCTCCGACGTGCGGTTTTTGATGTACTGGCTTTCATCGAGCACGATCACCCGCCAGCGGTGGGCACCCAGGAGGCCCAGGTCCTGGCGCGCCAGGTGGTAAGTGGTGAGCACCACGTCGTGCGACGCCAGTGCGCGTATGTCTTTGGCGCGCCGGGGGCCCGTGTGTACGGCCACGAACAGGCTGGGCGCGAACCGGCGGAGCTCCTGTTGCCAGTTGAAAACGAGGGAGGCGGGGAGGATGACGAGCGCCTGGAGGGGCCTCAGTTGTTCCTGGTGGGCCTGGAAGAGGTCGAGTTGCCGGGCTGCTTCGTGCGGCGACGCCGGGACCTGGGCGGAAACCGCCTCGTTTTTCAGGTGGAGCAGCAGGGCAATGGTTTGCAGCGTTTTACCCAGGCCCATGTCGTCGGCCAGGCAAGCGCCAAAGCCCTCGCGGTGGTGTCCGACGAGCCATTTTACCCCGGTGAGTTGGTAGGGGCGCAGCGTGGCCTGCAAGGTGGCGGGCAGTTCGAACGGCACTTGTTCGGGGTCGATCACGGGAAAATGGCGGTCGGCAGCCGGCTGCAAGTCAGCCTTTTCCAGCAGGGTGAAGAGGGAGCGGCGTAGCTTCAGGCTGTCTCCGGGACCGTCTTCGGCTGCCTGCAGCAGGTCGCTGTAGCGCGCGAACCATTCTTCCGGGATCCGGAAAAAAGTACCGTCGGGCAACGGAAAATACGCGTCGCCCCGCCGTATCCAGGGCACGAGCGCCTTGAACGGGAACCGGTGTTCGCCCACCACCACACGGCCGCGAACGTCGAACCAGTCGCCGTCGGCGCCGGTCTCCAGCGCCAGGTCCGGCAGGTGGAGGGCCAGCGGCCGGCCGTCGGCGAGCAGCGGCGCCAATTCGAAGCCCTGCGCGCGCAGGATTTCCCGGTGTGCTGCGAGCCAGTGGACACAGGCCTCCAGTCCGCCGGCCCCGGCGGGCTTCAGCAGTCGCCCGGCTGCCTCGAGGCCCAGGGATTCAAGTCGGGTGAGGCTTTCGGCCTCCGCACCGGGGTGACGTTTCACCTGGCTAAGGGCGGCGTTCTGCTGCTCGTCGAAGTGTACGGTGGTGACGCGGTCGCGCTTGTCGCCCCACGCAAATTCAGCGCCGTCGTACACAAAAACCGGCCTCAGGTACCAGGTGTTCTCCAGCACGTGCTCCACCGGTTCGAGCCGCACATGGCGCAACTGCTGATCGGTGCTGAGCTCAAACCCTTCGGCCTCAATGACGGTACGGCCGGCGGTTTTGGCGATAAACTGGCGGAAATACAGCTGTACCTTGTCCGGCGGTATCTGCACCACGTCTTTTTTCTGGAATGGCTTGACCATGTTGCCGTTGATGCCGGGTACGCGCAACAGGGCATGGCCGGCAAGCAGCCAGGCCGGGTCGGAATTGGTCAGGGGAACCACGTCGGCGCCGGAAATACGCCACTTGTCGGTTTCCGTGCCCAGCTGGAGGCGGTACTCGACCCCGTCGGCCGTTTTGGCAAAGGAAATGTGCGGAATGACGTCCGCAGTGGGCAGGGCCAGCAACACATCCTTCACCAGCGTGCGGCGTTCGGCGTCGAGCGCCAGGGGCAGGCGGTGGCGCACCACCAGTTGCAGAAACCGGTCGAGCTGATCGTGCAGGTACCGCTGGACGGTGGGGCGCGTCTGTGGGTCCTCGAGCAAATAGGCCAGGGCCGGCGTATGCCTGCTTTTGGGCGGCTTGAAGCGGGCTTCGATGTTTTTGGGCAACAGGGAATCGATCAGGGCAAAAAGCGCCGGGTACGGCTCGTCGAAAGCCAGTCCCTGTGCCGGAATTGTTTCGCGGGTGGCCTTCTGCACGATGTGGGTGGGCGTACCGTGCCGGTCGGTGGAAACGATGCAGGCATTGGGCAGATAAACGCCTTCCTCCTGAGGATAGAGGTTGAAAACGATGAGCATTTCGGGGTTTCTACAGTTGAATGTTTTTTTTAAAACAAAAACTTCCCGTCCCGGTAAATCAATTCGCCATCCGCCCATACTTCCCCCCCGCGGGTCATGTCGGTGATCATGTCCCAGTGCACGCCGGACTCGTTTTTGCCCCCGCACTGCAGGTAGCTTTGTCCAATGGCCATGTGCATGGTGCCGCCAATCTTTTCGTCGAACAGGATGTTTTTGGTCATCCGGGTGATGTTGTAGTTGGTGCCGATGGCGGCTTCTCCGAAGCGCCGGGTGCCGGGCAGGGTGAAGATGTGGTCGAGAAATTCCTGCCCGCGGCGTGCCTCCCATTTTTCGATGTATCCATCTTTTACCCAAAGGGTTACACCTTCCACCTCTTTGCCCTGGTACAGGCCGGGGTAAGAGAAGTGGACGACGCCCTGCACGCTGTCCTCGACCGGGCTGGTGTACACCTCGCCGGAGGGCATGTTGGTTTGGCCGTCGGAGTTGATCCAGGTACGGCCCCGGGTGCTGAAGCGGATGTCGGTGCCTTCGGTGCAGTAGCGGATGTCGGTGCAGCGGTTGAGGTGGTCGACGATGTGTTGCTGGCGGGCGCGCACGTCGAGCCAGTGCTGGATGGGGTCGGGGCCGAGCAGCCCGCAGGCGCCGTACACAAATTGTTCGTATTCGCTCAGCGACATGCCGGCTTCCTGGGCGGCGGCGTCGGTGGGAAACTGGCAGAGGTTGCGTTTCAGCCTTCGGTCGGCGGTCCGCTCGAAATAGTCGCGGTTGAGTGGCGCCAGCGCCTCCTGGCGGATGCGGGCGCGCTCCGGGTCGGCGGAGGCGCTCTCGCGCAGGTTGAACGGCGCGCGGATGTGCAGGTAGGCGTCGAACGCCGCCATGGCCCGTTCGCTTTGCAGGGGCGGGGTGCGCAGGGCAACTTCGGTGGCGTGGCGCATGAACAGGCGCTCGCGCTCGCGGAAAACCAGCTCGTACTCCACTGCGGCGGCGCCGGCCTCCAGGGCTTCGGCGTACACTTCGCGCAGCAGGGGTTCGGCGAGCAGGGTGGTGCTGACGAACATCTTGTCGCCGGGTCGCACGTTCAGGCAGTAGCGAACCAGCAGTTTGGCGTAGGCGTTGAGCATGATGGGCAAAGGTAGGGTGTTTTTTTATGCTGTCGGTTGTCGGTAGTCGGTAGTCGGCTTTCGGTTGTCGGTAGTCGGTTGTCGGTAGTCGGTAGTTGGCTGGAGTGTACTAATTTTACCCCGTGCAAAACAACGACCTCCCGTCCCACTGCTTCCAACAGACCGAACTGGAACATTTTCTATCCCTCGAGGGGCAGACCCTTGAGCAGGTGCATTACTTCACCGTGCCTGCCGCCCGGGCCGAGTACCTGCACGCGCTGGAGCTGCTGTTTGCAGAAGGTCCGACCCTGCTGCTGGCCGCCGACGCCGAGGAGCCCGCCATGCGCGCCATCACGCCCGAGCAACTGATGGCCACGGCCCGTGACCTGAAATCACGCGGCCTTGCCCTGCACCTGCTCGACGCCAACCGGTCGGCGCTGTGGGCTCCCCTGGTGGGGGAAACGCTGCGTGCCATCCTGCTCAGCAAAAACGAAGACGGGCTCTCCGCCAACGATGCCCTGGTGTTCGACTTTGGCGCGCACCGGCTCCTGCTCAGCACGGCGGAAACGATGGGGCTGGCGGTGTCGGCCCTGTAAATTTTCCTAAACTTCTGTTAAGCCTTTAAACCCGGGACACGCCCGCCCGTCTTGATATGCGTTATCTGTCCACAAACAGTGCGCAAATCACATGGCTTCGACCAAAGAGCAACAAATACGCCACCTCCTGTGGCGCGCCGGATTCGGCCCCGGCAGCAAAACCTGGCCGGAATGGGCCAAACTGACCCCCGCACAGGCCTGGTCCAAACTGAAAGCCGATGCCGCCGGTAAGCCCCTCGCGTTTGCGGTGGCCTCCAACGCCCTCCAAGGCGTGGGCATGGGCTTCGGCGAAATCAGCCGAACGGAAATCAGCCAACTCACCGACGAGCAGAAAAAGCAAATCCGCAAGCAGAGCCGCGAAGACCTGCGCAGCCTCAACCTGCTGTGGCTCGACGAGATGTCGCACACCAAAGCCCAGCTTCGGGAAAAAATGGCCCTGTTCTGGCACGGCCACTTCGCCAGCCGCAACATCAACATCCTGTACCAGCAACAACTGCTGGAGGTGGTGCGCAACAACGCCCTGGGCAACTTCGGCGCCCTGCTGCAAGGGGTGTCCAAAAGCGCGGCCATGCTCGCCTTCCTCAACAACCAGCAAAACCGAAAACAGTCGCCCAACGAAAACTTCGCCCGCGAAGTCATGGAACTGTTCACCCTGGGCCGGGGCCATTACACCGAAAAAGACATCAAGGAGGCCGCCCGCGCGTTCACCGGCTGGGGGTTCAACCTGGCGGGCGATTTCGTTTTCCGACAGGGCGTGCACGACACCGGCGCCAAAACCGTACTCGGCAAAACGGGCAACCTCGGGGGCGACGACGTGCTCGACATCCTGCTCGACCAACGCCAGACCGCCTATTTCATCACCGGAAAAATCTACCGATTCCTCGTCAACGAACAGGACGTGCCCCAAGACCGCATCCGTCAGCTCGGCGACCGGTTTTACCAGAACAAGTACGATATTATGTCCCTGCTGGACGACATCTTCACCAGCGACTGGTTTTACGATGAAAAAAACGTGGGCGTCAAGATAAAATCGCCCGTGGAACTGTGGGTCGGCATACGCCGCACCCTGCCCCTCCAGCTGGAAAACCCCGAAACCCAGCTCTTTATCCAAAAAGCGCTGGGGCAGATCCTCTTTTTTCCGCCCAACGTGGCCGGATGGCCCGGCGGCAAAACCTGGATCGACTCCAGCTCCCTCATGCTGCGCCTGCGCATCCCCCAGCTGCTTGCGCTGGGCTCCGACCTCGATGTGAACACCAAAGACGACGACGATCAGGACATGGGCATGGGCGGCGCCCGGAGCGGCCGGCAACTGCGCGCCACCATCGACTGGGCCTTGCCGACCAAAATTTTTGAAAAAACGCCCGACCAGGACCTCATTCCCCGCCTGGCCGAACACCTCTGGCAGGCGCCCAACTCCAGGCCCCCGCTGGCTGTCCTGGAAGCATATACCGACCCCAAAAGCCGCGACACCCGCCTGAAAAGCGCCATCGTGCAGCTGATGGCCACACCCGAATACCAGGTTTGTTAAAATCGAACAATATGCCCACCCTCTCCCGTCGCCATTTCCTCAAAACCGCGTCCCTGGCTACCGCCTCCCTCTGGGCGCCCCAGTTCCTGCAGGCGTTCCAGCGCCCGGGCGCGCTGGCGCACAAAGGCCGCATCCTCGTCGTGCTGCAGCTCAGCGGCGGCAACGACGGGCTCAACACCGTCGTCCCCGTGCGCAACGACATCTACTACCGCGAGCGCCCGCGCCTGGCCATCAAACGCGAAGAAGCCCTGGCCCTCGGCACAGAGGCCGGGCTGCACCCCATGCTGCAGGGCATGAAGGGGCTGTACGACGACGGCTACCTCGGCATCCTGCACAACGTCGGCTACCCCAACCCCGACCGCTCGCACTTCCGCAGCATGGACATCTGGCACAGCGCCAGCCCCGCCGACCAGTACTGGAACACCGGCTGGCTCGGCCGCTACCTCGACGCCCAGTGCCGGGGCTGCGAACGCCCGACGGCTACGCTGGAGATCGACGACACGCTCAGCCTGGCACTCAAAGGCGGCGACATGAAGGGCCTCGCCCTGCTCGACCCCAAACGGCTGTACGACACCGCCCGCAGCCCCTACTTCGCCGATTACGCCGCCGCGCAGCCCCGGCACGACCCCGAAGCGCCCGTCGGCTACCTGTACAAAACCATGACCGAGACCCTGGCGTCGGCCGACTACCTGTACGAAAAAACAAAGGCACGCCCCAGCGGCGCCGGCTACCCCGACTCCGAGATCGGCCGCAGCTTCCGCACCATCGCGTCGCTCATCCTGGCCGACACCGACACCAGCGTGTACTACCTCTCCCACGGCAGCTTCGACACCCACGTGAACCAGTCCGGCCAGCAGAGCCGCCTGTTCAAACAGATGGACGAGGCCCTCGCCGCTTTCGCCGCCGACATGCGGAAAAACGGCCGGTGGAACGACGTGCTGGTGGTCACCTTCTCCGAGTTCGGTCGCCGCGTAGCCCAAAACGCCGGCTCCGGCACCGACCACGGCACCGCCAACCAGATGTTTTTTATGGGCGGCGCCCTCCGGCAAAAAGGCCTGATCAACGACCTGCCTAACCTCGCCGACCTGGACAAGGGCGACCTGAAATACAACATCGACTTCCGGCAGGTGTACGCTACGTTGCTCGAAAAATGGCTGCAAACGCCGGCAGAGCCCATTCTTCAGGCGCGTTTTGATTTGATGGGGTTTGTTTGATTGCTCGTATTCGTCCTACGAGTATACTCGTAGGACGAATAAAAACAAACGTTTTTTAAAATTATCGGATATTTTCGAAAAAACCGTTTCAAATATCGTATTTTTTCGAGAAGAAACACACCATGCTCGCAAAGCTGCTCGCCCACCTGCCGGCAAAGGAAGCCACGGTGCTGATGGGCGCACGGCAGACGGCAACGAAGTTGATTTTGTGATCGAGGAAAATGCATACGCCGGCAGGGCCATCGAGGTCAAGTTCAACCGGGCCGTGTTCAAACCCGGCAAGTACGGCAAGTTTGAAGCGGCGTATGCGGATTATCCGTTGGAAGTGTGGGCTTGGGGGGAGGGGAAGATGTTGCGGTAAATCTGTCCTTATTCCAACCTGAGATCGAGGCTTTTGCCGTTGTTGGCGAGGACGCCTGCCAACGGGAATAAATCCGCGGTGATCCGCGTTCGCGCAGCGATCCGTTTCATCCGTGTGCCATTTCTAGCGAGGGATGGCACGCGGATGAAACGGATCGCTGCGCGAACGCGGATTTTGCGGATTTTTTTCCCTTATAAGCGTCCTCCACCGCCCACCAACCTACACATCACCAAAAAACCATACTTTTATCCCCGTCAAACCTGTGTGTATGCCCCTGCCCAAACCTTTTGCCGACATCCTCCGCGAAGCAGAAGACCTGCTCGCCCGCGACCTGCCGGGCGCCATCGCCTACCTGCGCGGCGTGCTGCCCCCCGCCTCCCCGCGCCAGGACGAGCTCCTGCTCCTGCTCGCCCGCTACAACGACGCCCGTGCGCTCAGCGTCGCCGGCGCAGCCGACACCCGGGAGATCAGCGTGCTCGAAAACGCCGTGCGCCGGGAACTGCTGCTGCTCGTCCGCGACCTCAAAGCGTCGGAATGGGACGCCCCCGCCGCACCCAACACCCAGGACAAGTCCAGCAACCTGCTCTACCGCATCCCCCGCGCCATGCCCCTGGGGCTGGAGACCCTCTGCGTGGTGCGCATCGCCACCGACCCCGGTGTGCTGGTGCAGGACTTCACCGTGGATGTGTACACCGAGCAGCGGCGCCTGAAAAAGATCAGCAAGTCCATGCTCGTCGAACTCAGCGACCCCAGCGGGGGCCGCCACTTCGGCATACGGCCCGACAGCCGCAGCACACAGACCATCGACCTCGACGGGGAAGAGTACACCCAGTGGAAAATATACGTGACGCCCCTGCTGCCCGGCGAGCACACCCTGGAACTCAAGGTGTGCGTCGTCGAAATCGTGGACGGCGAAAAGGAAGTCCGCGAGCGCGTACTGGAAGAACACGTCCAGGTGCTCGCCGACGGCGCCTCCCGCGGCCCGGCCGACGTGCCCGAAAAACAGGCCGGCCCGGCGCTCGCGTTTGCCGGAGCACCCGACCCGGCGGAAGCGGAGACGTACTACCGGCCTCCGGCGCCCCAATCCGTGCCGCCGCCCCCGCCGCCGCCGATTGGCCGACGGCCGGGCGGCCAGGGCCTGCGCACGGCAGCGCTGTTTCTCGCTTTTTTGCTGGTGGGCACGTCCGTAGGCTGGGCCCTCACCCCTCCGGTGACCCGCGACTGGTGGATCGCCAGCATCCAAAACAGCGAGGCCGCCTACGCCCGCTTCATCGAAGAACACGACGACAACCCCAAATACTGCGAAAAAGCCTACTACCGCCGCGCCATGCTCTCCGAAGACCCGGCCATCGTGCGCAGCTACCTGACCTATGTGAAGGAAAAATACGACGAGGCGCCCCCGGACGAGCACAAAAAAGCCGTGTGGGGCAAGCTGGACCAGCTGGCCCAACAATCGCTCGACGAACTGCAACAACAGCCCGACGCGCCCCGCATCGAACAGTTCCTGCAAACCTTCCCCGAACCCAAATACCAGGAAAAACTCCAGATGCTCGGCGAACAGCGCCCGGAATGGCAACCCGTCATCCGGGAGTCGATCGAAAAACGGAAAAGCGAGGACCAGCTGCCTCCGCTGCCCGGGAACCGACTGGACGGGCCGCTGCGGGATAACCTGCCGGACGGACCGATCGACACCCCGGCCGGTGAGGGCCGCCGACCCGACCCGGGCTCCCGCCTGGGCGAGCGCCGGCCCGGACTGGGGGATGCCGGACAGCCGGCCACGCCCCCGGCAAAGGGGGAGCGCTACACCGACCCGCTACCCGGCGCCACCATGGTGTTCGTAAAAGGCGGAACATTTACCATGGGCTGCCAGGACGGGCGGGACAGCAACTGCGAGGACGACGAGAAACCCGCCCACCAGGTCACCCTCAACGATTTTTACATCGGCGAAACGGAGGTGACCCAAAAACAGTGGCGGGCGGTGATGGGCGAAGACCCGCCGGAATTGCGATTCAAAGGCTGCGACGACTGTCCGGTAGAAAACGTCAGTTGGAACGACATCCGGCAATTCCTGCAAAAGCTCAACGCCCGCAGCGGCGGCGCACGCTACCGCCTGCCCACCGAGGCGGAGTGGGAGTACGCTGCCCGGGGCGGCGCCCGCAGCAAGGGGTACCGGTACGCAGGTGGCAATACCCTTGGCGCTGTGGCGTGGTACGACGGCAATGCCGGTAGCAAAACCCACCCTGTAAAAGGCAATGCGGCCAACGAACTGGGGCTGTACGATATGAGCGGGAATGTGCGCGAGTGGTGTGCCGACTGGTACGGCGACTACCCGGAAGGGCCGGTGAAGAATCCAACCGGTGCAGCGTCAGGCGTTGGCCGCGTGATCCGCGGCGGCAGCTGGAGCCTCACGCCGCGGCACTGCCGCGCTGCCTACCGCGGCAACAACTCGCCGGGGTTCCGCATCAACGGCGTGGGCTTTCGCCTCGCGGCTTCTCCCCAGTAGCTGGAGGTTGCCGGCGTTTCCGTTGAGCTTCAGCCGGCCGGAGCGCACAGGCCCGCAGGCGGGGGGCAAGGGAGGGAGGGGACGACCGACCGCCCCGCCTGCAGGGGGCTGTGCGGGGTTGCGCGGCGAGGGGGTTTGGGGCACAGCCCCAAAATTTTTTTGTGCCGTTGTTGGCGTCCTCGCCAACAACAAACGGCGGAGATAGCGGCCGGGTGAAAAACGCCAACTTGTACCGGTCGGAAGTGGTGCATTATTGCATGGCCCCTCACTCCGCCGTCTGTTGTCGGCGAGGACGCCGACAACGGCAATAGAGTACTCGTACCCTTGGCGTTCGTATGAGTGATCACGCGCTTACCACTCCCTTTGTGCCGTTGTTGGCGTCCTCGCCAACAACAAACGGCGGAGTGAGTGGCGAGGAGAAACACGCTAACCCGTTTGTTACGGCAAAAATCAGGTGCATTGGCATGGCCCCCCACTCCGCCGTTTGTTGTCGGCGGGGACGCCGACAACGGTAAAAAATCTGTGTTCTATTTCAAGCGCTCGAAATAGAACACGGATAAAACGGATCGCTGCGCGAACACGGATTTTGCGGATTTTTTGTTTTTGGGATAAATCCGTGGCCATCCGCGTTCGCGCAGCGATCCGTTAAATCCGCGTGCCATTCAGAACGCGTGCCATCAACCCCAAACGTTAAAAACCCCCACCCCCAAAATTCCCACCCCCCCAGCCCGTTTCATACCCATTCGCTGGGCCGTTCCGCACTTTTTAGTCTTTTTCCCCTCCTTTTTTTTCATTAAACAAAACTGTTCATGACACGAACACTGTCTGCACGGAAGGGCCTCGCCATGCTCTTCTGCCTGCCTGCCCTGTGCCTGGCCGCCCAGATCCCGCAAACGCCCGACCCGGCGCTCCGGGACGATTACATCGCCACCGAAACCGACGAATGGCCATTGGACGACATCACCGAACGGGAGATCATCGCCGAACGCAGCCTGCTCCAGCCCGCCGGGGTGCGCGAGGCCGACATCCTGTGGGAAAAAACCGTGTGGCGCGTGATCGACACCCGCGAAAAGATGAACCTGCCGTTTGTATTCCCGGACGCGCCCCTGTTCACCATCCTGGCCGACGCCGCCAAGACGGGCGAGCTGCCCGTGTACGTGGAGGAGCAGGGGCGGCTGACGCGCCGCATCGCCCCGGCCGCCGTGTACGCCAAACTCGTCCGGCGGGACACCGTGTACGTGTACAACATCGACAAGGACGCCGAGGAGGTCATGGTCGTTGAAAATGAGCTGAACTGGGCCGACGTGCGCCGCTTCCGCATCAAGGAAACCTGGTACTTCGACAGCCGCACCAGCAGCCTCCAGGTGCGCATCCTGGGCATCGCCCCGCTCCTCGAACGCTACACCGACAGCGAGGAGTACCTGGGCGAGGAGGTGCTCTTTTGGGTACACCTGCCCACCGCGCGCGCCCTGCTCGCCCGCCACGAGGTGTTCACACCCGGCGGCAACACCGCCGCCACGCTAAGCTGGGCCGACTGGCTCGACATGCGCCACTTCGCCGGTCACATCATCAAGGAACAGAATGTGCACGGCCGCCGGCTGGAAGACTACCTCGCCGGTGCAGACCTCCTCCTGGAGGCCGATCGCATCCAGCAGGGCATCTTCAACCGGGAGCACGACCTGTGGAGTTGGTAGTTTCCTCGCCAACGGGCGTCAATTCGGCACGTCGTGTTGGGTAAATGTCCGGTTCGTCCTACCTTTGGCGTCCGTTCATCAACCTGAGGTATACCATGATCCGATTTACCCTTCGCCTTTTGCTCGTGCCGGCCCTGCTCTGGTCTGCCGCCCCCGCTTACGCCCAATGCCTGTACCAGGTGCTGCTGACCGACGCCGCCGGCGACGGATGGGAGACCGGCAGCGAGGTGAAGGTCGACAACGGCAGCCAGTCGTTCACCTTCACCCTGAGCGACGGTGCGCAACAGTCCTTCGTTTTCCCTGTGGTAGACGGGCAGCCGTTTACCGTGCGCTTTTTCACGCCGTTCATCGACGATGAGGCGGGTCTCTCGGTGCTGAACGCCGACGAAAACACGGTGTACACCAGCAGCGGCGCGCTCTCCACGGGCCTGCTGTTCACCGGCACGGCGGCGTGCCCTGCCTGTGC
This sequence comes from Saprospiraceae bacterium, assembly GCA_033764075.1. Classification (GTDB taxonomy): domain Bacteria; phylum Bacteroidota; class Bacteroidia; order Chitinophagales; family Saprospiraceae; genus M3007. The sequence goes on along the minus strand of JANRJH010000051.1, from coordinate 52,188 downwards.
TAAGCCCCTGCAGTTTACCCTGGAAGACTACTGGGATAACCGCGCCCGCCTGCGCTGGACGCCCGGCAGCACCGGCGCCGTGCCCGGATGGCAGGTCATCTTCGGGGCGCCCGGGTTCGACCCGGCCGCGGGCGAGGGCGACACCCTGTTCGTCGCTACCCCCAAAGCGACGATCACCGGGCTTACCCCCTACACCGACTACGACGTGTACGTGCAAACCGCGTGCGCACCCGATACGGCCAGCAGCATCGCGGGCCCCATCTCGTTCCGCACCTACCGGACGAACGACGTGGGCATCTCCGCCGTGCTGGCGCCCCAGGGCGGCTGCCTGCTCGGCTTCGAACAGGTGTCTGTGCGGCTCAGCAACTACGGCGCCGCGCCGCAGTCGCTCGTACGCCTCAACTTCAGCGTGAACGGCATCCCCGGCGGCGTCTCGCAGCCCCAGGACGGCCTGTTCACCGGCGTGCTGGGCAAGGACAGCAGCGCTGTCTTCCTGTTCGACGCGGCGGGCAACTTCAGCCAGCCGGGTGAGTACATCATCCGCGCGTTTACGGAAATGATGGGCGATGAAAACCTCGCCAACGATACTGTTGAATTTTACCTCGCCCACCAGCTGCCCGCGCCCTACCGGCAAAACTTTGAGGTGTGGAACGGCGGCTGGACCGTCGACGCCCTGTCCGTCAACCCTTCCTGGGCCTACGGCAAACCCGCCAAGCCGGTGATCGACCGGGCCGCAAAAGGCGAAAAGGCCTGGGTAACCGGGCTCGACGACACGCACAACGCCGATGAATATTCGTTCCTCGTGTCGCCCTGCTTCAACTTCGACACCCTGTCGGAAGACCCTGTGGTTGAAATGTCCATTTTCCGCGACCTGGAAAGCCAGTTCGACGGCGCCTGGCTCGACCTGTCGACCGACGACGGGGAGACCTGGACGCGCGTGGGCGACGTCGGCAGCGGCATCAACTGGTACACCGAAAACAACACCACGCTCGGCGCCGGCAACGTGTGGTCGGGCAACAGCAGCGGCTGGCAGGTGGCCCGCAACCTGCTCGACGGCGCCGCCGGCAGCGCCACCGTGCGCCTGCGCGTGGGCGTGGCCTCCGACCCGTTTGTGCAAAACGAAGGGTTCGGCATCGACGACGTGCGCATCCGCGTGCCCCAGCAGCGCGACCTGGCCGCCATATCTGCCACCACCACCGGCGACAACAGCACCTGCGGCCTGGATCAGGACCGCGTGCAGTTCACCTTCGCCAATTTCGGCTCCATTGAACAAGACACCTACGCCGTAGCCTATTCCATCAACGGCCAGGCGCGGGTCATTCAGACGTTCACCACCGACACCCTGGAGCCGAACGAAGTCGTGGTTTTTACCTTCGACTCTACCTTCAACAGCGTCGGCGGACTGTTCCAGATCAGGTGCTGGACAGTGCTGTCCGGCGACCAGACGATCAACAACGACACCTTTGTGTATGTGGTCGACCACCGGCCGCTGCCCATACCCGCGCTGGAAAATTTTGAGTCCGGACAACTGCCCGACGGCTGGGCGGCCTCCAATGCATTTGTGGAGAACGACCACAACAACAGCTCTTTTGTGCTGGCCGCCAACCTGTTCGACTTCCTGAACACCTTCGAGGTCACCTCCGACGTGTACGGCCCCGTGCCCGCCGGGACCAGGCTTCGTTTCGACTACCGCATCACCGATTTCAACAGCGACGGCACGACCGCCACCAAGCTTCAGCCCGGCGACGTGTTTTTCCTTCAAATTTCGGGCGATTGCGGCCAAAGCTACGCCACGGCCTACACCATCGACGAAACCAACCACACCCCGTCCGTCGACCTGCAATCTGTCACTGTCGACCTGAACGACTTCGCCGGCGACCTCATCCTCATCCGCTTCCGGGGGCTGTACGGCGGCCCGGGCAGCTACTGGTTCGACCTCGACAACATCAACATCCGCAATTGTCCCGCCAACCTGCAACTGAGCGCCGACGTGACCCCCACCGCCCCCGGTGATTCCGCCGGCACGGCCACCGTGCGCGTGGGCGCCGGGCTGGCGCCCTACACCTACCTGTGGAGCAACGGACAGACCACCGCCACCGCCACCGGCCTGGCCGAAGGCATGTACACGGTGACCGTGACCGACGATTTTGGCTGCCCGGATGTGCTTACGGTGTCCATCCAGACCGTGGGCACGGGGGAGTTGCCCGGCCTGTCGGCGTTGTCGGTGAGCCCGAACCCCACCGACGGCATATTGAATGTGGTGGCCGAATTTGACGCGCCCCATCAGTTGCAGGCCGCGTTGCTGGACCTGCTCGGGCGGCCGGTAGCCGAGACCCATACGTTCGGCCGGGAGGTGAACGCCACTTTCGACCTGGCCGGCTTGCCGGCGGGGCTTTACCTGCTGCGCCTGACGGCCGACGGGCAATCGATGGTGCGGAAAGTGGTGCGGCGCTGACGCCACAACATTTGAGGCCATGGCATACCACGAGCGCGTTTACGCGGTTGTACGTCGCATTCCCCGGGGCCGGGTCACCACCTACGGCCACATCGCCGATGCGCTGGCCCTGGGCTCGGCCCGCATGGTGGGCTGGGCTTTGAACAACAGTTTCCATCTGGGCGACGTGCCTGCGCACCGGGTGGTGAACCGCGTGGGCGAACTCAGCGGCCGCCGCCATTTTGCCACACCCACCCTCATGCAGGAGTTGCTGGAAAACGAAGGGGTGGCCGTTGAAAACAACCGGGTGCAGGATTTGAAGCAACACCTGTGGATACCCGAAGCGTCGGCGGACTGAGCCGGCCGCTCACCGAAGGGGATCACTGAAACGCCCGGGCGCCTGATTCAGGCGTTTTCCCGACTTTATGTGCCTATTAAGGCTATATTTGACCGTGTTTAACCAAATCACCCCTTTCGTTATGAAAAGACTGCTCAGCCTGCTCGTCGCCTGCGCCGTGGCGCCCGCGCTTTTCGCCCAAAACCCGCCGCCCTGCACGACGCAAGGCGGGTTGGGCGTCGTTAATGCCAATGATCTATCGGCTTCCCTCTACTCCAACGGCCGCTTTCTGGACGGGTTGGGCCTGAAGTCTATCGACCCAAACACCCAGTACGGTGCTCGCCTGTGGCTTGCCGGTATAGATCCGGGGGGGAATCTTAAGCTGACGACGCCGACTTATAGCAACATAGGACTCCACTCCGGGCCGCTGACGCTGACGGGGGCCCAGGCCGATGACTGCTTGCGCTGGAACCGGGTTTTCGCCGTGAAAGGCCCCGACGTAATCCGGTTTTTGGATACGCTGCCCAACCTGACCCCGCAATTGCTGATCGACAGGTTCCCATCCATCGCCGGATGGCCGGCAGTGGGCAACCCTTATTACGAGTCCGTTTACGGGTACCCGTTACCCGCTACCGCCAGTGCGCTGGCGCCTTTTTATGACGCCGACAGCGACGGCCTATACGATCCGATGCAGGGTGATTATCCGGTAGTCAGGTTGAAAAACAAACCACTGTTCGTACCGGAAGAGATCCACTGGATGGTTTATAACGATGTTGATGTCCTTCTGGGCGTTCGCGCCGAATACCAACTCACCACGTGGGCGTTTAAGTGCCCGAACGTGTCCCCCCTGAACCGGACCATTTTCACCAGCCACAAAGTTTATTACAAAAATGTGGAGCGGCTGGACAGCGTCTTTACGGCCCTTTGGACCGATTTTGACATCGGGTGCTATGCCGACGACTTTATCGGCTCCCTGCCTGAGCGGAACAGCTTTTTTGCCTATAACCAGGATCCGGTCGACGGGCCGGGTTCCGGTTGCAACGTTTTGTCTACTTTTCCGGACTCCGTGCCGGTGCCGGCGCAAAGCACAACCTTTCTGGGTAGCAAGATGGACCATATGGGTTATGCCATCAATAACTCCGCTTTTTATCCGCCGGCCATGGGTGACCCCATCTCGCCAGTGGAATTTTACAACGTTATCAACGGACGCTGGCGCGACGGCACACCGTTGACCGTCGGCGGCGCCGGGTACAACCCGGGTAATCCTGGGGCGCCCACCGCATTCGCCTTTCCGGGAGACCCCAACAACCCGGCAGCCTGGACCATGTGCTCGGCCAGTATTGCCGGGGGGGATATCCGCGGGTTGGGTATTCGGGCGCTCGGCAGCCTGGCGCCAGGCCAAATCGTGGAGACCACCGCCGCCTGGACCTACCACACGCAAACCAACCTGCCCTGCAACCTGGGCTCCATGATCAGTGAGATCGACGCCGTGATCGCCGCCTACAACAATGGTTTTACAAATGCGTGCGCGCCGTTGGTTGTCGGCACAAAAGACATTGCCGCGCCCGCCCATTTCGACGTCTTTCCCAACCCTGCCAACAATGTATTTACTGTGCGGCACAACGAAACGATACCCGTCTCCGTTCGGGTTTGGGATCCGCTCGGCCGGCTCGTGTACTTCAACGCCGACCTGCCGGCCGGTCAGTTTGATGTGCAAACCGCCCAGTGGGCGCCCGGACTGTACCGGCTGCAATTGCAAACGGCCGATGGATATGGGGTGAAAAATGTGGTTATTGCCCGGTAGGTAAATAGCACACGGATAAAACAGATCGCTTCGCGAACACAGATACAACGGATTTTTTTTATCCTGACGGAAAAATCCGTTGTATCTGTGTTCGCGAAGCGATCCGCGTCATCCGTGTGCCATCTAGCGTTCGCGAAGCGATCCGCGTAATCCGCGTGCCATCCCTCGAAAGCGGCATGTACCCCCAAAATTTGCATTATTGTGACACATTGGAATGATTTTTGATAATTAATACAAAGCGAAAACTTCGATTCATTCGACATCTGAACTAATCTTATCTTCCAGACCTCCTGTTTCACGACCACTCTTTCCGGTTTAACCGATGGCTTCTATTATTCGGCTAAACCAGGTGGGTCTGGACATTGAATTCCCTGCGGCCTTACCCGGATTACGGTGTTTTTTAACACATCGAAAAAAAAATTCAACTATTTTTTGGATAATCGAAACAAGGCCGCATCTTTGTGCGGTAATCCACCCGCCCCCGGTTGCTTTACGTAAACGAACCCATCGACAATAACCCCCTCGTTCGTTTCATCATCCACCCTCTCTTGGTTTTTTTTTGGCTCATCCTTCTGACGGCAGTCATACGCCGTCCTGAATGATCTTTCCCCATTGTTATCTCTTGGTCAGTTGCCCAACGGCAGCCGGTACAGTCCTTTGTGTCTGTCCGGGAGGCCATGAATCCTGTTTGCTTTTTTTTCTCATCATTTTTAAACTCAACAGTTGTCCAATGAAAAATTTGAACACCTTGGGAACCGCCGGTTTCCGCAACCAGACAGCCATGCTGTACTTCTTCCTAACCCTGTGTCTTACCGGTTTTTCTGCAATGGCCACACAGGCAGCAACCGTTTCCGGCCGTGTTTGGCTGGATGGCAACAGAAACGGTCTCCAGGACAACAACGAACCTGGACTGGACGGTGTGTACTACTTCCTGATTGAAGTGGACGTTAACAACGTGGAAACGGAGTACTTTATCGGCATCACCGGCTCCACCGGTGCGTATTCGATCAACATTCCGAACACCGGCAACTTTCGCGTTCGCATTGCCAACCCGACCAATTCCACCAATACCTACACGTTTACGCTGCAAGACGTAAACGGCAACGGTAGCGACGCCATTGACAGCGATTTTGACTACTACGAAGGAAAAACGGAGGTTTTCGCCGTTACTTCCATGAGCCAGACGTTCGACTATGACGCCGGCTTCAAGCTCATCTCTACCAATGAAGAGGACGGCGGCTGCACCTTGACGCAAGGCTACTGGAAAACACACTCCAAGTATGGTCCGGCGCCCTACGATCCCACCTGGGCGCTGCAAGGGGAAGATACGCCGTTCTTCCTCAGCGGTAAAACATGGTATGAAGTCTTGTGGACGCCCCCGTCGGGCGGCAACGGATATTACATCCTGGCACACCAGTACATTGCTGCGCGACTGAACTTCCTCAATGGGGCGTCTTCCACTCAGCAGGTGACGGCCGCATTTAATGCCGCAACCACCCTGTTCAACACGTACACGCCGGCCCAGTGGTCGGGCCTGCCGAAGTCGGTGAAAGACCAATTCATCAGCCTGGCAAGCACGCTTGACCAGTACAACAACGGCATCATCGGCCCCGGCCACTGCGGCGGAGGCGACGACGAAGACGACGATTTTGGCGATTCGTCCGAAGACAGGTCCTCTGCATTCGATCTGGAGGCCAACGACGTAAAGCTGTCGCCCAACCCGGCTCGTGATCTGGTACGCATCGAACTGCCGGCTACTTTTACCCTGGCTACGGACCTCCACCTGATGAACGGCATGGGCCAGGTAGTGCTGCACGAGCGCGTACCTGCCGGCGAGTACCGGACTGAACTGCAATTAACGGGCGCCGAGATGCCCTCCGGTGTCTACTACCTGCGGGTGCAATCCGGAGACGTTATCCAGACCCAGAAGCTGGTTTTGGTGAAATAATACGGCGAGGAGATTGCCCCTGTCTATTACTCGTCCTGCGTGGGTTCACGCGGGACGAGTTTTTTTATGTGCGTCAGAAAGGCTTTGCGCGATATGGTGCGTGCGCCCATGGACTGGAGGTGTTCCGTCTCCTGTTGGCAATCGATTAGCCCCACGCCGCTGCGTTCGAGCGCCCGGACGAGGGTGATGAACCCGGCTTTGGATGCGTTGGTTGCACGGGCAAACATGCTTTCGCCGAAAAACACGCGTCCTAACAATACGCCGTACAAACCGCCAACGAGTTCTTCGCCGTCCCAAACTTCCATAGAGTAAGCCACACCCATCGCGTGCAACCGGGTATACGCATCGATAAACGCCGGGGTGATCCAGGTGCCCTCCTGACCGCCACGGGGCGTTTCGGCACAGGCCTCCATGACCTGCCGGAAGCGCCGGTTCATGGTGTACGCAAACCTGTTTTGATTGAAAATGGGCCGCATGCTTTTTTGCACCTTCAGTTCGGCGGGGAAAAGCACCAGACGCGGATCCGGGCAAAACCAAAAAAAATGCCCCTGGTCTTCAAACCAGGGGAAAATGCCGGAGCGATAGGCCGACAGCAACCGCTCCGGACGCAAGTCAGTACTTACGGCCAGCAAACCGCTTTCTTCCGCCAGTTCCACGGGCGGGAAAGAAAAATCATGCGGGTCTAACCAGAAAACAGACATGTCGAATGCGGAATGGCGAATGCGGAATGCGGAATTTTATGGGCTCTTGGTATTAACGGGTAACTATGAGCAAATTTATTCCGCATTCCGCATTCCGCATTCCGCATTCCGCATTCCGCATTAGATATCGGACTGCACCACGCGGGTTTTGGCCCACTGGTCGCCGAGGCGAAGCTTCTGTTCGTTGGTGAGCATAACGATCAGCTCGACAATGGGGAAGAAGGGGATGAACAGCACGATGTTGCGCACGAGCGCCGGCCCCCAGTTGTTGGTGAGGGGCTGGTCGTCTTCGGCAGAGACCGCGCGCAGTTTCATGGCCTTTTTGCCGATGCTGCGGCCGTCGAGAAAGGGCAGGCCGTCGCGGGTGAGCATGTAAGCCAGGCCAAAAAACCAACCCACGAAGGGGATGATGGACACGGCTACCACAATGGCTACGTCTATGAGGTAGGCCACAATACGATTTCCGTCACCGGCAACAGGCAGTTTTGCCGAGGAGGAGGGGGTTTGGTCGAGAATCTCCATATCGATTTGTTTTGGTAACGATGTCAGGTGCCGTCTTCGATGACGGCGGAAAGGCCACGGTCTACCAATTGCTCGCGCAGGGGCAGCAGTTCGGACTTGGGTCCGGACTTAACGGTGGCCTTGCCTTTGAAATGAATGATTAAAGAGAGCTGTTCGGCCTGTTCGGAAGGGTGTTTGAGTACTTCCATGAAGCATTGAATGACCCATTCGAAGGTGTTGTGATCGTCGTTGTACACGATGATTTGCGCCGGAATGTCGGAGCCGATATCATCAATTACCAGTACATCCTCATCCTCCTCCCACAAAGGGTCGGCGGCCGAAGCGGCGGGTGCATAAATGTTGATCGACAAAAAACGATGCGGTTTCATAAATAAAGGTATTCCGTTGTCGGAAACCCGGCCGCACAAAATTAGTTCAACGACGCCAAAGTTTTTTTAATTGCTTCAAAATTGGGCAATTCTCCCGCATTTTCAAGCACTTCAGCATAGCGCAGCAGGCCGTCGCGGTCGATTACAAACGCCGATCTTTTGGGCACACCTTTCATCTCGTAGACAAACTCCTTGTACAGGGTGTCGTATTTCTTGCTGACCGTTTTGTTGAAGTCCGACAGCAACGGAAAATTGAACCCCTGCTCCTGCTTCCACCGGTTAAGCGCGTACAGGCTGTCTGCGGAGATGGCCAGAATTTGCGCGTTTAGTTGTTCGTAATCAGACAACTGATCGCGCATCAGGCACAGCTCTTTCGTGCAGACACTGGTAAATGCAACCGGAAAAAACAGTAAAACAACGTTTTTTCCGCGAAAATCCTTGAGTTGTACCTGATCCTTATCGCTGGACCGGAGCTTGAATTCGGGGGCGCGATCGCCTGGTTTCAGCATGTTCGGTGTATCGATTTTGTATCAATTTGATGAATTCTGCCGTTGTCGGCGTCCTCGCCGACAACAAACTGATATTGCCGTTGTCGCCGTTTTTCGCATGATCGCTCTTATAATGCCACGCCTACGGCGTTCTGACCGCCCTCACCTTCATGAGCTACAAGAGGGCCGCCCCTGACGGGGTTCTTACGCCGACAATGGTAAAATGTCTAAGCGCAGGGCAAAATTCCGCATTCCACATTCCGCATTCGCTACGCGCTGCACGCCTCGCAGGTCGGGTCGTCCATGCTGCACACCTTGCCTTCGATCTGGTCCGGGGTAATGGGCTCCATCTTGGGCACTTCTCTGGGTGCTTCTTTGGTGACGCTCACCGATGCCTGGGTGGTGGGCTTGTTGGACAGGAATTTCTGCTGGTGCTTCTGGCTGAGGGTGAACTTGATCGGATCGGTGGCGGCTTTGCTGCGCAGGTAGTACATGCCGGTTTTGAGGCCTTTTTTCCAGGCGTAGAAGTGCATGGAAGAAAGTTTGGCAAAGGTGGGGGCTTCCATGAACACGTTCAGGCTCTGGCTCTGGCAGATAAAGGCGCCCCGTTCGGCCGACATGTCGATGATCACTTTTTGGCTGATTTCGTAGGCCGTTTTGTACAGGGCGCGGATTTCCGCCGGGATGTCTTCGATGTGCTGGATGGAGCCGTTGGCGGCCATGATCGCTTCGCGCATCTCATCGTTCCACAGGTTGAGGCGCACGAGGTCGCGCATCAGGTGTTTGTTCACCACGATGTGTTCGCCCGACAGGGTGCGGCGGGTGTACAGGTTGGAGGTGTAGGGTTCGAAGCATTCGTTGTTGCCCAGGATCTGGCTGGTGCTGGCCGTGGGCATGGGCGCCACGAGCAGGGAGTTGCGCACACCTGTTTTCATCACGCGCTTGCGCAGGGCATCCCAGTCCCAGCGTTTGGAGGGCTGCACGCCCCAGAGATCGAACTGGAACTCGCCTTTGGACAGGGGGGAGCCTTCAAAGCTGCTGTACGCGCCATGGGCCGCTGCGAGGTTGCAGCTTTCGGTCATGGCGGCGAAGTAGATGGTCTCGAAGATGTCTTTGTTCAGTTGTTTGGCTTCGACGCTGTCGAACGCGTAGCGCATGAGGATGAACGCGTCGGCCAGGCCCTGCACACCCAGCCCGATGGGGCGGTGCCGCATGTTGGAGTTGCGCGCCTCAGGGATCGGGTAGTAGTTGATGTCGATCACCTTGTTGAGGTTGCGCGTCATCACGCGGACGATGTCGTACAGTTTCTCGAAGTCGAACGCGCCGTTTTCCACAAATTTGGGCAGGGCAACGGAGGCCAGGTTGCACACGGCCACCTCATCGGGCGACGTGTACTCGATGATCTCGGTGCACAGGTTGCTGGATCGGATGGTGCCCAGGTTCTGCTGGTTGCTCTTGCGGTTGGCAGCGTCTTTGTACAGGATGTAGGGGGTGCCGGTCTCGATCTGGCTTTCGAGGATGGCGTTCCACAGGTCGCGGGCCTTCACGGTGCGGCGCATGCGGTTTTCCTGTTCGTACTGGTGGTAGAGGGCCTCAAATTCGCCGCTGTGCACATTGAACAGTCCGGGCGCCTCATTGGGGTCGAAAAGCGCCCAGTCGGCGTCCTGTTCGACGCGCTCCATGAACAGGTCGGGTATCCACATGGCGTAGAAGAGGTCGCGGGCGCGCATTTCCTCTTTGCCGTGGTTTTTCTTGAGTTCGAGGAATTCGAACACGTCGGCGTGCCAGGGTTCGAGGTAGACGGCGAAGGCGCCCTTGCGTTTGCCCCCGCCATTGTGCGCTACCCCGGCGTGGGTCACGTAGCTATGGTTGGGTTCCACTTCAAAATCTACGGTTATGCCGTCGTAATCCTTTACCACGGTTACCTGATCCACCCGGCTGTATACGTTGTTGCCGTGGGAAAAATAGGAAACGTATTTGCCGGCCGGCAAATCGAACAAATCGGTGATGTCCTCCACTTTAGGTATGCGAAGCACATAGGAAATCTGCCGGGTGGTGATGTCTTTATACGAAGAAACGCTGCCGACGCGGTCGCGGATGCTGCCGCTGGTGAGGATACCCATGCGCAGGAGCATAAACCGCACCGACTCGATCACGTTTCGGGAGGTCATGTCGAGGGTGATCTCGAAATTGTCGCGGTTGCTGATGTTTCCGTCGGTCTCGATGATGCCGCGGATAATCTGGACCGTTTTCTCACGCGGCAGGTACAGCATGGAGGGGTGAACAGCCTTCTGTCCCTGTTCGTCGTACAACATGGCACGAGTGAACTTCAAGCCCAGGTGCGCCGACCAGGTGAACCGGATTTTCTTGCCCTCCACGCTTTCCGTCCAGCGCAGACCGCACCCGAACAGGTAGCGGCGGATAAAGTCGGTGTCGTCGGTATCGGCGTTTTGGGTGATGTGCGCCTGCTTGCCGTCCTTGCTGAGGTGCCCGTCGCCGATCATCATGCCGTAGAAACGGCAGTCGTCCGGGGTGTACTCCGGCATATCCTGCGCAAAGTCGGGCACCGCAAAAGCGATGAGGTCGTTTTCGTTCAGGTCTTTGGCTTCCACCCATTCCGGCTCGATCAGGCCTTTTTCGAGGCGATTGGCGATGACGTCGTGATTGACCATTTTCTGCTGGTTGCGCAGCACCAGGAAGGGATGCTCGGGGGTCACCAGAATGGGCTCGATGGAATGTTTTACGCTTACAGAAATCATGTCGCCCTGGTGCGCATGGTGCATCACGCGGGCCACGCGGTTAAAATCGCCCTCGTGCGTGAGCAGCTCTTCGCCCAGGGTAATCTGTCCGATCTTTTTTACCCCTTGTTTGGTGTACACGATGGTGTCGGGGTGAAAGCACTGATCAACGTACCTGGCCGTATCGTTGTACACCCGCAGCATCGGTATGATGCCGTTGGACGTGCCGCCCGTGCCTTTGATGTAGGAGCCGGTGGCGCGTATGTTGTGGATGCTCAGACCGATGCCGCCGGCGCTCTGGCTGATGAGGGCGCAGCGCTGGAGGGTTTCGAAGATGCCGTGAATGCTGTCTTCGGTCATGCTGAGCAGGAAGCAGGAGCTGAGCTGGGGCTTGGGCGAGCCGGCGTTGAAGAGGGTGGGCGTGGCGTGGATGAACCAGCGCTCGCTCATCAGGTTGTAGGTCTCGATGGCGGCGTCTATGTCTTCGCCATGGATGCCCACCGCCACGCGCATGAACAGGTGTTGCGGACGCTCGGCCACGCGGCCGTTCATGCGCATGAGGTAGGAGCGCTCGAGGGTTTTGAAGCCAAAGTAGTCGAAATCGAAGTCGCGATCGTAAATGATGGCGCTGTCGAGCTTGTCCTTGTGGGCCATGACCACCGCGTGGGTCTGGTCGCCGATGAGGCCGGCGCGTTCGCCCGTTTTGGGGTCTACGTAGTGGTACAGGTCGTCGACCACCTTGTGAAACAGTTTTTCGGTTTCCTTGTGCAGGTTGCTCACGGCCACGCGGGCGGCGAGCAGGGCGTAGTCGGGGTGTATGGTGGCCATGGACGCCGCGGTTTCGGCGGCCAGGTTGTCGAGCTCCACGGTGGTCACGCCGTCGTACAGGCCCATAATGACCTTGCGGGCGATGTCGATGATGTTGACATAATCGGTGTCCAGACCGTAGGACATTTTTTTGAGTCGGGCGGTAATTTTGTCGAAGGACACTTCTTCGCGCCGGCCGTCGCGTTTGATCACTTGCATCATGGCGATGTAGGTTGAATTTTTGATCGGTATTTAGAAATCGGCGTCCGTGGAGAACACCTGCTCGTCGCGGTTGGTCATCACGCCGGCCTTTTGATAGTCGCCGACGCGTTTTTCAAAAAAGTTGGTTTTACCCTGGATGGAGATCATGTCCATCCACGGGAATGGGTTGGCGGTGTGGTACACTTTGTCGTTGCCGAGGGAGATGAGGAGCCGGTCGGCGACAAACTCGATGTACTGGCCCATCAGCTCGGCGTTCATGCCGATGAGCGACACGGGCAGGGCGTCGGTGACGAATTCCTTTTCAAATGTCACGGCCTCGGTAATGATGGCTTCGACCTCTTTGGGGTCGAGCTTGTGCTGGAGCATGGCGTAGAGCAGGCAGGCAAAGTCGCAGTGCATGCCCTCGTCGCGGCTGATGAGCTCGTTGGAGAAGCAGAGCCCCGGCATGAGTCCGCGTTTTTTCAGCCAGAAAATGGAGCAAAAGGAGCCGGAGAAAAAGATGCCCTCCACAGCGGCGAAGGCAATAAGCCGGTGGGCGAATGTGGGAGCGTTGTCGATCCAGCGCAGGGCCCATTCGCCTTTTTTGGCCACACAGTCGAGGTTGCGCAGGGCGTGGAACAGGAAGTCTTTTTCCTGGGGGTCTTTGATCAGGGTGTCGATCAGCAGCGAGTACATTTCGGAGTGGATGTTCTCGATGGCCACCTGGAAGCCGTAGAAGCACCGGGCTTCGGGAATCTGCACCTCACGCATGAAGTTGAGCACCAGGTTTTCGTTCACAATGCCGTCGGAGGCGGCAAAAAACGCCAGTACATGTTTGATGAAGTGGCGCTCATTGTCGTTGAGCTTGTGCTCCCAGTCGAGCAGGTCAGGGGTAAGGTCCACCTCCTCGGCCGTCCAGAACGACGCCTCGGCTTTTTTATACCACTCCCAAATCTCGGTGTGTTTGATCGGGAAAAGAACGAATCGGTCGGGGTTTTCCGCCAGAATGGGCTCAACAGTTTGCATTTCTTTGACCATGTTTTTCGATTTGGACGACCACCGGGAGGCGCGCCGTGCGTATGATGTTTGCAGTTTTTTAGCGACACGGGCCTCCCCCTGGCGGTTCCGGCATGCGTGCCGCGACAAAGGTTCTTCCCCGTATGGAAGCAGGAAAAATAAAAGCGTTGTGAAGGGACGGGATAAAAAAGGCGCCTGAACAGCGCCCCGCCTTGTTGAAACCAAAAGCGCTAGCGAAAGTACGGGGTTTGTCAAGAAAAACTGAAAAGAGTTTTCCACAAAATGTTAATTATTATTTCAATAAATTAAAAATCAATCAATTAACATTGTGTCTATAGTTGTCAACAATGTGGATAACTCTGTAAAACATTATTTGTTTTAAAAAAATGCATTTTTTTTAAACAAAAAAACAGGCGATTCCAGCCAGGCAAAACCGTACAAACCCGCATTTCACCGTATATTTGAGTCAAAATGCTTGCCCATGGTTTCTCCTTTCCCAGGCATGGATCCTTATTTGGAAGGGTACTTGTGGCCGGACGTGCACAACGAGTTGGCGTCAGCCCTCAAGGCCCTGCTGGTTCCTGTCATTGCGCCGAAGTACGTTGCGCGCATTGATTTGTACACGCGTGAGGATGTATCGCCGGAAACAGAGGTGGGGATTATGTACCCGGATGTCGAGGTGCTGTTGCGAAGCGATGTTGTTCGGGAGCCTGGGGTGGGTATCGACGCCGTAACGAAGCCGACGGTTGTGCTTGCAGAAATAGCACCTGTCGAGATCCACATACCGGTTGTCGAAATCCGCGATGCGGCCCAAAACCGTCTGATCACGGCCATTGAAATTTTGTCGCCGGTAAACAAGAAGCAACCCGGTCTCGATGCATTTCGCCAAAAACGACGCAGGCTGCACGATTCCGGCGTTCACCTGCTGGAAATCGATCTGCTTCGCCGGGGAAGCCGGGTGCCTGTCCACCCACGCTTGCCGCACACGCATTACATCGCTTCGCTGTGGCGGGCCGGGGCGCAACAAACGGATGTATGGGCCTTCAACGTGCAAGACCGACTGCCCGTTCTCCCGGTACCCCTTGCGGCGCCGGACGCCGACGTGGCGCTTGATCTAAAAAAAGCGTTGGACTCGATTTACGCGCGCAGCCGTTACGATTTGTCGATCAATTATCAATCTGTGCCTCCCCCACCGGTTTTCCAGACGGCTGAACTTCAATGGATGCAAACAATCCTGCCCACTTAAACACCTGCTATGCTCCCCCGTTTCATCCAACGCTACACCGGCATCCTCCGCTCCTGGAAGGGCGTTTATGTGCTCAACAACCGCTGGAACGCCCGGCTCCTGCAACACAACCGCGCGTTGTACCGAAAGTACGGTCTGAAAAAAAACATCTACGCACCCATCGGCTGGGCCGATTTCCCACAGCACGACACCGAAAACATGCCCTGGCTCGACCAGCCCGGCGCCATGACGGCGCTGGAGGCCCATCCGCGGTTTCAGGCATTCGACGCCACCCTTCAGGAAAAAATCCGGGGATTTGTTCGGGATGGATACCTGATTCTGGAGCAGTTTTTCCCCGAAGCCGAAACCGGTGCACTGAACGCCGAGGTAGACGCCCTGCTCTCCAGGGGCCGTGTGGGCTACAACTACACCGGACGAAAAATATTCAACCTGTTCGAAAACAGCGCACTGGCGCGCGACCGTTTTTTCCGCAACCCCGAACTGCTCGAACTGCTGTCCTTTCTGCTTGGCCGCCAGGTCATCCCATTTCAGTCGCTCAACTTTACCCAGGGCAGCGAACAACGGGCGCACTCCGACTCCATACACATGACCACCGAGCCGCCCGGGTACCTCATCGCCACGTGGATTGCCCTGGAGGACATACAAGCGGGCAGCGGCGAGCTTCTGTACTACCCCGGCAGCCACCGGCTGCCGTATGTCATGACTCCGGACTACGACTCGGGCAACACCCGCTACACCATCGGCGCGGAGAGCAACCGGCACTACGAAGACCACATCGAGCGGCTGGTCGCGCACCACGGGCTGAAGCCGGCATCCTTTTTACCCCGGCGCGGCGATGTGCTCATCTGGCACGCCAACCTGCTCCACGGTGGGAGCTCCATCGCCCGGCCGGACGCCACGCGGCGCAGCATGGTGTGCCATTATTTCGCCGAAGGCGCCCTGTGCTACCACGAAATGTCGCAAAGGCCGGCTTTAATTAAGCCCTGATTTATACGCAAAAGGCTTTTCCTGCGTTTTCCCCCCGTTACCTTACTTTTGTGGCTTTAACCGACGTTACGAAACATATGAATGTTTATAAATGGCTGTGGTTCTCCGGGTTGTTCCTGCTGCTTCACACGCCGGCGCTCGCGCAGATGAAAGGTTGGGAGGCCGGTGGCTGGCTGGGGATATCGAACTATTTCGGCGACCTGAACACCAACTTCCGCTTTAACCGCACCAGTTGGTCCGCCGGCGCCGGCGCCCGCTACAACTTCAACGACCGGCTGGCACTCAAAATGGCTGCCAACGCAGGCCACATCAGCGCGTTCGACAGCGATTCGGACAATGCTTTCGAGTTGCGCCGCAACCTGTCCTTCGAAAGCATGGTGGTCGACCTGAGCGCACAGTTCGAGTTCAACTTCCTGCCCTACACGCACGGGCACCGCGAAAACCTGTTCACTCCGTACCTGTTTGGCGGGCCGGCGGTTTTTTTCTTTAATCCCCAGGCAGAACTCGACGGCGAAACCTACAACCTGCGCGAATACGGCACCGAAGGCCAATTCAAGGGCGAAGAGTACAACACCACCCAGGCGGCATTGGTGTACGGGTTCGGTTTCAAAACCGACCTCTCCTACCGCCTGAGCCTGAACATCGAACTCAGCGCCCGCAAGATATTTACCGACTACCTCGACGACGTAAGCGGGGTGTACGCCGACATCCGCGACATCGAGTCGCAGCGCGGCGAAATTGCAGCCCGGCTGGCCGACCGGTCTGTGGAGCCCATGATCGGTGAGCCGGGGCGCCAGCGCGGCAACGGCAAGACCAACGACACCTACGTGTTCCTGCAGGCCGGGGTGATGTACTACTTTGGGCAGATTCGGTGCCCGTCGTATTCGAAGTAGGGGGATCGGAGCATTTAAATGCCTTTATCCAAACTACATCCCCATTTTCCCCCTTGTCCGTTCCCAAGCCTCCATATCTGCCGCCGCTTTTTCGGGCTCGCCGAGTTCGCTGTGCAACCCTGCGCGGCTTCGGTAGGCCGGCGCGAATTGTGGATTGCTTTCTATAGCCCTGTTGAAGTCGGCCATGGCCTCTGCTTTTTTTCCCAGTTTGAGCTGGGATAAGCCCCGGTTAAACAGGTATTCAGCGTCGTTGGGGTACTTTTTCAGGTAAATGTCCAGATCGGCCACCGAACGTTCGTATTGTTTGGCCATGCCCAGCAGCGCGCCCCGGTACTTGTAGGCCATGTACAATTCGGGATTTCGCTCGATGGCGCGGTTAAAGTCGTCGAGCGCCTGTTTGCCTTTGCCCTGGTCGCCGTAGGCCATGCCGCGCCAGAGGTAGGCTTTGCCGAAATTGTCGCCCTGCGCCGCAATGGCCTTGTCGATGAGTGCAATGGTGTTGCGCCAGTCGGAGATGCGCTGTATGCTGAGTCCGGCCCACACCAACAACAGCAGGCTCAGGACAACCGTGGCGGCAGGGGCAAGCTTGCGCTGTTGCACCGGCGCCCACTGCGGCAGGGCACTCAGCACGGCAAAGACGCCCAGCGCCGCAAGGTAGTTGTACCGGTCGGAGCGCAGTTCAAACTCGCCGATGGTGTAAAATGGAAGCGCCAGAAAGATGTTGGACAGGTAAAACAGGAGTCCGGCCCATAGCACAGGCGCCGGGCGCCGGTACCACCACGCCGCCCCCAGGATGGCCGCCAGCGCCATCGGCGCCAGGTAGTATGCCGCCGGCCAGCTTCCGGAGGCCCCCCGTTCAAACGGGTACCATATGCTGAGCCCGACGGGCGCCAGCAATTTGCCCCAGTAAAACAACACGCTGTGGCAGGCCATCAGGCAGCGGTCCAGAACCGAAAATCCGGCGCCCCCGGCGTCTATCGTGTGGCCGGAACTGGTGCGCGAAAAAAGGGTCAGCAGGCCGAACAGGAACGACAGGGCGAAAAACGGTGCTTTCTCCAGCAAAGTGTTTCGGTTGAGCGGGCGCCTCAGCCATACATCGATCGCCAGGAGTGACAAGGGCAACACCACGGCAGCCGTCTTCGACAGGCAGCCAGCCAGCATGAAAGCCACCGCGAGTCCGTAATCGCGGCCCCACTTCCCCGCATCCACATAGCGCAGGTACGCATCGACGGCCAGCAACAGAAAAAAAGAGAACAACGGCGTGCTGAGGGCGGCGATCCACGACACGGCCTCCACCTGCACAGGGTGTATGGCAAAGGCCAGACTCAGGAAAAGCGCCTGCCAGGGCGCTGCACCCAGCCGCCGGCCGATGTGCCACACCAGCCAGGCGTTGGCGGCATGCAGCAGGGCGCTGAAGAGGTGGTACCAGAACGGGCTGTCGCCACCCAGCGCATACGCCATGCCGTACACCCACCAGGTGAGCGGCGCAAACATGCCCAGGTTGAATACGCCCTGAAAGGCCAGGGAGAAATCGCGCACCACCGGATTGTTGACGGTCGCCGTGTGGTCGTCCATGGCCACCATCGCATTTTGAAAACCGGTGCTGAACAGCAACAGGACTGCCGCCGCCGCCGCCCAGGGCATCCAGGCGTAGGTGGGAAGCTTGACCGTCGGCGCGGGCGCCGTTGTGGGTTTGGGGGCGGACTTGGGTTGTTTTTTGGCCATGACGTGCAGATTCACCGCCAAATGTAAGGCCTTCCGCAAATTAGGGAAGCAAAGGCAGCAGGAATACGCTTGTCCGTATCTTGCAAAAAAAAGCAAACCATGAATCGCATCATCCTTTTTGCATTTGTCTTGCTCGGCCCGTCCCTCCGGCTGCATGCGCAGGGCAAGCTTCCCCGGTTATTTCTCGACATTCCCGCCGTTTACCTCACCTCGCCCGATGTGACCAACATCGACGATTGGGCCGGCGGCGGGTTGCATGCCGCCATGAACGTAGGTACGCACTGGGGGGTAGTGCGCGTAGGCGGCGGCTCCGATTTTTTGTTCAACCTGCAAGACCTGGATCAGGCCGACGAGGAGTCGTTCATGGCCAGTCCGTACGCACTCCTGGAGGCCGGCGCGGGCCTGTACCGCAGCAACGGAAACAAATGCGCGCGCACCAACCAGAATGCTTTCACGGCCATGGGCAAAGCCGGGTTGCGCTACCGGTTCAATGAAGATGCTGTAATAGTGGATGAGGTCGGAGAAGAGCCTGAACAACTCGAATTTGTTGTCGGCGCCGAGTTTGGGTACTTCTACCTGAGCGACGTGTTCCGCAACTGGGAGTTTTTTGTCGACGGTCTGTACTACACCAACTCCGGCGCCATTCAGGTGAGCCTGGGTACCAAGTTCTTCCTGAACCTCCGCTCCAACCGTTGAGGGTGCTTTACGGCACGGTGTAGCGCAACCCGATGAACCCCCGGATGCCCTGATTCGGCGCGAACACATACGTCGGGTCGAAGGTCAGCGCCTGCGGATTATCGGGCGTGGGCACCACCTGCCCCTGGTCGTCGAACACCACCTGCCGGTCGAACGGATCGAACGGTCGGGCAATGCTGTTGGCCGGCGGTGTGTAGTTCAACAGGTTTTTGATCCCGCCGTACACTTCAAAGCCGCCGGGCAATACTTTGCTGACCTGCACATTCTGGATGCTCCACCAGGGGGAATAGGCAGGCCGTTCGTCGAGCGGGCCGAGCAGGGGCAGCGCCATGGGGCCATACAGGTTGCCGGTGTAGTCTATTTTGAGTTTTATACCCGGAATGGTGTAGCCGATGTTCCATACAGCGGAAAACGATTCGGTCAGCAGTTGATCCATGCGCACCCCGTTGTCCTCCGCGAATACATCCTGGAGGGTCATGCCGGTCATCAACCGAAGCCCGTTGGTAAATGCCCAATCGGAATTCAGGGATACGCCCCTTGACACGGAAAACCCGTCGAGGTTGTCGTAAATGATCTTGTTCGGATCGGTGGTGTAATCGGGCAGGATGCGATTGGTGAAGTAGGTGTAAAAGGCAGTGGCGTCGAGGGTGCCGATGGCGTGGGGGACGCCGAGTATTTGTTTTACATAATTCACATTGACATTCCAGGAGGTTTCAGGCCGCAATTCACCGGCGAAAACCACCTGGCGCGCGCCGGAGAGGGCTGCGTGGTCCTCGGTGAACACATTGGCTACCCGAAACCCGTTGCCGGCGCCGATGCGCAGCACAGCGCTTCGGTCATCGGTGCTCCACTTGTAGTTCACCCGGGGGGAGAGGATGGCGCCATGCAGGCTGTTGTAGTCGCCTCGCAACCCGGCGAGCAGGGTGTGCCTGGTGGGGTGGAGCCTGATTTCGTCCTGTATGAACACACCGGGCAGGTGAATGACGGATGGTTTGTTTTGTCCCTGGACGGTGGCGGTGGCGGGGGTGTTGTCGTCGTACCAGGTGTACCGGTACGCGAGGCCGGAGAGCAGGTCGTGTCGCGAACCGAGCTGTTTTCGCCAGGTGAGCTGACCGAAGCCGATGTATTGGGTTCCGAGGTAGACCGTGTTGCCGTACACCGAGTTTTGGTCGTGCCCGTTGGCGCTGAAGGAGAGGTTGATTTCTTCTTCGACCGGCAGTTGGTAGACGCCGAACAGTTCCCATCGGTTGGTGTAAATGCTTTCGCCGTAAATGCTGTCGCCCCCGCGATATGCGGGCGTCCAGTTCATTTGCCCGCCCCAGCGGTCTTCGTACAGGTACCGGGCGGCCACGGAGAGCCCTTTGCCGTCGGCGCGGTTGATGCGCCATTTGTTGAAAACAGAGATCCGGTGCTGGAGGGTCACATCGGTGAACCCGTCGCTGTTGTTGTCGATCGGGTTTTGGTAGTTGAAGTAGTGGATGCCGAGGAGGCTGTGCGCATTTTTGCCGGCGGTAAAGCGCGCGCCCAGATCGGCATTGACTTCTGCCCAGGACGTCGAGAACACGTCTGCTGCAAAGCGCGGCGCCGACTCGGCGCTTTTGGTGATGACGTTGATCAGTCCACCAACGGCCTCCGAGCCGTACAGGGTAGAAGCGGGGCCCTTCACGACCTCCATGCGGTCGACCAGCGCCTGGGGAATGCCGGTGAGGCCATAGACGGTGGACAGGCCGCTGACAATGGGCATGCCGTCGATCAGCACCATGGTGTACGGGCCCTCCAGTCCGTTGATGTGTATGTCGCCCGTGTTGCACACGTTGCAGTTGAGTTGGGGGCGCACACCGTTTACATTTTGCAGGGATTCAAAGAGGGAAGGGGTGGGGTTGGCGCGGAAGAATTTTTGTGCGTAGACTTCCACCGGTATAGGGCTTTCCAGCTTTTGAACGGGTTTGAGGGCGCCCGACACCACCACTTCGCCTAGGGAGGCTGTGTTTTCGGTCAGTTCCAGTTGAAGTTCGGCCGTTGGCGCAGCCGCGCTCAGGCGGGTCCGGGCTGTCTGGGGGGCAAATCCGATAAGGGAAACGGAGACCTGATGGTCACCGAAGGGTATGCCGGTGAGCACAAAGGCGCCCAGCGTGTCGGTAAACGTGCCCTTGCCGGCATTTTTGATCGCCACCTGTGCGTAGGCCACCGGGCTTCCGTTGTGTTCGACGCGGCCGCGGATCGTGCCGCTGTTTTGTGCATGCAGGCCCCACGTGGTTGTCGCCAAGATCCACAGGATGAACATTAGCCTGTTCATGATTATTTTTTTAGATTTGCAAAGTTATTTTTTTAGACTAACTTAAAAATAAATTTAAATCAAAATAGTTCACCCATGGGCCTATTATTTTGCAATTTATTTTGGGCGAAAAAAGACAGGGCGATCCCGGATTCCGGGACCGCCCTGTTTATTTGGCAATGGTTACTGTCGTTTTTCGATGGCCGAAGCCACCGGTACTACTCGAGTTTGAACTTCACGGGGAGGGTAAAGCGCACTTTCACCGGGTGGCCGTTGGCTTCGCCGGGCGACCATTTGGGCATCGATTTTACCACGCGTTCGGCTTCTTTTCCGCAGCCGCCGCCGACATCCCGCACGATGTTCACATCGGAGATGCTGCCGTCTTTGTTGACCACGAAGGTGAGCACTACGGAGCCCTGGATGTTGTTTTCGCGGGCCAGTGCCGGGTACTGGATGTTTTTGGCCAGGTACTTCAGCAGTTCGGCTTCGCCGCCGGGGAAGCTCGGCGGTTTCTGGATGTCGAACAGTTCATACGTTTTTTCCGGAGGCGGTGCTGCTTTGGGTGCTTCTACGACCTTGAGTTCGGGGTTGTCGAAAACTTCCGGCGGTGCGTCATCGTTGCCCTCCTTGGTATCCTTGCCGATGTCGGCCTTGATTTCCTGGAGTTCTTCGATGGATTTTTTGGGTTCTTCTTCCTGCACTTCCTCGTCTTTTTTGATCACCGGCGGCACGTACTCCACGGTGGAGCGGGTGGGCGGCGGTGGCGTTTCCACCGGGGGCGGCGGAGGGGGAGGAGGCGCGTTCGGGTCGATGTCCGGCGGAGGTCCCAGTTCGGCGATTACGTCGATGGGCTTTTCCTTTTTGGCGAACGCCCCGGCGACGCTGGCCAGGAAGTAGGGCGCGGCAAAGAGGAGAAGTACACCCGCCAACGTCAACAGAAGCGCGCGGCGAAGGTACCTGGGATATTCTCGACGCAGTTTGTAGGCGCCATAGGCCTTGTTCCGATCCTCAAAGAGGATCTCCAGGGCGTCGGTATAGACCATTTTTTCGTCTGCCATGGTTGAGTTGTTTAGGAGGTGTACGGTTTACTTGAGCGATTCTACTTGTTCGGAGGCGGAGAACTTGAGCCCTGCCGCGGGATTCTCGATGAATTTCATCTCTGCATCGGAGGCATCAAGGACGACGTAATAGCGAACTTTGGTAATGGCCATTTCATCAAGCACATCAACCAGGTTTTTGTATACGGCGTCTTTGGTGGGTTTGATGAGTACGGTGAGGAAGGAGCCTTCTTTTTTCTCCTTTGTTTTGAAGTCCTCGTACTCTTCCATGCCCCATTGTCCTTTGACCTTGTCCATCTTGTTGAGGATCACCTTGCGCACGCCTTCCGCCGAGAAGTCGGTGGAATCAAGCACGGGATCGGTAATACCTTCGTACCAGTAGACCACATCTTTGCCGCCGAGGAGAAGGGTGAGCACTTTGGATTCCTTTACCGGTTCCAGGTCTTCCTCTTTGATGTCCTTTTTTTCCGGCATGATGAGTGCCATGATGTTGGGTTTGGCCAGTGTTGTGGTCAACATAAAGAAGGTGATCAGGAGGAAGCCAAGGTCAACCATCGGCGTAAAGTCGATGCGGGTTGACATTTTCTTGGAGCGAACCTTACCGCCTTTTTTTCTGCCACCGCCACCGTCTTGAGCTATTTCTGCCATTGCTTGAGCAATTAGTTGTTGGAGAAATTGTGTGTGAAAGGGAACCGGTTAATGTCCGCCGCCGCCATGACCTTCGCCGGGTTTCTTGTTCGGATCCGACTCCATTGAAGTAATCAGATTGAACTTGTTCACGTTGATGTCGGTCAGGGTGTTGATCACCTGTTGCACGTTGGGATAAGGGGTGTTCTGGTCGGCTTTGACCACGATCACGTACTCATCCTGCACGATGCCCTGCTGTTTCATCATGAACTGGGCGAGGCGGGCGTTGTGGATCCACGGGGCCAGTTGATTGTCGACGGTATCGCAGGGGATACCTTCCATGGCCGCGTGTTTGCGTTCTGCCGGGGGCATGTTCAGCCAGCCTTTGATCTTGTTCTTGGGCAGGCCGAACCCGCCGGCGGTAGAGAACCGTAGTTTTTCCTCTTCGGTGAGGCCGAGATTGAATTCCGCGTTGATGCGTTCAATCAGCTCCTTGCGGGAGTGGGTGCCTTTGGGATCGAGGAAAACCTTGCCCTCCTTGTCGATCAGAATGTTGAGCGTACCGGCGTCGGGCAATTTGGTTTCCGACACCGACGAGGGGGTATCCACCACCGCTACTTCTTCGGGCTTGGCTTTGGCGCTGAGCATGAAGAAGGTGAGCAGCAGGAACGCCACGTCGGTCATGGCCGTCATGTCGATCAGCGGAGTGCCGCGTTTTGGTTTATGCTTCGGCATAAGACACAGTTTTTATCATTAGTGCTTGGCAGCAAATGCTTGTGTGATGCTGTAACCGGCTTCGTCGATGCGATACGTTTGGGCGTCGATGCGCGCGGTGAAAAAGTTGTAAAAGATGATGGCCAGGGCCGAGGTGCCGATACCAAGGGCGGTGTTGATGAGGGCCTCGGAGATACCGGTTGCCAGGGCAGTGGAGTCGGGTGCGCCAGCGGTAGCCAGGGCTGCGAAGGCGCGAATCATCCCGAGAACCGTACCGAACAGACCCAACAGGGTAGCGATTGAGGCGATGGTTGCCAGGATGTTGAGGTTTTTCTCCAGCATGGGCAGTTCCAGCGTGGTGGCTTCCTCAATTTCCTTTTGGATGGCCAGCACCCGGTGCTCGGTGTCCATGTCCTTGTTTTTATCCATCTCGTCGTACTTACCGAGTCCGGCCCGAACAACGTTGGCCACAGAGCCTTTTTGCTTGTCGCATACGCTAATGGCGCCGTTGATGTCACCCTTGTCAAGGAACTTTTTGATGTCCTGAACAAACGCGTCCACACTGCCTTTGCCGTTGGCGCGATTCAGGGTAATGAAGCGTTCTACTACAAATACGATCACGATCAGGAGCAAACCTTGAAGAATCGGCACGACGTAACCGCCTTTGTAGATGGTTCCGAAGTAATCGCCCGGAAGCGGATCTTTGCTGGGGTCGTTGTCCACAAAGTGTTTGGGGTCGCCGAACACGTAGTTGTAGAGCAGAAAGGTGACCACAAAACACACCGGGATGACGATGTAGGGGAACCAACTGTTGCCCGATTGTTTGTTGGGTTGTTTGGCGGTAGCAGATGCTGCAGTCATACTTGATTTTGTTTTGAGTGAATTAAGTTGTTGGTGAAACAGGGTAAACACAGGAACACCAAATCACTTCATCAACCCAAAAAAATGCTGTCAAAGTACTTTAAACAGATAGATGCGCGGGGCGCCTGTTTTGGTGTGTACGAGTAGCAAATTTTTTATCGGACGCAATAAATTTGATTGTTCTCCTGTATTTGGTGCGATTTAGTGGCGGTAAAAATAGTGCAAGTGTCAAAATTTACAACCGGACACGTGCATAATTCACGTTTATTTATTGTGGGGCGCGTTTTCTGTGACGCTTTGGCGGATGCGCACGAGCACTTCCAGCAGTTTTTCGAGCCGATCAAGGGGCAGCATGTTGGCGCCGTCGCTTTTCGCTTCGGAAGGCCGTGGGTGCGTTTCGATGAACAGCCCGTCTACACCTACCGCCACACCGGCCCGCGCAATGGCCCCGATGAGGGCCGGGCGACCGCCGGTTACGCCGCTGGACTGGTTGGGCTGCTGCAGGGAGTGCGTGCAGTCGAGCACCACCGTGGCGCCGAAGTGCTGCATGGTGGGTATGCCGCGGAAGTCGACCACCAGATCCTGATACCCGAACATGGAACCCCGCTCGGTGAGGATCACTTTGCTGTTGCCCTCCTCTTCTACCTTTTCCTTGGCAAACTGCATGGCCTCCGGACTCACGAACTGGCCTTTTTTGATGTTGACCACCTTGCCGGTCTGCGCGGCGGCCACCAGCAGGCTGGTCTGCCGGCACAAAAAGGCGGGGATCTGCAGGATGTCCACGTATCCGGCGGCCAGGGCGGCTTCAGCGTCGGTGTGGATGTCGGTGGTGGTGGGTATGCCGTAGTGCTCGCCTACCCGGCGCAGGATGTCGAGCGCCTTTTCGTCGCCGATGCCGGTGAAGGAGTCGCGGCGACTGCGGTTGGCCTTGCGGTAGGAGCCTTTGAAGATATACGGAATGGAGAGGCGGGAACAAATCTCGCTCACCTGTCCGGCGATGTCAAAGGCCATTTGCTCGCCCTCAATGGCGCAAGGGCCGGCGATGAGGAAGAAGTTGCCCGAGTCCATGTCGCGGAGCCTGGGGATGTCGGTGGTCCAGTGCATATATGGTGTGTTTTGCTCCGCAAAAGTAGTTTTTTCCGCCGACGGCTACCCCATCCGGAAAAACGACGTCATTTTCAGAGCCGGCTCCAGTAGTCGGCGAAATCCGGCAAACCCGGGAACCGCAGATCAACCCTGGCAGACCGGAGCAAATCGGCCTCTTCGGCTTTGCCCTCGATGAGCACCGTGACCATGCCCAGCGCCCACCCGAACTGCATGTCGGACAGGGAGTCGCCGACGATAATACTGTTCTGAAAAACAATGTCGGGGAAATCGCTTTTGGCCTGGTAGGCCATACCGGTGGCCGGTTTTCGGCACCCGCAGTTGTCTTCTTTCAGGTGGGGGCACGTATACACATGATCGATGCGGCCGCCGGCTTCGCGGACAACACCCTCCATGTGCCGATGCACCGCATCCACGTCGGCCATGGCCATGAGTCCCTTGCCCACGCCGGCCTGGTTGGTAACCACCACCATCCGGCCCGCCAGGCCGGCCAAAACACGCATGGCCTCGCCGAGCCCGGGCACGGGCTGCCAGTCGGATACCCGGGCGATGTACTCAAAAGGGATGCGGGTGTTGAGCACGCCGTCGCGGTCGAGAAAAAGGGTGGGCCTGTGTAAGTGTTGCAACATTGAACTTTGTGGTTCGACCTGTTGTTTGATGCGCAAACATAATGAACAGCATGCGAATAGCCATCATATCCGCCAGCACACGCATCAACCGACAGTCGCACCGGGTGGCGCTGGCACTCGAGCAGTACGTTCAGGCAGCAGGTGTGCACACGGTCGACCTGATCGACCTGGCTGCCTACGCTTTCCCGGTCATGGAAGAGGTGCTGCACCGCCACCCGGATGCGCCGCCGGGCCTGGCCGATTTTGCCGACCGGGTGCGGGAAGCCGACGCATTCCTCTTTGTTTCGCCCGAATACAACGGCAGTTACACCGCTGCGCTGAAAAACGCGGTGGATTACCTGAAGGAGTCGGAGTTTTCCAAAAAGGTCATCGGCGTAGTGTCGGTGACCTCGGGCCCCCTGGGTGGTATGCGCGCGGCCATGAACATGCAGGAACTGGTCCTGGGCATTGCCGGTTTTGCGCTTCCGCAGATGCTGCTGGTGGGGCAGGTGTCGCAGCGATTCGATGAGACGGGTGCGCTGCTGGATCCCGCTTTCGGACCCAAGGTGGACGTTTTTCTGAAAAATTTCCTGTGGCTGGCCGAGGCGGTGTGGGATAAGAAGCAAGTGCTGGTCGCTGACCTGCACTAGGAAATGCGGCTCCACACCCCGCCGTCCTTGCCGGTTTCGTCGAGGTATTTTTTCAGGCGGGCGTTGTCAGCGGCGGCAAGCGCGGGGTCCTGCTCCAGGATGCGTTCGGCGGTGGTGCGGGCGGCGCTGAGGATTTGGCCGTCGCGCGCCAGGTCGGCGATGCGGAAGCGCAGGAGTCCGCTCTGCTGGGTGCCCTCAATGTTGCCGGGCCCGCGCAGGCGGAGGTCCACCTCGGCGATCACGAATCCATCGTTGGTCTGGCACATGGTGTTGATGCGTTCGCGGCCTTCGGCGCTGAGCTTGTAGCCGGTGAGCAGGATGCAGAAGCTTTGATCGGCGCCGCGGCCCACGCGCCCGCGGAGCTGGTGGAGTTGCGACAGGCCGAAGCGTTCGGCGTTTTCGATGATCATGACCGAGGCGTTGGGCACGTTGACGCCCACCTCGATGACGGTCGTGGCCACCATGATGTGCGTTTCGCCGCGCGCGAAGCGCTGCATCTCGTAGTCCTTGTCGGCCGCTTTCATTTTGCCGTGCACGATGCTGATGCGGTATTCGGGCAGGGGGAAGTCGCGGCTGAGGGCCTCGTACCCGGCCATGAGGTTTTGCATGTCGACTTTTTCCGTTTCTTCGATCATGGGGTACACCACGTACACCTGCCTGCCCTTGGCGATCTCCTCTTTCATAAACCCCTGCACGCGCAGGCGGTGTGCTTCGGTGCGGTGGGTGGTCACGACGGGTTTTCGGCCGGGGGGCAGCTCGTCGATGACCGACACGTCGAGGTCGCCGTACAGGGTCATGGCCAGGGTGCGGGGTATGGGGGTGGCGGTCATGACGAGCACGTGGGGCGGCAGCACGGGGTTTTTGGCCCAGAGGGCGGCGCGCTGCTCCACGCCGAAGCGGTGCTGCTCGTCGATGACGGCCAGTCCCAGGTTGGGGAAGCGCACCCAGTCTTCGATGAGGGCGTGGGTGCCGATGAGGATGTGGAGGTCGCCTGCGGCCAGTTGATCGAGTATGGCGCTGCGTTTTTTGCCCTTGACGGAGCCGGAGAGGAAGCCCACGTGCACGGGCATGTCGCGCAGCAGGGCCTCGATGTTGTCGAAGTGTTGCCGGGCCAGGATTTCGGTGGGGGCCATGAGGCAGGCCTGGAAGCCGTTGTCGAGCGCGATGAGCATGCAGAGCAGGGCCACGGCGGTTTTGCCGGAGCCCACGTCGCCCTGCACGAGCCGGTTCATCTGGCGGCCGGCGGCGAGGTTGTTGCGGATTTCGCGGACCACGCGTTTTTGGGCGCCGGTGAGCTCGAAGGGCAGGTACTGTTGGTAGAAGGTGTTGAAGGTGTCGCCGACCCTGTCGAACACAAAGCCTTTTTCGGCGTCGCGGCGCCGGTTGCGCGTTTGCAGGATGCGCAGCTGCAGGAAGAGCAGTTCTTCGAACTTGAGGCGGCGGCGGGCATCGTCGAGCTCCTGCTGGGTTTCGGGGAAGTGGATGCGGCTGAGGGCGTCGAAGCGGCCGATGAGGCGGTACCCCTGCAGGATGTAGTCGGGCAGGTTCTCGGGCAGGTGTTCGTAGCGGAGCTGGTCGAGGAGGGTACGGACGGCCCTGCGCAGCCCGCGGGCGTCGAGTCCCTTCTGGGTGAGCTTGTCGGTGGACGGGTACACGGGGTCGAAGTGGCGGGCGGCGACGGTGTTTTCGGCCGTCACCTCCTCCATTTCGGGGTGCGGGATGTTGAGGCGCTGGTTGAAGCTGTTTAGGCGGCCAAAGACGATGTATTCTCGGTCTACGGCGAGGTTTTTCTGCAGCCAGGCGATGCTCTGGAACCACACGAGCTCGATGCTGCCGGTCTCGTCGCGCAGGGTACCCACCAGGCGCCGGGCGCGGCCCTCGCCGAGCAGCTCGAGGCGGCGCAGGACGCCGCGCAGCTGCACCTGGTCGCCCTCCAGATCGAGGTCGCGGATGCGGTGGAAGCGCGTACGGTCAATGTACCGGAAGGGGAAGTGGAGGAGCAGGTCCCGGAAGGTAAAAATACCCAGTTCCGTTTTCAGCACGTCGGCGCGCTGGGGCCCGACGCCCTTGAGGAACTCTATGCCGGTATCGAGAAACGACGAGGTAGGCATGCACAGGGGGGTAATGGAAGCGTGTTGGGAATAGGGTTGATGTGGGCAAAGATAGGGGAAAATTGCATGCCGAATTACCCACCCCTAAAACAAATCACCCACCCGAAGCCCAAACCCCAACGCCGGCTCGGCGCTCACCACCTCGTCAAACGAACAGCTTTCCTCCTCCGCGCCGCGGTACACGAACGTGGTGCGCGATGGCGGGTCGACCAGCCAGGCCACCTGCACGCCATTGGCGATCCACACCTCGGTCATTTTGCGTTTCAGGGCCGGGAGGGAATCTGTTTCCGAGCGCACTTCGATCACGAACTCGGGTACCACAGGCGCAAAGGTTTTCCGGTCTTCGGCGCTCAATTGGGCATACCGGGCTTCGGAAATCCAGGCGGCGTCCAGAGCGCGTACGGAGTTGTCGGGTAAGGTATAGCCGGCAGAAGGGCCAAGGACGATGCCGATCTGGTGTTTTTTAGCAAAATTTCGGAGTTCAGCGGCAATCTCTAATTCGTGGAAACCGGAATCAAAGGAAGCGGGAGGCATGATGATGATTTTTCCGTCGGCGCTGAGCTCCAGCCGGTACAGCGGATTTTCGGCGCAGAAGCGCTCAAACGCCTCGCGGCTCACGGGGGCGTCGGCAGCCAGCACCCAGGGGTGGTCGAGCGGTAGTTGCAGTACGCTTTTTTCGGAGAGGTGGGTCATGGAGTACAAAAATAATGCGCATTCGGCAGGGTAAACTCCGGATTACCGAATTTATTTACGCAGGGTGTCTCCTGGCAAAAAAATTAAACAACTTGTTGCATGTCTCCCCTATTCCCGCTACTTTTGCCCAACCATGTCCTTCCACCTGCAATCCACCTACGTCCCCACCGGCGACCAGCCCCGGGCCATCCGCCAGCTCACCGACGGTGTGCTCAAGGGGGAGCGCGCCCAGGTGTTGCTCGGCGTCACCGGCTCGGGCAAGACGTTCACCATGGCCAACGTCATCGCCCAGGTGAACCGGCCCACCCTGGTGCTCACCCACAATAAAACGCTCACTGCCCAGCTCTACGGCGAGTTTCAGTCGTTTTTCCCGGACAACGCCGTGGAGTACTTCGTGTCGTACTACGACTACTACCAGCCCGAAGCCTACCTGCCCACCTCCGACACCTACATTGAAAAAGACCTGAACATCAACGAACTGGTCGATAAACTCCGCCTCAAAGCCACCAGCACCCTGCTGTCCGGGCGGCGCGACATCATCATTGTCGCTTCCGTCTCCTGCATTTACGGTATGGGCAACCCGGCGGACTACGAGTCCGGCATCATTCGACTGCAACGCGGGCAAAAACTCTCCAAAACCAACTTCCTCTACGCCCTCACCGATTCCCTGTACGCCCGCACCGAAACCGACTTCGGCCGCGGCACCTTCCGCGTTAAAGGCGACACGGTGGACGTGAACCTGCCCTACGCCGACTGGGGGGTGCGCGTCATTTTCTGGGGCGACGAGATCGAAAGCATCGAAACCCTCGAGATTGAAAGCGGCAAGCGCATCGCACCGATGGACGCCACCGCCATTTTTCCCGCCAACCTCTACATCGCACCCAAGGAACGCCTCACCCAGATCATCCACGAGATCCAGGACGAGCTGAATGCCCAGGAGAAGTTTTTCATCGCCGAAGGACGCATGCTCGAAGCCCGCCGCATCCGCGAGCGCACCAACTTCGACCTGGAGATGATCCGCGAATTGGGCTACTGCAACGGCATCGAGAACTACTCCCGGTTCTTCGACCGCCGCCAACCCGGCACCCGGCCGTTTTGCCTGCTGGACTACTTCCCCGAGGACTACCTCATGATCATCGACGAGAGCCACGTGACCGTTCCCCAGGTGCGCGGCATGTCGGGCGGTGATCGTGCGCGCAAGCAAATGCTGGTCGGCTACGGCTTCCGCCTGCCCTCGGCCATGGATAACCGACCCCTCAACTTTGAAGAGTTCGAGGGCATGATCAACCAGGCGATCTTCGTGAGCGCTACCCCCGGCGAATACGAGCTGGAGCAAACCGAAGGCGTGGTGGTCGAGCAGCTCGTGCGCCCCACCGGCCTGCTCGACCCGCCCATCGACGTGCGGCCCTCGCTCAACCAGATCGACGACCTCATGGAGGAAATACAGCGCCGCATCGACGCGAACGAGCGCACCCTGGTGACCACCCTCACCAAACGCATGGCCGAAGAGCTCGCCGCCTACCTGGCCCGTCTCAACATCAAATGCCGCTACATACACTCCGAGGTGGAAACCCTGGAACGCGTGGAAATCCTGCGCGACCTGCGCCTGGGTGAGTACGACGTGCTCATCGGCGTCAACCTCCTGCGCGAAGGCCTCGACCTGCCCGAGGTGTCGCTCGTGGCCATCCTCGACGCCGACAAGGAGGGCTTCCTCCGCAACATGCGCTCCCTCACCCAGACCGCCGGCCGCGCCGCGCGCAACGCCAACGGATTGGTCATTTTCTACGCCGACAAAATGACCGACGCCATGCGCAATACCATCGACGAAACCAACCGCAGGCGCAGCATCCAAATGGCCTACAACGAGGAACACGGCATCGTGCCGACCACCGTGACCCGAACCCGGGAGGAGATCCTGAACCAACGCAGCATCCTCGACATCCGGGGCGTGGAAGGCGCCAAATACTACGTGGAGCCCGACGGGCACACCCTCGCCGCCGAGCCCATCGTGGCCTATGCCAACCGCAGCCAGCTGGAAAAAATGATCGAAGAAACCGAAAATCGCATGAAAAAAGCGGCCAAAGACCTCGACTTCGTCACCGCTGCCCAGTTGCGCGACGAGATGCTGGCCCTGAAACGGCAACTGGGTGAGAAGTTCGGGTAGCTTGTTCCGCTGGAAAAAATAGCTTATTTTTGCGTTATGGTACAGACGCTAAACGATCTCGACACCAACAAAACATACACCTACGCGGACTACCTGACCTGGCAGTTTGACGAATATGTGGAGTTGATCAAAGGGAAAATTTACCCCATGTCGCCGGC
Source organism: Saprospiraceae bacterium (assembly GCA_033764075.1). GTDB lineage: Bacteria > Bacteroidota > Bacteroidia > Chitinophagales > Saprospiraceae > M3007. The sequence continues at coordinate 20,253 of JANRJH010000051.1, read as the reverse complement.
GCCTTCCCGCCGGCATCAACTGATGTTGGGAAAAATTTTCCACTTCGTCTTTTCCTATTTTGAAAACAAAAACTGCGACGTTTACTTCGCTCCATTCGACGTTCGGCTGTTGGACCGCAAAAAATCCGCCAAGGCCAACAAAGAAATCCTTACCGTGGTACAACCCGACCTTTGTGTAATATGCGACAAAAGCAAACTGGACGATGCGGGCTGTATCGGCTCCCCGGACTGGATCGTTGAGATTCTTTCGCCGGGTACCCGGCGCAAAGACCGCAAGGAAAAGCTTCAGCTATACGAAGAAAACGGCGTTCGGGAGTACTGGATCGTTTCGCCGGAGGATTACAGCGTGACGGTGTACGATCTGGCAGACGAGCGTTATGTCATCCGCAATGTGTACACCGAGGAGGATGCGGTGCCGGTGGGGATTTTTCCGGGGCTGGCGGTGGACATGGCGCGGGTGTTTGCGGAGTGACAGAGACTGTTTAAAAAAAACATGTTGACGAAAGACCGGGAGGTATTCCAGGATTGATGGCCTCGCCACACTTATTTTCGTCTCCCATCCTATTCGGCCGTACTTTTACGCATTCACGGCCACCGATGTCCAAATACTACGCCTTGTTCCTGCTCGCCTGTCTGTCGGCGCCCTTTGCCGGCACCTACACGTGGCTGCGTGTGGAGAAGCATCGCGTACGCCACGCCGTCAAGGCGCAAATACTGGCAGGCATGGCCAAAGAAGACCTGGTCAAACTGTCCTTTTCCCGAGCCGGAGCGATTGCTCAGCTGCGGTGGGAGCACCCCGGTGAAGTTGAATACCGGGGAGAAATGTACGACGTGGCGCACCGGGAAACCACAACCGACAGCCTCCACCTGTGGTGCGTGCCCGACAAGCGCGAAACGGCCCTGAACCGGCAAATAAACGGGCTGCTTGCCCGGGGCATACCCGACACACCGGCCACCCACGACGTTCACAACAAATACGACGGATTTCTAGAATCCTTATTCTGGCACGCCCCCACGCGCTGGCGTCTGGCCTTACCGGAGCAAAAACCACCCCCGGCCATTCCCTACGCATTCCATTGGGACAACATTCACCCGCCCACCCTCCACCCACCCCCTCGCCCCTTTCTCCCCAATAAAACCGCGTAGCGGTTTAACCTGAATAACCCCGGGCGACAGCCCGGGAGCGACCGGCGACAGCCGGGGAACGCCCGGGCAGCAGCCCGGGCCTAAAAAACATGACCATGAAAAAACTCCTCTGCCTGGGGCTCCTGCTCGGGCTCCATACCCATATACATGCCCAACGCATCACCGTCTCCGACGCCGAAACCCGGCGCCCGCTCGAGATGGCGACGCTGACAGACCGCTCCCTGCAACCAGCGGTGACCACCGACGCCAGGGGCCAGGCCGACATTGCGGTCTTTGCGGCGTCGGACAGCATCACCATCAGCCTCCTGGGCTACCGCACCGAAACGCGCAGCTACACCCAACTGGCCGACGCAGGGTTCACCCTGTCCCTCATCCCCGGCCTGTCGCTGGATCAGGTGGTCGTGTCGGCCACCCGCTGGCGACAGCGGCGCAGCGACGTGCCGGCGCGCATCATCACCATCAGCCCGGCCGACGTGGCCCTTCAGCAGCCGCAAACAGCCGCCGATATGCTCGGGCAGTCCGGCGAAGTGTTCATCCAGAAAAGCCAGCAGGGCGGGGGCAGCCCCATGATCCGCGGCTTCTCCACCAACCGCCTGCTGTACAGCGTCGACGGTGTGCGCATGAACACGGCCATTTTCCGCAGCGGCAACCTGCAAAATGTGATCTCGCTCGACCCCTTCGCGGTGGAGAACGCCGAGGTGCTCTTTGGCCCTGGATCGGTCATTTACGGCAGCGACGCCATCGGCGGCGTCATGTCCTTCCAAACGCGCGCACCCCGGCTGTCGGACGCGGAAGGCACACAAATTGACGGTCGCTTCACCGCCCGCTACGCCTCGGCGAACCAGGAAAAAACGGGGCACTTCGACGTCGGCGTCGGCTGGGAAAAATGGGCCCTGCTCACCAGCTTCACCTCCTGGGACTTTTCCGACCTGCGGCAGGGCGCCTACGGCCCGGATGATTACCTGCGTCCCTATTTCTCCAAACGCATCGACAGCACCGACGTCGTGGTGACCAACGACGATCCGCTCGTGCAGACGCCCACAGGGTACGGACAGATCAACCTGATGCAAAAAGTGCGCTTCCAGCCGCGGCAGGACTGGGACTTGCAGTACGGGTTGCATTATTCGACCACCACCGATTACGACCGCTACGACCGCCTCCTCCGCACCCGCAACGGGCTGCCCCGCAGCGCCGAGTGGCGCTACGGCCCGCAGGTGTGGAGCATGCACAACCTGAGCGCTGCCCACAATACCCCGAACGGTCTGTACGACCAGATGACCCTTCGCGCCGCCCTCCAACACTTCGAAGAAAGCCGGATCGACCGCGACTGGAACGACCCCGAACGCCGCACCCGAACGGAAAAGGTGAAGGCCTGGTCGCTGAATGCCGACTTCGTCAAAGCGCTCCGCGGCAAACATCAGATCGCCTACGGAGCCGAAGCGGTGATCGACGAGGTGACCTCCACCGGAATGGATGCGGACATCACCACCGGCGAATCCGCCACGGGGCCTTCGCGTTACCCGCAGTCCACCTGGGCCTCCTACGCCCTGTACGCCAACTACCAATGGACGCCCTCGGCGCGCTGGCTGTTCCAGGCGGGCGGGCGGTACAACCTTTTCCGCCTGGACGCCGACTTCAGCAACAACCAGGACTTCTACCCCCTCCCGTTTTCAACCGTCGAAAACACCAACCATGCCGTCACCGGCAGCCTGGGCGCCGTGTTCCACGCACCGGGCGCCTGGGAGTTCGCGGGCAGCCTGACCACCGGATTCCGCGCGCCGAATGTGGACGACGTGGGCAAGGTTTTCGACTCCGAGCCCGGCGCTGTGGTCGTGCCCAACCCCGACCTGAAGCCCGAATACGCCTACAATGCAGAGTTGGACGTCGCCAAGGTTTGGGCAGAACGCCTGAAAATCGACGTGTGTGCCTACTATACCCTGCTCGACCAGGCCATGGTGCGCCGAGACTACACGCTCAATGGCCAGGACTCCATTGTGTACGACGGCGAGCTCAGCCAGGTGCAGGCCATTCAAAACGCAGCGCAGGCCCGGGTTTACGGCCTTCAGGCAGGCCTGGAGTGGAAGATTGCGCCCGGACTGCTGCTGTACACGCAGGTGAATTACCAGCAGGGGGAGGAAGAGCTGGACAACGGCGAAACCAGCCCGCTGCGGCATGCTGCGCCCTGGTTCGGCTTAACCCGGCTGACCTACCGGATGTCCGGGCTCACCCTGCAACTCTACGGCACGTACAACGGCGAAGTGTCGTACGAAAACCTGTCGGAGGAGGGAAAAGCAACCGACTATATCTATGCCAGGGACGAAAACGGCAACCCGTATTCGCCGGCGTGGTACACGTTAAATGTCAAATCGTTGTACACGTTGAGCGACCATTGGACCATCGGCGCCGGCGTGGAGAACCTGACCGACCAGCGGTACCGGCCGTACAGTTCGGGCCTCAGCGCTGCCGGCAGGAATGTGGTGCTTTCGCTGAGTGCCGCTTTTTAGTGGCGATCCGCTTTCCGTTTTCGGGCGTGCCGGGCGTACGCTTTTGCCTCTAGGTAACAGCGTCCGGCATGCCCGAATTCGCCGGCCCCCAGCACTGCCAGCGCAAAAAACAGCAGAACGTTGTGGGCGATGAGCGCCGTTTTGTACACCTCGGGCCAGAAGGATTGGAGAAAAAAGATTTCCGCGCCGATGACCAGCATCGTCGCAAACAACAGCACCATGGATGTCGCTCTTGTGTAGGCGAGCCACGCCGGTTTCTGGTGCAGCAGGCAGGTTTGCAAAAAACGGCGGGCCATTTTGTCTTCCGGCGCCAACCGCACCAACGCGCGCAGCACATGCTCGGCATCGCGGTGCGCGCCCGTTCGGAACAGGGAAAGGGCCTTATCGAACAGCACCTGCCGATACGGGTCTGCGCCCTTCCATTCGTGGATGTTCTCCCCAATGATCAGTTCCAGCAACCGGTCGCACATAAAAATGTGCTTGCCCGTCTGCCCGGTTTCCATCAGCGCCCGCGCATAGCACAGGGTACAATCAAAAAAAGCGGGCAGTTCCAGTCGGCGGATCGCCGCTTCGTGTTGCTCGTAAAAGCGTATCTGCCCGTAGGGGTCGTGGTCGCCGATGGATTTGAAGTCGCGGTAAAGGCGGAGCAGGCCAACCATGTTTATTTCATCTCGATTTTGGCCATCCGTGCGTTCATCCGCTGTATCCGGCGGGTTTCTCCGCTGCCGTTGGTGGCGCGCCGGTGCTCGGCGTGCGGGCGAAAGCCGGTGGTGTACACATCGGACTTGCAGGGCGCGTTGAGTTCAATATAGTCCGCCAGGTTGCCCAGTGCGATCAACACTTTTGCCTCGTGCGCGCGCAGTACTTCGGTGCGCTCCTTGCGTTTGAGCGCCGGGTCGTCCAACGCTATGCGCAGGGCCCGGTTGGCCTCCCGAAGTTGTTCCCAAAGCATTTCCTGATAGGGGATATAAGGATTGTTTTGCGTATTGCGCAGCACCCGGTCTACAAAAACGGAGAGGTTGTTCTGATGCAGGAACATGAATTGCCGGTCGATCTTTATCGCCATAATGAAACCATTTAATTATGCTTAAAACAGGTATTCGCAGTATCGTCAGGCTACAACGGCGGACACACGTCGCCGGTTCAGCGGTGGGTTGCAAAAAAAACAAGATGCTTTCAATAATCGTACAAAAATCTGCCCAAATTGTCGGATAACCCCTAAATTGCTATTATTTGACAAAACACGCAGGATATAAATTCGGTTGAGGCCGCATGCGGTGAACGGCCACGGAGGCTGCTCCCGCGCATTTACGAGGCGGATTGTATAAAATCTCGAACCCAGGCGTACGCCGTGTTCAAATCGCCGTATTTTTGGGCATCCGTTTGTTAACGATCATCATTTCAGACAACATGAATCTTCACGAATACCAGGGAAAGGAACTGCTGAAGTCATACGGCGTACGCATTCAGGAGGGCATCCTCGCCCTTACGCCCGAGGAGGCGGAAGCCGCCGCACACAAGCTCAAAGCGGAGTATAACTCCGACTGGTGCGTCATCAAGGCCCAGATACACGCCGGCGGACGCGGTAAGGGCGGTGGTGTCAAGCTGGCCAAAAGCCCCGAGCAGGCGCGCGACCTGGCTGCGCAGATCATCGGTATGCAACTGGTTACGCCCCAGACGCCCCCGCAGGGCAAGCTGGTGCGGAAAGTGCTGGTAACCCAGGATGTGTTCTACCCCGGCGCCTCGGAGCCCAAGGAGTATTACATCTCCATTTTGACCGACCGCGGAAGCGCCTGCAACGTGATCGTTTACTCGCCGGAGGGCGGTATGGACATCGAAGCGGTGGCCGAAGCTACCCCGGAAAAAGTTTTTAAGGAATTTATCGACCCGCTGTTGGGCCTGCGCCCGTTCCAGGCGCAAAAAGTGGCTTTCAACCTGGGGCTCAGCGGACAGGCATACAAGGAAATGGTGGCGTTCGTGCAAAACCTCTACGCGGCGTTCATCGGCAGCGACGCCAGCCTGTTTGAGATCAACCCATGCCTCAAAACGAGCGACGACCACATCATCGCCGTTGACGCCAAGGTGACGATCGACGACAACGCCCTGTTCCGCCACCCCATGCTCGCCGATCAACGCGACACCCATGAGGAGGATCCGGCAGACGTGGAGGCGCAGGAGTACGATCTCAACTACGTCAAACTCGATGGAAACGTGGGTTGTATGGTCAATGGCGCCGGACTGGCCATGTCCACCATGGACCTGATCAAGCTCTCCGGAGGCGAACCGGCCAACTTCCTTGATGTGGGCGGCACCGCCGACGCCGCCCGGGTGGAAAACGCCATGCGCTTTATCCTCAAGGACCCGAAAGTGAAGGCCATCCTGATCAATATTTTCGGCGGCATTGTGCGCTGCGACCGCGTGGCGCAGGGCATTGTGGACGCCTACAAGTCGATTGGCGACATCCCCGTCCCGGTCATCGTCCGTCTCCAGGGCACCAACGCCGATATCGCCAAAAAGATCATTGACGAATCGGGGCTTCAGGTGATGGGCGCGGTCGAATTCCAGGAGGCGGCCGATCTGGTGCAGCAGGTGCTCGCCTGAGCGGATGTTTCGTCAGTTCAGCAATGAATCAGCCATGTGCATCACCCTGGTCAGCCGGGGGAGGTCGCCGGAAAGCTCGTGCAGCGAACGGCTGTAGTCTTCTTTGTTGATACCATGTATGTCAAACACCTGTTGGTACAGCCGCCGGGTCGTGCTGTCCTTGGCGTAGCCGGCCATGCCCAGGGTGGCGGCGTCGGCAATGGCCAGTTCGGCCATGATGAGGGCTACCTGCTCGTCGGGCATCGGCGGCTCCGACGGTGGCGCACCGCACGACCACGCAGTAACCATTACAGCGCAAAAAAAACGGAGGAGGGTTACGCGCATCAGATGGCCGTTTTGGGAAACCAGGTCTGTGCCACACGGGCATTTTCATCGTAAAACGAAGCCCAGTCGGGCGCCACGCTGTCTATCCGGACAACGCCGCAAGTCGGGATGTTGTCAATCGGATCGTCGGTAAAGCGGTTGGCAAATTCCGTCAGGGCCGGATTGTGGCCGAACAGCAACACCACCCGTGCCGCTTCGGGCAGGCCGCTGACCACTTTCAGGACATCCTGGGGCCGGCATTCATACAAATCAGGCGCTTGCTGGATGTCGGAGAATGGCAGTCCGTAAGCTTCAGCAAAAATGCAGGCGGTGGACCAGGCGCGCCTGGCCGGGCTGCTGATGAGCAGGTCGGGCACAACGCCCAGGTTTTTCATGAGTGCAGCCATCAACGGGGCGTCGCGCAAACCGCGGTTGTTCAGCGGACGCTCGAAATCACGCAGACCGGGATGCTCCCAGCTGGATTTGGCGTGGCGTATCAGATATAAAGAACGCATAGTGAAAACAAAACGCAAAACTAAAAAAATCCGTACTTTTGGTGTTTGTTTTGTTGCCATTTTCAAAAAAATGCAAAAGCGCTGGCTGAAGGATTTCGAGTTTTTCATCAATCCCGCTACCTGGAATGTAGCCCAGGATCTGGTGCAGGGTGGGTGTGTGAAATCATTGCGCGAAGTGGAAAAGCATTTTTGGGTGTGCCTGGTGCAGGATGGAGAATCGGCCTACGAGGTGGAGGTTATGCTCACACCCCATAAAATCAAGGCGTACACTTGCGAGTGCTGGGCATCGTCCAGTCGCCGCCTGATGTGCGCGCACGTGGCGGCAACCTTGCTTAAGGTGCGTCATTTCCTCCAAAAAAATGCAGCGGAACGAGTCGAAAAACCGGAAAAGAAAAATTCGGCTGCGGCCAAGCTGTCCATTCAAAACATCCTCCTCCAGGCAGAACCGGAAGCGCTGGCAGCCTTTGTGCAGGAGTATGCTCGTACGGATCGGGACTTCTCCCTGGCGCTGAAAACCTGGTTCGCCGGAAGGTACCCGGGGACAGAGAACCCCTATCTGCTGGTGCTCGATGCGGCTATTCCGGGCGCCGCGGGCGCCCGCACCCTGCGCAACCCCGAACTGCGCCGTTTGCGACGCACGCTGAATGCCCTGCAAGCCCAATTGGACCAGGCCGTGCAGGAGGCGCACTACCAACAAGGCTTTCACATCATTTCGGCCATCATGGCCCGCATCCCGCCGCTGCTCTCCCGGTTGGACGAGCAGGCGGCCCTGCCGCTCGGACAGTTTGCCGAGTATGCTGTCGGGCGATTGCTCGAATGGCCCTCCGCTCGCTTGTCGCCCGAGTTGAATGCTGCACGCCGCGACGCGCTGACGGACTGGTACCTCAAACCCGGGTTCCCGCAGGCCCTGACCAACGGCGCGATCGCACTGCTGGCGGCCTGCGGCCTGGAGGCCGATTACTACCGGCAATTGCGCGAATACTTCGACCGGTATGACGGGCAGACGCCTATGCTCAACCTTTTTCTAGGTGTGCTCGCGCACCGGGACATGCCGGAAGCCGTCGTGCGGGTATTGGAAAACAGTCCGCTGCCGCCCGGCGACCTGGTGAACGCTTTGCGTTCGCTCCAGAAAAACGGTTATGGCGCAGCAGCAGCCCAGGCGGCCGACCATTTCAGGCAAAAAATACCCTCCGGCCAAGGGCATCGCAAGGAACTGGAAGACATCATGCTGTCGCAGGCCGAAAAAGACGGCGACCGCGCGCTGGTCACCCGGCTGATGCAGGAACGCTATCTGCAGCAACCCTCACCCGACTTGCTGGCGCGCCTGAAAAAGGCGGCCGACCCCCGTGAGTGGCCGACAGTGCGACAGGAGCTGGCCTCTGCCCTGCACATCGCCAACAACCGAAACGCCCTGCTACAACTGTTGTCCGGCGAAAACCTTCAGGAAGAGCTGGCCCGCGAGCTGTCGGTGGAAACCGACCTGGCATTGCTGCACCGCTACGAGGAACGCCTGCTGCCCGAACACCAGCCGGCGATGCGCCAGCGCTACGGCCTGTTGTTCGACGAGCACCTCAAGGATCATTTCGGGCGACAGGCGTCCATTTTCGTCCGGAATGTGATCGGCAGCCTGCTCCAGCGCCGGCACACCGACCTGGCTGTTGACCTGGTGCGCGACCTCATTCAGCGTTACCCGGACCGCACCACGCTGGCGGAGGAACTTGCGGAGTTGTTCCCCAAAGTGCAACGCAAAAAACTGTTCGGCACCCACTTCGAACCCGGCTAATACTACTACCATCGTGACCGTCGAATGCTGGTGCATAGGAAAAACTGCCGAGCCCTACCTGCAAGAAGGCACTCAGGTGTATATCAAACGTCTGCGCCGCTATGTCCCCTTCCAGTGGATCGAACACCCCGATGTGCGGCCCCACATCAGCGACCCGCTTGCCCTCAAACGGGCCGAAGGACTGTACATCCTGGATAAGCTCAAACCAGACGACTACCTGGTGTTGCTCGACGAAAACGGCCGGGAGTTCACGTCCGCCGAACTGGCCTCCTGGCTTCAGAAAAAGATGAACGCTTCGCCGCGCAGACTGGTCTTTCTGATTGGCGGCGCATTCGGATTTTCACCCGACCTTTACGCCCGCGCCCAGGAACAATGGTCGTTGTCGAAGCTGACTTTTTCCCATCAGATGATTCGTTTGTTTGCTGCGGAACAATTGTATCGTGCTATGACGATTTTGAACAATGAACCTTATCATAATGGTTGATGGGGGGAGCGTGTTCCCCACGTTTCCACGTTCCCCACGTTTCCACGTTCCTGGGTTCACACGTTCACACGTTCACACGTTCACACGTTCCCACGGCTGAAGCCGTGGGCTAATTGCTGTAAAATGTCTGATATGACCACCATTCTTATTGCGCTGACTGCGCTCTTTTCGATCGCCGCGTTCAGCAACCCGCAGTTGATTGAGCAGTACAAACACTGGCCTTACGCCGAATTTCGACGCAAGGAGTATTTTCGGTGGGTGACCGGCGGGTTGCTGCATGCCGACTGGGGGCACCTGCTGTTCAATATGCTGACGCTGTTTTTTTTCGGCGGCATCGTGGAGGATTGGTTCGGGGATTTCTTCGGGGTCGCATTTGGCAGCGTTGCTTACATCGGCTTTTATGTGCTGGCCATTGCCGCGGCCTCGGCCTCTACCTACTACCGACATAAAAACAACGCCTGGTTTGCCAGCATCGGTGCGTCGGGCGCGGTGGCAGCGGTGCTGTTCGCCGCCATCCTGCTCCAGCCTACCTTGGGCATTATGATCATGTTCATCCCCATACCCATCCCGGGGTTCATCTTCGGCCCTTTGTACCTGTGGTACAGTTCTTACGAAGCCCAGCGCGGGCGCGACAACATCGACCACATCGCCCACTTTTACGGCGCCGTGTTCGGGTTCCTCTTTCCGCTGGTGTTCAGCCCCGGCCTGCTGGTTCATTTTTTTCGCCAAATGACCTATTGGCTGGGGTCATTGCTGGGGTAAACGGTCAAATGTTCCGGCGCGGACAAATCGTTTCGTCCGGTGTTTTACCTTTGCAACTTTTGACCGTACAGTGTGTTTATTGAGAAAATCCTTCACAAAACCCAGTTTGTTTTTTTAAATTGCAACAACCATGGCTTTAGAATTCACCGATGCCAATTTTGAAACCGAAGTGCTGAAAAGCGATAAAGTGACCATGATCGACCTGTGGGCGGAGTGGTGCGGCCCCTGCCGCGTGATGAGCCCCGTAGTGGAAGAACTGGCCAAAGAATACGAAGGGCGCGCTAACGTCGGCAAGCTGAATGTGGACTTCAACGAAAAAGTGCCCACCGAGTACAACGTGCGCGGCATACCTACCTTCCTGATCTTCAAAAACGGAGCGCTGGCCGATAAAGTGGTGGGCGCTGTGTCTAAAAAAGTGCTGCAAGAAAAGCTCGAAGCGCTTATCTAAACCCGCCTCGCGCCTTGTCCCGTCCCGTCCAAATAGAAGCAAGCTGGAAAACCGTGCTCAACGACCAGTTTGAGCAGCCGTACTTTTCGGCCATTCGCTCTGTGCTGTTGCAGGCCAAAAACGACGGCAAAACGATCTTTCCGCCGGGACCGCTCATTTTCAATGCCTTCAATCAAACGCCTTTCGACCGGGTAAAAGTGGTCGTTCTGGGCCAGGATCCGTATCACAATCCGGGTGAGGCCATGGGACTAAGCTTTTCCGTGCCGAAAGGCGTTCGCATTCCCCCGTCTCTGCAGAATATTTACAAAGAGATCAACCGCGATCTCGGCCTGCCCATTCCCAACCACGGCGACCTCACGCACTGGGCACAACAAGGGGTGCTGCTCCTCAACGCCATGCTGACCGTAGAGGCCGGTAAAGCCGGTTCGCACCAGCACATTGGCTGGCAGACGTTCACCGACGCCGTGATCCGCCGGCTGTCTGAACAGCGCAAAGGACTGGTGTTCATGCTCTGGGGCCGGTTTGCCCAGGGAAAAAAATCGCTCATAGACCCGTCTGAACACCTCATTCTGGAGGCCGCCCACCCTTCCCCGCTGGCGGGCGGGGCATTCAGTGGATGCGCGCATTTTTCAAAAGCGAACGCGTATCTGGTGCAGCAGGGGGCGGCACCGGTGGATTGGCAGGTGTGAAGGTTGGGCTGGATTCTGCGCGCTTTCCGCTTGGAGCTTGTTCGGATTTTGATTGCTGGGCTACAACCGGCTAATTTTATTTTTAACTGCGTTGAATTTTTCGCCGAATTACCCGTATTCGACTGCAAAATTTGCCTTGTTAAAAATAAAATTTTCTCGGTTTCGCCTCAGCATCAAAATCCGAACAAGCTCTTATCTTTGTAGTTTGGCAGGCCAGGCGCCTGAACATAGCACACCCAGGTTTCAAACCCAACAGGAGAGGTCATGATCAATTGGCAAAGCAGGATTCATTCAGATCCAGGGATATTATCAGGAAAGCCGGTTATCAGGGGAACCCGATTATCGGTGGAATTCATATTAGAAAGATTGGCTGATGGTTGGACGGAAAAAGAAATTCTGGAAAATTACCCCCGTTTGGCCAAGGAAGATATGCTTGCGGTTTTTGCCTATTCTTATGAATGCATGAAGGATGGACTTCTCTTTCAACCGCAGCTAAAAAGTGCATGAAATGAAGTTTTTGGCCAATGAAAACTTTCCTGTAGCAAGTTTTTTAATCCTTAAGGGGGGAGGCATGGATATTAAACACATTGGGATTTCTAACCCCAGTATTTCAGATGAAGCCGTTATGCAATTGGCCAAAAGTGAAGACAGGGTTATCATAACATTTGACGGTGATTATGGAGAGTTGGTTTTCAAAAAGGGTTATCCAACAGCAGGGGTTATTTATTTGAGAATTAAAGAGTTCATGCCGGAAATGCCCGCCAGGATTATCAAAGACCTGCTGGCAATGGAGGGAATCATTTGGAATGGTTATTTCTCCGTTTTTGATGACGGTAAATTGAGACAAAGAAAAATCTAGGTATTCTCGTCACCGCAACATCCGCAACACCTCGCCCACCGCCTCTTTTACCGGCTTTTGCCCAACGGTGAACCCGTTCACCATGATGCTGAACGCCAGCATGCGTCCTTTTTTGTCGCGCAGGTAGCCGCTCAGGCAATACACGCCGCCCATGCTGCCCGACTTGGCCCACACCGGCACGTCGGCGAACCAGCCCTGGAGCGTGCCTTCCTTGCCGCCCTCCGGGAAAAGGTCAAGCAGGCGCCCGGTATCCTGGGTCGTCCACAGCCGGTGCAACACCGCGCACAGGTGACGGGGCGAAACGAGGTTGTAGCGCGACAAGCCGCTGCCGTCGACCCAGCGGAGCCCGGTATCCAGCTTGAGCAAGGTGTCTGTCGCCCATTGCCGCAGGCTGTCCGGGTAAAATCCCCGGTAGCGTTCCATAGCGCAGGATAGCAGGAGCTGTTCGGCAAAAAAGTTGTCGCTTTGATGCATCATCCGGCGCAGGGCGGTGTCGGTGGGGCACGCATACCAGAATCCGCTGATGCCTTCCATGGGATACAGCGCGCCGGCCTCGTCGCGCATGACGGAAGCGCCCGGGCAAAGTTGGTGGATGTAGTCTGGCGTCAACTGGTTCGCCCGGAAAAAGGGGAAACGGATGGGCACGCCCGGGGGGGGCGCGGGCTCGTACGTGTACATCGGACGGTATACGGTGGGGCCGAACGGGTCGCGCGACAAACGGACCACGTCGGCCGTTTGCAGCAAGGTGTCCAGCTCCGGAGGCGCCACCCGGTAACCGTCGACGGTCGGCGTAACGGTCACCTGGTTGCCATACACCGGGAAGGGGCTGATCTCGGTGGAGTACCCGAACCCGAAGTCGTCCCAGGCCCACCCTTTACCGTAGCGTTCCAGACGGCCGGCGCTGGAATGCTCCAGGAAGTAGACCATATAGGTTTGCGGGTGCTGTTGTAAAAAAACGGGTGGGGGCTGCCACGCCGCAAAGTCGGGGTGAAGGGTGGTGGGGTCGCCGGCGCCGCAGAGAAACCACATGCCGTCCGGTTCGGAGGTATCCTCCCCCCAGTCGTATGCCAGCCGCGGTAGGGAGTCCCCAAGTGTATTCAGACAGGTGGCCAGGGTGAGTATTTTGGCCGTTGACGCTGGCGTGAATCGTTTTTCGGCCCGAAAGGCGTATCGCTCCCGCCCCGTTTCGGCGTCCCAGAGGCAGATGCCCACCTGGGCCGTGCGCAGGGCGGGCTGTTGCTCGATGGTTCGGGTCAGGCGCCGCGCCGGCGAGCACGCGGCCAGGAGCAGCAGCAGGGTCGTCGGCAATCGGCCGTAAAGAAGTGTTTGCGGGCGCAACCGAACAGGTTTCATCGCGTCATCCGGTGTTTGTTTTTGGCTAATTTCAGCCACAACTTACGGCGATGCTCGCCGACGGCGCGCGAAAACGTACATTTGTCCCCAAATTCGGGGTATGCAGTTCAGATTTTTCCTTTTTTTTCTTTTCAGCTTCGGTACGCTGTTGGCGCAGAACCGCACGGTAGGCGTTTTTCAAAACGATGCTCCGGCCTTCAACGGGTACACGCTTTTTACCACCGGCCGGCTGACATACCTGATCGACAACTGCGGACACGAGGTCCGGCGCTGGACGAGCAACTACCAGCCCGGCCTGTCGGTCTACCTGCTGGAAAACGGGAACCTCCTGCGTACCGGCCGCGTAGGCGGTAGCTTCTCCGGCGGCGGCGTTGGCGGGCGGCTGGAGCTGTTCAGCTGGGAAGGCGACCTCCTGTGGGCCTGGGAATATGCCGACGACCGGGTGCACCAGCACCACGACGTGGCGCCCCTGCCCAACGGCAACATCCTCGTGTTGGCCTGGGAGCGCGTGACGGCCGCCGAGGCCGAGGCCCTGGGGCGCAGGCCGAACACCGTGTCGTCGACCGGGCTGTGGCCCGAGCATCTGGTGGAGATCCGGCCGGTGGGCGCCGACTCCGCCGAAATTGTTTGGCAGTGGCGCCTGTGGGACCACCTCGTGCAGGACGCCGCCCCCGGGCTGCCCAATTACGCCCCCGGCATCGCCGACCGGCCGGAGCGGCTGGACATCAACACCGGGCAGCCCAATACGTCGGACTGGGTGCACTGTAACGCCGTGTCCTACAACCCTCAACTCGACCAGATCGCCCTCTGCTCCCGGGTGTTGAGCGAGATCTGGATCATAGACCACAGCACCACCACGGCCGAGGCCGCCGGATCGACCGGCGGCAACAGCGGACGCGGCGGCGACATCCTGTACCGCTGGGGCAACCCGCAGGCGTACGGGCGCGGAGGCGCCGTGCAGCGCCGGCTCTGGGGGCCGCACGACGTCCGATGGGTGGCCGGCGAACACCCGTGGGCAGGTAAGCTCATGGTGTTCAACAACGGCGTGGGACGCCCCGGCGGCAACCTCTCCAGCGTCGAAGTGTGGGCGCCCCCGCTCAACGACCTGGGTACTTATGACCTGAACCCCGGCCAGCCGTTCGGGCCGGCCGCTTCCGACTGGAGCTACTCCGATGCCAATTTTTACTCGTCGAACATCAGCGGCGCCCATGCCGTCCCGAACGGCAACATCGTTGTCTGCGAAGGCGATGACGGACGTTTTTTTGAGGTAGATACCCTGGGGAACACCCACTGGTCGTACATCAATCCCGTGGGGATGCTCGGTCCTGTGTCGCAGGGGCAGACGCCGGCCAACAACGCCACCTTCCGGGTGACGCGCTACGCGCCCGGGTACCCGGCTTTCGCCGGCAGGGATTTGACGCCCGGCCCGCTGGTCGAGCTCAACCCCCTGCCCGAAACGTGCGTGTTGCAAACGGTGGGCAACGGCCCGGAACCTGACGCTGAAATGCGTATTTTTGTGCACGGGAATCCCCTTCGCGACCAACTGACGCTGCAAAACGACACCGGAAACGAACTGACGGTCGCCGTCGCCGACGTCCTCGGACGCCTGGTCTATCGTGGCGCCCATGCGGGCGAAACGATTTCCATTGCCTGCGCCGACTGGCCTGCCGGCGGGTACGTCTTGCAGGTGCATCCAGCGGGATACCACCAACCGATGATATTCAACCTGATTAAACACTGATATTACATGCGCTTTTTCTCCGCACTGTTCGCCTGTCTGCTCGCCTCCGCCCTGTACGGGCAAAACACCGTAGGGCTGCTGTCTTACAATCCATCCAGGTCATTCGACGGGTACAACCTCATTTACCCGCACAACCAGTCCACCGTTTACCTCCTGAACAACTGCGGGGAAATCGTGCACACCTGGACGGATGCGGCCAACCTGCGACCCGGCAACACCGCCTACCTGATGCCCAACGGCAACCTGGTGAAAACCAAGCGCCCGGCTGCCGTCACCAACGACCCCATCTGGGCCGGCGGCGGCGGCGCTACGGTGGAGGTGCGCGACTGGGATAACAACCTCGCCTGGGCTTACACCCTCAACGACTCGCTCGACCGCCTGCACCACGACATCGCCGTGACGCCCGACAACACCATACTCATGATCGTCTGGGAGCGCAAAACAGCCGCCGAAGCCATCCAGGCCGGCCGCAACCCCGCCCTGCTGACCGATCAGGTGCTGTGGCCCGACTATATCCTCGAGGTTGATCCGGCCGCCAGCGCCAACCCCGTGATCTGGGAGTGGCATGCCTGGGATCACCTGGTGCAGGACTTCGACCCCACCAAAGACAACTACGGCGACGTGGCCGCCCACCCCGAGCTGATCGACCTGAACTGGGACACCAGCGACGGCGACGCCGACTGGATGCACAGCAACGCCATCGATTACGACCCGGTGAACGACCAGATTCTGCTCAGCGTGCCCACCTTCAACGAGGTGTGGATCATAGACCATACCACCACCACCGCAGAGGCGGCCGGGCACACTGGCGGGTTCAGCGGACGTGGCGGCGACCTGATGTACCGTTGGGGCAACCCGGCGGCCTACCGGGCCGGCGACAGTTCGGACATCCGACTGTTTTATCAGCATGCTACACGGTGGATCGACGACTTTATAGACCCCATCGACCCTTTTTACGGCAAGATACAGGCGTACAACAACCAGGTCTCGGTGAGCTACTCGACTGCCAATGTATTTACCCCAAATTTCGACATGTACACATGGGAATACCCCATGACCGGGAACGTGTGGGGGCCGGCGCAATTTGACAAGACCATCACCCATCCGGTTGATCCCGCCAAAATGCAGTCCGACGGCCTGTCGAGCATCCAGTATCTACCCAACGGCAATTTTCTCATCCAGGTGGGGCGCCCCGGTTACGCCTTCGAGCTCACACCGCAAAACGAGATCGTGTGGGAATACAAAACGCCCCTGCAAAACGGCGCACCGGTGTCGCAGGGCGCCATCGTGAACCCTGGCGCCAACCAGACCTTTCGGATGGACCGCTACCCGGTCAATTACGCCGCTTTCGCAGGAAGGGACCTGAGCCCCAAAGGCTGGATCGAGTTGAACCCCGACACCAACCTGTGCAACCTGCTGATCCCGACAACCGAGGTGTACGAAAACTATGGTCTGACCATGTACCCCAACCCGGCCGGCGATATGGTGACGCTGGAGTGGTCTGCCGGGGTGTACGCCGACATTGCTGTTTACGACGCGCTGGGTCGGACGGTATTCAGCGCGCCGCGCGTCAGCGGCGGACGCCGGTATGTGGATACCGGCGCGTGGCCACCGGGGGTGTACTTTGTACGGGTGAACGACGGTGGGGTGCGGCCGCTGGTGGTGGGGCGGTAGGCTTGGTTAACCAAAACTTAATACAGTGGCCATTGAGCATTGTACATTTTAATTTAAATATTTTTAAAATGTACAAAGTGAAGTCCATGATTACCAAGGCGATGGCTCGCAGCCATCGCCTTGGTATGTCAACGCCCGGGGTTACCGATCCGATGGCTTGCAAACATCGGATCGGTTTGCTGGATCCCTCCTTCCCATACCGGGGCATCGAAACTCGACTTCAATTAACAATTCACTAATTTTTGTTAGCCTATTTTAGGCACACACACAATTCGCCACTCGCCACTCGCCACTCGCCACTCGAAAATCGTGGCTACCTTTGCCCCAAACACCTTGCCATGCGCACCATTGCCATCCTTACCGGCGGAGACACCGCCGAGCGTGTCATTTCCCTGCAGAGTTCTGCCGTTGTACGGGCGCACTTGCCGGCAGACCGGTACCGTTGTTTTGAGATCGACATCAACGGGTCGGCGTGGTGCGAGCGCGAAACAGGTACCCCTGTCGACAAGAACGACTTTTCGCTCAGCCTGCGCGGTGAACATATCCGTTTCGACGCCGCTTTTGCCGCGCTGCACGGCAGTCCGCTGGAGGACGGCAAGCTGCAAGGGTATTTGGAGATCATGGGGATTCCGTACACGTGTTGCGACGGCTTTGTGAGCGCGCTCACCATGAACAAGCAGCGCACCAAGCAATTCCTGGCGGCGACAGGGGCGCCCATGGCCCGCTCTGTATTGCTGCGCAAGGATCAGGTATTTGATCCGGCTGAATTGGCGGACATGGGTTTCCCTTTGTTCGTGAAGCCCAACACCCAGGGTTCCAGTTTTGGCGTCACCAAGGTAAAAACGGCAGCGGAACTGCCGCCCGCACTCGAGGAGGCTTTCCGCTACGATGCCGAGGTGGTGGTGGAAAGTTATCTGCCCGGCCGAGAATTCTCCAACGGCGCTTTCCGGCACAAGGGAGAAATCGCAGTGCTGCCGGTCACCGAGATCATTCCCGAGGGCGAGTTTTTCGATTATGCCGCCAAGTACGAAGGCCGGTCGCAGGAGGTAACACCCGCCTCGCTCACGCCGGAGGAAACAGCCGAGTGTCAGGCCCGCTCCCGGTACCTGTACGAGGCACTGGGGTGCCGGGGGGTGGTTCGGTTCGATTATATTCTGTCCGGCGGCACGTTTCACTTCCTCGAAGCCAATACCATCCCCGGCCTGTCGGCCGCCAGCCTGGTGCCCCAACAGGCCCGCGCAGCGGGGTGGACGCTGGCGGATTTTTTCGGAGCGCTGCTGGAGGAGGCGCGCTGAGCCGTTAATCAAAAACGCCCCTCATCTGTTACAGCATTATGGCCGTAAGATCAAAGTCCGACCGCGTCGAAACCGACTTCGTCGACCCCAGCGTGATCCACATTCAGGGCGCCCGGGTGAACAACCTGCAAAATGTCAGCCTGCGCATCCCGAAAAACAAGCTGGTGGTGGTCACCGGCGTGTCGGGTTCCGGCAAGTCGAGCATCACCATGGACACCCTGTACGCCGAAGGGCAGCGCCGGTACGTGGAGAGCTTGTCCAGCTACGCCCGCCAGTTTCTGGGCCGCATGAAAAAACCGGATGTGGACTTCATCCGCGGCATATGCCCGGCCATCGCCATCGAGCAGCGCGTCACCACCGGCAATGCCCGGTCTACGGTCGGCTCTATGACGGAAGTGTACGATTTCCTGCGCCTGCTGTACGCGCGCATCGGCCGTTTTTACTCCCCCGTCAGCGGTGAGGAGGTGCGCAAGCACGAGGTGCGCGACGTGATCGACTTCATCCGTGGCCGGCCCACCGGCGCCCGCGGACTGGTGCTCATCCCCTTTTCCGAGAAGTACAAGGAGCGCACGCTCAAACAGGAGCTGGACCTGCTCCTGCAAAAAGGCTACAACCGGGTACACGTACAGGGCGAGATCCTGCGCATCGAAGACCTGCTGGCGTCCGACCGGTTCGACCTGCAGGAGCCTGCCTATCAGTTTCGTGAGCTGGGCCTTACGGTGCTCATCGACCGCTTTATCGTCAACCCGGAAGATGAGGCCGAATTCATGCGGCTGGCCGACAGCGTGAACACCGCTTTTCAGGAGAGCGAGGGCGAATGTTGGGTGGAGATCGTGGATGACGAGCATCCGCAGTCGCGCCAGTTCAACAACCGCTTTGAACTCGACGGTATCCAGTTCCCCGAACCCACCCCCCAGCTGTTCAACTACAACAACCCCTACGGCGCCTGCCCTACCTGCGAAGGCTACGGCCGGGTGCTCGGCATCGACCCTGATAAAGTAGTGCCCGACAGAACCAAATCGGTGTACGAAGGCGCCATCGCGCCCTGGAAAGGCGAGAAATACGGCGAGTGGCTGTCGCATTTCCTCCAGCAGGCCCACCACTTCGATTTCCCGGTACACAAACCCTACGAAGACCTGAGCAAAGCCGAACAAAAACTGCTCTGGACCGGCAATCAGTACTTCGAGGGTGTGAATGCCTTTTTTAAAGAACTGGAGAGCAAAACCTATAAAATCCAGAACCGCGTGGCCCTTGCCCGCTACCGGGGCCGCACCGTATGCCCCAGCTGCGAAGGCGGCCGGCTGCGCAGCGAAGCCCTCTGCGTAAAAATCGACGGTCGCAACATCGCCGACCTGACCACCCTGCCGCTCGACGAGGTGCAGCAGTTCTTCAAACAACTCAACATCAGCGAGCACGACCGCGCCGTGGCCAAACGCCTGCTGCTCGAAATCAACGGCCGCCTCGACTTTATGGTCGAACTCGGCCTGGGCTACCTCACCCTCGATCGCGTGTCGAACACGCTATCCGGCGGCGAAACCCAGCGCATCCACCTCACCCGCACCCTGGGCTCCAACCTGACCGCTTCCATGTACCTGCTCGACGAACCCTCCGTGGGGCTGCACCCGCGCGACACAGGCCGGCTGGTACGCGTGCTCAAAAACCTGCGCGACCTGGGCAATACCGTCGTGGTAGTGGAGCACGAGGAAGAAGTGATCAAAAACGCCGACTTTCTGGTCGATATGGGCCCCGAAGCGGGCGTGCATGGCGGCAACGTCGTGTTTGCCGGCCCGATTGCCGACATCGGGAAAGCCGCCCCGGAAAGCCTCACCGCCCAATACCTCGGCGGTATCAGGGCTATTCCGACGCCGCCCGTCCGGCGCAAAACCACGGATTTTCTGACCCTCAAAGGCGCCCGCCAGCACAACCTGAAAAACGTCACGATCCGGGTGCCGCTGCATTGCCTGACCGTGGTGAGCGGCGTATCGGGCTCGGGCAAAACCACGCTCGTGCGCGATATTCTCAGCCCCGCCCTGATGCAACACCTGCCCGACAACCCGGGCAAACAGCCGGGCATTTTCGACGGTCTGGAAGGCCCC